>NZ_JBEPOT010000017.1:0-200486 GCF_040546905.1 Bradyrhizobium sp. S3.3.6 | reverse complement strand
CGCCTGGAGCTGAAACGCCTGGAGCTGAAACGCCTGGAGCTGAAACGCCTGGAGCTGAAACGCCTGGAGCTGAAACGCCTGGAGCTGAAACGCCTGGAGCTGAAACGCCTCGGCCCGCGCGATCGATCCATCCTGCGAGCGCGCGCGGCATTTCGCACGCCACCCTCAGGTCCAATTGGACCCGGCAATCCCGCAGCCATGGTAAGGCTCGCAACGGAACGCACGTGTACCCCTCTTCCGGGCAACAACTAGCCCGATTCCCAACCCCAAGCACACTAAAATACCACTTCGGGCGCGGTAAGTATGGCGTTTAAAACTCACCGTTCCCCAACCCGTCGTGGTTGTGGTTTGCGCTAGATTCTGCCAGTTTAGCGCCCCGAAGGGACTTGTATGCACTCCTTGGCGGAAAGGGGCGTTCCACTGGAGGAACGCCTAAAGACAAACATCAGCGGCCTCTCCGATTGGGATGCGGCCCGCATCTTCTTGGAAGTCGTTCGATGCGGCAGCTTCCGCTCGGCGGCAGAACGCTTGTCTCTGTCGATCAACGCTGTCCGCCGCCGGATCGATGATTTTGAGCGCCAGACCGGCACCACCCTGTTCACACGCGATGTCCACGGCACCCATCTCACCGATGAAGGCGCGCTGGTGGTCTCCGCCGTCGAGCGCATGGAGGCGGCGGCCTTCGACGTGTTGCGCACCAGCGATTCAACCGCCAACGCCCTCACCGGCGAGGTTCGCGTCGCCGTCACCGAGGGACTGGGCACCTTCTGGCTCGCCCCCCGGCTGGTGGAATTCCAGCAAGCCTATCCGAATATCCTGGTCGACCTGCATTGCGCGATGCGCTCGGCGGACGTTTCCCGCCACGAGGCCGACGTCGCCATCCATCTGTCGCGGCCGTCGGCGCTCGACGTCAAGCTGGTGCGGCTCGGCCGCATGCATTTGATGTTCTGGGCTTCGGAAAAATACCTTGAAAAATATGGCACGCCGCACTCGGCGCTCGAATTGATCAAGCACCGCCTGGTGCTGCAATTCGCCGACCAGCTCGCCGCCAAGGAAACTTTCGAGAGCTTCTTCCCGGGCGTTCCGGAGCGTGACCTTCTGGTCATGAAGACCAACGTCTCAAGCGCCAATTACTGGGCTGTCGCGAATGGAGCCGGAATCGGCGTATTCCCGAGCTATGCCATTGCGCTTGGCGGGAAGTTGATTCCACTGGAGGTCGAGTTGAACCGACCGCTGGATATCTGGTTGTCCTACCACCCTGGTAGCGGCCGGATTCCCCGCGTGCGGCACATGATTGATTGGCTGATCGAAGCTTTCAATCCGGCTCGCTTCCCGTGGTTTAAGGAAGAGTTCGTGCATCCGCATGAATTCAAGGACTCGTATATGGGCGAACCCCTGACCCAGCTCTTCGGGGGATTTTCAACCGAAGAACAAAGGTGAAAACCAAAATGAAAGCAGCGGCGAAAAGGATGAAGCAGCGCAGTGCCGGCAAGCCGGACATCGAGCTTGGCAAGCGGATCCGTCTGCGGCGCGTCGAGATGAAGATCTCGCAGGCTGAGCTCGGCGAAAAGCTCGGCGTGAGCTTCCAGCAGGTCCAGAAATACGAGAAGGGCGTCAACCGCGTCGGCGCGGCTCGGCTTCAGCAGATCGCCACCGCCCTCGATGTGCCCGTGACCTTCTTCTATGACGGCGACAACAAGGCCCGCGAAGTCGAAAGCCTCCTGTTCCTGGACTCGGCTTTCAGCCTCCGCCTGCTGCGCGCCTACAGCAAGATCAAGGATCAGACGGTGCAGCGTCAGCTCGTCTCGCTGATGGAATCGATCGCGGCGAACGAAGCCTGATCGATCGACGGCCTGGCCTTCACGGCCAATGTTCAATCCGCCGCGTCGCGGGGGCGCGGCTGGATTGGGCGAGGCCCGATTGGCAGGATGAAGCCTGATTGGCAGGAGAAAGGCGTGCGCACCTTACGCGCGCGGCCTTCGATTTTTGGGGCGGCATGACCGCCCCTTTTTTTGGTATTCGTCGCAGTTTACGCGAACCCGTCCCAACCTTGTTGCGACCTACTCGAGAGCCTCCGCGTTGGACGCGCAGGGGCCTCGATGCGCTTAATGGGACCGCAACCCTGATGCCCTAGCTTCCCGCCGATTTCGCTGATCGGCGCACGCAGCACAGCGGCCGGGAATTGCCTCTTGGGGGAAAACCAGACAGATGTCGAAACGCCATGCCGTGATCATTGCCATGGGCCTCATCGTCAGCGCCTCTGCGCTTGCGCAGACCGAGACCACGGGCCAGGCCGGGCCCAAGGCCGGCACCTCGTCCGCCACCCCGTCCGGCACAGTGCCGGCGACCGCCAACCCGGCTCACGCAGCCGCGCCCAAAGCCGCCGCTGCGGCACCGGCTTCGACCGCCGAGAGCCGCTCGGCCGCAGCGCTCGCGCTGACGCATGAGCCGACCTATGACGAAGGCACCGCCCAGCGCATCAAGGACGCGGCGCTGAGCTATTCCGATCTTGCGGTGCGCGGCGGCTGGCCGACGATCCCTGCGGACGCCAGGTTCGCGCCCGGCGTGCAAGGCACCAATGACGACCTTCTGCGCAAGCGGCTGATTCTCGCGGGCGACCTCGCTGCCGAGAAGGCGAGTGGTGCTTTCGACCAGGATCTCGCGGACGGTGTGAAGCGCTTCCAAGCCCGCCACGGTCTTGCGCCGACGGGCACGATGACGCCGCGCACGCTCGCGGCCATGAACGTCACAGTGCAAAAGCGCATCCGGCAACTGGAAGCGTCGCTCGAGCGGCTCGAGAACACCAACTTCAGCTTCGGCCCGCGCTATGTCGTGGTCAACATCCCCGCCGCCTTCGCCGAGGCGGTCGAGAACGACGTCGTGGTGCGGCGCTATCGCGTCATCGTCGGCAAGACCGAAAAACCGTCGCCGACGCTGACGGCCCAGATCACCGGCGTGGTGCTGAACCCGACCTGGACGGTGCCCTCCTCGATCGCCAAGACCGAGATCTCCGCACATATGCGCAAGGACCCGACCTATCTGTCGCGCATGCACATGGAGGTGCTCGACGGCCACGACAATCCGATCGATCCGCATTCGGTCGACTGGTCGGGCACGCACACGCCGAATTTCACCGTGCGCCAGCAGAATGGCACCTTCAACGCGCTCGGCGCGGTGAAGATCGACATGCCGAACTCCTATTCGGTCTACATGCACGACACCAACCAGCGCAATCTGTTCAGCGACGACTACCGCTTCGATTCCCACGGCTGCTCCCGCGTCGACAATGTGCGCGATCTCGCCGCCTGGCTGCTCAAGGACCAGCCGAAATGGAGCCGCGCCGCGATCGATGCGGAAATCGCCACCGGTCAGCATCAGGAGGTCGCGATGGCCAGGAAGGTGCCGGTGGCCTGGATCTATCTCACCGCGTGGATGACCAGGGACCAGTCCATCCAGTTCCGCAGCGACGTCTATAGCCAGGACGAGCAGTTGCTGGAGGCAACCGCCGAAGAAGCCGCGTTCTTCAGCAATGCCGGCAATCATCCGCTGACCGCGCATATGGCGCAGTAGACATGCAATCGCGGCACGGGCTGATGCAAATCCCCTCGCCCCGCCGCGGTTGACCTGGGCCTCGGCCCGGTCGCACATTGCGCCTCGTCAACGACAAGCGAGCGCGCGATGCCCGATCTCTCCCATGAAGCTCCCTACGCCGACGGCAAGATCATCACGGAGGTCGCCGACGGCGTCGGTGTGATCACCTTCAACAATCCCGACAAGCGCAACGCGATGTCGCTGGAGATGTGGGAGCGAAGCGCTGACAGCCTTGCGCGACGACGATTCAGTGCGCGTCGTGATCATGCGCGGCGCCGGCGGCAAGGCGTTCGTCTCCGGCGCCGACATCAGCCAGTTCGAGAAAAACCGCCATAATGCGGCGGCCTCCGAGGAGTACGGCAAGCGCAGCGCCGCCCAGCGCGCGCTGCTCGCCGACTACCCGAAGCCGACGATTGCCTGCATCCAGGGTTTTTGCCTCGGCGGCGGCATGCAGGTCGCGATGCTGGCCGACATCCGCATCGCCGCGCACGACAGCCAGTTCGGCATTCCCGCGGCGAAGCTCGGCATCGCCTATGGCTTTGACGGCCTGCGGCACCTGGTGTCGCTCGTCGGCCCGTCCTGGGCGCGGCTCTTGATGTACACGGGCATGCGCATCGATTCCACCGAAGCCTTGCGCATCGGCCTCGTCGAGCGCGTGATCCCCGACGACCAGCTCTGGGGCGAGACCATGGCGATTGCCGCGACGATCTCGCAGAACGCGCCGCTTGCGATCAAGGCCGCCAAGATCACCATCGCGGAGGTGCTGAAGGACGAAAGCGCACGCGACATGACCGCAATCAAGGCGATCGGCACAGCCTGCATGGACAGCGCCGATTTTCGCGAAGGCCGGCAGGCCTTCATGGAGAAGCGCAAGCCGCAGTTCCAGGGGAAGTGACTCTGAGGCAGATAAGCTGAGGCGAGCGAAGCTGAACCTTCATTCACCAAGATTAAATTCCTCGCCGCCTTGCGCTGCGATAGCAACCAATTGATCTGGCGCAAGTTCTCCCGCCACCAATGAGGGAGATCGCGATGACACTCAAACTTGCTGTTCTTGGTCTGGCTGCCCTGGGCAGCGCCGCGCTGGCGTCGGGACAAGCGCTCGCGGCGATGCCGAACGGCATTCCGCAGGCCGATCAGGTCGCAGGCGGTCCGGCCGCGCATGTCGATCAGGTGCGCATGGTCTGCAACGCCTGGGGCCGCTGCTGGTGGCGCCCGAATTATTACGGCGCCTATGGCTATTACGGCGGCCCGCGACGCTTCTATGGCTACGGCCCGCGTCCGTGGGGCTGGGGCCATCGCCACTGGCACCGCTGGTAAAGGACGAAGGGGCCGTGAGGCCCCTTTTTCCTTAAAAGCGTCGCGGGCGGTCACTCGCTCAAAACCTCAATCAGGCGAAAGCGCTGCTGGTCGGAGTGGAGCGGACACTGTCATCAGTTCGGCCGTTATCGGCGGCTTTTTGCTGGCGGCATCAGCGGGGCTCACCTCCGTGTCGGAGAAACTCCAATCCGATGAATTTCCATCTTCTGGCCGACGCCCTTCAAGTTCTCGTAGTCGCGCGATGCCGGGCGTCCTTCGACGATGTCACTGACGCCGGGGGCTTCCATGACAGCTTCGGTCAGGCACACCTCGTTGACGGCGGCAAGCCCTTGCACGCGTGCAGCAATATTCACGTCCTGTCCGAAGTAATCAATCCGGTCGTTTAGCCGTACGGCAACCGCCCTGCCTCTGTGCACACCGACCTTGAGGCCTAGCGGCCGTGAAGCGGTTTGGTTGAAGTGCAACAGTTCTTCGATCATCTCGATGGAGGCACGGACAGCATCCTGTGGGCGCTCAAATCCGGCCATGACCGCATCGCCGATCGTCTTGATGATGGTGCCAGATCGTTCTCGAATGATCTTGTTCAAGATGTCGAAGTGCTGACGAACGAGAAAATAGGCATTCACGTCGCCAACGCTTTCATACAGCGGAGTCGAATCTTTCAGATCCGTGAACAGGTAAGTCATGTCGGAGACGGCGAGGCTCTCGCGCTCGTCCACCAACTGCGTCTTGTAGAGTTCGCCGAAGCACGGGGTGAGCAGTAACCGCTTGCCAGACAGAAAGGGCTCGTATTCGACCAGATGAGGCACGAACTGGGGAGGATACTGGAGGAACCAGAAGCGGCCGCGCTCGCTCGTGCGGTTCTCAATCACGACGGTATGCTTGCTTGGGCTGACGTCGGTCGTCCGTCGAAAGGCAAAGAGTCCATCGCCCAGGACCATTTCTCTCGGCCCGATCGATCGGTCCGGAACCACGAACCGACCCGATTCGAGTTGAATTTGCGTCCCTTGGGGTCCCGCCACCTCACCGTTGGCGAAGAAGACCAGGAGCAGCTTATGGCTGAGGTCAAGCACCTCGAAACGGCCGGCCGTCACGTCAAACTCGAAGCTTCTGCATTGCTCAGCTTCAATGTCGGCAAATCCGCGTGAGAGCGCCGCGACGAGTTGTTCGTGCGTCATTCCAAGTGGAGGCCTGAAATCTCCGGAGAAATTGTAGCGCAGATAGTAGTCCTGCACGGACAGCTTCTCAGGATGGCGGAACACGATGTCGCGGACGGCATCCGAGACTGTAAAGGCAACCTGGATATAGTCATCCAACGCCACATCGTTGAGTGCGTTGCAGAACTCGCACTGGAAGCGTGGATGAATCTGGTCCAGCTCACGAAAACTGCCTGCGACCTGTGGGCAATAGGCGCAGATGAGTAGCCACTGCATCTCGAACAGGCCGACCTTGGCGGCGTGCACAAACAGGTCGATTCCATCGGCCTCACTCAACCCGTTGACGGTCGCGTACTTGATCGGGTTGACCCGAAAGAGATCATAGTCGTCGCCGGTGTGAATAAAGCGCTCGAGGTCCTGGAGCACAGACGGCGGCCAGTTCGCAGCGGATTCAAGCTCGCTCAAGCGCTGCGTCAGCACGCTTTCGTTTATAGAAGCAGGGTTCAATCCTCTCGACATGCCAGCTCCGATCGCAATTGCCGGCCTTCGCGGCCGTTGATCAAAAGCCACCCCTTACTGAATGTACCTGATTGAGGCCAAGAGGTCCGGATATTTTGGCAAGTTGGTCTGGTGCAGCGCCGATAAACCGTCTTCGAAGCCTTCAACACCATTGGCGTTCACGGCGAGCCGATCAAAGATGCGCCGGAGCGGCGTCTTTGGTAGGTAAATACCCTTTTCACAAAATACGGAAAACCTTGGCCGCCAATACGCCCATGCAGCCGGACATCGGCTTATGCCCCATCGCGTTCGAGATCGACACGTCTTGACGACCTTGATGACAAATTCGAGCAATTCATCTGCGAGCACGGGACCGTCGCCGAAAACAACGGTAAGAGTTCGACTCGCGGAGAGTCCCTCTCACCCGAATTCGCGCTTCGCTCGAAATTCGACCTCTCCCCGCAAGCGGGCGAGGTGAAAGCGCCCCGCGGTCCGATTACTCCTACAGCGCCGCGAGCACCGCCCTGGTAATATCCGCCGTGCCGTTGCTGCCGCCAAACTCGATCGGCTTGAGGCCGGCGGCATAGACCTGATCCACCGCGCGCTCGATCTGCTCGCCGGATTCCGCCGCGCTCTTGACGCCGTGCTTGTCGGCGAGCCAGTCCAGCATCATCGCCGCCGACAGGATCATGCCGGTGGGATTGGCCTTGCCCTGCCCCATGATATCAGGCGCGGTGCCGTGACACGGCTGGAACACGGCGTATTTGTCGCCGATGTCGGCCGACGGTGCCATGCCGAGGCCGCCGATCAGGCTCGCGGTGATGTCGGAGACGATGTCCCCGAACATGTTCTCCATCACCATCACGTCGAAATCCCAGGGACGCTTGACCAGCATGGCCGAGCAGGCGTCGACATAGAGGCGATCGGTTTTCACCTCGGGATGCTTCTTCGCGATCTCGTCGAAAATGCCGCGGAAGAACGCAAACGCCTTGAACACGTTCGCCTTGTCGACGCAGGCGAGCGCACCCGGCTTGCCACGTGCCTTGCGCCGCTCGGCGAGGCGAAACGAGAAGTCGAACAGGCGCTCGGAGGTCTTGCGCGTGATCACCATGGTCTCGCGCGCATCTTCATGGGTGACGACGCCCTTGCCCATCGAGGCGAACAGGCCTTCGGTGGACTCGCGGATCACGACGAGATCGATGCCGCCCTTGTCAGCGCCGACGATCGGGCTCGGCACGCCCGGAATGAGCCGCGCCGGGCGCACGCCCGCGTAGAGATCGAAGATGAAGCGCAGCTCGATCTGCGGTGCGATCTCGGTATTGTCGGGATAGCGCACCGACGGCAGGCCGCAGGCACCGAGCAGGATCGCGTCGGCTTCCTCGCACAATTTGATGGTGGAATCCGGCATCGACTTGCCGGTCGCAAGATAATTGTTGGCGCCGGCGGGCGCCTCGGTGAAGCGGAAGCGCAAGTCCGACTTCGCCTCGATCTTGCGCAACACCTCAATCGCGGGCGTCATGACTTCGGGGCCGATGCCGTCACCGGCGAGCACGGCAATGTGGAAGGCGTTGTTTGCGGACATGGGTGATTCCTAGGCGAACAAAAGAAAGGCCCGTCATTGCGAGCGAGGCGAAGCAATCCAGACTGTGTCCGCGGATGGATTTCTGGATTGCTTCGCGTCGCTCGCAATGACGGAGGAGAGAGCCGCTACGGCGTCAGCACCGTGCGCCCGACCACCGCGCCCTGCTGCAACTGCACCAGCGCGTCGTTGGCCTTGTTGAGCGGCGCCTTCGTCACCGGGATCGGCGCCACGTTCTTGGCGCGGACGAGATCGAGCAGCTCCTGCGTCTCGCGCAGGTTTCCGACATAGCTGCCCTGGATCGTCACCGCCTTGATCGGGATCAGCGGCAAGGCCCAGGTCGCGCCACCGCCGAACAGGCCGACGATAACGAGCTTGCCGCCCTTGGTCAGGCAGTCGAAGCCGAGCTGTGTCGTTGCGGCATTGCCTACGAGATCAATCACGGCGCGGATCGGGCCGCCCGCCTTCTTCGCCAGCTGCTCCAGCGCATCCGGCGCCTTGGGATCGATGGTGGCAAGCGCGCCGGCCTTTTCCGCCGCCTCGCGCTTCCTGGCATCGATATCGACCATGATCGCGCCCTTGCCGCCCATCGCCTTCAAGAGCGACAGTGCCATCAGGCCGAGACCGCCGGCGCCGAACATCACGATCGGCGTGTCAAAGTGCTGCTCGACCTTCTTCAGCGCGCTGTAGGTGGTGACGCCCGAGCAGGCATAGGGTGCGGCCGACGCGGGATCGAGCCCGTTCAGGTTGAGCAGATAGCGCGGATGCGGCACCAGCATGTGATCGGAATAGCCGCCGTCGCAATAGACGCCGAGCGAGCGCGGCGTCAGGCACATGTTCTCGTCACCGCCGAGGCACGTCGCGCATTTGCCGCAGCCGATCCAGGGATAGACCAGGCCGACATCGCCAAGCTTGAGGCCGCCCTGGTCGGTCGGCTTCACGTCGGGCCCGAAGGCCAGCACTTCGCCAACCGTCTCGTGGCCCATGGTCAGCGGCAGATTGATGCCGCGATCCTTCAGTGACAGCGGCTTGCGGCCATGGCCGAGATCATAGCCGCCTTCCCAGATGTGGAGATCGCTGTGGCAGACGCCGGCGGCCTTGACCTTGATCAGCACCTGCGTGCCTGACGGTTGCGGCGTGGCCTCGTCGAACTCCTGCAGCGGCGCCTTGAAATCAGCGACCTTGAAACTCTTCATGGCGTCCTCCCGGCATATTTCTTCGTCGCGCCACCATGGCACGGGCGGCGGGACGAGACAAACCTGGCCCTTCGTCAGCCTTGCACGGTCGTTTTGCCGGACGGAATTGGCGCGTCGTCGCCGAGGCCGAATTCGTCGCACAGCGCATCCGTGTGCTCGCCGAGCACAGAGATCGTCTTGCCCGGCGTCGTGTCAGCGCCCGTCATCCGGAACGGCAGATTGAGCACCTGGAACGCGCCGCCTCCGTCCTCCACCGACGAGAGCGCCTGCCGGTGCGCGAGCTGCGGATCGGCCAGAGCTTCCTTGATGGTGCGATAGGCCGAGGCCGGCACGCCGGCAGCGCTCAAAGCCACAAGGCATGCATTGGTCGTGAGCCGCTTCGACCAGGCCTCGACGCCGTCCATCATGTCGGCCCAGTTCTCGCGCCGCGGAGCATAGGAGGAGAAGCGCGGATCGGAGATCCATTCGGGCCGCCCGATCACACCCATCAGGCACTGAAACGTCTTCTCGCTGGCGACCGTGATCATGACATAGCCGTTGGCGGTCTCGGTCGGGCCGAACATCGGACGCGGCGGCGGCTTCACCGCGAATTGCGAGCTCTGCAATTCGATCACCGTCAAGGTCAGCATCGATTCCAGCATGGAGACGTCGATGTGCTGGCCGAGCCCGGTCACGGTGCGCTGATAGAGCGCGGACGCAATCGCGCCAAAGCCATAGGTACCGGTGACGACATCGGCATGGTAGATGCCGCAATAGTCCGGACGGTTGCGGCCCGGCTGGTAGGCGAGATGCGCCATGTCATAGCCGGAGGCGGCATGGATCACCGGCGCGTAGGCCGGCAGCTCGGCCGAGGGACCGGTCTGGCCATAGCCCGAGATCGAGCAATAGATCAGCCTGGGGTTGACCGGGCGGAGGCTGTCATAGTCGAGCCGCAGCCGGCGCATCACGCCCGGGCGAAAATTCTCGACCAGGATGTCAGCGGCGGCGACCAGCCGGCGGACCGCCTCCCTGCCGTCCTCGGACTTGAGGTCGAGCACCACGCTCTTCTTGCCGACATTGAGCTGGCCGAACACGGTGCTGCAGCCTTTACGCAGCGGCGGCCGCGTCCGCATCGTCTCGCCGCCCTCGGTTTCGATCTTGATAACCTCGGCGCCCATGTCGGCCAGCATCCGCGCGCAATGCGGGCCGGCAATGGTGGTCGAAAAATCCAGGACCCGCAGACCCGCGAAGGCCTTTGTCGTCGTGTCTTCGTGCTTATCTGCTAGCTGCATGCCGGCCACGTCTCCTTGCCGCCCCTTAGGAACTATCGATGTTCTCTCTTGTTGCTGCGCCGACCCTAGAGGGCGGCGGCTGAGTAGGAAAGTCTTTACCGAACCGATGCGTCTCGTGGGGGGCTTGAGCGTTTCCGGGACAACTGGACCCGATCTTGCATAGCAGCAATCGGGATCGGAAGAGGGCAATCGTTCTTGAGGGTCTTATTCGTCACCACGGAGATGGACGACTTCGTCCGCGTCGGCGGACTTGGTGCTGTTTCCGCTGCCCTCCCTCGAGCGCTCCGCCCCTTCGCCGATATCCGGATCATGCTGCCCGGCTATCGCGACATCATCGAGCATCTCACGCATATTCAGGTCGTTGGCCGCTGCCCGGCATTTGCGGAGATGCCGGCCTGCTCGCTCGGCCGGGCCGCCACCAAGGACGGCCTGCCGGTTTATGTGCTGTTGTGCTCACAACTCTACGACCGTCCCGGCAATCCCTATGGCGACGAGTCCGGGCGCGACTGGCCGGACAACGACATTCGCTTCGCGCGGCTCGCCTCGGCGGCCGCTGAGCTTGCCATGGGCAAGCTGGACAAGAATTGGGCAGCAGATCTGGTCCATGCCAATGACTGGCAGGCCTCGCTCGTGCCGGCCTACCTCGCCTGGCGCGGCGCCAAGCTGCCGTCGATCCTGACCATCCACAACCTCGCCTATCAGGGTCTCTTCCCGAAGGACTCGCTGCGGCGGATCGGCGTCCCCGAAAGCTCCTTCCACATCGACGGCGTCGAGTTCTACGACCAGCTCTCCTTCCTCAAGGCTGGCCTCGTCTATGCTTCGCATCTCACCACCGTCAGCGGCACCTATGCGCGCGAGATCACGACGGAGGAATTCGGCTGCGGCCTCGAAGGACTGCTGCGCGTCCGCTCCGAAGCGTCCGAGCTCACCGGCATCCTCAACGGCATCGACGAGAGCTGGGACCCGCGCTCCTGCGCCCAGCTCGCGCAGCAATTCGGCGCCGGCGACTGGGTCGGCAAGAAGGCCAACGCGGACTACGTACGCAAGCAGTTCGGCCTCGCGGTCTCGCGCGGGCCGATGTTTGCGATCGTCGCGCGGCTCGTGCACCAGAAAGGCATCGACCTCGTGCTATCGGCCGCCGACGAGATCGTCGATGCCGGCGGGCAGATCGTGGTCACCGGCTCCGGCGAGCCCTCGCTCGAGCAGGCGCTGATCGATGCCCATCGCCGCCGCCCCGACGCCATCGGCGTCACCATCGGCTTCAACGACGCCCAGGCGCGGCGCATCTTTGCCGGCAGCGATTTTACGCTGATGCCGTCGCGCTTCGAGCCGTGCGGGCTTAGCCAGATGTATGCCCAGCGTTTTGGCTCGCTGCCGATCGGTCACCAGACCGGCGGCCTCGCCGAAACCATCACAGACGGCGAGACCGGCTTTTTGTTCTCAAGACCCTCGCACGAGTCCTTCCTCGGCGGCGTCCGCCGCGCCTTCGAGGCGTTCATGGCCCAGGACCAGCTCGACACCATGCGCCGCAGCGCGATGGGCCGGTCGTTCTCGTGGAGCATCTCGGCCGGAAGTTACAGCGCGCTGTATCGGAAGCTCGCGGCGGCGTGAGGGCACGACGGCCGCTACCACATTCTCCGTCATTGCGAGCGAAGCGAAGCAATCCAGAATCCCTCTGCGGAAGCAGTCTGGATTGCTTCGTCGCAAGAGCTCCTCGCAATGACGGTGCTTGTGGCGAGCACCGAGCGCTCACCCCTTCCCGCGCACGTCCATCTGCGGCCGGCCGATCCAGGCGCGGTTGAGGCAGCGGGTCATCCAGTCGGGCTGTGGTTCGCCGCGCAGCCGGGCCTGCGCTTCCTGATAGGGGCCGACATAGCGCAGCCGATCCGGCAATTTCGGATAGATCCGCTTGATCCATCGCAGCGCGTTGTCAGCGGATTTGGCGTGCTGCTCATCAAGCTCAAACCCAAAGCCTGCGCGCAGACGCTCCGGCAGCAGGCTTGCCGTGAGTGCGCGATACCATCGCGGCGGCCGCAGCCACGGGCGCGCGCCGCCAAAGATCTGCGCGGCGATCTCGCGCGCGGCCGGGCTAACGGTCAGCGTGTCCGACTGCGTCATCGCTGCGGCGTAGGCTGCGAAGCCGGACCAGTCGGCCGGCAGATCATCGCCCGTCAGCCCGAACAGCGCGCCAAACGTCCGGCTCTCGGTCCAGTAGCGCTCGCGCTCCTCCACCGAGAGCGGCGGCAGGACCAGATCGTGCGCCATCAGCGCGGTCTCGACCAGCGTGGCGTGAACCCAGCGCAGCGACGGGATGTCGTTGGCGCAATAGCGCGAACCCACAGCGAAGGGACCGACGGTCTCGGGCATCTGGCCGACGATCATGCTGTGGCGCCGATGCAGTTGCCGGGATGACAGCATGGCGCGGTCGAGCGAGCCGAACACCAGGGCGAACACGATGTCGAAGGTGCGGTGGAAGCGCCCGATCGGATCGGCTAGGGTGTTGGAATGCTCTGCGATGGCGGCCGCGACCCAGGGATGCGCGAGTTGAAGCAGCAGCGCACGGCCGGCGCCAAGAAAGATGACCGCCTCCCGATCGATCCGCCAGGTCACCGTGTCAGGACCGAACACGCCGGGCACCGGTCCCGGCGCATTGGCGCGGACCTGATCGAGAGCCCATTCCAGATCGTACCCGGTCACCACTTGCAGAGCCTTCCGATTGCGGACGAAAGCCGACGATCCGCAAGGCCTATGGCAATTCGATGAAGCGAACGGCCGCTTATGGCGCTATTCCGCGGCCAGCGGCATCTCGTCGATATGCTCGTGCAGCACCACGCCCGACAGCGGATCGAATTCGCCGGTCCACGGCGCGCGCGTCAGCACCGACCTTGTATGCGCGTAACCGGCGTCCCAGCGCCGCATGATGCCGGACGGGCTGAAGTCGATGTCCTTGGTGTGGGTCTCGCGACCGAGCTGCGGTGCCAGCAACCGCACCACATGCATGCGCGTCGAGCAGCCATAGCCGATCAGATCCCTCACCGCGGGATCATCGCGCTCGCTCGCGGGCAATCGGGCCGCAAGCTGGTTGATGACGTGGCGCAGCCGATGGGCCTGCTGCTGGCGCTCGATCTGGCTCGCGATCCGGCTGGAATATTGCACGTCCTTGTGGCGGGTCAGCACCTCCCCCATCGTGGTCGGCTCGGCACCGGCGGGATTCCACAGATGCACGGAGAAGATCAGCGAGTCCCTCCGAGGATTGTCGTCGAATACGGCCTCCGTCGGCGAGTTCGAGAGAATGCCGCCGTCCCAATAAAGCTCGCCGTCGATACGCACCGCCGGGAAGGCCGGCGGTAGCGCGCCCGAGGCCATGACGTGCTTCACCGTCAGCTCACCGTCGCGGCTGTCGAAATAGCGCATCCGGCTGGTGCCGACATGGGCCGCCCCGACCGTGAGACGCGGCGCGCCGCGATTGGCGAGGCCGAAATCGACGAGCTCGCGCAGCGTGGTCTCCAGCGGCGCAGTCGTATAATAGCCGGCGCGATCGGCGCCGAGCGGATAGGACTCGCCGGCATGCGCAAGTGGATTGGGCCGGAAAAAGCCGGGAATGCCGCGGGTGACAGTCGACCAATAGGCCAGCTTGTCGTCGAAGCCGGGAACGCCAGTGCGCAGAGGAGTCTGCTCCATCCGTTTCCAGAACTCCTTCAGGCGCGCGAGCCTGTTTTCCGGCGCGTTGCCTGCGATCAGGCTCGCATTGATGGCCCCGATCGAGGTGCCGATGACCCAGTCCGGCTCGATGCCCGCCTCGTGCAAGGCCTGGTACACGCCCGCCTGATAGGAGCCGAGCGCACCGCCGCCTTGCAGCACCAGCACGATTTGTCCCGGCAGGTCCCTGCACCTGCCCGCCTCGGCATTGCCCTGCATGCTCATCACGCTCCTGCTCCAGAGAGCCTGTCTCTATCTTCGCAAATCCTCCGGCATTGTTACGCCCGGCGACCGTCGGCCGTCCAGCGACGATCGTCCGGGAGGGAGCTGCATATGACCGCAGGGCGGACAGAGCGTTGACGCTTCGCAAGCTTTACTGCGCAACAGTCAGCGCCTGCACAGTCTTCACGCCTGATTTTGTCTTCCCCACTTATGGCCGGCTGATCTGGTTCAGCCGGCCATTTCTTTTGTCGCGATCATGCCAGTGCGCCGGGTCTCCGGCATCACGAACAGGATCAGCAACAGCCCGATCGCCGCGATGCTCGCCAGCCCGAGGAACGCGGTGGCATTGCCGAACTTGTCGCTGACATAGCCGCCAAGCGCGGTGCTCAAGGACGCACCGAGGCCGGTCGCGGTGCCGACGATGCCTTGCGCCAGATTGAAATGCCCGCTGCCGAAGGCGACGTCGGCCACGATCAACGGGATCATCACCGCGAACACAGCGGCCGTGAAGCCGTCGAACACCTGCACCAGCACCAGCAGATAGGGATCGCGCACGGTCGCGAACAGCACGCCGCGGATCGCCAGCGCGGCGAAACCGATCAGCAGCAACGGGCGCCGGCCCCAAAGCTGCGCCTTACGCCCGACGGTCGGCGACAGCAGCGCGACGATCGCCTGGGGCACGACGATGCAAAAGGCCACCAGCACCGTCGCCCACTGGCTCGACCGCGCCGTCACGGCGCTTGCCATCAGCGGCATCATCGAGGCGTTTGCGAGCTGCAACAGCAGCACGCTCAGCGCAAAGACGATGAGCGGTTTCTGCCGGATCAGATGCCAGACATTGGTGTCGCCGGGAACCGGCGCCTCGCGTGGCATCTCGCCGTGGCAGCGCGCGATGTCGACCTCCTCCTCGCGGATCCGCGACAGCGCGATCAGGGTCGGGATCGCGAGCAGGAAGCTGACGAGGAATACCGAACGGCTCGAGAGAAGATAACCGGCCGTTCCCATCACCGCGGCGGCGACGCCATTGCCGAGCGAGGCAAAACGGGCGTTGCGGCCGAGCCGTTCGCCGATCTTGAGCGGACCGACCAGGCCCAGGCTGATCGCCGCGATCGCCGGGCCCAGCACGCAGCTCGCCGCCGCATGCAAGGTGGCCGCCGCCACCACGACGGGGAAGATCGGCATCGCCGCATAGGCGAGCGCGCAGCAGCCGATGGTCGCGATCGCAAGCGCCGCAACCAGCCGCTCGGATTTCGCGGCGTCGATGATGGCGCCGCCTGGCATCTGACCGATCAGCGCGATAATGCCGCCGATCGACAGCACGAACCCGATCTCGACCTGGGTCCATTTCTGCGTGGTCAGATAGACCGCGATGAAGGGGCCGAAGCCGGTCTGCACGTCCGCGAGGAAGAAGATGAACCAGTCGAGGCCGCGCAGGCTCCGGCGCGACGGCGCCGGAATGCCCGCGATCGATGGCACGCCGGCGAAACTGTCCTGCTCAACGCGGCCGTCGCGATCCTGGGCTCCATGGTTCGGCTTCTTCGACGATGAAAGCACCGGCGGCCATCCCTCCCCGCGCCTCACTGAATCGCTTGCAGCGGTTGCAGGCTACCGGACGCGCCGAGCACGACCATCGGAGTGTCTTCCTTGTATTCCGGCGCGGCTGCGACCTGCGCCTTGGTCAATTCCAGCGTGATACTGTCCTTCTTGTTGGTGATCTTGCCGAAACGAAGCGCATTCCAGTCGACCACGATCTTGCGGCTGCCGACGCCGAGGAAGCCGCCGAAATCGATCACGGCGGCGCGCACATGGCCGGTGAGATCGACGATGACGTCGACGATATGACCCATGTCCTCGTCCGCTGCGCTGCGCACGTCCCGTCCGAGCACGCCATGGGCGTCGCTGGCGCCGATGATGGTCACCGAGGGCGGCGGCGCGGCATCCTTCGGCGTGATCGGCACCACCGAAGCCGGCGACTGCACCGTCGGCGGTGCGTTCGCCTCGGTTGCGGCTGCGGGTTGCTCTTCCGCGGCTCGCGATACGGCAACCGTCAATCCCGCGACGATCGCCACGCTCACGACCAACCATCCGGCGTTACGCATGACCCCTCCTTGCGGCGCGCCGCTAGCGCGCCAGCACGATCGACACCTGGATCTGGCCGCGCGTGCGCAGCACCTCCAGCGCCACGTCGTGGCCGTGGCGGCTGACGCGTAAGTCGACGCTGGATTCGCCCAGCCGCAGATCGCGCAAGATGACCTCGTTCAAGAACGTCGGCAATTGCGGATTGCGCAGCCGGATCTCGCAGCGCGCGACGTCGAACTCGATGCCGAGCGCCGCCTCCAGCAGCGTGAACGGCGTGGCGCTGGCCCAGGCCTGCGGCGCGCAGGCAACCGGATAGAGCGTCGGGCCGCGCCGCTTCTCGCGGCGGAAGCCGCAGAACAATTCCGGCAGCCGCCTCAGATCCATGTAGGCCGCGGCGTCGAACAGGCCCTTGAACACATGGGCCACCGAGTGTTTCAGCCCGTAATGGGCGAGCCCGAGCGCGATCAGCGCATTGTCGTGCGGCCAGATCGAGCCGTCGTGATACGACATCGGGTTGTAGCGCACCTCGCCGCGCGCGACGGTGCGAATGCCCCAGCCGGAGAAGAAGTGCGGCCGCATCAGATCGGCAGCCACAAGACGGGCGCGATCCTCCCGGATCATGCCGCTGAACAGCACCTGCCCGGCATTCGAGGTCCGCACCTCGCATCGCCGCTTGTTGCCGTCGAGGGCAAGCGCGTAGGTCCTGAGCTCCTCGCACCAGAACGCCTCTTCGAAGCGCGCGGCGAGCGTCTTGGCCTCCGCCTCAAGCCTCTTCGCGACGTCAGGCTTGCCGAGCTGCAGCGCGCATCGCGCGGCGAGCTGTTTTGCCGCGTAGACATAGCCCTGGACCTCGGCGAGCGCGATGTTGCCCTCCGCGAGCTTGCCGTCGGCATGGAAGATGGCGTCGAAAGAGTCCTTCCAACCCTGGTTGGCGAGCCCCTTTTCGGTGGCGCGCTGGTATTCGACAAAGCCGTCCTGGTCGGGGTCGCCGGGACCGTCGATCCAGGCGAGCCCCGCCTCGATCGCGGGCCACAGCTCGACCAGCGTTGTCTCGTCGCCGGTGCGCTCGAAATAGCGCCCCGCGAGCAGGACGAACAGAGCGGTCGAATCCACGCTGCCGTAATATTGCGAGAACGGCACCTCGCGCAGTGCCGCCATCTCGCCGCCGCGCATCTCATGCAGGATCTTTCCGGGTGCGGCGTCAGCGAGCGGATCGACCGCCTTGGCCTGGAAATGCGCGAGCCGCCGCAGCACGCCCCTGGCGACCCGCGGATCGACCCAGAGCATCTGCAGCGCGGTGATCAGGCCGTCGCGGCCGAACGTCGTCGAATACCAGGGAATGCCGGCATAGGGATAGCGCCCCTGCGGCGTCTCCGTCATCAGCATGTTGAGGTCGGCCATGGCCTGGCACAGCACCTCGTTGAAAATGTTGTTTGAGGTCTCGATGCTGGTCGCGCCGATCGTCGACTGCCGCATCTCGCGGCGATGCGCCAAGAGGCTCCTGAAGAATCGCGCCGGCTTCTCCGCGATCGGCCGGTTGCAGGACACGGCCACGAACAGCGATCTCGCCTCATGTGGATCGAGCTCGAGCTGCCACGTTGCGGCATTCACCGAAAGCCTGGTCGGACGCGGATCGAAATGCAGCCCGGTGGTCCGCTCGACATCGTCGAGACCACGATATTCGAACAGCACGTCTGTCGGCCCGAGCAGCTTGCTGGTGCCGGCGCCGCGCCGCGGACGCCGCTCGCCGCGCACTTCGAACAGATCGGCAAAATCGTTGTCGAACAGCAACGTCAGCTCGAAGCTGGCGCGCTGCTCGCCGTGGTTCTGCAGCCCGATGCGCTGATACGCCGTGCCGCGCCACAGGAAGATCGTCCGCACGATGTGCAGCAGGTCCTTTTGCAGGACGATGCGGCCCTGACGATAAATGTCGGGATTGGTGAGGTCGACCGTTAATCCCGAATTGTCGTCGCGCAGGTTCGAGCCGAGCAGCAACGGCTGGAGATCGTCGAGCACGAGCTCCAGCCGCGCCAGATAGCGCGTGTCATGGTTGAACAAGCCGTCCGGCCCGCCGGCCGACGCTCCGATGTCGCCGTGGCTGTCCAGCACGATAAAAGTGTCATCGTGCTTGAGCGAGCGGCGGGGCCGCGCGGCGGGCCCCGTCATCGGAATGTAGAAGGCCTGCTCCGCGACGGTCTCGACCGTCTGCGATACCGAAATGATCTTGGTTGCGGCTTCGGCTCCCATAAGCTGCTCCCCTGCGGCTTGTTGTTCGAACGCGGCCACGCAAACGCAACTGCCGGGTCTTAGGCGGCGAACTTCGCGAGCCGGCTCATTTCCTGCGTCACCAGCTCACGGTATGGGCCGTGGCCCTGCATCAGGCGGTCGGGCGCGCCGTCCTCGATGATCTTGCCATGCTTCAGCACGATCACCCGGTCGAAATTGCGCAGCGTCGCGAGACGGTGCGCGATCGCGATCACGGTGCGGCCGCGCATCAGGCGCCCCAGCGCCTCGCGGATCGCCTCCTCGGATTCGCTGTCGAGCGCGGCGGTCGCCTCGTCGAGCAGCAGGATCGGCGCGTCCTTGACGAAGGCGCGCGCGATCGCGATCCTCTGGCGCTGGCCACCGGACATCTTCACCCCGCGGTCGCCGACCATGGTGTCGAGACCGTCCGGCAGGCTGTCGATGAAATCGCAGCGCGCCGCGATCGCCGCGCGCAGCACCTCGTCGTCCGTCGCGTTGGGACGGCCGTAACGGATGTTCTCGCGGATCGAGCGATGGAACAGGGAGATGTCCTGCGGCACCACCGAGATCGCTTCGCGCAGGCTCTGCTGTGTCACCTTGGAGATGTCCTGGCCGTCGACCGTCACACTGCCCTCGTCGACATCATAGAAGCGCTGCAGCAGCGTGAACAGGGTCGACTTGCCGCCGCCGGACTGGCCGACCAGGCCGACGCGCTGGCCGGGCTGAAGGCGCAGGCTGAAGCGCTCGAAGATCTTCTCAGCCCCGGGATAGCCGAAGGTGACGTTGTTGAATGCAATCGCGGCACCGCTCTTGACCAGCGGCTCGGCCTCGGGGTGATCGCGCAAATCATGCGGCACCAGCAGCGTGGCGATCGCCTCGGTCAGGCGCGCGACATGCTGGGTGACGTCGACCAGCGCCACCGCGAGGTCGCGGGTCGCGCTCAGGATGGAGATGCCGAGGGTACAGACCAGCACGACGTCGCCGGTGGTCGCCTCACCCTGCTGCCAGAGCGTGACTGCCCAGGCCATCAGCGCAATCGTCAAAATCACGGTCACGGCGGCATGCAACAACCGCAGCTTCTCCAGATAGCGAAGGCTGCGCCCGCGCGCATTGACTTCCCGGTTCACCGTAGCATCGAACCGCTCATGCTCGTGGCCAATGCCGCAGAAGGCGCGGACCAGCGGCATGTTGCTGATGACGTCAATCATCTCGCCGTCGACGGCGGCCGCCTTGTCGGCAAAGTCGTCATGCAACGGTTTGCCGGCCGCGGCCAGATGGAACATCGCGACCACCATGCCGCCGGCGATCACGATCAGGCCGACGGCCATATAGGGGCTCACGGTTCCAATCAACGCGATTGCCGCAATTGTGGCGATGCATGGCGGCAACACATTCCAGATGAACATGTTCTCGACGGTGAACACTGCATTGGATGTGGCCGTAATGCGACTGGTCAGCATGCCCGGCATCCGGTCCGAGAAGTAGCTCGGCGCATGACCGGTCAGATGACGAAATATGTCACGGCGTAAATCGCCCGTGACACGAACAAAGGTGAAGCTCGCTGTCCAGCTCGCGATGCGCCACAGAAAGTTGTCGGCGGCAATCAGCGACATGAGCAGAATGAATGCCAGCCATACGCTACCGCCATGCGAAGTTCCCGCCGACAGGCTGTCGACAAGGGATTTGACGCCGTATTGCGTGCCTACCGAGCAGGCAACTGCCGCAACAACGGCACCCAGGATCACCAGGTGCGACGCCAAACGACGCCGCAGATAGCGCAGAACAAAGGCAAATGGCCTGCGCGCATATCCAGAAAGATGATCCATTCTCTGCGACCCCGTCATGATTTCCATTTTTCTTACTGATCGAGTGAACATCGACCGCTTCGCCTCGGTTCCCGGGCAAAGCCATCACGACATGCGGATACGGACGAACTGAGAAGGGGTGATGGCAGCATCGCGGCCACGCTGCAGTGTGACGAAGAAGTAACGTTAGTTGAGAGGAACTTCGCAAATGCGAGAACGTTCCCTCCCTGGCGTGCCGGTGCCGAACTCGGTAGGGGCTTTAATTTCCATGATCACGCAGAGGAGAAGCTGAGATGCGCATCGCGCAGGTAGCTCCGTTGACGGAGGCTGTTCCACCCAAGCTGTATGGCGGCACCGAGCGGGTGGTGCACTGGTTGACGGAAGAGTTGGTTGCCCTTGGTCACGACGTCACGCTATTTGCCAGCGGCGATTCGCAGACGTCAGCAAAGCTGGACGCCTTATGGCCGCGGGCACTGCGCCTCGATGGTTCCGTGCGCGATCCCAACGCGCTGCACATGGTGCTCCTGGAGCGCGTGCGGCAGAAATGTGACGACGAGGAGTTCGACTTCCTCCACTTTCATCTCGACTATTATCCGTGGTCGCTGTTCCACCGGCAGCCGACACCGTTCCTGACCACGCTGCATGGCCGGCTCGATCTGCCGGAGCATCAGCCCGTCTTCAACACCTTCTCCAAGATGCCTGTCATCTCGATCTCGAACGCACAGCGGCGGCCTGTGCCGCAGGCGAGTTGGGTGACCACGATCCATCACGGCCTGCCGGAGCATTTGCTGACGCCGAGGCCGGCGAAGCAGGAATACCTCGCCGTGCTCGGCCGCATCGCGCCGGAGAAAGGGGTCGACCGCGCCATCAAGATCGCGATGCATTGCGGCATTCCGCTGAAGATTGCGGCCAAGGTCGATCGCGCCGACCAGGACTATTACGACGAGCTGATCAAGCCGATGATCGTGAACAATCCGCTGGTGGATTTCATCGGCGAGATCAGCGATCACGAGAAGTCGGACTTCTTGAGCGGCGCGCTCGGCCTGCTGCTGCCGATCGACTGGCCGGAGCCGTTCGGCCTCGTCATGATCGAGGCCATGGCGTGCGGCACGCCAGTGGTCGCCTTCAACCGCGGCTCGGTGCCGGAAATCATCGACGAAGGCCTCACCGGCTTCGTCGTCGAGGACATCCTCAGCGCAGCCGGCGTCGTCAACCGCCTCGCGCAACTCGACCGCACCGCCATCCGCAGCCAGTTCGAGAAGCGCTTTACCGCGCGGCGGATGGCGCTGGATTATCTCGCGGCCTATCGCGGCCTGACCGAAGCGACCGCGCCACGGATCAAGCTGGTGAGCAGCGCGGAGTAACTCGGCTCTCGTGTCCCGGACGCGCTGCAACGCCCTTAGCGTTGCGGCGCAGAGCCGGGACCCACGCGGCAAGGCACACTCGCGGAAACATGGGCCCCGGACGCAGCGCACCGCTGAAGAAGCGCTGCGCTGCGTCCGGGGCAAGAGATCCTACCTCACCACCGCCCGCTTCGGTTCCACAATCTCGAACATCCGCGGGAATTCGTCCATCAGGCCCATCAGCTCGGCAAGCCGCATCGGGTTGCCCGACAGCTTGACCTTGCCGGCGGCGACGGCCTCCGGAAAGCTCGTCAGCTTGGCGATCACCTCATCCAGCGTCGCGCGCGCCAGCGTGAAGTTGGCATCGGCATTGTCGGCCTGCACGCCTTCCGTATAAGTCAGCGCGCAGTTCTCCAGATTGAGCACGAACGTCTCGCCGGTATCGGAAAAGCTCCAGTTCAGCACGATGTGCTTGCCTTCCGCCTTCGGGCCATTGAGGCGGATGCCGAGCACGTCCCAGAGCTGCCCGGTGCGGAGTGCTGCCAGCGTCTCGCGCGGCATCGGTGGACGTGGCGGCGTCTTCGGCATGCCGTGACGCAATTCCTGGGCGCCGAACAGATAGGCATTGCGCCAGGTCGAGCTCTCGGCGGCATAGCCGAGCTGCTCCAGTGTATCCGCCAGCAGCGCGCGCGCAGCCTGATTATCAGGCTCGGCGAAGACGAGATGGCCGAGCGCCTGCGCCACGAAGCGGAATTCGCCCTTGTCAAAATCCGCGCGCGCACGAGCGAGGATCGCATCGGCGCCGCCCATGTACTCGACATATTTCTTGCCCGATTCCACCGGCGGCAGCGGATCGAGATTGACCGGGTTGGCGTCGTACCAGCCGAGATATTTTTGGTAGATCGCTTTCACATTGTGGCGGATATGGCCGTAGTAGCCGCGCCCGTGCCAGGCGCCCTCCAGGCTCTTCGGCAACTGGATCGTCTCGGCGATCTCGGCCGCGGTCAGCCCGTGGTTCATCAGGCGGATGGTCTGGTCATGCGCGAACTTGTAGAGGTCGCGCTGCTCGCGGATCATGGTGTCGATGCGCTCACGCCCCCACACCGGCCAGTGATGCTGGCCGCACATCGCCTCGGCCTTGCCGCCCCACAGATGCAGCGCCTCGCCCAGATATTTCGACCAGGCCAGCGCATCGCGCACGTCGGCGCCGCGGAACGGCAGCAGATTGTGAAAATTATGTGTGCAGTTCTCGGCGAGGTTGAGAAGCTTGTAGCGCGGAAGGAAGAAGTGCATCTCCGCCGGCGCTTCGCTGTTCGGCGCCATCTGGAATTCGAACTCGACGCCGTCGATGATGCGCGTGTCGCCGGTCGCCATGATCAGGTCGGTCGGACGCAGCAGCGCCACCGATCCCGCCGCCATGGTCTTGCCGAGGCCGCAGTCGACCTGCCCGCGCACGCCTTTGGCCAGGAACGGGCCGAACTGGTATTGCGCCCGGCGCAGCATCGCCGGTCCCGCGATGATGTTCTCGGAGACGGCGTGCTCCATGAACAGGTTAGGCGCGATGATCGGCACGCGCCCCGTCGCCAGTGCATCCTGCTCCAGCACGCCGCGCGCGCCACCCCAGTGGTCAGTATGCGTGTGAGTGAAGATCACGGCCGCGACCGGCCTCTGGCCGCGATGCCTGAAGTAAAGGTCGAGCGCGGCGCGCGCGCCTTCGATCGAGGTCAGGGTGTCCACCACGATGACGCCGCTGTCGCCCTCGATCAGCGTCATGTTGGCGATGTCGAGCCCGCGCACCTGGTAGACACCAGGCACGACCTCGAACAGGCCGTGCTGCATGTTGAGCCGCGACTGCCGCCACAGGCTGGGATTGACCGTCGGTGGCGCCTCATCGGTGGACAGAAAGCCATAGGGCTCGAGGCTCCAGACTGTTCGACCCTGCGGGTTCGCAATCTTCGCCTGCTCGATCGTGCCGAGAAAGCCGCGCGCAGCGTCGGCGAAATCCCGCGTGTCGGAAAACGGCAGCGCATTCAGCATCGCCGTTTGCTGCGCAATCACTGCCGGCGTTGCGTCCTTCGGCTCGTTGCTGGAAATCACGGTCATTTGCATCCTCCCGGCCTGACGCGCGGGCATCTAACCGCATCTCGCGGCCAATTGCCATCGTGAGGAGGACAAAGTGACGAACGCAGCGATACCCCTTCTCCCCTTGTGGGAGAAGGTGGCGCAAAGCGCCGGATGAGGGGTTCTCTCTGCTCGCAAGACTGTTCGTGAGGATAGATACCCCTCACCCGGCTTCGCTGTCGCGAAGCCACCCTCTCCCACAAGGGGCCCACAAGGGGAGAGGGTGCACCGTTAGCGCCGCCGCTTGCGCGCCTCAATGCATCCCCAGCGCCCGCGGCAGCCACAGCGTCAGATCGGGCCAGTAGGTCACGATGACGAGGAAGCCGAGCATGGTGAGAAGCCACGGCATCACCGCGCCCGCCAGATCGGTGATGCGCATTCGCGCGATCATCGATGCGACGTAGAGGTTCAAGCCGACCGGCGGATGGCAGAGGCCGACCTCCATGTTGACGTCCATGACGATGCCGAAATGGACGAGGTCGATGCCGAGCTTCTTGGCCGCCGGCGCCAGAATCGGCGCCATGATCAGGATGATCGAGTTCGGCTCCATGAAGTTGCCGGCGAGCAGCAGCAGCACGTTGACGACCAGCAGGAAGCCGACCCAGCCGAGGTTCTGCGCCGCGATCCAGTCGGCCAAGGTCGCCGGCAGGTTCTCATTGGAAAGCACGAAGGAGAACAGCACCGCGTTGGTGACGATGTAGAGCAGCATCGCGCTGGTGTTGGCGGCGCGCAGCAGCACCCGCGGCACGTCCACTATCTTGATGGCCTTGTAGACGAACACGGCGATGATGAAGGAATAGACCGCGGCCATCGCGGCGGCTTCGGTGGCGGTGAACAGGCCGCTATAGATGCCGCCGATGATGATGACGACCAGCATCAGGCCCCAGATGCTCTCGCGAAAGGCGTGGAGCGTCTCGCCCCAGGTCGCCTTCTGCATCCGGGGATAGTCGCGTTTGCGCGCGAGCCACCAAGTGACGATGCAGAGCATCGTCGTCAGCAGCATGCCTGGCAGCAGGCCGGCAACGAACAGCGCGCCGATCGAGGTGTTGGTCGAGACCGCATAGACGATCTTCGGGATCGACGGCAGCATCAATATGCCAAGCGAGCCGGCGACCGTGATGATGCCGGCGCCGAAGCGCATGGGATAGCCGTGGCGGACCATCTCGGGCAGCACGATGGCGCCGATCGCGGCGACCGTCGCCACGCTCGAGCCGCACACCAATGCGAACATCGCGCAGGCGACGATGCCGGCGAGCCCCAGGCCGCCATGCCAGTGCCCGATCAGCGAGGTCGCGAAATTGATCATGCGGCGCGCGACGCCGCCATGGGTCAGGAAATTTCCGGCGAGGATGAAGAACGGGATCGCCATGATCTCGAAGCCCTCGATGCCCGTGAAGAGCTTCATCGAGACGGCTTCGATCGGCACTGTCGTCAGCGTGAACAGGAACGTCATCACGGTGAGGCCGAGCGCGATCGAGACCGGAATGCCGGTCAGCATCAGCGCGATCAGCAGCGCGAACACCGTGAAGGCGCGCAGCCAATGCGGCAGCACGATGAAGCCGGTCTTCTCGCCAAGGCAGAGCGCGAAGATCAGGATCGGCGCCATGATCAGGATCACGCCGAGCGGCGAGACTTTGCGGGAAGCCGCCTTCGTAGCAGTGCCGGCGGGCTGCGGATGCAGCGCCGGCGAAACAGCGGCCTCCACGCCTTCGACATGGGTCTCGTCATGATGCGGCAGATCGCCGGTCCAGTAATAGAACCAGGAGACCTGAAGAAAGCGGAAGCACATCAACCCGGAGCCGAGCGGGATCGCCAGATAGACGAACCACATCGGCGCTTCCAGGTCGTTGGACTGCTGCCCGGTGTGGAACATCTCGCGCACGAAGGAGGCGCCGAAAGCGGCGATCATGCCGGTGAACAGCGCGCCGCACAGCAGCGAGAACAGGATCACATGCTTGCGCGAATGCTCGGGCAGGCGGTTGACGAGCAGATCGACGCCGACATGGATGCCGGTGCGCACGCCATAGGCCGCGCCGAACTTCGCCATCCAGATGAACATGTAGATGCAGAGTTCCTGCGCCCAGGACAGATCGAGCTCGGACAGGAAGGTGAATACCGCCATCGACAGCGACGCGAGCCAGGTCATCCCGTGCGCGGCCGCCCATCGCGAGAACACGATCGATTCGCCGGCACCATACCGGTGCACCACCGCGATGAAGATCAGGCCGGTTGCAGCCGCAATGAGCGTCGCGATCAACCATTCTTCGAGATGATTGAGCCCCTGGTTCAGCACGCGAAGCAAATCAAAGTCCCCCTATCGATACGAAACGGTCGGGAGTGCATACACTCCCGACCGTTGGTATTGTTCTCCCGGAAAACGCGTCAGTTCATCTTGACGTCGAGCTCCTTGGCGACGAGATCGAGCACTTCCTGCCCGACCCGGCCTTTAGCCCATTTGTAGGTCGGCTGCATCGCCTCCTGCCACGCCTTGCGATCGGCGTCGGTGAGATAATGCAGCGTGGTCTTGCCCGTCTTCTTGATCTCGGCCAGCGCGTCCTCGTTCTCCTGGTGCGCGATCTGGTTGGTATATTCGGTCGCGTCTGCCATCGCCTTCTCGAGCTGGGCGCGAATGTCAGGCGGCAGGCCGGACCAGAATTTCGAGTTGACGATCACGGCGTATTGCAGATGTGCGTGATAGGACACGGTGATGTCCTTCTGCACTTCGTAGAACTTCTGCGTCAGATAGTTGGACGCCGTGTTCTCGCAGCCGTCGACCACGCCGGTCTGCAGCGCCTGGTAGACCTCCGAGAACGCCATGATCTGCGGGATCGAGCCCATCAGGCGAAAATACTGGTCGGCGATCTTCGATCCGGAGATGCGGAATTTCAGGCCCTTGAAATCTTCCGGCTTCGTCAGCGGACGGCTCGACGACACCATGTGGAAGCCGTTGTCCCAATAGGCGAGACCGGTGATGCCCTTGGCTTCCAGCTTCTGGAACAGCCATTTGCCGAGGGTGCCCTTCATCGCATTGGAATAGGTCGCGTCGTCCTTGAACAGCCAGGGCAGGTCGAGCGCCTCGAATTCCTTGATGCCGAGCGGCGCGAATTTCGCGGTCGATGGTGCGAGCATCTGCACCGAGCCGAGCTGGAGCGCCTCGATCTCCTCCTTGTCCTTGTAGAGCGAGGAGTTCGGATAGATTTCGATCTTGACCTTGCCGTCGGTGTACTTCTCGGCGAGCTCCTTGAACTTCAGCGCGCCCTTGCCCTTCGGGGTGTCGTTGGCGACGACGTGGCTGAACTTGATGATGATCGGGCTCTGCGCCTGGGCAACAGCAGGGGCCAGAGCGAACGCGGCTGCGGCGACCGCAAAGAGCAGTTTGCGCATGAAGGACCTCCCCAACAACCTCGGAAACCGGGTGCTTTTTGTTTTACGGTTCCAGTAGTGGCAGCAATCCGGACCCCGAACAACTAGACCTAAGCCCAATTTGCCGCAGCGAAGCTATGCCGCAGCGAAGCTATCTTGATGGCGGCCGCATGCGCAACCCGACGCCCGCTCCGGCCGCTCTGAGCGAGCGCTTATGTCGCATCGCCGAAGGACATTAACCCTTGCGCTGGGCAACCATGAACAGCCGACGGAACGGGAATAGTGTCTGCCCCGCGGCGTTCTTCGGATAGGCCTTCGCCACTCGCATCCCGTAGGCCGCTTCGAACGCGGCCTTCTCGTCGCCCTCGAGCACGTCGAGATAGCGCGTCAGCCAGGTGCCCTTGGTCCATTCCTTCACGGGATTGTCGCCTTCGAGAACCTGGAGATATTCGGTCTCCCAGATGTCGATGTTCTGCGCCAGCGGCGCGAGCAAATCGTGATAGAAGGCCGGCCCCTCGACCGGCGGCGGCGTCACGAGGTGCTCGACCTTGGACCGCCAGGGCCCGCTCAAGGCGGTCTCGCCGATCAGCACATGCGAAGGCGCCAGGAAGTTACGCGGCATTTGCACCGCAAGCATGCCGCCGGGCGCGACTTTCTCCATCACCGACGGAAAGAGTGCCGCATGATCGGGCAGCCAGTGCAGTGCGGCATTGGAATAGACGACGTCATATTGCTTGGCGGGGCGCCAATGGCCGAGATCCTCATGTGACCATTCCACATCAGGCGCGGCTTTGCGCCCCGCAGCAACCATCTCGGCCGAGCCCTCGACGCCGGTCACCGCGGCGGACGGCCAGCGCTCCCTAATCAGCTTGGTGACATTGCCGGCGCCGGCACCGAGGTCGGCGACCTCGCGAGGACCGAGATCGGGAATCCGCATCAGCAGGTCCAGCGCGGGCCGGAGCCGGTGGCCGGAAAATTTCAGATATTGCTGCGGATCCCACACCATAACCTGCGCCTTTTCTTTTTCGTGTTTCCTTCGTGGTCGCCCTTGGTTACCACTGCTCGTCCCGGTCGGGCAAATCGCCGCACCCGGGACAGGGCAGGAAACGAACAACAAACGCAAAAAGCAAACAAGAGAGCGTGTGACCATGGATCTCGGGCTGAAATCGAAAACCGCTGTCGTCACCGGAGCGAGCATCGGCATCGGCCGCGCCATCGCCAGGGGCCTGGCGGCCGAAGGCGTGCGCGTCGTCGGCGTGGCGCGGCGAACCGACCTGCTCGCTGAATCGGCGAAGGAGGTCGGCGGCGGCCTGATCACGCCGTTCCAGCAGGACGTGATGGCCGAGGACGCGGCGCAGAAGATCGCAGCCTTCGCGGTGAAAGAATTCGGCCATGTCGATATTCTCATCAACAATGCCGGCGGCAGCCGCCCCCTGCCGGTCGATGCGCCCGACAGCCAATGGGACGAGGCAATCGCGCTGAACTTCACCAGCTACCGCCGCATCGCGCATGCGTTGCTGCCGCAGATGATCGAACGCAAATGGGGCCGCATCGTCAACATCACCGGCAAGTCCGAGCCGGAGGGCCTCAACGCGGCCTTCGCGGCGAAGGCCGCCGTGCACGCCTGGGCCAAGGGCCTGTCGCGCGAGATCGGCGAGCACGGCATCACCATCAACTGCATCCCGCCCGGCCGCATCATGAGCGAGCAGATCCGCCGCAACTATCCGCCGGACTATCGCGAGCGCTTTGCCGAGGAAGAGATTCCGGTCGGCTATTGGGGCGAGCCGGAAGACCTCGCGGCGCTCGCGGTGTTTCTGGCTTCACCGGTGGCGCGCTACATCACGGGAACGGTGATCCCGGTGGATGGGGGCTTGAGACGGTATCAATTCTGAGTTTCGCCTTCGCCACGCCTATGGTGCGCCCCTAGCCTCGCAGCATCCGCATCGTCATTGCGAGCGCAGCGAAGCAATCCAGAATCCCGCCGCAGTGACAGTCTGGATTGCTTCGCTGCGCTCGCAATGACGGAGTGCATCCGACGCAGATCATGCGTCGCGAATTGCCGTTCCCAGCGCATCGCGCCGCCATGCACCCGGGCTGACCCCTGTCGTCGCCGAGAAGACCCGCGTGAAGTGGCTCTGGTTGGCAAAGCCGGCCGAAATCGCAACCTCGGACAGCGACAGGCCGCGCACGCTCATCAAGCGCTTGGCGGTTCGCACGCGCTGATGCAGAAGCCAGCGATGCGGCGGCAGCCCTGTCGAGGCGCGAAACGCGCGCGAGAAATGGCTGACGGAGAGGCCGAGTTCGGCCGCGATGGTCTGCAGCGGCAGTTTGCCATTGAGGTCCGACTCGAGCTTGTCGCAGGCGCGCGCCAGCTGCCATGGGGCAAGTGCGCCCCGGCCGGTCTCGGCCTTGTGCCTGTAGCCTCCATAGGCCTGAGCGACGTGCGCGGTCAGCGCCAGCATCATGTGATCGATGAAGAGCTGGTTGGCCTCATCAGGCCGGCGCAGCCCCGCGCGCAGGGACGCGCCGATATGTCGGATGATTGCGTCATCGTGCCCGACAAGCCCGCAATCCAGCGCATCGATGCGTCGGGCCCCCGATTGATCGGCGAGACCGTCGAGGGCCGAACGCGGCACGTAGAAATGGAGAGAATGAAGCGGTTTGTCGATCACGTAACGCGGGTCGGCCTTGAGATCGTAGAGATAGGTCGTCCCGGCGTGAACATCCGCTTTCTTGATGTGACGGCCCTGCTCCCAGAGCTCGCAGTCCGGATAGTCGCGCAGCTTGAGGCTGACGAGATAGGCATCTTCAGCAGCGAACGAGCCGGAAAGACCCGGCACAGGATTGTCGTTGCGTGTTTCGGTGACCGCAATCTCGGTGCCGCGCAGCGAGCGGGTCACCAGCGAGGGCGGCGCTTCCGCGAGGCGAAGGAAGTCTCCGAGCCGTTCGCCGTAAGCGCCTGTCCTGGTCATCGGATGTCTCTTCTGTGAAGGTCCAAAGAAAGGACCAAGAGCAGGCCACAGCGTCCTGCCATTTCGAGAACAGTATATCGGCTATCCACCCATTGCTGTCCACGACCGACGACGTCGCACCCGGCAAGGCCTGCGCGCTCGCCCCAGCGCGACCGGTATCAAAATTTTCCAATCATTTCATAACGATCCGGTTCGCGCCTTGACGACCTGAGGGTGTCGTCGACCGAAACGCGGCGATCACGACTTTTCACAAACGCACGCAAGCTGCACGCGTGAGGCATCCTGGGAGCAGGATCAGGCAACGCAGGGCAGCATCAGGAAAGACGCGGGCCTTCGTGCCGCCTAGAACCCGCAAATCAACGGTGCCTGAGCTGCAACGGATCGCCTTCGGCCCCCCGCCCATTCGTTGAGCAGGGATCGCCAGACCGGCCCGTTCGGCTCCGCCATGCGGCGGCCGACGCCATGATCGCGAAGTCGCGCACCCAGCGACGCGCCCCCAATACGAGCAAAGTCCATGAGCAAGATTGTGTTGCGTGAATCTTCGAATGAAATTCCCGCCGTGTCTCAGGTACGGCGCGACGCCCCGTCGGCCGGCGACCGGCCCCCTGCCGAAGTCGAGATGGCCCGCGTGCTCGGAACGGTGCCTTTCCGTATGGCATTGGATTCGTCCGGCGCCGGGATTGCGCATTGGAAGCACGAGCCATTGCACGACATCGTCGCGCCCATGGGCCACCACGTCATCATGGCTTACAACTGTTCGGTCCAGCGGATGGAGCGGCGGTCCGGACGATCCGTCGCGATCGGGACGTTTCGCCCCGGCGTGGTGACCATCATTCCCGAAGGATCGAGCTCGCGGTGGGACATTCCAAAGCCCGTCGACGTCGTCCAGCTCTATCTTCCACAGGCAACGCTGACGCGTGTTGCGGACGAAGCCAAAGCCGGAGCGCCGGCCGATCTTCTGGAGCGGACCGCCCATCCCGATCCCGTGACGTCCCGATTGCTCCTGAGTGCGGCGGATGTGCTGGAAGGCAATGAGGCGCTGGATACGCTGTTCAGGCAGCAACTGATGGATTTGCTGGCGACGCGCCTTCTCGCTGCGCACAGCGGCTCGCCGAACATAATCGCGCCGGTCAGGGGCGGGCTGGCGCCGAAGACGCTGCTTCGCGCGATCGAGCGCCTGCGCTCGGACAGCGATGACGACGTCTCGCTCGGGGCGCTTGCTGCGGAGGCCGGCCTGTCGCGCTTTCACTTCTGCCGCGCATTCAAGGACAGCACCGGGCTTTCGCCTCATGCCTGGCTGCGCCAGCACCGGCTTGAGCAGGCCATGAACATGCTGCGCGACACCGAATTGTCCGTCGTCTCGGTCGCGGCGACGCTCGGCTACGCCTCGCAGACCGCCTTTGCCGCCGCGTTTCGAAAGTTGACCGGGGAATCGCCGAGCGATTGGCGGCGGCGGGCGCGTTAGCAGCAATCGCGCTGCAATCGCGTCAATCGCGCTGGGGCATCGGCACCTGTGGTTCGCTAGGAATCATGGTGTCCACAAACTCCAGAAATGGAAACTGCAAATGGCCTTGATCAATTCCGTCAGCCGGCTCGCGAGCACCTCGCGGCGGAAAATCCTCGCGACATCGCTCATGTACGCGGCATCGATGACTGTCCGCTCCACCTCGGCAGCGGGTAGCGATACGAAAACAGCGGCCCTCTCGACCGGAACGAACGACGTTGCGACCTCGATTACCACCAACGACGGCGTGAAGCTCTTCTACAAGGATTGGGGACCGAAGTCCGCGCAGCCGATCGTGTTTCATCATGGCTGGCCGCTCAGCGCCGATGACTGGGATGCCCAGATGCTCTTTTTTGTCGGCAAGGGCTTTCGCGTGATCGCGCATGATCGCCGCGGTCATGGCCGCTCGAGCCAGGTCAGCGACGGGCATGACATGGATCATTATGCGGCCGATGTCGCAGCCCTCGTCGAGCATCTCGATCTTCGCAACGCCATTCACGTCGGCCACTCCACAGGCGGCGGCGAGGCCACGCGCTACGTCGCGCGTCATGGCCGCGATCGCGTCGCCAGGCTGGTGCTGATCGGCGCCGTGCCGCCGCTGATGTTGAAGACCGAGTCCAATCCCGGCGGATTGCCGCTTGAGGTGTTCGACGGCTTGCGCCGGCAGCTCGCCGCCAACAGGTCGCAATTCTATCTCGAATTCGCGGGCGGACCTTTCTATGGCTACAATCGTCCGGGTGCCGAGCCTTCGCAGGCCGCGATCTGGAACTGGTGGCGTCAAGGCATGATGGGCAGCAGCAAGGCCCACTACGACGGCATCAAGGCCTTCTCCGAGACCGACTTCACCGAAGATCTGAAAGCCATCGCCGTGCCGACGCTGGTCCTGCACGGCGGCGATGACCAGATCGTCCCCGTTGCCGACTCGGCAGCGCTGTCGGCCCGCCTTTTGAAGCACAGCACCCTGAAGATCTACGACCTGCTGCCGCACGGCCTGTGCACGACACATCCCGACATCGTCAACGCCGACCTGCTCAAATTCGTGACGGCGTAACCACGCGCTTCCATCGCAATACCTCAACCAAGGAACAATCGACATGCGCATCGTCATCATTGGCGCCGGCTTCGCCGGCATGTATGCCGCCCTTTCCGCGGCCCGGCTACGCGACATCCAGGGTGTCTCGCCGGAAAAGCTCGAGATAGCGCTGGTTTCGCCCGAGCCGACACTGGTGGTTCGCCCGCGGCTCTACGAACCGAAACCCGAAACCCTGACGGCCCCGTTGCAGCACGTGCTGAACGCGATCGACGTTGTCTATGTCCAGGGCCGTGCCGAGGCGATCGATACCGGGGCGAAGCTCGTCGAGATCGTTGCCGCACAAGGCGCCAGGAAGAAGCTGTCGTATGACCGGCTGATCGTCGCCACCGGCAGCCGCTTGTTCCGCCCGAACGTTCCGGGCCTTGCCGAGCACGGCTTCAGCGTCGACCAGCTCGATGACGCCATCGCGCTCGATCGCCATTTGCACCAACTCTCCAGCCGCCCGGCCTCGAAGGCGCGCAATACCGTCGTCGTGGCTGGCGGCGGCTTCACCGGAATCGAGGCCGCAACCGAGGTGCCATCGCGCCTGCGCGCAATTCTCGGCAAGGATGCGGAATTGCGCGTGGTCATTGTCGATCGCAACGAGGCGATCGCCCCGGACATGGGCGCGGGCCCCCGCCCCATCATCCAGGAGGCGCTACGCAAGCTCGGCGTCGAAACCAGGCTCGGTGTCGGCGTCGGCTCGCTCGATAAATCCGGCGTCACGCTCTCCAGCGGCGAGCACATCGAATGCGAAACCGTGATCTGGGCCGCCGGCATGCGCGCTGCTCCGTTGACGGCGCAGATTCCCGCCGAGCGCGACCAATTCGGCCGGCTGCTGGTCGACCGCGAGCTTCGCGTGCCATCCGTGAATGGTGTCTTTGCCACCGGCGACGCCGCACGCGCCGCGTGTGACGACAACGGCAATTACGCGCTGATGTCGTGTCAGCATGCGACCCGGATGGGCGCCTTCGCCGGCAACAACGCCGCCGCCGAGCTGCTCGGCGTTTCGACCAGGCCTTATCACCAGAAAGCCTACGTCACCTGCCTCGACCTCGGCCAAGCCGGCGCGCTGTTCACCCGCGGCTGGGAACGCACGGTCGAGATGGTCGGCGACGTCGCCAAGAAGACCAAGCAGGAAATCAACACGGTCTGGATCTATCCGCCCAAAGCCGAGCGCGCCGCAGCGCTGGCCTCGGCCGATCCGGAGCGCGTCACCTCTCTCTAGACATTTCACGATCCACAACGCTCAACAGGAGACTAAAATGAATCTGCACAACACATCCTCCCCTGCGACATCGAAACCCGAAGAGCTCGTCCCGTCGCGCTATGCGGTGCGGATCGGTGAGATCGACGTGCTGGTCGTCAGCGACGGCGTGCTGCCGCTGCCGACCACCATGCTGGCGCACAACGCCGACCCCGCCGTCCGGGCAGCCTGGCTGGATGGCATGTTCCTGCCGCCGGACGCTTTCGACTGGGCACTGAATGCGGTGATGGTGCGAAGCGGCGACAAGACCATCCTGATCGACGCCGGACTGGGCTCCGATCCGGACCTGCACCTGCCCAGGGCCGGGCAGTTGATCAAGCGACTGGAGGCCGCTGGGATCGATCTTGCGTCCGTGACCGACCTGGTGCTGACCCACATGCACATGGACCATGTCGGCGGGCTGCTCGTCGACGGCGTGAAGCAGCGGCTGCGCAAGGATCTGCGCATCCACGTGGCGGCGGCCGAGCTCAAGTTCTGGGAGGCGCCCGATTTCACCCACACCAACATGCCGCAGGGATTCCCGGATGCGCTTCGCGCCGCCGCCAAGCGGTTCGCGAAGGAGTACGGCAGCCAAATCCGGCCGTTCGTCGACGAGCACGAGGTCGCACCGGGCGTCGTCGTCCGTCGCACCGGCGGTCACACCCCCGGACACAGCGTGGTTCGCGTGGCCTCAGGCGGCGACGCCCTGACATTCGCCGGCGACGCCGTGTTTGCTGTCGGGTTTGAGCAGCCCGAGTGGCACAACGGCTTCGAGCACGATCCGGAAGAGGCGGCGCGCGTTCGTATCCGCCTCCTGCGCGAGATTGCCAAGACCGGCGAGCTGCTGGTGGCCACGCATATGCCGTTCCCATCCGTCGGCCATGTCGCAGTCGCCGGCGATGCCTTCCGTTGGGTGCCGGTGTTCTGGGACTACTGATCGCCGATCGCGACCGAACCGGGGCGCGTGCTCACGAGATGAGCGAGTTCGCGCTCCGGTTCAAGACCTTCACAACTGCCGGTCACCGAGAACCGTGACGGACCGCGGTGACCGACAAGCTCGTTTTCAATCCAACCAGACGGTGCGGCCGGCCGCACCAGAGACAGGAACATGCAAGATCAAAAAGTCGTCGTCGTGACAGGCGGCAGTTCAGGTATCGGGCGGGCAGCGGCGTTGCGCTTCGCGAAACAGGGCTACCACGTGCTCGTCACCGGCCGCCGCGCGAGCCTGATCCAGGAGACGATGCTGCAACACGCGAATATCGCGGGGATGGCGGCGGATGCTGCTTCCGCCGAAGATGCCAACCGTACGATTGCCAAGGCAGTCGACACATGGGGGCGCCTCGATGCGCTGGTCAACAACGCGGGCGCCGGCGCCATTCTGTCGCTGGCCGATGCGACCGCCGATCGCATCGCGGATATCTCCTCCGTCAACGTGGTCGGTCCAAGCCTGCTCGCGTCGGCCGCGCTTCCCCATCTCAAGGCCACAAGCGGCACGATCGTCAACGTCTCCAGCACCTTTGGGCACAAGGCTGCGGCCGGACTGTCGCACTACGCGGCCAGCAAGGCTGCCGTGGAGCATTTGACGCGGTGCTGGGCACTGGAGCTGGCGCCATTCGGCATCAGGGTGAACGCCGTCGCGCCAGGGCCAACCGAGACGGGCGCGCTGACCGGCATGATGGGATTGTCGGCCCAACAAGCCGCGGCGGTCGAAGAACAGGAGCGCGCCAGCATACCGCTCGGCCGCCGCGGAGTACCCGACGATATCGCCGAATGGATCGTCCAGCTCGCCGGGCCTGCCTCAGGTTGGATAACCGGCCAGGTGATCAGCATCGATGGCGGACTGGGGTTGGTCTGATCCGGCCGACCCAATAACGTTGCCTACCTGACGCTTCATGCGGGCACCACCGGCAGCTTGCGCGGCTCGTGGATGACATGAGTGTGCTCTTATCCGGCAAACGGCCGGGCATCTGCCGCAATGAGCTTGATCAAGTCCGCCTGACGGCGCACGCCGGTCTTTCCAAAGATATTCTGGAGATGAGTTTTCACGGTGGCCTCGCTGATGCCAAGCGTCTCCGCTATCTTAGGTACTCCGCTGACCTTGAGCACCGCATCAAGTACCCGCACTTCGCTCGGCGTGAGTCGGAATTGTCGCACCGCCACTTCGATCGGATAGGGCGCCGCCATTGATACCTTTCGGACGAAGACGGCAGCGACCGCAGAGTGTCGGCCCCCGATTTGACGCCGCGCGCCCGACGTCAGCGGCAGTATATCGGCGACCCAATTCTGGCCAAGCTTACTAGACAGCGGAATGGCAACACCATCCACGCCGACAGCGCCATCGCCACCGCTCGCGGCGGCGAGAACATTGCGCAATAGCTGCGCCGCATGTGGGTCCACAGCACTCAAATTATTGTTGACGGTTCGCAAGATCGTCGCATCGTCGAGCAGCGCCTGCGCGGCAATGTTGGAGAATGCGATATGACCGTGCTTGTCCAACAGAAAAACGCCGGCATCGAGCCCGTTGAGCGCATCTGACAGACTTCCGGCCTTTTCCTTTTGAAGGTCGATGACATTGCCGATCGACACCGCGCGGCGCATGTGGGGAACCAATAGATGCATGCGCTGCCGCATATCGTCGTCGGCAAGCCCTTGGCGCTCGTTTCGGAAGACTCCGAACTGAGCGAAGCTCGTTGCGGACTTGTCGAGCGTGGCAGCCAAATGATCGGCCCACCCATTCGGCTTGACCCACTCCTTGTAGAAGGTCGTCTCGACGAACTCATCATAAGGCAAAACGTTGGTCGTGTTGTAGATCTCCCCAACTTTGAAAAAGAATTGGGCCGTCAAACTCGGATCGAAGCGGATATATTTCTTGAAGTACGCGTCCACGCTGGACGGTTCAACATTGTATACGTAGTGAAGTTCACCCTGAACGGTGATGTCCTTCCAGTAGATTCCAGCCGCAGTTCCGCCGATGAATTGCGTCGCCTGCTCGAGAACGCCTACCCATAAGCTGGAGTCGAGTGCTGCGTCGTAGATATCGCCGATCAACTGCGACAAAAATTCCGGATCGACCATTCCCGACACCGCTCGTTGGACTGACTGCGATATTGATGCGGGCAATCGCATCAACCGACCTGTGGGACACCCATATGCCCCGAGACCTGATGGCTTTGAGCGTGTGTATGGCGCGAGTCGATTGCCTCCCGCCTTGGTTGAGCTTTGTACAGGCGTGGAATATCGCAGGCCAGCCCAGATTTGGTGCGCCAGTATCGTGGCAACTTGCCAGACGGCACAGCGAACAGGCACTTTGTCGAGTGGAACGGCAGTGGCGGCGATCAAGGCTGGCTTGGTGACAGGAGTGCGCCTCGCCCGCCTGGATCCTAACGCAGGAAACGTCACACTGCACACCTTGAGGCACACAGCGGCGACGCGACTCCTGGCCTGGCGCTTGAACGCTTGGCAGTCGCCGACATCGGAAGACTATCGCTTGCGGCGTGGGCAGCCCTATAAGTCGCTTCCGCGGGGCGGCGGCAGCCTTGGTTGCTCGGTTGCGGCTAGTGCCGTCGCATCGTTGCGGTCTGGAGCCGTGTCCACGTCGATCTCCTGAGGCACGCGCATGGCGGGCGGTCCGGCAACGCGCAGGCGATCATTCGCTGCTGGCGAGCCCACGTAACTTCAATCGTCAGTCATCGCGTCGATGCGCCCGATGGCAGCATCATGGGTGGTTTTTTAAGATGCGCGACGATGCAGCAGCTCTGCTGAGTTTTCCCGACGTGGCAAAACATTTTTCCGGAGTGCCGAGCTCAGAACCAGATCATGCAGGAAAAACTGCTGCATGCCCGAAAGCGAGCCTTCAATATCGCCCGCGAAGATTCGACAGCCGGTGTCTCCCCTGACGCGCCAGCGGCGAAGTTCGCGACGTGCTGAACTCGATCGGTGATACCTGCCCGGAATGCCCTCCTGATTAGAAGGACGGCGCCGGACCTCGAGGCCGACCCGGCTCTCCGATCAGCTGCCCAGTCGTTTCTAAACGCGCTTGCGCGCGTTGCCGACCTTTTTGACGGCCTTTTTCACCGCCGGTGCGGACTTTCCGGTCTCCTTCGCCTCAAACCGCACTTCGTAGTGCTGCCTGCCGGCCACCCTTCTTCGTTGTTTTGTTCAGCGAAACTGGCGTCGCGGCCGAAGATGCAATTCGGCAACACCTAACCCAGAAAGCGGTAGCTAAAGACCGGTATTGCATCGGCTTAAACCGAACGGCTGATGCGCGGGTACGCGATCCCGCGCCACGTTCGCTTCGCGGATGCACGCGCATGGGTTCTGTTTCGCGCGGGTCTAGCCGGCCGATCACAATCGGCGGCGTTTTGGAGCTGAGAACGCGAATGTCTGGCGCCTCCCAGGGGTTACCAAATCTGATCAGATCTCGCCCACGTGCTGATCGGATACCGATCAGGGCAGCTCAAGTAACCATGATAGCGCTCCCCCTGGCAGTATTTAGGCTGATCAGTACTGCGTCGGCGGCGAGCCCAGCCGGCAGGCGCCGGCGTCAGGCCGCCGCGGCGCTGCTTGCCGGGATGTGTCTCGCTGCGAGCAACGCGCGAGCACAGGACGCCACCTGGCTGTCCAATCCGGGCTCGGGCAGCTTCAATACCGCGGCGAACTGGACCCCGGCCGCCGTGCCAACGGGCACGGCTTTCTTCGGGGCTACGAGTACCCCCTCAATATCTTTCGTGGGCGACAACACGGTAGGTGGCTTCACCTTCAATGGGGGCGCCTCGAACTACAACTTCAGTGGCGGCGGTCTGCTGACATTCAATGGCGCCGGCATCGTTATCAACGGGGGCAGCGCTACATTCGCAAATGCCATCGACTTCATTGGTGCGGGCACCACGGCCGGTAGCGCCACGCTGAACGGCGGCGTGGATTTCTTCCAAACAAGCACAGCTGGAACTGCCACCATCAACGTTTCCGCAGGCTTTTTTGACCACAGCACGGCTGGCAACGCCACATTTACAGCCGGCAGCTCCTTGTTCCTTGACGACCACAGCACGGGCGGCAATTCGCATATTACCAATAGCACCGACATGCATTTGGCACACAGCGCCTCGGGAGGCGATGCCAGCATCACCAACATGAGCAGCGGCAGCATCTTGTTCCGGGATTCGAGCACCGCTGGCAACGCCCGGATCACCAACTCCGGCATCGTGGAGTTCGGCATCGACGGCGGTTCCGGCATCACCAACAGCACGGCCGGCAGCGCGACAATCTCCAACGTTGGTACCGGACAGATCGTATTCACCAATACCGCAAGCGCAGGCAATGCCACCATTGCGAACAACGGCACCACCTTTGGCGCAGAGATCGATTTTGGAGACAGCACCACAGCCGGTAATGCGACCATCACCAACAACGTTGGGATTATTCGGTTCGGCGCCAGCAGCACCGCCGGCAACGCCACCATCGTCAACAACGCCGTTTTCGACGATCACGACTTCCTCGTATTCAGAAATAACAGCACGGCTGGCGCCGCCATTATCATCACCAATGCCGGTAGCGTCACCGGCTTTGGTGACAGCGCCACTGGTGGCACCGCGCGCCTCATTACCAATGCGAATGGCTTCCTCGACATGTCAGGGCTGGCGACAGGCGGCATGACTGCTGGCTCAATCGAGGGTGCAGGCACCTATTTTCTTGGCGCGAACCAGCTCATTGTCGGCGGCAACGACCTCTCGACTGTCGTCAGCGGGGTCATTTCAGATGGAGGCGCAGGCGGTGGTGCCGGCGGCTCACTGGTGAAGGTCGGAGCCGGCACCCTGATCCTGTCGGGTATCAACACCTATACGGGAGCAACCGCGGTGAATGGCGGCACACTGGAAGTAAGCGGATCGATCGCCTCCACCAGCAGTGCGACGGCGGGCCCGGGGGGCGTGCTACAGGTCGACAATGGAGGCGCGTTGGGTACGGCGCCGGTTGCGCTCTCAGGCGGCTCGCTTCGCACCAACTTCAACGGGACATTCGCGAATAGCATCACGTTTTCTGCGGGCGCGCTCAGCTCTTTGACCGCAGCCGCCGGAACGCAGGTCATGCTTACCGGTCCTGCCTCCATCGCAAGTGGAGCAACCGCGCAGTTCGGCTCGCTGACGGATACCGGCACGGTCGTGTTCCAGCCGGGTAGCGGGACCATCGCCCCCTCGGCGGAGATGGTCGTCGCAGGCGGCAAGCTGATCGTGAATGGATCGCTCGCCGATGCCGCAATGAGTACGGTCAACTCGGGTGCCACCCTTGGCGGAACAGGTACCCTGGGCAACACCACTGTGGCAAGCGGCGGAACGTTCGCCCCCGGCAACGGCACGGCGGGGAGTTCGATGACCGTCGCTGGCAATCTCGCTTTCCAGTCCGGCGCGCTATATCTGGTCAGCCTCAACGCGACGAACTCGAGCTTGGCCAGCGTGACCGGCACTTCGACACTCGACGGATCGGTTGGCGTCAGCGTGGCCGCCGGCACCACTTTAGCGAAGAAGTACACCATCCTCACAGCGGCCGGGGGCGTCAGCGGGTCCTTCACCGATGTCGCGACGCTGGGCCTACCCGCGGGTGCGTCCGCCAGCCTGAGTTACGACTCCAACAATGCCTATCTGAACTTCACGCTGGATTACAGCGCCAGGAACAAGCTCAACATCAACCAGACCAATGTCGCCAACGCCCTGGCAAACTTCTTCAACACCAATGGCGGCATCGCCGCAGCCTATGCCTCCCTGTCGCCGAACGGCCTGACGCAAGCCTCGGGCGAATCCGCAACTGGGGCGCAGCAGACGACCTTCAATGCGATGAACTTATTTCTGGGATTGTTGACCGACCCCTTCATCGCCGGTCGCGACGGTGCCGGCAGCGGCACTCGCGTGACGCCATTCGCGGAACAGTCAGGCTCGCTGGGTTATGCGGCGAAGCCGGACAAGGATCCGCGCGATGCGCTGGCTGCGATCTATGCAAAGGCGCCGCCGCGTGGATTCGATTTCGATCACCGCTGGAACGTCTGGGCGGCCGGCTACGGCGGCTCGCAAGCGACCGACGGCAATGCGGCGCTAGGCTCGAACAATGCCAGCAGCAGCATCTATGGCACCGCTGTCGGTCTGGATTACCGCTTCTCAGCCAGCACCATCGCAGGCATGGCGCTGGCCGGCGGCGGCACCAGCTTTTCTGTCGGTGGCCTCGGTTGGGGTCGCTCCGACCTATTCCAGGCCGGCGTCTTCCTGCGTCATACTGTCGGCCCGGCGTATCTCTCAGCTGCACTTGCCTATGGCTGGCAGGATGCGACCACTGACCGCATCGTCACCGCGGCAGGCATCGATCATCTGCGCGCGGAATTCAACGCCAACACGTTTGCGGGCCGCCTCGAGGGCGGCTATCGTTATGTGACACCGTGGATGGACATTACGCCTTATGCCGCCGCGCAGGTCACGAATTTCGGCCTGCCGAGCTACGCCGAAAGCGTGGTGTCCGGCGGCGGCGCGTTCGCACTGGCCCAAGCGGCCAAGAGCGTGACCGATACCCGCAGCGAGCTCGGCTTTCGCAGCGACAGGTCGTTCGCCATGGAGAATGCCGTGCTGACGCTGCGCGGCCGTCTTGCCTGGGCGCACGATTTCAACCCGGACCGCAGCGTGGGCGCGGTGTTCCAGGCGCTGCCGGGCGCCGCCTTCGTTGTCAACGGCGCGCGGCAGGCCAGCGACTCCGCGGTGACCACGGTCGCCGCCGAGACGAAATGGCTGGACGGCTGGTCGGCCGCCGCTACTTTCGAGGGCGAGTTCTCCAACGTGACGCGCTCCTATGCCGGCAAGGGCGTGGTGCGGTATGCGTGGTAAAGGCCTACGTTCGGCTGAAAGATGAGCATTTGATGGATGATGGATTCAAAGCAACACCGGACCCGTGACGGTACGAGGTGGTGTCGCTGCGGTTCCGAAGTTCTAGGCCGGCCTCGGCCGCTTCAAAATCGCTCTTGGAAATGATGGCGGGTAACTCGATTGCCGATCGCATGTTTCGGTGAGGTCGGCGGGATAGGCTGCCGGAATGAGATAGGCCGGCGCTTCCGGTCGATGAGATCAATCAGCGCGGTTTCGTACTCGTCCTCGGACTTGTCGGGCTCGAAGGATTCGGATTTCTGATTGACGATGTGCCGGGCGAGATCAAGATGAAAGCGATAGGACGTTGCGGGGGCTGTAGCTAACACCCCGGCAGATACGCCTGCTGCCTTGTTGTTCTCTTGATCTATTTTGGCCTCGCTATCCTGCGAGTGGTTCTCGTCGGTCTTCCGATGCCGCCAGCAGGCGCCGTGCTCTGCGCACTGGCGCCTGGAGAACCTGAGGAGGTCGCAGCGAGGGAAGCGGCGTCCAATGAGTTTTATGAATCGACGATTGTTTGAATGCACCCGGTTATCTGCTGAGAGGGAGCAAGACATGGTACTTCTCCGCGTGTTTGCAGCTGCTCTTGTATGCCTCTGTTTTCAAGCTGGATTTGCCTTCGCGGAGGATACGTTGGGGCAACTCGCAGGTAGCTGGAAGCTAAGCTCATGGACAATTCAGATTATCGGTGGAGAGGCTGCTGAACCCTTCGGTCCCAATCCCAAAGGCAGGGCGATCTTCGCTGCGGACGGATACGTGACGTTCGTCACCGTGGCCGCAAATCGCAAACCGGCAACAAGCAATGACGAGTCGGCAGCCCTTCTGAAGTCGCTCCTTGCTTACTCCGGAAAATTTACGATCGAAGGAGACAAGTTTACAACCAAAGTGGATATATCGGCGAATGAGCTTCTCACCGGACAGGACCAAGTGCGATTTTTCAAGCTGGAAGGTGACCAGCTGACCATTCGAACAGCTGAACAAGTCAGCTCCGTTTTGCCCGGAAAGAGAGTGGTAGGAAGCCTTACTTGGGAACGCGAGCGCTGAGAGCGCTTGGCTGGCAATCTGTATTCAGCTTCGCCCGCTTCGATGAGGCATGAAGATGTCAGGTCAGGAAGCAGCCGGCGCGGCCAGAACCTTCAACCACGACAGACGCCTGATTTTCTGAATCTGGCTTACTGTCAGGCCGGTCTCGAGCCTGATTGAGTGTTCGCCTCCGGAAACGATCACCGTCAATTCCCCGAGCAGGTTGGTCTTGACGGTGGCCTTCCGGTATTTGACGTCGACGTCGTCGTCCGTAGCGCCCAGATCTATCCCATTACACTCGATCTTCGCGTGAAACGTGAAGCGCTATGCGCGTCCAAGCGCACGCGGCCCGATCGACCGCCATGATGACATCGTGCCGGTGTTTTGCCCGACGTGTCAACTTCGCCGGAGCGACAGGGGGCGCGGCGACGCCGCCTCAAAAACTCCTTGTCGCTCAGGGGGCTTTCTACTGTGCATGGGGTTGTTTTCGAACTTCTTGGTTCGGACGCGAAAGAAAAAGCAGAAAAAGCGCGCGCCCCTCCAGCCGCAGATTGAGCTGGAAGCGCTCGCGCAGGGTCATCGCCCGACCTTCGCGCATACAATGCATGCAAGCATATGCCTGTGGCAGCAGCCTCGGGCGTAGTACATGCCGGAAAGACCATTTGAGCCCCGCTGTCGGAGAACGCGCAAGGCAATGACAATCACGTTACCTGCCGCTGCGCGCGCGCCCGATCATCCCGTTGCCGATGGCCTGCCGGCCGCGCAGCGCCGCTGGGCGATTGCCGCGATCTTCACCGCGCTGGCGATGGCCTCGCTCGACACCGCGATCGCCAACATCGCGCTGCCCGCCATTGCCGCGGATCTGCATGTCAGCCCGGAGCAGTCGGTCTGGGTGGTCAACGTCTACCAGATCGCGCTGGTGGCGACGCTGCTGCCGCTCGGTGCGCTCGGCGAGATCGTCGGGCACCAGCGCATCTATCTCGGCGGCCTCGTGCTGTTCACCATCGCCTCGCTGTTCTGCGCCGTCGCCTGGTCGCTGGACAGCTTGCTGGTCGCGCGCACCCTGCAGGGCCTGGGTGCGAGCGGCATCATGAGCGTCAACACCGCGCTGGTGCGCTTCGTCTATCCCGGCCGGATGCAGGGGCGCGGCTTCGGCCACAACGCGCTGGTGGTCGCCACCGCCTTCACCTTCGGCCCCTCGATCGCCTCCGCCATCCTCGCGGTCGGTCCATGGCCGTGGCTGTTCGCCGTCAACATCCCGTTCGGCCTCGTCGCAACCGGCATCGGCTTTGCGATGCTGCCGAAGACGCCGCGCGCCGATCACGGTTTTGATTTCCTCGGCGCGCTTCTCGCCGCCATCTGCCTCGGCCTGTTCATCACGGGCATCGGCAGCGCCGCGCATAATCTGTCGCCTGCTATCGTCGCAGTCGAGCTGGTCACGGCGCTCGCGCTCGGCTTCATCCTGACGCGCCGCCACACCGGCCATCCCGCGCCGATGCTGCCGATCGACCTGTTCAGCCGGCCGATGTTCGCGCTGTCGGCGGCGACCGCCGTCTGCTCCTTCGCGGTGCAGGGCCTCGCCTTCGTCTCGCTGCCGTTCTATTTCGAGGACGTGCTCGGCCGCTCGCAGGTCGAGACCGGTTTCTTCATGACGCCGTGGCCGCTGGTGGTCGGCATCATGGCGCCGATCGCGGGACGCCTGTCCGATCGCCATCCGGTCGGCCTGTTGGGCGGCATCGGCCTCGTCCTGCTCGGCCTCGGCATGGCGCTGCTCGCGCTGCTTCCGGCGAGCCCGAGCATTCCCGATATCGTCTGGCGGATCATGATCTGCGGCATGGGGTTCGGCTTCTTCCAGGCGCCGAACATGAAGGCGATCATGGGAAGCGCGCCGCCACACCGCGGCGGCAGCGCTTCGGGCATCGTCGCCACCGCGCGCCTGACGGGGCAGACGACCGGCGCAGCGCTTGCCGCAGCGTGCTTTGCGCTCGCCGGCCACAACGGCGCGACCGTGGCCCTGGCGTTAGGCGCGGGCTTTGCCGCACTCGGCAGCGTGATGAGCTTTTTGCGGTTGGCGGTGAAGTAGGCCGGCTCTCACGGCGCCCTCTGCGCGATCGGCCGGCTCACGATCGCTGCCGCGTCGAGCGGCTCGCATGTGATCGTCCGCCGCAGCTTTGGTGGATTGTCCCAACCCGCGGTGTCGCTCAGGGGCTTATACGAGCCGTCCTGCGGCGTCAGAACGACCGGCTCCGATTTCAGGCAGGCATCGGGAAACGCGATGCCGTGTCCGCCGCCTTGCGAGAAATGCCCGACCAGCATCTGCGACGCCTGCATCCGTGCCGCCGGCGAGGCCCGCATCGAACGATCGGGATCGAACGCGCGATAGCATGGCCAGTCGGTATGACCGGGTGCGAACTCATAGGTGATCCTACAAGCCGCGCCGGCCGATTTCACGAACGGCGCATCCGAAGGCGCCGCGGCGTCGCGCTCGAACACCAGGGTCTGCAATGTCAGTGCTTCCGTCGTCGCATCCGGCGAGACCGGCCTGCCGGGATCGATCGCGATTTCACCGCGTGAAAACACCAGCCTGGTCCTGGGTTGAACGTCCCTGGTCTCCAGCACCATCACGGGTCTTGCGGCCCAGGAGCGATCCAGCTCCACGTCGCCGCTGCCCATCGTCAATCGCACGTTGCCGAGAGCCGGGTTGTCCCTGGCGAAATCGATCATGCGGAGGCGCACGGTCTCCTTCGATGCCTCCAGGCTGAGGAAGCGCAGATCGTCGACCTTGCGCGTGATCGGCATCATCGGGTCGAAGCGATCGTCGATATTGAACCGGACGATCTTCTTCAGCTTGGCCGCGGCGGGGCCCTTGGGCGTGGCCGGCGGCGCGACGTCGATCACGAGCAGCGCGCCACCCGGTGAAAAGGTATCGCCGAAGGCGCGCTGCCAGATCGCCGTCAGCGGCGAGCTCGTCCGCTGGTCGACGTCCCGCGCGAAGACGATCTGCTGTCCGGGACGAATGACCGGAAAATTCTGGAACGCGCCGAGCGCCGCGCCCGTGTTGACAGCTTCTCCGGTGAAGTGGATGCATCTGGACCGGTCGTCATGGCCGGATTGTTCGACCGGCCTTGATGCCGAACGCGAGCAGAAGCTGAGATCGTTGTCGACCGTCTTCTGCGGACTGATGGCCGTCGCGTAGATGGGCTCCGGCGCGCCTGGAATTTCCATCGGCAGCGGAGAGGTCGCGAACATGTCGACCTCCACCATGGTCAGCAACGACTCGGCGTCCTTTGAGCACAGATCCCGCCGCGGCAGCGTATTGGTGAGAAGCCGCGCGGCGTCGGCACCAACGATGCAGGACATGGTGTCCTGCGAATTGTTCCGGCTCATCCAGATCAGATGATCCTTGCCCCTGCTGTCGACCAGCAAATGCGGTGCCGCATGATGGCGGCGCGGCGGCAGCCAGATCGGGACGGTTTCCGACAGTATCGGCTCGCGCTTGAGCAGCGCCTCCGGAAGCTTGGTCACGCCCACCGAACGCAGCTCGGCGTCGACCTCGTTCGGATCCTGCGTGTACTCGAACACAGGCAGCTTTCCGCAGGTCATGCAGGTGACGGCGATGTCTGATCGCACGTTCTCGAAGGACAGGATGACCTGATCCGGCTCGTTGCGATATTTGGCGGGATCGACAGCCTTGAACGGATGATCCACGACACGGCTGGCCTGGAAGCCGTCAGAGCGGAACGGATCGGATTCGAACTCGAAATAGGTCGATCGATCCCAGCCGCGAAAGGCGTTGTATCCGCCCATGCTGACGCCTGCCAGGACCATCTTCGAATCGGTCTGGCAGCGCGTCGCGCTTCCGGTCCCGCTGCCATTGCGGATATAAGTGCAGAGCCGGAACGCCGCATTTTGCAGGATGCGATCGCAATCGTTCTGGTTATAGCCGTAGGTGGCGAGGCCGTGGCGATAGCAGAGATCGTGGAAGACGCAGGCCTGTCGGAAGCGCTGCAGGACGAGGTGGCGCCTGCCCTTGTCGTCCCTGCTTCCATCGAAGAAGATGTTGGTCACCGCGGGAAGGCTGCAGTTCAGTCCCTCGCCGCTGCCGCTGATCGTGCTGACGACCTCCGGTCCCGATTCGAAGGAGGTGATGGTGGCGGGCATCTCCCCATCGGTGATATCGTCGACATTCTTGTAGAGGGAGTCGGCGACGAACGAGGGCAGATAGTTCAAGAGCAGAAAGATCACGACGATCGCCGCGACCGCCCCGCCGATCACCTTCCTGGACATGCCGCACTCCGCTAAAGCTATTCTCGTCGCAATATGGCTGATAGGCTCGGAAATTGGCGGGCGTCGCCGCAATCGATGGCGCCCCGGTGTTAACCCGAGGACGATCGCCTCCAGGTTGTCTCGCTGTCAAGCGAGGGGCTCACAATCGCGGCCCTGAATTTGGGAGGGATGTCAGGCCAGATTTCGCGCCACGGTCTCGCCGTCAGCAACGACCGGAGCCGGCATTTGCTCATCCAGCGCGGCGAGGCGCGCGTCGATGGCATCGATGACCTTGCGCGAGAACGGCCCGAGATGCGCATAGGCCGCGATCATCTGCACGGCGATCCGCGCCGATGAGGTGTCGCGCTTGGCGCAATTCATGAAGGTCTGCCAAAGCGGCCCCCGCGCCTCGGGAAGGGCTGTGACTACCTTGTGCACCGTCTCCATCGCCCCGATCCTGGCGCGAATATCGCCCACGGCCAGCTCGGAGCGCTGCCTTGACCGGTCGAGCAGCGTCATCAGGCGATCAATACGGCTTGCATAGGCGGCCGGGCTGTAGATGTGCTCCAGCACCTTCTTGTAGTCCATCAGGATGTCGCGCAACGGCCGCACTGGATCGAAGTTGATCCCGGCCGTGCACTGATCGGCGCCGATGGTCGGCGCCACGTCGTGGCCCGGATGCAGCCGGCCCTCGCGCTCGAGCCGGCGTGTGAGCTGCGTGTTCGGCAACGCATAGAGCAGGCCGACCATGCTGACGGGAATCGCGGCCTCCTCGATGAAATCGATCATCGCGTCCGCCATCGAGACCTTCTCGTTGTCGAAGCCGACGATGAATCCCGCGGTGACGAGCATGCCGGCCGCGTAGATCTTGTGGATGCTCTCGGCGATGTTGCGCCGCGTGTTCTGCTTCTTGCGCATCGCAACCAAGGTGGCGGGATCCGGACTCTCGATGCCGACGAAGATGCCGAAGAAATTGGCCGCCCCCATCAGATCGAGCAGCTCCTGATCGTCGGCGAGGTTGACCGAGGCTTCCGTGGAGAGTTCGAACGGGTAGCCATGGGCGCGCTGCCATTCGGCCAGTTGGGGCAAGAACAGCCGCAGCGACTTCTTGTTGCCGATGAAATTGTCATCGACGAAGTCGAGATGTCCCCGGTAGCCCATCCGGTAGAGCGTCTCGAGCTCGGCCAGGATCTGCTCGTTCGTCTTGGTCCGCGGCACGCGGCCGTAGAGCTCGATGATGTCGCAGAACTCGCAGGTGAACGGACAGCCGCGCGAATACTGCACACCGAGATAGAGATAGTCCTCGAACTTAAGCAGGTCGAACCGCGGCACCGGCGTCTTGGTGACGTCGGCCTGGAATTTCGGCGCGGTGAAAGTGCCGGAACGCGCCCCACCCTCCCAGGCCGCGATGAACTCATCGATGACGCTTTCGGCCTCGCCGAGCACCCGGATGTCGGCCCTCTCATAGATGTGGGGGCTCGAGGTGGGATCGGGGCCGCCGACCACCACCGGCTTGCCCGCCGCGCGGCAGAGCTCGATCAAACGCAGCGTGTCGGCCTGCTGCGGCAGCATTCCCCCGGTGAAGACGACGTCGGCCCAGGCAAGATCCTCGTCGCCGAAGGGCGCCGTATTGCAATCGATCAGCCGGACCGTCCAGCTTTCGGGCAACATTGCCGCGACGGTGATCAGGCCCAGAGGGGCGGCTGGGCGCTTGACGCCCAGCACCTTGCAGGATTCGCCAAAGCTCCAGAAGGACTCTGCCGAGAACAGCGGATAGAGCATCAGCACGTTGCAGGGACTCGGCACGTTCAGGGAACTCCTTCTGTTTCGGGTGCAGTGTAGCAAAGCATTGCCGTCTTGCACCCGATAAAAGGGACAAACTGTCGCTCGTCCCTCAAGCCCCGGCGTCGCCCCAAACCATGTCCGCTGGCGCAGGGAGGCAACACCGCCCGATCCATAATCTTCCCGCGACAGCCAGAATCTTCGGCAGCCACCCCTCAGACTGTTGATTTGAACAGTTCCAGCTTGCCGGACACATTGCGTCCCTGAGTCCATCGGTGGATGGGCCAATCAGGGGACTTGCGATGGCAAACCTAACAATCAACGGAAAAACCCTCACGCTTGACGTCGAGCCGGACACCCCGCTGCTCTGGGCGATCCGCGAAAATGCCGGGTTGACCGGCACCAAATATGGCTGCGGCATTGCACAATGCGGCGCCTGCACCGTGCACATGGACGGTGTCGCCATCCGCTCTTGCGGGATCTCGGTCGCCGAGGCCGAGGGCAAGGCAATCACCACGATCGAGGGGCTCGCCTCGGGCAGCACGCTGCACAAGGTGCAGCAGGCCTGGATCGCCAAGGACGTTCCGCAGTGCGGCTATTGCCAGAGCGGCATGATCATGGCTGTGGCAGCGCTCCTGAACGAGAAGCCGAAGCCGACCGACGCCGACATCGACGAGGCCATCACCAATATCTGCCGCTGCGGCACCTTCCAGCAGGTGCGCGAAGCGATCCACACGATCGCAAGCGCCTGAGGAGCTGGCACATGAACAAGCATGTTTCTCCCAAGATGAACCGCCGCTCCTTCATCATCGGCACCGCCGCTGTCGGCACGGGCCTCGCCATCGGTCTTGATATCCCGTTCGGCGGTCCCGCCGTGGTCCGCGCAGCCGACGGCTCGCCCGAGGTCAACGCCTGGGTCGTGGTCAGGCCCGACGACACCGTGGTGATCCGCATCGCCCGCTCCGAGATGGGCCAGGGTTCGCTCACCGGCCTCGCCCAGCTGGTCGCCGAGGAGCTCGAATGCGACTGGTCGAAGGTCACGACCGAATATCCGACACCCGGCCAGAGCGTCGCCCGCAAGCGCGTCTGGGGCGATTTCTCGACCGGCGGCAGCCGCGGCATCCGGAGCTCGCAGGACTATGTCCGCAAGGGCGGCGCCACCGCGCGTGTGATGCTGATCCAGGCCGCCGCCGACGAGTGGAAGGTGCCGGCCGCCGAATGCACCGTCGCCAAGGGCGTCATCACGCACAAGGCATCGGGCAAGACGACGACCTACGGCAAGGTCGCCGAAGCCGCGGCGAAGCTGACGCCTCCGGCCGACGTCAAGCTGAAGGATCCCAAGGACTGGACCATCGTAGGCAAGGGCCTGCTGCGGCTCGACACCGCAGACAAGACCACCGGCACGATGGTCTACGGCATCGACATCAAGCTGCCGGGCATGCTGAACGCCGCGATCAAGGATTGCCCCGTGTTCGGTGGCAAGGTGAAGAGCTTCGACGAAGCCAAGGTCGACGGCATGAAAGGCGTCAAGAAGGTCGTCAAGGTCGGCGATTCCGCGGTCGCGGTCGTTGCCGACACCTGGTGGCACGCCAAGACCGCGCTGGAAGCGCTACCGATCGTCTGGGACGAGGGCGACAACGCAAAGGTCTCGAGCGAGACGATTGCGAAGTGGCTGGCCGAGGGCCTCGACGACGCACAGCCGGCCTATGTCGGCAACAAGAACGGTGACGTGAAGGCGGCAATTGCCGGCGCCGCGAAGAAGGTCGAGGCCGTCTACAACTATCCCTACCAGAACCACGCCACGATGGAGCCGATGAACGCCACCGCGCTCTACACCGCGGACAAATGCGATGTCTGGTGCGGCACGCAGAATGGCGAGGCGGCCTTCGCCGCAGTGCTGGAGGCCTCGGGCCTGCCGGCGGAGAAGTGCGACGTGCACAAGGTGATGCTCGGCGGCGGCTTCGGCCGGCGCGGCATGACGGACTATGTCCGCCAGGCCGTCGCGATCGCCAAGCAGATGCCGGGCACGCCGATCAAGCTGTTATGGTCGCGCGAAGAGGACATGACGCACGGAAGGTATCATCCGATCACCCAGTGCAAGATGACCGGCGCGTTCGATGCCGACAACAATCTGGTCGCGCTGCACTACCGCCTGTCCGGGCAGTCGATCCTGTTCTCGTTGCGCCCCGAAGCGTTGCAGAACGGCATGGATCCGGCCGCCTTCCAGGGCGTCGCCCAATCCGGCGAGGCCGCGTTCGGCTATTCGGTGCCGAACCTGCTGATCGAGCATGCGATGCGCAACCCGCATGTTCCGCCCGGCTTCTGGCGCGGCGTGAACGTCAATCACAACGCGATCTACATGGAATGCTTCATGGACGAGCTGGCCCATGCCGCAGGCCAGGACCCGCTCGAATTCCGCCGCAAGCTGATGGGCAAGAATCCCAAACATCTGGCGGTGCTCAATGCCGTGGCCGAGAAGATCGGCTGGACAACGCCGGCACCGCAGGGCGTCTATCGCGGCATCGCGCAGGTGATGGGCTATGGCAGCTATGTCGCCGGCGCCGCCGAAATCTCGGTGACGGACGGCAGCAAGATCAAGGTGCTTCGCATCGTCGCCTCCACCGATCCCGGCTACGTCGTCAATCCGGCGCAGGTGGAGCGGCAGATCGCGGGCTCCTTCGTTTATGGCCTCTCGGCGCTGTTCTACGGCGGCTGCACCGTCAAGGACGGCCGCATCGAGCAAACCAACTTCGACACCTTCAACTCGATGCGGATCAACGAGATGCCGAAGGTGGAATCGGTGATGGTGCCGAGCGGCGGATTCTGGGGCGGTGTCGGCGAGCCGACCATCGGTGTTGCAGCGCCTGCGGTGCTCAACGCCTACTTCGCGGCGACCGGCAAGCGTATCCGCTCGGTGCCGCTGCGCGACCAGAACATCAGCTTCGCGTAAGAGAAGCCGCGGCGGCCGTTATGGCCGCCGCGGCACTTGCCGGGATGATCCACATGACCACGCGACCGATGACACGGCGCACTGCCGTGCTCGGCATCACCGCCGCAACCGCGACATTGGCGCGGCCATCGGTCTTGCGCGCGCAATCGACAGGCCGCGTCGTCGTGGTCGGCGGCGGCTTCGGTGGAGCAGCCTGCGCCCGCGCGCTCAAGCGCGCGCAAGGCGACTCGCAAGTCATCCTGATCGAACCCAATGCGGTCTTCACCTCCTGCCCCTTCAGCAACGAGGTGATCGCGGGCCTGCGCGACATCGAAGCGCAGCAGTTTGACTACGACAGGCTAGCTGCCGATGGCGTCACCGTGATCGGCCAGGCCGTGACCGCCATCGAGCCGCAGCTGCGTAGCGTCCTGACGGCCGATGGCGTCGCCCTGCCCTATGACCGCCTCGTGCTCTCGCCCGGTATCGACTTCCATTTCGAAGCCCTGCCCGGCTATGACGAGGCCGCATCGGAAAAGATGCCGCACGCCTGGAAGGCCGGCGCACAGACGCTGCTGCTTCGCAGGCAGCTGGAGGCGATGGACGACGGCGGCACGGTCGCCATCGCGGTTCCCCCCAATCCCTCGCGCTGCCCGCCCGCGCCCTACGAACGTGCCAGCCTGATCGCGCATTATTTGAAGACGCGGAAGCCGCGCTCGAAAGTGCTGATCCTCGATGCCAAGGACGATTTCTCGCAGCAGCGGCTGTTCGAGAAGGCATGGAAGGAGCTTTACGGCGAGACGATCGAGCGCATCGGCCTGTCGCAAGGCGGCCGCGTCACCTCGGTCGATCCCGCGACCAAAACCATCGTCACGGAGTTCGGCAACTACACGCCTGACGTCGCCAACGTCATCCCGCCGCAGCGCGCCGGGCACATTGCCGAGATCGCGGGCGCAACTGACGCCACCGGCTGGTGCCCGATCGATCCTGTGACCTTCGAGTCAAAGCTCGTCAAAAACGTCCATGTCATCGGCGACGCCTGCCTCGGCGGCGGCATTCCCAAATCGGCATCGGCCGCAAACGCACAAGGCAAGGCCTGCGCTGCAGCCATCGTCAACCTGCTCGCCGGCCGTACGCCGGAGGCGCCACGGCTGACCGGCGTCTGCTACAACACCGTCGCACCCGGCTACGGCTTCTCGCTCGCCGGCAACTACCAGCCGAGGGGCGACATCTTTGCCGAGGTCGAAGGCGGCGCGACGAGTCCGGTCGATGCGCCGCGTGAACTGCGCGCCCGCGAGGCGGCCGGGGCGGAACGCTGGTTTCAAACCATCACGGCGGACACTTTTGGCTAGATCGACGGTCCACATCGTTGCCCTGATCGCCAGCCTCGCGCTCGTCTCCAACACGAGCGCCGAGGGACTCGCGCCCTACAAGATTGTCGGCGACGGCATCGCGGAATCGCTCACTGGCTCGCCTGGCGATCCCGCGCGCGGGCGCGCGCTGGTGCTGGCACGCACGACGACCTGTATCCTCTGCCATTCCGGCCCGTTCCCGGAAACGCGGTTTCAGGGCGACCTCGCGCCTGATCTCACCGGCGCGGGGAACCGCTGGACTGTGAGCCAGTTGCGGCTTCGGATGGTGGACGCCTCGCGCTTCAACCCGGACACCATCATGCCGTCCTATTACCGCAACGACGGCCTCGTCCGCGTCGGACGCAATTTCACCGGCAAACCGATACTGTCGGCCGCGGAGATCGAGGACATCGTGGCTTATCTTGCAACACTTCGGAACTAGGACTGGTCATGCCAACGACGCGACGACAATTTCTAACCCTGGCTGGCAGTGTCACGGTCATTCCAATCGTTACATCACGGCCGGTCGAAGCAACGCCCGCGATGCTCAACACGGCCATCCGCAACATCGTCGGCGAGGCGCCAATTCGCACCGGCAAGGTCAAGCTCGACATTCCGCCTCTGGTCGAGAACGGCAACACGGTGCCGATGACGGTCAGCGTCGCGAGCCCGATGACGGCAGACGACTACGTCAAGAGCATCCACGTCTTCAACGAGAAGAACCCGCAGCCGAACATAGGTCATTTCTATCTGAGCCCTTCTTCCGGCCGCGCCCAGATCTCGACGCGGATCCGGCTCGCCGACACCCAGAAGGTGGTCGCGATCGCCCGCCTCTCCGACGGCAGCTTCTGGCAGGTCACAGCGGATATTGTCGTGACGCTGGCCGCCTGCACCGAGGAGGTGAACTGATGGCCGCCCTCATCAACGTCCCCGCAAAGGCCAATCGCGGCGACATCATCGAGATTCGCACGCTGACCTCGCACATCATGGAAACCGGCTTTCGCCACACCGTGGACGGTGCGCTGGTGCCGCGCGACATCATCACGAGCTTCACCTGCCGCTACAACGGCACCGAGATCTTCCGCGCCGATCTGTTTCCGGCCATCGCCGCCAATCCCTATTTGTCCTTCTTCACGGTCGCCAGGGAGAGTGGCAAGTTCGAGTTCGAATGGATCGGCGACAACGGCTATTCGTCCACCGCATCGGCATCGATCACGGTCGAATGAATTTTTGGCGCGCGATAGTGCTGGCGGCGCTGGCCGCCACGGCTCCTGTCCTGCTCGCCGGCGAAATCCCGCCCGACGCGCGCCGCTCCGGCTATTCCTTCATGGGCCCCGATACCCGCGCCATGCAGGATGACGACAGCTCCAATCCGGGCATGCTGTTCGTGCTCGACGGCGAGGCGCTGTGGACGAAGAAGGCGGGCAGCGCGCACAAGGCGTGCGCGGACTGCCATGGCGATGCGCGAAGCAGCATGAAGGGCATCGCGGCCCGCTATCCCGCCTTCGACAAGGCGCTCGCGCGCCCCGTCACGCTCGACCAGCGCATCAACCTCTGCCGCGCCAATCATCAGCAGGCAGCACCGCTGCCCTACGAGAGCCGCGACGTCCTGGCGCTGTCTGCCTTCGTTGCCCACCAATCGCGCGGCGTCGCAATCACCGCAGGCGACGATCCACAACTCAAGCCTTTCGTCGAACAAGGCCGCAATCTCTTCATGCAGCGCGAGGGTCAGCTCAACCTGGCCTGCACCAATTGCCACGACGACAACTTTGAGAAGCGCCTCGCGGGCTCGCCGATCACGCAAGCGCAGCCGACCGGCTATCCGCTCTATCGGCTGGAATGGCAGACGCTGGGATCGCTGGAGCGGCGCCTGCGCAGCTGCATGACCGGTGTCCGCGCCCAGGCTTATGACTACGGCGCGCCCGAACTGGTGGCGCTCGAGCTCTATCTGATGTCGCGGGCGCACGGAATGCCGATGGAAACGCCAGCGGTGCGACCGTAACGCCCAAATTAGGGCTAGGCAGGCGTGGAACGGTCGCTAGTATCCCCCCAAATTGAGTCACAGGGAGGAACTAAAGTGGCTGACCACAAAATCTCGCGCCGTACGCTTTTGACCGGCACAGCCGCAGCTGGCGCGCTCAGCCTGACGGGATTGCCGGCGCGCGCCGAGGTGAACTGGAAGAAATATGCCGGGACCAAGCTGGAGGTGATCCTCGCCAAGGGACCGCGCGGCGATAACTTACAAAAATACGTCAAGGAATTCACCGAGCTCACCGGTATCCAGGTCGAGGCCGAGCAGATTCCCGAGCAGCAGCAGCGCCAGAAATGCGTCATCGAGCTCACCTCGGGCCGGCCGAGCTTCGACGTGGTCCATATCAGCTATCACGTGCAGAAGAGGCAGTTCGAGAAGGCTGGCTGGCTCGCCGACATGACGCCATTCATGAAGGATCCGACGCTGACCGCGCCCGACCTGGTCGAGAGCGATTTCTCGGCTGCCGGCCTGCAATACGCCAAGAACGACAAGGGCCAGATGCTGTCGCTGCCCTGGTCGGTCGACTATTTCATCCTCTACTACAACAAGGAGCTGTTCCAGAAGAAAGGTGTTGCCGTCCCCAAGACCCTCGATGAGATGGTTGCGGCCGCGGAGAAGCTCACCGACACCAAGGAAGGCACCTTCGGCTTCGTCGGGCGAGGCTTGCGTAATGCCAACATGACGTTGTGGACCAACTTCTTCCTCGACTACGGCGGCGAATTCCTCGATGCCAAGGGCAACATCCTGACGGACGGCCCCGAAGCCATCGAAGCGACCAAGCTCTACCAGACGCTGCTGACGAAAGTTGCCCCTCCTGGCGTGGCCGGCTTCAACTGGATGGAGTCGATGGCGTCGTTCACGCAAGGACGTTCGGCGATGTGGATCGACGGCGTCGGCTGGGCGCCGCCGCTGGAAGATCCGGCCGCCTCACGCGTGGTCGGCAAGGTCGGCTACACCGTGGTCCCGGCCGGACCGAAGGGGCAGTATTCGGCCACCTACGGCGACGGCGTCGGTATTGCCGCGGCGAGCAAGAACAAGGAGGCGGCCTATCTGCTCTGCCAATGGATCGTCTCGAAGCAGCAGGGCGCCCGGCTGCTCCAGGCCGGCGGTGGTGTCCCGTTCCGCAACTCGATCCTTGGCGATGCCGAGGTCCAGAAGGGCGTGAAGATGCCCAAGGAATGGCTGCAGTCGGTGATCGATTCCGGCAAGATCAGCAAACTTGGTCTTCCCGTCGTGATCCCGGTCGCCGAATTCCGCGACATCGTCGGCGCGGCGATCACCGCGACCCTGTCCGGCGCCGATCCCGCGACTGAGCTGAAGAAGGCAAACGATCAGTTCCGGCCGATCCTGGAGCGTAGCGAAAAGGCGTGAGTGTATTGACACAATCGACTCCGGGCGCGGCACAGTCTGCTGCCGCGCCGGAGAAGGAATTGCGACCGCCATCCTATTGGCCGTTCGTGGTGCCGGCGCTGGTCGTCGTGCTCGCCATCATCATCTTTCCGTGGGTCTTCACCATCTGGATGAGCCTGAACGAGTGGAAGGTCGGTTCGCCGACCACCTTCGCCGGATTCTCCAACTATCTGCGGCTGACCAGCGATCCTCGCTTCATCGAGGCGATCGGACATACGCTGGTCTACACCGTGCTGTCTGTGGTGTTGCCGCTCGTGTTCGGCACATTCGCGGCCGTGGTGTTTCACCAGAAATTCGCGGGACGCGGCTTCCTGCGCGGTGTCTTCATCATGCCGATGATGGCAACGCCCGTGGCGATCGCACTGGTCTGGACCATGATGTTTCACCCGCAGCTCGGCGTGCTGAACTATCTGCTGTCGCTGGTCGGCATCCCTCCGCAGCTCTGGGTGTTTCACCCGGCAACGGTGATCCCCTCGCTGGTGCTGGTCGAGACCTGGCAATGGACGCCGCTGGTGATGCTGATCGTGCTCGGCGGCCTCGCCGCGATCCCGACCGAGCCTTACGAGAGCGCGCAGATCGACGGCGCGAACCTGTGGCAGGTGTTCCGCTTCATCACCCTGCCGCTGATCATGCCATTCCTGTTCATCGCCGGCATGATCCGCATGATCGACGCCGTGAAGAGCTTTGACATCATCTTCGCGATCACGCAGGGCGGACCGGGCTCGGCCTCGGAGACGATCAACATCTATCTCTACAGCGTTGCCTTCTCTTATTACGACCTCGGCTACGGCTCGGCGATCGCGGTCGTGTTTTTCCTGCTGATTGTCCTGCTTGCGGCGGTGATGCTCTACGCGCGCCAGCGCATGCTGTGGACCGAGATCGCGAGCGACGCATGACCCCAGGTCAGATCAACCCAAGGCAAATCATCGGCAAGATCAGCCTGTGGTTCGCGGTACTGGTCATCGTGTCGCCGGCAATCCTGTTCTTCCTCTGGATGGTGTCGCTCTCGCTCAAATTCGAGGTCGACAACGCCGCCTACCCGCCGGTCTTCGTCCCCGAGCATTTCGCCTGGAAGAACTATGCCGACGTGGTCGCCTCCAATCGATTCGTGACCTATTTCTTCAACAGCCTGATCGTGACTGGAAGCGCGACGGCGCTCGCGCTGATCGTCGGAGTCCCCGCCGGTTACGGCATCGCGCGCATGGCCGCGCATAAATCCGCGATCGTGATCCTGATCGCCCGCATCACGCCCGGCCTGTCCTACCTCATCCCGCTGTTCCTGCTGTTCCAGTGGCTGGGACTGCTCGGCACGCTGGTGCCGCAGATCATCATTCATCTCGTGGTGACGGTACCGATCGTGATCTGGATCATGATCGGCTATTTCGAGACGACTCCGCTGGAGCTGGAGGAAGCCGCGCTGATCGACGGCGCCACGCGCTGGCAGGTGTTCCGCCACGTCGCGCTGCCGATTGCAAAGCCCGGCATCGCGGTCGCCTTCATCCTCGCGGTGATCTTCTCCTGGAACAATTTTGTGTTCGGCATCGTGCTGGCCGGACGCGAGACCCGCACCCTGCCCGTCGCCGTCTACAACATGATCTCGTTCGACCAGCTGAGCTGGGGACCGCTCGCCGCCGCTGCGCTGATCGTCACTCTCCCGGTGCTGCTGCTCACGGTATTCGCCCAGCGGCAGATCGTGGCCGGGCTCACGGCAGGTGCGGTCAAGGGCGGGTAACCGCTCCTCACCCAGCGATACGATGCTGACGCTTGTTCCGGCCGCATGCCGTCAAAAGGCTCGCGCCGCGCGGGGAGGCTGCGATGCGGCTACCACATCGAGCCGCAGATCCTTTCGAATCCCGGCGTCCACCAGACCGGCTGGCGCAAACCTGCGAAGGAGCCGCAGGCGGTTCGCGAGCTTGCCCGCCGCATACCGGACTTTCGGCTGCGCCGCGCTGGCCGCCTTCAGAACGGTCTCGGCCACGACGGCAGGGAGCTCGGCCGTTGCCATCACCTCGTTCACCCGCTTGATGACGCCCGCGCGAGACTCGCGATACTCGTCGAGCTTGGCATCCGGCTCCATGAAGTTCGCATCGAATGGCGTCTTCGTGTACGCTGGCTCGATGACCGAGACCCGGATGCCGCGCGTGCGCAGCTCATGGTCGAGCGATTCCGAATAGCCTTCCACCGCGTGCTTGGTCGCAGCATAGAGCGCGCCATAAGGCATCGGTAGAAAGCCAAGCACGGAGCCGATGTTGATGATGCGACCATTCCCTTGGCGTCGCATGTGAGGCACGACAGCGCGCGTCATCCTTACCAGTCCGAAGAAATTCGTGTCGAAAATCGATCGAGCCTGATCCATCGAGCTCTCTTCCGCTCCGGCAGGGGCAACACCGAAGCCGGCGTTGTTCACGAGCAGATCGATGCGGCCCTCGCGCTGCATCACTTCGCCGACGGCGGCTTCAACGGATTCATCGCTGGTCACATCGAGGGCCAGCATCTCGAACGACCGCCTGCCGGCCTGTGCGCCTCGTCTGCTGGTGCCGTAGACCTTGTAGCCGGCTTTCGCGAGCCGCTCCGCTGTGGCTTCGCCGATGCCTGATGAGGCGCCGGTAACAAGCGCGATCCTTGTGTTGGTCGTATTCACGAGCTTCTCCTGTGAGGGTGCCAGCCCCGAACGATTTTGATTACGGTCGTAACTATTGATGTAAATGACGATCGTCATTATGATTGTCAAGACCCGGGACCAAGGATCTGTGACATGCGCGTTTCAAAGGAACAGGCGGCCAAGAATCGCGAGCGCATTCTCGATGCCGCCTCCCGCCTCATGCGAGAGCGAGGCATCTCCGGCATGGGTGTCGACGCGCTGGCCGACGCTGCCGGGATGACCCATGGCAGCATGTACAGTCAGTTCGGCTCCAAGGAACGGCTTGTCGAAGAAGCGGTGGCTCACGCCGTTGTCGGCAAAGAGCGAGAAATACCCGACGGATTTGCGCTCGGGGACTATTTTTCCGAGTACCTCTCGGCGGGACATCGCGACAAACCGGGAAGCGGTTGCCCTTTCGCAGCCCTGTGTTGTGAGATGCCGCGCCAAAGTGGCGGCGTGAGAGAACGTTTCACAGCCGGAGTGCGGCGCATGATCGGGCTGCTGAGTGCTCGAATGGCCTCAACGCTAAAGCCGCGGCAGCGCGAAGAGAAGGCGCTCGCGACGGCCGCCTCCCTGATCGGAGCACTCGTGCTCGCCCGGGCCGTGAACGATCCCAAGCTGTCGGACGACATTCTTCGCGCGACCAGAAATCAGTTAGGCGATTGATCGCACCTAGTAGCGCCGCCGACGTTTCTACGTGGAGTTGACGGACGGTCCGCGCGCCCGTATGCGACACATCGTAGCGCTACCATACGTGACAACAAAGGCATAAACTGCGCTGGTTGTGCACACGAACGCGATAGAGACGCCAATGTCAGCTCGCCCCCTGATTCCGCGCCGGAAGCTGTTTGGTAATCCCACATACGTTGGAGCCAAGCTATCGCCGGATGGTCGATTGCTGTCCTGGCTTGCTCCCGTCGACGGCGTTCTGAACGTCTGGGTGTCACCGGTCGACAGCATCGCCGCAGGACAGCCAGTGACGCGCACCCGAGGCCGACCAATCAACTGGCAGACCTGGAGCCCGGATGGTCGCTACATCATGTTTCTCAACGACGAGAACGGGGACGAAAACCTGCATTTGTTCGTGGTCGATCCCCACACGCTGGAGCTTCGGGATCTGACGCCATTCGCAAACGTCCGGGCGCTTCCAACCTACTGGTCGCACGTCGTGCCGGACAAGATCGCGGTCAATCTCAACGATCGCGACCCGCGATGGCACGACACCTTTCTGCTCGATCTGGCAAGCGGCGAGCGTTCTCTGATCTGGGAAAATCGTCAGGAGTTCGACTATGTCGGGCTCGACTGGCAGCTGAGGCCGCGCCACGCCCGGAGCAACGCGGCCGACGGAGGTACGCGGCTTTGGCGCCTCGAGCGTGGGACGGCGACGCATTGGCGCGACGTCCCGTTCGAGGCCTACACAAGTACACGGCTCTGGACGTTCGACGCCGGATGTAACCACCTCCACATGAGCTCGAGCCTGGAGCAGGACAAGTCGGCACTGCTGCGGATCGACTGGTCGACCGGCGAAGAGCGCGTCCTGTATCAAAGCAACCGCGCCGACGTGACGGGTGCCATCTTCAATACCAGAACCTTCGAACCGGAAGCGGTTTGCATCGACCCCGGCCGGCAGGAATGGGCGGCTTTAACGCCAACAGTTGCAGGCGAGCTCGATCTGATCAGGGCGCGACTGCCGGACCACGCATTTCACGTCGAAAGCCAGAGTGATGATGGCCGGCAATGGATCGTGGCGGGCCACGCGCCAGATCAGCCCGTCACATATCATCTGCTTGACCGCGATAGGCAGACCATCACCGAGCTATTCACGGCGCGGCCCGAGCTAAGACCCTACCGCCTCGCACCGATGCAGGAAGTTCAGGGCAAGTCGCGCGACGGACTCACGCTCGTCTCCTACCTGACGCTACCGGCGGATATCGAGGGCGACCGCCCGCCCCGGCCGCTGCCGATGGTCCTCATCGTCCACGGTGGTCCGTGGGGCCGGGACATCTACGGCTATCGCAGGGATCACCAATGGCTGGCCGATCGTGGCTACGCCGTGCTTTCGGTCAACTATCGGGGATCGACGGGTTTCGGCAAGGCGTTCGTCGCGGCAAGCGAGAAAGAGCACGCGCGCAAGATGCATGACGACCTCATCGACATGGTCGATTGGGCAATTGCCGAGGGCATCGCGCAGAAGGACAAGATCGCGATTTTCGGCCTGTCCTACGGTGGACTGGCCTCGTTCGTCGGCGCGACCTTCACGCCGGACGTGTTCTGCTGTTCCGTACCGGTCGTAGGCATCTCCAACCTGCAAACGCTGCTGGAATCCATGCCGCCCTATTGGGCCGGCTTCGCTGAATTCATGTATCGCAGTTACGGCGATCCCCGCACTGAGGAAGGCCGCAAGCTGCTGGCCGAACGCTCGCCGATCAACAAGGTCGACAACATCAAGAAGCCCATGCTGATCTTTCATGGCGCCAACGACGTTCGCTGCAAGATTGCGGAAAGCGACACCATCGCGGCGGCCATGCAGGCGAAAAAGATTCCCGTGACCTACATCGTCTATCCCGATGAGGGACACGGATTTCAGAGGCCGCCGAACCAGCTCTCCCATCTCGCAATTGCCGAAGCGTTCTTTGCACGGCATCTGGGCGGCGCCTGCGAGCCCGTCGGCGAGGATTTCAATGGATCCAGTCACGAGGTTCGTGCCGGGGCCGATATCCTGTCCGATCTGGGCCTGGCCTGAAAAAGCGGCCGGGCGACATGGTCACCCGGCCGCGATCAATGCCGGCTAAAGCTACTCCGCCGGCGCGGCGTGCATTTCCGGATGAGAGGCATAATGCTCGGTGGTGCCGAGCTTGCTGGCCGTGAACAGGCCGGCCGCCATCACGGCATAGGCGAACGCCACCGCAGGCGTCACGCCGAAGCCGCCGCCGATGCCGACGGCTTCGCCGTGCATGAAGCCGAAATAGGTCAGTACCGCGCCAACGAGCGCGAAGGCTGACGCCTTTTCGAAATCGCGCTCGATGATAAAGACGCCGATCGCACCGAGGATGAGGCCACCAAGGATGGAGCCGCCGCCCATCACTTCCAGCCCGTGATAGAACACGCCCTGCTGCGGCAATGCGGCGATCGCTGCGGTCTTGACCGCGTCGGCCTTGTCGGCGGCCATCCCGCCAACCGTTGCTGCGGCCGTCATGGTCGAGCCCAGCATGGTGTCGATCTGGAGCTTGGCCCAGGCGGCGAGATGCGGGGTCAGCGCCAGCACGATCGCCGGCGCGTGCTTGACCGGCGTGGTCTGAAACGCCTGCGCACCGATCAGCATGCCGATATAGAGCAGGATCGGCGAGATCGCGACCACCGGCACCAGCGCCAGCAGCACCGAGATGATGCCGAACCAGGCCAGCACCACCACCATGATGCCGGTCGCAGCCGAATAGCCGATGCGGCCGCCCATCGCCTTCCAGCCGGGATGGCCGATATAGACGGCGTTGATGAAGGGATTGCCCATCAGGCAGCCGATCAGGCTGACGATGCCGTCGGCGGTCAGCACGCGCGTGGTCGGATATTCGTCACCGGCCGCTTCAGCGCTCTCCACATTGTCCATCGCCTCGACCAGGTCATAGATTCCGAACGGAATGGCGGTAACGAGGATGACGCCGAGATATTCGAAGCCGGAGAAGACATAGCCTACCGCCGGGATCGGCACCGAGAAGCCGAAATTGGAGAAGGCAGCCCCCACGCCCGCGATGCTCAATCCGCCGAGGCCGAGCCCGAACAGATTGGAGCCCCAGGCGATGATCATGCCGGCCGCAATGGCGACGAGACCCGCAGGAATGCCTTTCGGATACTTCACACCACCAAACCAGCTCACCAGGATGATGGCAAAGCAGACCAGGCCGATCTGCGGCGTCATGTACATCTCGAGCGCAGGCCGCATCGAGATGAAGGTGACGGAGACGCCGGCAAGCGTGCCGAGCAGCGCTGCGCGCGGCGTGATCTTGCGAATGAACGGCGCGACGAAGCCGCCGATCATGAGGATGAAGCTCTGGAAGAACACCCAGACCAGGCCGGCCGACCAGCCCTTGAGCGGATCGCCGGTCTTGAGCGTGATCGGCAGCATGATCACGAAGGTGACGATGAACATGTGCGGCACGCTGACACCCGAGGGCAGCGCGCAGACGTCGCTGCGGCCGGTCTTCTGCGCCAGGCGATAGGCAAGGAAGGCGTAATAGAAAGTCGACAGGCACATCATCAGCCCGAGCGCGGGCAGGATGCGGCCGAATACGAGACTGTCCGGCATCTTCAATACGAAACGCAGCAGGCCCGTGAGCACCAGCATGTTGACGAGGATATTGGTGCCGAAGCCGAAAAACGCGTTCCAGTCGCCCGATGTCCATAACGCCGGCTTGAACTCGGGCTTGTTCAAATCGGACTTGCCGGCCGTCCCCGTCAATGTGCTCATCATATTACCCCTGTGTGGTCGAAGTCTTCATCGCCTCCAGTACTGCAGCTGAGTCAGCTACCCAGCCGAAGATGCCGCCCTGGGCCTTGATCATCTTCAGGCCCATCTCGTGAAACTCGGGGAAGTAGGATGCGCAACCGTCCGAGATGACGACGCAGCGATAGCCGCGGTCATTGGCCTCGCGCACGGTGGTGTTGACGCACACTTCGGTGGTGACGCCGCACACCAGAAGATTCTCGATGCCATATTGCTCCAGCACATCGGTGAGCTCGGTGGCGTAGAACGCGCCCTTGCCGGGCTTGTCGATGATGACCTCGCTGTCGAGCGGATAAAGCTCCGGGATGATGTCGTGACCGGCTTCGCCACGAATAAGAATGCGGCCCATCGGACCGGGATCGCCGATCCGCAAGGACGGTGCGCCGCGCTCGACTTTCGCCGGCGGCGCATCGGAGAGATCGGGCAGATGGCCCTCTCGGGTGTGAACCACCAGCATGCCGGTGTCGCGCGCAGCCTTCAGCACCGCGCCGATCGGCTTCACGGCGCGCGCGAGCTGACTGACGTCGTTGCCGAGCGTTTCACCGAAGCCACCGGGCTCCATGAAGTCGCGCTGCATGTCGATGATCACGAGCGCGGTGCTCGCCCAGTCGAGCTGGATCGGCTCGGGTTCGGCGCTGATGACGCCCAGTGTCGGCTTGGTTGAGCTCAACATGACTCAAGGCCCCCGCGAGAACTCTCTTTGCCAGGAGTTCTGCAAGCGCCGTGCCATTGTGTACAATTGCGATTGAACGCGCAGCGTAGAGAAATTCGCTGCGCTATCAGAATGTTATCGGATGAGATCGTCTCTGCTTATTCGCTGTGCGACGGCTTTGCGACGTGCATTTGCTCAAAGGATGAGCGCTCTCCGTCGTCATTCCGGGGCGACGCATAAGCGTCGAGCCGGAATCCATCGGGCCGCAATATATGAGGCGAAATGGATTCCGGGCTCACCACTTCGTCGCGCCCCGAATGACGAGCGGAGAGTGTGGCGCTGCCACCCCACCCCAAACAGCTACCGATGTTTTTCCTCATACGCCTACGAATCCTTCAGCGTCGCCATATTGCGCAACATCGTCGCGACAAACGTCCTTGCCTTTGTCGAACGCGCGTCTTCACCCCCGGGGCTTCTGTACGGCGCCTGCCACAAGCCATGACGAGCGGGAGCGCCACGGATGCGGCCAGCGATATTGACTTCACCGGTCCATGCTTTTGACTGCGACCAGCTGCTTCGCAACCGAAATTCCCTCCCGCAGCGCACACCCTCGCCGGACCAAGAAAAGCAAGGACTTTCGAAATGACGCTGATGCAGGTCGAGCTGGACGACAAGTACCGGCTCGAATCGAAGCGGATCTTCCTGTCCGGCACCCAGGCCTTGGTCCGCCTGCCCATGCTGCAGCGCGAACGCGACCGACTCCAGGGGCTCAACACCGGCGGCTTCATCTCCGGCTATCGCGGTTCCCCGCTCGGCATGTACGATCATGCGCTGTGGCGCGCGAAGTCGCACCTCCAGCAGCACGACATCGCCTTCGTCCCCGGCCTGAACGAGGATCTGGCGGCGACCGCCGTCTGGGGCAGTCAACAGGTCGGCCTGTTTCCCGGCGCCAAGGTCGATGGCGTATTCGGCATCTGGTACGGCAAGGGCCCCGGCGTCGACCGATCGGTCGACGCGCTCAAGCACGCCAATGCGGCCGGTACCTCGCTCAATGGCGGCGTGCTCGCGCTCGCCGGCGACGACCACGGCTGCCAGTCCTCGACGCTGGCGCATCAGAGCGAGCAGGTGTTCGCAGCAGCCCTGATCCCCGTGATCAATCCGGCAACGCTGCAGGATTATCTCGATCTCGGCCTCTATGGCTTCGCGCTGTCGCGCTTCTCCGGCTGCTGGGTCGGCTTCAAGGCGATCAGCGAGACCGTGGAAAGCTCGGCCTCGATTGACAGCGATCCCGCGCGCATCCAGATCAGGCTCCCCGATGATTTCGAGATGCCGCCCGGCGGCCTCAACATCCGCTGGCCCGATCCGCCGCTGGACGCCGAGCGGCGGTTGTTCGGCCCCAAGATGGCCGCGGTGCAAGCCTTTGCCCGTGCCAACCAGCTCGACCGCATCGTGCTCGATTCAAAGCCCGCGCGGCTCGGCATCGTCGCGACCGGCAAGGCCTATCTCGATCTGCGCCAGGCGCTGGCCGACTTGGGGATCACCGACAAGGACGCGCAGGATCTCGGCCTTCGCATCTACAAGGTCGCACTGACCTGGCCGCTGGAGGAAAGCGGCGCCAGGCGTTTCGCCGAAGGCCTTCAGGACGTGCTGGTGGTCGAGGAAAAGCGCGGCTTCATCGAAGACCAGCTGATGCGCATCCTCTACAACATCGATGCGTCCCGGCGTCCGACCGTCACGGGAAAACGCGACGAGAGCGGCGCGCCGCTGCTGCCGAGCGAAGGCGAGCTGACGCCGACCATCGTTGCGGGCGCGCTGGTGGCGCGGCTGCGCAAGCTCGGTCATCACAGCCCGGTGCTGGAGCAGCGTCTCGCCCGGCTGGAGGCCTTCGACAATCCCGTCACCGCCACCACGCAGATCAAGCTCGCGCGCACGCCGTTCTTCTGCTCGGGCTGCCCGCACAACACGTCGACGCGTGTGCCCGAGGGCAGCCGCGCCATGGCCGGCATCGGCTGCCACGGCATGGCCCTGAGCATGCCGACCCGCCGCACCGACCTGATCTCGCACATGGGCGCCGAGGGCGTGAACTGGATCGGCCAGTCGCCCTTCACCACCGAGAAGCACATTTTTCAGAATCTCGGCGACGGCACCTATACGCATTCCGGGCTCCTCGCCCTTCGCGCGGCATCGGCCGCCGGCATCAACATCACCTACAAGATTCTCTACAACGACGCCGTCGCGATGACGGGCGGCCAGCCGGCCGAGGGCGCCTTTAACGTCGCACAGATCGCGCACCAGGTCTGGGCCGAGGGCGTCAAGCGCCTTGCGATCGTCTCGGACGATCCGAGCAAATATCCCGACGGCAATTACTTCCCGCAAGGCGCGACCATCCATCACCGCCGCGAGCTCGATGCCGTGCAGCGCGAGCTGCGCGACATCACGGGCCTCACGGTCGTGATCTACGATCAGACCTGCGCCGCGGAAAAGCGCCGCCGCCGCAAGCGCGGTCTCTATCCCGATCCCGCCAAGCGCGCCTTCATCAACGAGCTCGTCTGCGAAGGCTGCGGCGATTGCTCACAAGCGTCCAACTGCGTCTCGGTGCAGCCGCTGGAAACCGAGTTCGGCCGCAAGCGCCAGATCGACCAGTCGAACTGCAACAAGGACTTTTCCTGCGTCGAGGGCTTTTGCCCGAGTTTTGTCACCGTGCATGGCGGTTCACTGAAGCGCGTGAAGACGTCGGCGGTGGATTCAGGCCAGATGTTCGCCGATTTGCCGCTGCCGCCCGCGCGTGAACTCGAAGGCCCCTACAACATCCTCGTCACCGGCATCGGCGGCACCGGCGTCATCACCATCGGCGCCCTGCTCGGCATGGCCGCTCATGTCGACGGCCGCGGCTGCTCGGCGCTGGATTTCACCGGCCTGTCGCAGAAGAACGGCGCCGTGATGAGTCATGTCCGTATCGCACAGAGGCCGGAGGACATTTCCGCGGTCCGTATCACCACCGGCGGCGCGGACGTCATCCTCGGCTGTGACATGATCGTCTCGGCCGGCCCCACCGCGCTGAGCCGCGCCGAGCGCGGGGTGACCAAGGCCTATATCAACGCCGACCTGCAGCCGACCGCCAGCTTCGTGCAAAACCCCGATCTCGATTTCGAGATGGGCACGATGCAGACCGTGCTGCGCGACGCCATCGGCGACAAGAACCTCGACATCATCGACGCGACGGGCGTCGCCGCGGCGCTGATGGGCGACAGCATCGCGACCAATCCCTTCATGCTCGGCTTCGCCTTCCAGAAGGGCGCGATCCCGCTGTCGCTGGAGGCCCTGCTCCGCGCCATCGAGATCAACGGCGCCGCGATCGAGATGAACAAGCTCGCCTTCACCTGGGGACGGCTGGCCGCCCACGACATGTCGCGCGTGCGCAGCGTGCTCCAGTTCAAGAGCCGGGCGAGCGCGCCGACGAAGTCGCTCGACGACATCATCGCGACCCGGGCGGAGTTTTTGACCGGCTATCAGAACAAGGCCTATGCGGATCGCTATCTCGCGGCCATCGCCAAGGTACGCAAGGCGGAAACGGCTACCTCGCCCGCGTCCACGGAGCTGACCGAAGCGGTCGCAAAAAACCTGTTCAAGCTGATGTCCTACAAGGACGAGTACGAGGTCGCGCGGCTCTACACCGACGGCAGTTTTGCCAGGAAGGTGTCGGAGAAATTCGACGGTGACTTCACGCTGAAGTTCCATCTGGCGCCGCCGATCTTCGCGCAGCGTGACAAGACGACCGGGCATCTGCAGAAGAAGGAGTTTGGCGGCTGGATGATCCACGCCTTCCGCGTGCTGGCGAAGCTCAAGTTTTTGCGAGGCGGCGCGTTCGATCCGTTCGGCCGCACCGAGGAGCGGCGGGCGGAGCGCAAGCTGATCGAGGAATATCTGTCGATGATTGATCAGCGGACAGCCGGCCTGCAGGCGGAGGAAATTCCGCTGCTGGCGAGGCTTGCCCGCGTGCCGGAGACGATCCGCGGCTTCGGCCATGTCAAGGAGGCGAACGTCAAGCTGGCTGCGGCCGAGAAGGCGCGGCTCGAGGCCGAGCTGGAGAACAGCCGTTTCGCTGCGGCGGCGGAGTAACGACGAGAGGGGCAAGCCCTCTGCTCGTCATTGCGAGGAGCCCTTGCGACGAAGCAATCAAGACTGCCACGTGGAATGATTCCTGGATTGCTTCGCTGCGCTCGCAATGACGGAGATTGTGGATACAGCGGAGATAACGATCAGAGGGATAGCTTGGCAGCACGCGTCGCCGTCACCACACCCCCCTCCGCCAGATGTCGTCCCGCGATATACCCGAACGTCAGCGCCGGCCCGAGCGTGATGCCCGGCCCGGGATAATTCCCATTCATGATCGAGCCCATGTCGTTGCCGCAGGCGTAAAGGCCCGCGATCGGCGTGCCGTCCGCGCGCAGCACGCGCGCCTGCGCGTCCACCTTCATGCCGATGGCGGTGCCGAGATCGGCCGGGTAGATGCGCATCGCGAAGAATGGCGCATGGTGGATCGACGCGACGCAAGGGTTTGGCTTATTGCTGATATCGCCGAGGTGCCGCTGGTAGATGGTGCTGCCACGGCCGAATTCGGGATCGCGGCCCTCCTTCGCGCCGGAATTGTAGCTCGCGATCGTCGCACTCAGCACAGACGGCTTGATGCCGATCTTCGCCGCGAGCTGCGCGATATCAGGCGCCTCGATCAACTCGCCGCTCGCGATATAGCGCCTGGTACCACGCGCAAATGGCTTGATGCGGCCGAGGCCATAGCTCCACAGGAACTGACGGTCGCAGATCAGATAGAACGGCCGATCCGGCTCGCCATTGCCATCGCGCAGCATGGCGAGCACGAACTCATGGTAGGACAGCGCCTCGTTGACGAAGCGTCGCCCCGCCGCGTTGACGGCGATCACGCCGGGCTTGGCGCGGTCCGTCACGGTATGCGGAAAGACGCCGCGGCTGCCGTCGTCACGGCGGAACAGCGAAGCAGGTACCCAATAGGCCGGGCTGGTCGCCTCCGTGTTGAGCGCAGCACTGGCCGTCATCGCGAGCCGAAGCCCGTCGCCTGTACCTGCTGTGCTGGTCGCCGAGACGAAGCCGGCCGCAGGCGGGAAAAAGCGCTTGCGCAACGCGGCGTCGTGCGAAAAGCCGCCGGTCGCCAGCACGACACCTCGCCTCGCTGCGATGGAGCGATCGCGTGAGCCATGGCGAATGACCACGCCGCTGACTCGATCGCCCTGCACCGACAAATCCTCGACATCGGCGCTGAAGAGGATCTCGACCTGCCGCGCCAGCAGCGACGCATAGAGCCGCGCCGCAAGCGCATTGCCGAGATGCAATGTCGTGCCGCGGGGCCAGCGCAGCCGCTGCAGCGCATACTCCGAGACCAGCCGCGCCGCACGCAAGGTCGAGCGCAGCGATTTTCCGATCCGGCGCAGATGCCGGATGTCGAGGCGATTGACCATCATCCCGCCGAACAGCGTGAACTCCGGCAATGGCGCACGCAGCCGCGCGAAATGCGCGCCCAGCCGGGTGCCGTCGAACGCAACTGGCTCCAGCACGCGTCCGCCCGGCGTCGCACCGAGCCGCTCCGGATAAAAGTCCGGATAGGCTTTCACCGGCTGCAGGCGAACTTCCGTGTTGGCTTCGAGATAGGCAACCGCCTCTGGCCCACGCGCAAGGAAGGCAGCGCGCAGGCCCGCATTAGCGGGCTCCGGCACCGTGCTCGACAGATACCGAACGGCATCCGTGATGCTGTCGGCGAGCCCCGCCTCCTTCATCCTGGCATTGGCAGGGATCCACACCATGCCGCCGGACCACGCGGTCGTGCCACCGACAAAGGCGGTCTTCTCGATCACCAGCACGTGCAACCCTTCGGCGGCGGCAACCGCCGCAGCGGTCATGCCGCCGGCACCGGCGCCGATGACAATGACGTCGTAGGTCTCATGCGCCGGCATCATGCGGCTGGGGTGCGGAGGCGAGGCATGACACCGTCATACCCCGCCCGTGGCCTCACAGCTAGCGCTGCGGCTTCCGCTCGATCGGATCGATCTCGATCGCCCGCAGGCGCCCGAGTCGCAGCACGTCCATGGCGAGCCGCCTGCCAATCCGGTCGCGGTCGAGCACCCGGATCAGATCGTCGACGCCGTTGATGTCGACACCGTCCAGCCTGATCACGACGTCGCCTGGCAACAGGCCCGCCTTCGCCGCCGGGCCGTCCTGCTCGATCTGCATCAGGAGCGCGCCCATCTTGTTCTCGACGCCGGCCAGCACCGCGTGCCGCCGCGGAACAGGCGCGGTCTGCCCGGCGACGCCGATGAAGGCGCGGCGGACGTAACCATGGCGGATGATCTCCGAGAGCACGAACTGCGCGGTGTTGCTGGCAACCGCAAAGCAGATGCCTTGCGCGCCATTGATGATCGCGGTGTTGATGCCGATCACCTCTGCATTCGACGACACCAGCGGTCCGCCGGAATTGCCAGGATTGAGCGCGGCATCGGTCTGGATCACGTCCTCGATGGTGCGGCCGCTGACGGAGCGGATCGAGCGCCCGAGCGCCGAAACGACGCCGGCGGTGACGGTCGATTCAAAGCCGAGCGGATTGCCGATCGCGATCACAAGCTGGCCGCGCCGCAACGTCTTCGAGTTGCCAAGCGCGGCATAGGGCAAATCGCGCACGCCATTGGCGCGCAGCAGCGCCAGATCTGTATCAGGGTCGACGCCGAGCACCCGGGCGTCGCCGACGTTGCCCTCGACGTCCCGCAGCCGGATCTCCTTGGAGGTCCCAACCACATGGCTGTTGGTGAGGACGAGCCCATCCGGCGAGATCACGATGCCCGAGCCGAGCCCGCCCCGTTCGCGGCCGTTCGGCACTTTTGGCCCGGTCTCGACGCGGACGACGGCTGGACCGACGCGGTCGGTGACGTCGATCACGGCATTGGAATAGGCGTCCAGCAGGGCCCGGTCATTGTCCGGGACAGCCGCCGCCGTTCGCGATGACACGGCGTCATCGACGATATCTGAAGTGAAATCCAGCATGGCAAAAGTCCTTGAGGCTCACACAGATGGTGGCCTGTTCCGTCAGGCGCAAGTGGCCCGTCTGGGGCGCAAGGCTGGACTGCCTAGGTGGCTAGGGTGCCCGCCGCAACGTACCGGACCTGGCCTTGACCGGGTCGAGCAGCGACCAGTCGCCGTCCGGGAGCACATAGCCGTTGGGGAACGGCGCGCGCAGCTCGAGCCCGAGCGAGCGCAGCACGCGATCGTCGCGGTAGTAGCATTGCAGCACGACGCGAACGAGCGTTGCGGCCGCCGCGCCGCCCTGCTTGCGAAACTCCTGCACCACTGCATCGCGCCTGGCGGCATCGAGCTCCGCGAGCGGCTGGCCGGCCAGCCGCGCCAGATGGTCCAGCGCCGCCGTCACCCATCTGGCGTCGCGCCCGAGCGTCGCAAGAATGTCGGCCTGGATCGCGGGGTCGTCAGCGCCGGGCACCTTGTACTCGTCGCTAGCGGGAACGATTATCGCTGCGATAGTGCGGAGGTCGTCGCGCTGGGCGCGCGTGAGTTGATGGTCTGCGGACATGGCGGCGGCCTCAGTCGAACAAATTGGCAAGGCGCTGCTTCATCTGGTCGGCGATGTAGAGCGCGAGGGCCTGGATGGTGGAGGTCGGGTTCACACCGCCCGAGGTGACGAAGATGCTGCCGTCGACAATGAACAGGTTCTTCACGTCATGCGTGCGGCCCCATTCGTTGACGACGGAGCGTTTTGGGTCGGTGCCCATCCGCGCGGTGCCGAGCAGATGCCAGCCGCCCCACGGGATCGGCGAATTGATGCAGATGTCGGTCGCCCCTGCCATTTCCAGGACCTCGCGGCCGCGGGCGAGCGCATGGTCCATCATCTTCCGGCTGTTCTCGCTGATCGTATAGTTGATCTTCGGCGCGGGGATTCCGTGGCTGTCCTTCAGCACCGGATCGAGCGTGACCTGGTTGTGCTCCTCCGGCAGGTCCTCGCAGATCGCGGAGAACCCGAGCCGATGGCCGTTGAGCTTGCGGAAGACGCGGTGATGATCTGCGCCCCAGGGCAGAATGCCCTTCTGCTCGCTGACGACAGCCTCGAACACCGGCCCGGCCCCGCGCACGAACTGGACGCCATACCCGCGCACGAAGCCGCGCGACAGGTCCGTGTCATACCACTCCTTGCTCCACAGGCAGGTCGGCGGCGCGCGGTTGCTGTCGGTCGGCTCCTTTACGTAACCATAGATCTGCGCATAGGGGTGGAACATCAAATTCTTGCCGACGAGGCCTGACGAGTTGGCAAGACCGTCCGGGAAGCGGTCAGATTTCGAGTTCAGCAGCAGCCGCGGCGTGCCGACGCCGTTGCAGGCAATGATGACGACATGCGCCGGCTGGAACTGCTCGACCCCGTCCTTGTCGTAATAGACCACGCCCATGGCCATGCCGTTCTCGTCGGTCGTGATCTCGCGTACCCGGCAATGGGTGCGCAGCTCGACGCCGGCGCGGACCGCATGCGGCCAATAGGTGATGTCGGTCGAGGATTTTGCACCTTGCGCGCAGGCCGGCGTGCAATGGCCGAGATTGATGCAGCGGGCGCGGCCCTCATAATCCATGGTCGCAACCGTCGTGTCCGACGGCCACCAGTGCCAGCCGAGCTTGTTCATGGCCTTGCCGATGATGGCCCCGGACAATCCAAGCGGCTGTTGCGGCATCGGCGGATGCGTCAGCGGCGACAGCGGATCGCCCGATAGACCGGACGTGCCCATCATCCGGTCGTTCTCTTCGAAGAACGGGGTCAGGGCGTCGTAATCGATCGGCCAGTCGTCGGCGACGCCGTCCAGCGTCTTCACCTTGAAATCAGAGGGATGCAGTCGCGGCCAATGCGCGGTGTACATCACCGTCGAGCCACCGACCGCATTATAGTTGACGACCTTGATCGGCGAATTGTCGTCGTTGATCGGATAATCTTCGGGTCGGCCGCGGACATTCGGGCTCGACGACCACTCGCCGTAGAATTTGGCCTCCCAGTCGCGGCCCGTGCTGGGATATTCCGCCGGATTCATCCAGCCGCCCTGCTCCAGGCAGAGAATGTGCATCTTGGTCTCGGCCAGCGACCACGCCACTGCGGCGCCCGAAGCGCCGGCGCCGATGATCAGGACGTCCACGGGGTCTTTCATCAAAAAATCTTCCTCCCGCCCTCGCCGCTTCGCGGGCGATTCGGCCGTCACGGTTCACAAGGCCGGCAAACGATAGGGGCAGACCGGCCGGCGAGTAAAGGCTCGCGCGCGAATGTCGCACTTCGCACAGCGCAGACCATTGGTATCGTCCCAGCCGGATGCTAGGAACGGAGGCCAAGAGCAATCGATAGCGAGAGATTATGTCCGTCGAGAATTCATTTGCCGCAGCCCGCGCCTTCGCGCTCGTTTTATTTCTCGCTCTGTCCGGATCTCTGGGGATCTCCAGCCCCGCCACCGCGCTGACCGCCGCCGCGACCGTCCGTGACGCCAATTCCATTCAGCTCGGCGACGTCACCTACCGGCTCGACGGCGTCGACGCGCCCGAGCTGGACCAGATCTGCATCGACGATCACGCCGATCCCTGGACCTGCGGCATCGAGGCCCGCGACCAGCTCACCAAGCTGGTCGGCGGAAAGCCCGTGCGTTGCGACGATGTCGGTCCCGAGAAGAATTTTGGCAAGCGCCACCGCGCGGTCTGCACGGTCGAGGGCGACAAGGTCTCGTTGAACGAGCAGCTGCTCAAACTGGGCTTTGCCATCGCGCGCGAGCCCACCAAGGCCAACGTCAAGCCGGCGGCTGCCGAAGCCAAGACGGCATCTGCCGGCATCTGGAAGGGCTGCTTTGTTGCACCGCAAGAATTCCGCACCGGCAAGAAAGATGGCGCCCTGCTCGGCGCCGCCTGCCGCGCCGACCGCGACAAGGAGATTCGCGCGGTGCTGTTTCCGGAAGAACTGACGGCGCCGCCGAGCTGCGCCATCAAGGGCAAGCTCGCTGTGCGCGCGCGCGTCACCGGCAATATCGGCATCTATCATCTGCGAGGCTGCCCGAGCTACGCCGCAACCACCCAGCCGGACCGCTGGTTCTGCTCGGAGGACGACGCGCAGGCCTCGGGCTTCCGCAGGGCCTACAATTGCCGCCGGCCAAAGTGAGCAAGTGGTTCACGCAGCCGTGAGTGGTAGACCGAGACAGTATTGATCCGGAATTGAACTCCGTCGCGAATTGGTACACTCATAAACGTGCGCACGCGCCTTGCGCGAGTGCATCCTTGGCAGGCGATCCTCATCGGATTGTCTTTGCTCGGGCGTTTCCTCCCTAGACTTGGGCCGCTTGTCACAACAAGCGGCTCTTCTTTTCTGCGCGGCGCTAGCTGTGCATCCGAATGAACTGATCCATCGGCGGCATGTTCTGATTGAGATGCGCCATGATCCAGACGGTTCCGCCCACCACCAGGAACACGACCAGCAGCCCGAAGGCCAGCGCCAGCACGTTGTTGGTGTTGTCAGGCCCCGTGGTGATGTGCAGGAAGAACACCAGATGCACGCCCATCTGCGCGATCGCGAGCACGATCAGCGCGACGGGGATCGAAGGCTGCCAGACCAGATCGGTACCCGCGATAAAGAACGAGGTCGCAGTGAGCAGCAGCGCGAGACCCAGGCCGACGACATAACCGACGATCCGCTCGCCTACGCTGTGCTGCTCTTCTTCGCCCGGAGCGAGATCATGTTCAGTCCGCGCGTGCGTCTGATCGCTCATACGCCACTCCCTAGCAGATAGACGACGGAAAAGACGCCGACCCAGATGATGTCGAGCGCGTGCCAGAACAGCGCGAAGCACATCATCCGGCGCAGGACGTCGGCGCGAAAGCCCTTGGCGAAGACCTGGGCCATCATGGTGAGCAGCCAGAGCACTCCGGCCGACACATGCAGGCCGTGACACCCGACCAGCGAGAAGAACGCAGTCAGGAACGCACTGCGCGACGGGCCATAGCCGCGGGAGACGAGATCGGCGAATTCGCGGAACTCGATCAAGAGGAAGATGAGGCCGAGCACGCAGGTCACGGCCATGCCGAGATAGAACCAGAACCGGTTGCGGACGTCGGCCGCAATGCTCGCCATGCCACAAGTGAAGCTCGACAGCAGCAGGCAAACCGTCTCGATCGCAACGTTCCGCTGCTCGAAGATCTCCGAGCCTTTCGGGCCGTCGGCGGTCTGGCTGACCAGCACCGCATAGGCCGCGAAGAAGCAGGAGAACATCACGATGTCGGAGAGCAGGAAGACCCAGAAGCCGTAAGCCGTCACGATGCGCTTCGATGCGGGGCCGGGATGCTCGACGACGAGCCCGATGTGATGGGGATCGGCATGGGCGCGGCCGACGGTCGCTGTCATCGACATCAGATCGCTCCCGCCATGCTGACGAGGCTGCGCCGTTCCTCGAGATTGATACGGTCGATGCGCGCGACTTCGTCCGCCGGAATGACGTATTCGTCATGGTCGCGCCAGGCGAACACGACGAAGGTCGCGAACGCGCCAATGCCGCCCAAGATCACCATCCACCAGATGTGCCAGATCAGCGCAAAGCCCATGATGGTGGCGAAGAACGCGCAGACGAAACCCGTCGGAGAGTTCCTGGGCATCTCGATGTCGTGGTATTCGGGCGCAGTGTGCTCGAGCGATTGCTGCTGGGCGTGAATCTTTATGTCCCAATAGGCGTCTTCGCCGCGCACGTCGGGATGGAAGGCGAAATTGAACACCGGCGGCGGCGACGAGGTCGCCCATTCCAAGGAGCGGCCGTCCCAGGGATCGCCGGTGCGGTCGCGCAAAGCCTCGCGGTTGCGGATGCTGACAACGAGCTGCATGATCTGGCAGATCACGCCGATCGACAACACGGCCATGCCGATCGCAGCCACGATCATCCAGGGTCGCCACTCCGCGACGTCATAGTGCTGCATGCGCCGCGTCATGCCGAGCATGCCGGCGACATAGAGCGGAAGGAAGGTGACATAGAAGCCTGAGAAGGTAAACCAGAACGCGAGCTTGCCCCAGCGCTCGTCGAGGCGGAAGCCGAACGCCTTGGGAAACCAGTATTCGAAGCCGGCGAAGGCGCCGAACAGCACGCCGCCGATGATGACGTTGTGGAAATGCGCCACCAGGAACATGCTGTTGTGAAGCATGAAATCCGCCGGCGGCACCGCAACCAGTACGCCGGTCAAGCCGCCGATGATGAAGGTGACCATGAAGCCGACCGCCCACAGCATCGGCGTCGCAAAGCGGATCCGGCCACCATACATCGTGAACAGCCAGTTGTAGATCTTCACCCCCGTCGGCACCGCGATGATCATGCTGGCGATGCCGAAGATGGCGTTGACATCGGGACCCGCGCCCATCGTGAAGAAATGGTGCAGCCAAACCATGAAGGAGATGATGCAGATCGCCATGGTGGCGAGCACCATCGAACGGTAACCGAACAGCGCCTTGCCGGAAAAGGTCGACACCACCTCGGAGAAGATGCCGAAGGCCGGCAGCACGAGGATGTAGACCTCCGGATGGCCCCAGGCCCAGATCAAATTCATGAACATCATGACGTTGCCACCGGCCTCGTTGGTGAAGAAGTGGAAGCCAAGATAACGGTCGAGCAGCAGCATCGCGAGCGTCGCGGTGAGGATCGGGAACGCCGCAACGATCAGGAGGTTCGAAGCCAGCGTGGTCCAGCAAAACATCGGCATGCGCAGATAGTTCATGCCCTTGGTGCGCAGCTTCAGCACTGTCGTGACGAGATTGATGCCTGCGACCAGCGTGCCGACGCCGGAGATCTGCAGCGACCAGGCGTAATAGTCGACGCCGACGCCCGGCGAATAGGACAGTTCCGATAGCGGCGGAAAGGCGAGCCAGCCGGTGCGCGCGAACTCGCCGATCACGAGCGACAGGTTGACCAGCAGCGCGCCTGTCGCGGTCAGCCAGAAGCCGACTGAATTCAGCGTCGGAAAAGCGACGTCGCGCACGCCGAGCTGAAGCGGCACGACGAGGTTCATCAAGCCGATCACGAACGGCATCGCCACGAAGAAGATCATGATGGTGCCGTGGGCCGAAAAGATCTGGTTGTAGTGTTCCGGCGGAAGATAGCCCTGCGACTGGTACGCGATCGCCTGCTGTATCCGCATCATGATGGCATCGCTGCCGCCCCGCAGCAGCATCACTGAAGCCAGCAAGATGTACATCACGCCGATGCGCTTGTGATCGACGCTGGTGATCCATTCGTGCCAGAGATAGGGCAGATGGCCCTTCACGATGACCCAGATCAGCACTGCCAGTATCCCCACCAGCACCACGGCGCCCGCGATCAGCGGAATCGGCTGGCCGAACGGGATCACCGACCAATCGAGCTTACCGAGCATCATGGCCTCCACTGTGCGGTCGGCCGGCATCGGATAGCAGTTCCGGTCCGGGCCCGGGCGGGATGTGCTGGGTCGAGATCAGGTCGAACAGGCGCGGGTCCTCGAGGCGATAGGTCGGCCTGCCCGTCTCAATGCCCTGCTGCATCAACTTCTTATAGCTGTCCTCATTCAGCACAGCGTCGGTCTTCGCGGTGGTCGCCACCCAATCCGGAAAAGCGAGCGACGAGACTACGTTGACGTCGAACATCATGTCGGGAAAGCCATCGCCGGAAAAATGCGCCGACAGCCCCTTGAGCTTACCTTCGTTGTCGGCACGCAGGTTAAGCCTCGTCACCATGCCGTTCATGGTATAGATCATGCTGCCGAGCTGCGGGATGAAGAACGTGTTCATCACGCTCGACGACGTCAGCTGGAAATTCAGCTCGGCACCAGCCGGCACCGTCAGCGCGTTGACCGTGGCGATGCGCTGGTCGGGATAGATGAACAGCCATTTCCAGTCGAGTGAGACGGCCTGGATCCGCACAGGGCTCCCGGTCCCCGGCACCGGTGCTGCGGGATCGAGCTTATGCGAGCCGATCCAGGCAACGCCGCCGAGCAGGATCACGGTCAGTGCGGGGATCGCCCACACCACCATCTCGACGCGACCGGAATAAACGAAGTCGGGTTGGAAGCGCGCCTTCGGATTGGATGCGCGAAACCAGAACGCAAAAGCCAGAATCGCGAAAATAGTCGGCACCACGATCGCGAGCATGATGAAAACGGAATCGACCAAAATGGTGCTGTTGGCCGCAGCTACGGGCCCTTGTGGATCAAGCAGATTCATCGGCAAGCCACTGGCGATTGGGAAACCCCGAGGGAAGCGTAGCGCGAAAAGCCCCCAGCAACAAACGCAGTTGCGTGCAGACGGTTCCACAACACGCCTGCTCGCCCGAGCCGTCCCGCGCCGCGGCATGCAATTCCATGCGATGTCAATGACATCGCAGGCCTTCTCACCTCAGCGCTCCGTTGCTAATTTGCACGAAAATATCGGGATGGAACGATATGCAGGGCCCTGAGGACGATGCCGGCCTCGCCGGCCGGGAGTGAACTGACATGCGCCTAAAGGACAAGATTGCGATCGTCGTCGGCGCCGGCCAGAGCCCCGGCGAAGGCATGGGCAACGGCCGCGCCACCGCGCTGACCTTCGCGCGTGAGGGCGCGAAGGTGCTGTGCGTCGATCATCATCTGGAATCGGCGCAGGAAACTGTCGATCTGATCGCCGCAAAGCAAGGCATCGCGGCGGCCTTCAAGGCCGACGTAACCAAGTCTGCCGACATCAAGGCGATGGTCGCCGACGCCAAATCGCGCTGGGGCCGCATCGACGTGCTGCACAACAATGTCGGCGTCAGCCTGTCCGGCGGCGATGCGGAGCTGCTAGAGATCACCGAGGAAGCGTTCGACCGCGTCGTCGCCATCAATCTGAAGAGCTGCATTCTGGCGGCCAAGGAAGTGATCCCGATCATGCGCGCGCAGAGAAGCGGCGCCATCATCAACATCTCCTCGATGGCCGCGATCACCACCTATCCTTACGTCGCCTACAAGGCGACGAAGTCGGCGATGATCGCCTTCACCGAACAGCTCGCCTACCAGAACGCCGAATACGGCATCCGCGCCAACGTCATCCTGCCCGGCCTGATGAACACGCCGATGGCGGTCGACACCCGCGCCCGCGAATGGCACAAGACCCGCGCCCAAGTCGAAGCCGAACGCGACAGCAAGGTGCCGCTGCGCAAGAAGATGGGCACCGGCTGGGACGTCGCCAATGCCGCGCTGTTCCTGGCGTCGGACGAGGCGAATTTCATCACGGGCGTGACGCTGCCGGTGGACGGCGGAGCGAGCGTGAGGCGGGGATGAGGTCTCTCCCTGCACGCGGGAGAGGCGAGAGCCACATCAATGGCTCACCCGCCAGATGGTGCCGCCCGTATCTTCCGAGACCAGCAGTGCGCCATCCTTCGCCACCGCGATGCCGACCGGCCGTCCCCACACTTGTGCGTCGTTCACGACAAAGCCGGTGACGAAATCCTCGTACTCTCCGGTCGGCTTGCCGTCTTTCATCTTGATACGGATCACCTTGTAGCCGGTGCGCTTCGAGCGATTCCAGGAGCCGTGCTCGGCGGCGAAGGCGTCGCCCTGGTACTCGGACGGAAACTGCGTGCCCTGGTAGAAGGTCATGCCGAGCGAGGCCGAATGCGCCTGCACCAGCACATCAGGGATCGTCACCTTGTCCTTGAGGTCCGGCCGCGCGCCGGCGTGACGCGGGTCTTCATGGTTGCCGATGTAGAACCATGGCCAGCCGTAGAACGCGCCTTCCTTCACGCTGGTCACGTAGTCGGGCACGAGATCGTCGCCGAGGCCGTCGCGCTCGTTGGTCGAGCACCAGGGCAGCCCGGTCTGCGGCTGGATCGCGAGACCGACACAGTTGCGGATGCCGGTGGCGTAGAGCTTGCGGTCCTTGCCTTCGGGGTCGAAGGAGAGTACTGCCGCACGCTCGGCCTCATAGCCCCAGGACGCGCCGACGGCTTGCGTCCGCGACCAGGCCTCGAGCCCGCCGGGCGGGCTCCCCATGCCTTCGGCGACATTGCTGGCAGAGCCAACCGACACCAGCATGCGCTTGCCATCGGGCGTGAACACGATGTCGCGGGTGGAATGCCCCGACCCGTGCGCCAGGTTCGCCACCACGATTTCGGGCTTGCCCGACGCCTTCAGGTCACCGGCGTGATAGGGAAAGCGCACGACGTTGCCGGCATTGGCGACATAGACCCATTGCGGATTGTCGCCGTTCGGGAAGAAGGCGATGCCGAAAGGACGGTTGAGCCCGCTGGCAAAGACCTCGTTGGTCGCAGCCTTGGCGCCGCCCTCCCCAAGGCGCAGCACGCGAATGCGCCCGGGCCCGGTCTCCGCAACGAAAATGTCGCCATTAGGCGCGACCCGCAGCACGCGCGCATCGGAGAGACCGTCAGCCAACAGCTCGATCCTGAATCCCCGGGGCACCAACGGCGTGGCGCTGCCACGCGACGTCACGCGCGTGGCATTGGAGACCGACGGCGATGCCCCGGGCTTGGGCAGATCATCAGGGCGGATCAGCCTGACGGTGCCGGGCTTGTCGGCCTGCCAGCTGCCATAGGCATCCTTGCCTTGCAGCACGGGCTCGGCTCGTGCACCGGCGCAGGCCACCAACAGCCAAGCGGGCACCATCACGTGCGAAACACGAATTGTCACGTCACCTTCCTCCCGGACTTTTCTGCCAAATCCCACGTCAGCTCATGCCCGCACGATGTGCATTTGGTATGACCCATCGTACTGGAAAACAACGCGGATCGGTGCGACAGATTGTAAGGGCACGGCCGCCGGTTGCGGTCATCAAAGCTGCGGCATCGATGTCGCGATTGATGGGGTGATCATGTGGGGATCGATCTTATCGGAATGGGCGAGCCTGCTGCTGCGCTGGCTGCATGTGGTGGCGGCGATCGCCTGGATCGGCAGCTCGTTCTATTTCATCGCCCTCGACCTCAGCCTCAAGCCTAAGAGCGACTTGCCCGACGGCGTCCAAGGCGAGGCCTGGCAGGTCCATGGCGGCGGCTTCTACCGGATCATGAAATATCTGGTGGCGCCGACCCAGATGCCGGACGAGCTCACCTGGTTCAAATGGGAGGCCTACACCACCTGGCTGTCCGGCTTCGCGCTGATGGTGGTGGTGTACTATCTCGACGCCGATCTGTTCCTGGTCGACAAGTCGATTCTCGACCTGACGCCGACCCAGGCAGGGCTGTTCAGCTTCTGTAGTCTCGCGCTGGCGTGGCTGCTTTACGAGGCTGCCTGCCGCACCGGGCTCGCACAGCGCGAGCTCCCGTTTGCCATCGGCGGCTATCTGTTCCTGGTCGCACTGACCTACGCCTTCACGCATGTCCTGAGCGGACGCGGTGCCTTCAACCAGATCGCGGCGATCATCGGAACCATCATGGTCGCCAACGTGTTTGCGGTGATCATCCCGAACCAGAAGAAGATCGTCGCCAGCCTGATCGCGGGCCGGGCGCCCGACCCGAAACTCGGCAAGACCAGCAAGGAGCGATCGGTCCACAACAATTATCTGACGCTGCCGGTCGTCGTGCTGATGATCAGCAACCACTATCCCCTGCTCTATGCCACGCGCTTCAACTGGATCATCGTTGCGATCGTGCTGGCGCTGGGACCGGTGATCCGCCACTTCTTCAACGAGGGGCACGCGGGGCGCAAATCGCCGTGGTGGGTGTGGGGCGTCGCAGCAGCGGGCGCGATCGCGATCCTGTTCCTGTCTGCGGCCGGCCCGCGCGAGGTGAAGACGGGCGCGCTGTCGGCACAGCCGACGCTCGCCAATGTCGAGGAGATCGTGATGTCCCGCTGCAGCATGTGCCACGCGGCCGAGCCGGTCTGGGCCGGCATCGTGACCGCGCCAAAGGGCATCCTGCTCGACGCGCCCGAGCACATCCACCGCAACATCCGCCTGATCGGCCGCGTGGCGGCCTGGTCCAATGCGATGCCGCCGGGCAACATCACCGAGATGACCAGCGAGGAACGCGCCATCCTCGCTGCCTATATCAGCGAGCAGGATCGCTGACGCCGTTGGCCTTCGCGTCGATGCAGCGTTTCGCGGAATGATATTCCGCATGTCCCGAAGATTTGAAAATGACTTGATCGCCTATCCGGCGTAGACAGGACCGGCGGCCACGGGCCGCCGTCCAAGCTCGGTTTGCATTCGTTGCGGGGAAATCACAGTGGCTCTCAAGAACATCATCGGTATCGACCACGCCGTGGTCATGGTGAAAGACCTCGACAAGGCCGCCGAAAATTACAGGCAGCTCGGCTTCACGCTGTCGCCGCGCGGCACCCACAGCGCCCACATGGGCACCGGCAACTACACCATCATGTTCGACCCGGACTATATGGAGCTGCTCGGCGTGCTGGTGCCAACCGAACACAACGCGCCTGCGCGCGCCTTTGTCGAGCGGCACGGTGAAGGCATCGAGCGCGTCGCCTTCACCGCGGTCGATTCCGCGGCCGGCGCCGAAGAAATCCGCGCGCGTGGCCTCACACCGATCGGTCCGACCGATTTCGAGCGGCCGGTCACGCTGCCTGATGGCACCGTCGCGGCCGCCAAATTCCGTACCTTCATGTGGCCGACGGCAGAAGCCCCCGGCGGCGTGCGCATCTTCGCCTGCCAGCACAAGACCCGCGAGACGGTGTGGATCCCCGAACTGATGACGCACGCCAATGCAGCGAAGCGGATCAGCGAGGTGCTGATCGCGACGCCCGAGGCCGCGAAGGAAGCGGCCCATCTGGCGCGGCTGATCGATCGCGAGCCGAAAATAGAGATCGACGGCGCGGTGACGGTGACATCGGGTGGCGACCGCGCCGACTTCGTTTATCTGACGCTCGACCAGCTCGGCCAACGCTATCCGGGCGTACCGCTCGCCGGCCTCTCCGAGCGCGGCGGCGCGGCGCTGGTGCTTGTCAGCGGCGATCTCGCCGCGACCGAGAAAACGCTGGGCTCGGCGGGCATCCGCAGTGGAGCCGCGGTCGTAGTGCCCCCGGCCAAGGCCAACGGCACCCTGCTCGCCTTCATTGCCGGCTGATTTGCCGCTCCCCGGACAAGACTCGCGAAAACAACCCCATGCACAGTAGCCGCCGCCAGTCAGAACCGGGACTTGCGGGGAGACGACTTACGTAATCCCGAAATTCCGTTTGACACGTCGGGCAAAACAGGCGCACGATGGCATCATCGCGACAATCGCCCGTGTCCACGCCCGCCCGATCCTGGGCGCGCTCGATACATGGCCGCGCGTAAGCTTCTCATCGACATCTGAACATCTCAACCGCCGCATAGCAGGCACGCGATCGGCTTCGCGCGGCCTGCGAGCCCTCGCGCCTGCACCGGTAAAGGACCCACCGCATGACGACACTTCCGACACTGACCGAGACGATGAACATCGCGCCAACCGATCATGCCCCGATCATCGCAAGCCCAAAGGTAAAACTCCGCCGCCGGCGCATCGTGATCGACCATCCCGACCCCAGCACCGGCGAAAAGCTGCTGGCCGAGGCACTCGGCGCCGTCGATCGCGAGGCGCTGCATGGCCTGTTGAGCCAGCTGGTGAAAGCCAGCGCGGTTGCGTGCAGGCCGGACCAGGGCAATCTCGCCTTCATGGTCTCGATGCTGAAGAGCATTACGCCAAAGGACTCGCTCGAGGCCATGCTGGCGGCGCAGATGGTGAGCATTCACGTCGCGTCGATGCGCTGCGCCTGCCGCCTCGCCTGCACCGACGACGTGCCACAGCAGGAAAGCCTCACGCGCGCACTGACCCGGCTGGCCCGCACCTACGCAGCCCAGATGGAGGCCCTGAACCGCCATCGCAGCAACGGCGCGTGTGCGATCACGGTGCAGAATTTGTCGGTGCAGGACGGCGGCAAGGCCGTCGTCGGCCATTTCACGCAGCATGCGAGCCTGATCGCCGCGCAGCCGGGCCTGGCGGACGCGGCGGCCGTCACCGCGTGAGCCACGCCCGAAACACCGGCCCGATTCGGGCGAGCCTCCGTTGCGGAGCGCAGACACGTAACGGCGGCGCGTGTCGCGCGCCGGCGCTGCGCGGCAAGACGCGCTGCCGCATGCACGGTGGCGCTTGGGGATCGGGGGCGCCATTTGGAAACAGCAATGCCGTCAAGCATGGCTTCTTCACCGGCGAGGCCATCGAAGAACGAAAGCTTGTCCGTGCGGTGTTGACGGAAGCAGAGGATTTGTTGCGCGAACTGTCTACCCGACGGCGCTGCTGAGGGAAGCGGCGCCATAGAAAGAGGTGTGTTGCCGTAGCGAAGGCTTACCCTCAAATCCACGCGGCGAGCCGCCTGGCCGGCGCATCTTCACTAACTCTCACCGTTCGACCCACCCCGTTGCAATCGCGCTTGCCCAAATCGGCATGCCTCTGCTGCGAGCGAGTTCAGCCATGGCCGTGCTGTCGTAGGGCACGTAGCGGAGCGTCGCGGACCAGCCTGCGCGGGCGCGCTCCAGAATGGCGTAGCAGGCGTGCGGGGTGCCGACCTCGACCACATAAGGAACAGGCGTCCGTCCATCGTAACCGGGCAATCCGACGCTGCCGGGATTGACGATCATTCGCCCGTCCCGCAGGCGGATCACCCGCGGGATGTGGGTGTGCCCGCAGAGAATGAGTTTTGCGTCGATGCCTTGGGCGCCGGCCTCGATCATGTCGATCGGGCTGGCGCGGACGCTGCCGTTGGCGGCGACGTGATCGAGCCAGAACGCGGCATCGTCCCTGGGGGCTGCATGACAAAGGAAGGCGTCCTCCCGATAGACAAGCGTCGGCGGCATGCTCTCCATCCAGTCGAAGTGTCTGCGCTCCAGTTGCTGGAAATCGCTGCGGGCCGATTTGCCGACCCGCGACAGGTCGACGAGAATGCGATCCTGGTCGCCCTGCACCGATGGAAAGCCCCGCGCGATCAGCAGATCCGCAGTCCGGGCCGCCTCGAGCGGGCCGCTGACGTGATCGCCGAGGTTCACGACGTCATTGATGCCGAGGTCGGCGATGTCCGCCAGCACCGCCTCAAGTGCCGGGCAATTTCCGTGGATGTCCGCGATCGCGGCAAATTTCATCGACCCCCCCTCTCTTCAGGACGGCCGACGACATTCCGGTGCGGGACGATGCAGACGTGACGCTTCGCTTTAGCTGCATTTGGAGAAGCGCCCGCAAGCTGAGTGTCAAATCGGCGCTGTCCTCAAAACTATCACCGCCCGGCGCGCGCAAGCAAGCGACGGCTCGGGCCTCTTTCGGATCACGCGCCTCCCGCCCCCAACCGGCCGCTCTCCCGCCCGGTTCCGTGAAGCTTTCATGACGCCGCAGATCCAGATTGAAATGTCGGCAGCTCCGGAACTTCCCGCAGTTGCGCCACTTTGAATCGGGCAACGGAAGCTCTGACGATGAATGCTGAAACGGAACTGAAATTCCGCGTCGCACCGCGAAGCTTGTCATCCGTCTTGCGGACCGGCGCAAACGGACGTGGGCGCGAACGGGCAGAACAGGCGCTCGTGTCGACCTACTACGATACGAGCAAGCACAAGCTCAGGCGGCATGGTCTCACGCTCCGGGTCCGCAAGGTTGACGGACGCTACGTGCAGACCGTGAAAGCGGGCAACGCGGGAAGCGTTACGCGCGGCGAATGGGAGAATGAGGTCGCAGGCGCGAGACCGGAGCTCGAGAAGGCGAGAAAGACGCCGCTCGAGGACCTCACGACCAAGAAGCTTTCCCGCAAGCTCAAGCCGGTCTTCCAGACCGAGGTTCGTCGCACCACGCAGACCAGGCGGGTCCGAAACAGCCAGATCGAACTCGCCGTCGACCGCGGCCGGATCGGCGCGGGACCGCGGGCGCGGCCGATCGCCGAGCTCGAGCTGGAATTGAAGTCCGGAGACGTCGCAGACCTGTTCCGGCTGGCACGCAATGTCGAGCGCAAAGCGGGCGCCGAGCTCGATCTCCGTTCGAAAGGCGAACGAGGTTACCAGTACGCCACAGGCGGCGGCCGCGGGGCGCAACGCGCCGAACCGATCGAGCTGAAGTCCGAACTCTCGCCGCGCGATGCGTTCCGGGTTATCGCGCTTTCGACGCTGCGTCATTTCACGGCCAACGCCGATCCGGTGCGCGACCAGGACTCCGAGGGAGTGCATCAGATGCGCGTCGGCCTGCGGCGGCTGCGTGCGGCCATCTCGTTGTTCGACGATATCCTGCCACGGGCGAGCACAGCAGGGGTGAAGACCGAACTGAAGTGGCTTACTGACGAACTGGCACCGGCACGTGAAATCGACGTGTTCTTGAAGGAAAGCGTTCAACCGGTCGCCGAAAAGGGCGTCCCGAAGCGGGGGGCGCGCGCGATCCGCGAGAAATTCTCCAGACAACGAGCGGCGGCCTTCGGACGTGCCCGCAATGCGGTGACGTCGGCCCGTTACCGCCGCCTGCTGATCGACGTGATCGAGTGGATCGAAACTGGACAGTCTCGCGCCGATGATGACCGGTCGATCGCCGCCTACGCCGCGGCAGTGCTCGACCGGCGCCTCCGGAAGGCTCGAAAGCAGGGCAAGCGCCTCAACGATCTCGACGCGACGCAGCGCCACAAGCTGAGGATCAGGATCAAGAAGATCCGCTATGCCGTCGACTTCTTCAGAAGCCTCTACGGCAATCGCGCCCGGCAGCGGCTCGCGGATCTTTCCGACCGGCTGAAGCGGATTCAGTCTGCCCTCGGATCGCTCAATGACTTCATGGCGCACCGCGAATTGGCGATGGAAGCGGCGTTGGCAGCGCCGCCTGCGAACCGGCGCGCCCAGGCGTTCGCATCGGGATTCATCGTCGGCCAGGAACACGAGACCGCGGTCGGGCTGAGGAAGGACGCCGCCAAGGAGCTTCATCGGTTGCGGCGCCTGCGCGTCGATCCCGACGGCTGAGTCACAAATCTGAAAGCAGCGCCGGGACGCCGCGACGTCCGGGTTCACAGGGATCATTGCTGACCGACCGACCAACGAGCAATCCACATGTCCGATCTTGCACTGAACGATCGACCGCGGGGCTCCGAGTCCGCCGCCAAACCCGACCTCGATCGCAAGCCACATGTGAGCGTGGTCGCGGCCTTCCTGCTCTTCCTGGTCAGCGGGATCGGCTACGCGGCCTATGGCGTGTTCACCGACACGCATAACGTGGGCGAGCCGCTTGCGCTCGGTGCTCTGCTCCTCCTCGGCGTCGCCCTCATGATCGCGCTCGGGTTTGAGTTCGTGAATGGATTCCACGACACCGCGAATGCGGTGGCGACCGTCATCTATACGCACAGCCTTCCACCGCTGACCGCGGTGATCTGGTCGGGCGCGTTCAATTTCCTCGGCGTGCTGGTCTCCACCGGTGCGGTGGCCTACAGCGTGATCACGCTCCTGCCCGTCGACCTGATCCTTAATGTCGGCAGCACCGCCGGTTACGCCATGATCTTTGCGTTGTTGATCGCGGCGATGATCTGGAATCTGGCGACGTGGTCGATGGGCATCCCGAACAGCTCCTCGCATTGCCTGATCGGCTCGATCATGGGAGTAGGCCTTGCCAACGAACTGGTCGCGCCCGCCGCGCAGGCGACTTCCGGCGTCGACTGGTCTCAGGCCGTCAGCGTGGGCAAGGCTCTCCTGTTCAGCCCGGCAGTCGGCTTCGCGCTGTCGGCTCTGCTGCTGCTCCTGCTGAAAGTCATCGTCCCCGTGCGTAAGCTGTACGAGGAGCCGAGAGGCAAGACGCCGTGGTGGATCCGCGGCATCCTGATCCTGACCTGCACCGGCGTGTCGTTTGCGCATGGCGGCAATGACGGGCAGAAGGGCATGGGCCTGATCATGCTGATCCTGATCGGCGTGGCACCGACGGCCTATGCGCTGAACCGGACCATGCCGGACTCGAGCACGCCTGTATTCATCGACATCACCGCCAAGGCAAAGGGCGTTTTCGCCGCCCATGCCGAAGGCGCACAGCCGGCCAATCCCAACGATGCCAGAGGCCTGATCGGCGACGCGCTCAAGAGGCGCGATCTGAACCGCGCGGAGGTGTATGCGGCATTGGCGGCTCTCTCGGACGATGTCGCCAACGGCGTGAAGAGCTACGGCTCGATCAGCCGCATCCCGGCCGCGGCGACGCCGAACATGCGCAACGACATGTATCTGGCCGCCGATGCCATCCGCCTGCTGCCCGACGCTGGTGCGAATTTCAGCGCCGGTGACGCCGCGATCCTGAAGGACTATCGCGCCAGCCTGGAGGCCGGGACGCGCTTCATCCCGAACTGGGTCAAGGTCTCGGTCGCGATCGCGCTCGGGCTGGGCACCATGGTCGGCTGGCGAAGGATCGTGATTACGGTCGGCGAGCGCATCGGCAAGCAGCATCTGACCTACGCACAGGGCGCGTCGGCCGAGCTGGTGGCAGCGGGAACGATTCTGGGCGCGGAGTTCTACGGCCTGCCGGTGTCCACCACGCACATCCTGTCGAGCGGCGTCGCCGGCACCATGGCGGCCAACGGCTCCGGGCTGCAGACGCCGACGATCCGGAACATCGTGCTGGCGTGGATCCTCACCCTGCCGGCGGCGATGATCATCTCCGGCTGCCTGTATTTGATCTTCCGTTCCGTCATTTGACTAGGACGCGGACTCATTAAGGCGCAGCCATAGCCTGATCGACGCGAGTTGAACCAAGGCAAGATAGTTGGCGGCAAGCCTGTCGTAGCGCGTCGCCACCCGACGACATTGTGAAAATGACCCAAAGCCGAGCTTGTGCAGTGCACATCCCCATTGATATGCTCGATCCGTTCAGTCAGCGGGGAGTCCGAACGATGTCCGATATCTCGCGTCGGGACCTGACACTTGGCGCAGCCGGTGCTTATGCCGCGTTTGGACTCGACAAGCCGATCACGTTTGTCGACACGGCTCACGCTCAACAGTCCGTCACTCAACCTTTCCGCAAATACAAGGTCGGCGACATTGAAATCTTCTCTCTGATCGATGGCATGCGTGACGTTCCGCTGCGGGAGGGCATGGTCAGGAATGTCAGCGTCGAACAGGTCAAGACCGTGTTGCGTGGTGCCGGTTTTCCCGACAATAAGGCGCCCCTGCGGTTTATCGTCATGGCGCTCAAGCTGCGCGATCAAGTGGTCCTGATCGACTCGGGTACGGGCGGTCATCCAATTTATGGTGAGGGCAACGGCCGGTTATTCGAGAGCATGGCGGCGGCGGGCCTTGACCCCAAGGCAGTCAAGACGATCCTCATCTCCCATCTCCACGGCGACCACATTTATGGCCTCATGAGCAATGAGAGCGATGCGCAGGTCTTCCCGGATGCCGACATCGTGGTGCCCGCCGCGGAATTGAAATGGTGGACGCGCCCGGGGGTCGAGTCGATCGATCTCGGACCGACGCGCAAAGGCCTCGCCCAGCGAATTCAGGCCACGGTGGCGACTTGGAAAAACGTCAGGACCTTTGAGGGAGAACCAGAACTCCTGCCCGGTGTGCACGCCGTTCAGGCGCCCGGCCATAGCCCGGGAATGGTCGCGCATCTGGTCACCTCCGGCGGCGAACAGTTCCTGATCAGCGCTGACGTGGTCAATCTTGCGCCACACATTTCAACAAATCCCGAGTGGCAGCTCGCTATCGACCAGGATCCGCAAATGGCTGTCGAAACGCGAAGGAAGATCTTCGATCGCGCGGTCGCCGACAAGCTCACTATTTCGGGTACTCACTGGTTGATGCCGAACGTCGGCACGCTGGCCAAGGATGGCAACAGGTACGTATTCGTAGCCGAGGGGTAATATTCCCGCGACACTATCTGGTAATTGGAACACGACCGCTGCTCGTAGCGGAGAACCGGTCGGCATCTGAGTCAGCTTTTGTCCCATCGCGACATATTGCGCCGCCGCACGAACTCAGCCGAAACCGGAATGGCTTTAGGCTGAATCAACCGGCCGCGGGCTCGTTCACCTCTCCCGCTTGCGGGCCCGCAAGCGAGGGAGGGAGCGCATCTCGCTCGTTGCGACATCGAGCCTGCGCTTTAGGTCTGAGATTTCCGCTGCACAATCCGGAATGATGGGGCTGCAGCTGCCGCCATTGGCACGCCTTCGCCAATCATGTACCCCACCCAAAATACTCCTGGGACGGGACGCTCATGACCACCGCCACCACTGACGATGCGGGTGACAGCACCCGCGCGCTGATCTTTGCGCTGGTGGCGCTCGCCTGCGGGCACATGCTGTCGACCTTGCTGCGCACGATCCCGGCGCTCAGCCTCGATCTGATGGCGGCGGATTTCCACGTGCAGCCACAGGCGCTGGCGAGCCTCACCTCGGTCTATCATTTCGCGTTCGCGGCCTCGCAGATTCCGGTCGGCGCGGCGATGGACCGCTTTGGCGTGCGGCCGGTGTCGCTGAGCCTGCTTGCGGGCACCGTGGTCGGCGCGATCGCGTCGGGCTTTGCGACGGGGCCTTCGAGCTTTGCGTTCGGGCAGTTGCTGCTGGGGATCGCCACCTCTGGCATGCTGATGTGCCCGATGACGCTGGCGGCCAAGCAATTGTCGGCGGCGCGGTTCGGGCTGTGGTCGGGCGCGATCCTGTCGATCGGCAATATCGGCATGCTGCTGTCGTCGAGCCCGCTCGCTTTCGTGGTCGATCACTACGGCTGGCGCGCCGGGTTCTGGATCGCAGCAGCCGGCGGCGTCGTGGTCGCGCTCGCCGTGCTCGCGCTGGTGCCGAACCAGCCGGCCGAGCACAAGGACGAGGCTTCGCCGCTCTCGCAGATGATCGAGGTGCTCAGGCTCGGCCTGTCGCGGCCGTTGCGTGGGCTGATCGCCCTGGCGCTGGTGTCGCTGGCGACCTCGCTGGTGCTGCGCGGATTGTGGGGCGGACCGTGGCTGATGCAGGTCAAGGGATTGACGCGGGTCGAGGCCGGCAACCAGCTCGGCGCCTACACGCTGGCGATGATCGCGGGCCCGCTTCTGATGGGCATGATTGACCGCAAGGTCGGCCGCCGCCGCGAACTGGTGGCCGGCACGCACACGATCGCCGCGCTGCTGGTCGCGCTGATGGCGCTCGGTGCGCCGCATTTTGCGGTTGCATGGCTGTTCGGCGTGGCGGTCATGCCGCCGCAATACGATCTCGTGCTGTTCGTGCTGATCGGGCTTGCGACGTCCGCGCAGCCTCTGCTGTTCGGCATGTGCCGGCAACTGGTCGACGCGCAAGTAGCGGGCAAGGCGCTGGCGGCGGTGAACCTCGCCTTCTTCCTCGGCACCGCCCTGATGCAGTCGACCACCGGCGCGGTCGCGGCGTTTGCGGGGCTGCCGGCGGTGCTGCTGTTCATGGCGGCGGCGCTTCTCGTGGGGGTGATGATCTTTTTGACTTGTACCTCGCCGCGTTCGTAGGATGGGCAGAGCGAAAGCGAAACCCATCATTCTTGCCGGGAAATGATGGGTTTCGCGAAGAGCTCTACCCATCCTACGAGTCTGCGCAAGGAAATGGATCATGCCTGTCGACACCAAAGCCGCCACCGACCGCCTCATGCGCTTCCTCGCGATCGAGGGCGTCACCGGACAGGAGGCGGCGATCGGGCGTGAGCTCACCGCCGCGCTGAAGGAGAGCGGCGTGCCGGCCAAGGCGATCCGGCTCGACGACGCCAACACCCGCATTCCCGTGCCGACCGAGACCGGCAACCTCATCGTCGACCTGCCCGGCCGCGGCGCCCTGCACAACCAGCCGCGCATCATGTTCATGACCCACATGGACACCGTGCCGCTCTGCGCCGGCGCCCGGCCGAAGAAATCCGGCCGAAGAATCGTCAACGAGGCCAGGACCGCACTGGGCGGCGACAATCGCTGCGGCTGCGGCGTGCTGGTGACGCTGGCGGCCGAGCTCGAGAAGCAGAAGCTCGACCATCCGCCGATCACGCTTTTGTTCTGCGTGCGCGAGGAGAGCGGGCTCTACGGCGCGCGCCACGTCAAGCTGGACGAGCTCGGCTCGCCGGTGATGGCCTTCAACTATGACGGCGGCCCAGCCTCCAACGTCACCATCGGCGCCGTCGGTGCCGATCGCTGGAGCGTCGAGATCTTTGGCCGCGCCTCGCATGCCGGCGTCGCGCCGGAGCGCGGCATCTCCTCGACCATGATCATGGCGCTGGCGCTGGCCGACGTGAAGGCCGGCTGCTGGTTCGGCAAGGTGGTGAAGGGCAAGCGGCAGGGCACCAGCAATGTCGGCCCCGTCACCGGCGGCGAGGGCCGCCCCGCGGGCGATGCCACCAATGTCGTCACCGACTACGTCCATGTGCGCGGCGAAAGCCGCAGCCATGACGGAAAGTTCTTCAAGGAGATCACCAAGGCCTACAAGGCCGCGTTCGAGAAGGCGGCCAAGAAGGTGACGAATGCGCAAGGAAAGTCCGGCAAGATCAAGTTCAAGGCCGAGACCGACTATTATCCGTTCCGCATGAAGGACAGCCAGCCCGTGATCAAGCGCGCGGTCGAGGCGGTGTCCGCGGTCGGCGGCACCCCGAACGTCCGCACCGCCAATGGCGGCCTCGACGCCAACTGGATGGTCCGCCACGGCGTTCCCACCGTGACCTTCGGCGCCGGCCAGAACGAGGCCCACACGATCGACGAGTGGATCAATCTCGACGAATACGACCGCGCCTGCGCGCTCGCCGTGCAGCTTGCGACGATGCGGTAATGGATTCGTACGAACCAAAAAACAAAAATCGGGAGGCCATATGCCACGCATCGCGACCCTCGAGACCGGGCTCTACCGGATCCCCCTCCCCGTCACGTTGTCCGACTCCACCCATGGCGAGATCGCGGCGTTCGAGCTGATTACCTGCCGCATCCGCGATGCCGACGGCGCCGAGGGCGTCGGCTACACCTATACGGTCGGGCGCAATGGCGGCGCTGTCGCCGATATCCTGAAGCGCGAGATCCCGCCGCTGGTCGAAGGACGCGAGGCCGACGACACCGAAGCCGTCTGGCATCACGTCTGGTGGGGCCTGCATTATGGCGGTCGCGGTGGCCCTGCGGTGCTGGCGTTGTCCGCGCTCGACATCGCGCTGTGGGATTTGAAGGCGCGGCGCGCCAGATTGCCGCTGTACCAGTTGCTCGGCGGTTTTGATGCGCACGTACCGTGTTATGCGGGCGGCATCGATCTCGATCTTTCGGTCGAGGCGCTGCTCAAGCAGACCGACGGCAATCTCGCAAAGGGCTTTCGCGCCATCAAGATGAAGGTCGGCCGGCCCGATCTCAAATCCGATGTCGCGCGCGTCGCGGCGATGCGGCAGCATCTCGGCGACGGCTTTCCGCTGATGGCGGATGCCAACATGAAGTGGACGGTCGAGGAGGCGATCCGCGCCGCCCGCGCCTTCGTGCCCTACGACCTCACCTGGCTGGAAGAGCCTGTTATCCCCGACGACGTCGCAGGCCACGCGCGCATCATGCAGGCCGGCGGCGTGCCGATCGCAGCGGGTGAAAATCTGCGCTCGCTGTGGGAGTTCAAGAACTACATCACATCAGGCGCGGTGTCCTATCCCGAGCCCGACGTCACCAATTGCGGCGGCGTCAGCACCTTCATGAAGATCGCGCGGCTGGCGGAGGCCTTCAACCTGCCCGTCACCAGCCACGGCGCCCACGACATCACCGTGCATCTGCTCGCGGCCTGCCCGAACCGCTCCTATCTGGAGGCGCATGGCTTCGGGCTCGACACCTATATCGAGCATCCGCTGGCGCTCGAGGACGGCAAGGCGCTCGCGCCGGCCCGCCCGGGCCACGGCATCAGCTTTGACTGGAACGGGCTGGCGAAGCTGGCGGCGTAGCCCATGAGGTCGTCATGCCCGGGCTTGTCCCGGGCATCCACGTTCTTTGTGCCGCAAGCAAGACGTGGATGGCCGGGTCAAGCCCGGCCATGACGATAGAGCGGCGTACTTTGCTGCACGCGAGGCATTCCAAGGGGCTTGATGCACCGCGCGGATAATCCGCTATGCTGCCAGCAGCCGTCACCCTTCGCGAGAGCCACGCCTTGACCCCCGAGCTGCACCAGAAACTGACCGCGTGGCGCCAGCATCTGCATGCCCACCCCGAGCTGTCCCTGCAGGAAAAGGCGACCGCGGCCTTCGTGCAAGAGAAACTCACCGAGCTCGGCATTGCCTTCGAGGCCGGCATCGGCGGTCACGGCGTGGTCGCGACGCTGACGCGCGGGTCGGCGCAAGGGCGCGTCGGCCTGCGCGCCGACATGGACGCGCTGCCGATCACCGAGGATACCGGGCTTGCCTACGCCTCGAAAACGCCCGGCGTGATGCATGCCTGCGGGCATGACGGACACACCGCCTCGCTGCTCGGTGCCGCTGCGCTGCTCGCCGCAGACACAAGCTGGAGCGGCACCGTCGACTTCATCTTTCAGCCGGCCGAGGAAGGTTTTGGCGGCTCGCGCGCGATGGTCGCGGCCGGGCTGTTCGAGCGATTCCCGATGGACCGCGTGTTCGGCTTCCACAACTGGCCGGGCCTAGAGGCCGGCACCATCGCGGTCCATGACGGCGTGGTCATGGCCTCCGGCGGACGCATCACCATCACCATCGAGGGCCATGCGGGACACGCCGGCATGCCGCATCTGACCCGCGATCCCGTGATGGCAGCCGGCCATCTGATCGTGGCGCTGCAATCGATCGTGTCGCGCAGCGTCGATCCGCTCGACACCGCCGTGCTCTCGCTGTGCACGATCGAGGGCGGCACCGCGCCCAATCAAATCGCGGGCAAGGTCGTGATCCGCGGCACGCTGCGGCATCACCGCAATGAGGTGAAGGACATCCTTCTCGCTCGCATCGCAGACATCTGCGCCGGCATCGCCACGAGCCTTGACGTCAAGGTCACGCCCGACATCGTCATGGGCGTCGGCGTGACGATCAACACGCCGGAAGAGGCCGGCTTCGCGCGCATGGCCGCGGACAAGGTGCAGGCGCCGATGCGGCGCGATCTTGCGCCCAGCATGGCCGGCGAGGATTTTGCCTTCTATCTCCAGCAGCGCCCCGGCGCTTTCGTCTGGATCGGCAACGGTCCCTTGCGCGACGGCGCCGAGCTGCACGGCCCGCGCTACGATTTCAACGACGCGATCCTCCCGGTGGCATCGACCTGGATGGCCGAAGTCGCCAGGACGGCGCTGTCGGCGAACTGAGGCGGGCCCCGTGGCTCCCCCGGATCGGTTGCGCTAGGATCAAAGCTCCTTCGAACCAGCGAGATCCGGATGAACCGGCGCGAATTCGTGTCAAGGTTGACGGCGGCAACCGCGTTTGCGGGCGTGGCGTCGCCGGCGGCAGCAGCGGAAGGCAGGCGGGTCGCGCTGGTCATCGGCAACGGTGCCTACAGCAACGTGCCCGCGCTGCTCAATCCGCCGAACGACGCGAGCGACATCGCCGCGGCGCTGAAGCGGCTTGGCTTCACCGTCTCCCTGGCGGCGAACGCCGGCTTCGACGAGATGCGCCGCGGCCTGATCGCATTAGGGCGTGACGCCGCCGGCGCCGACATGGCGGCTGTGTATTTCGCCGGCCATGGCATGGAGATCAATGGCGAGAACTGGCTGATCCCTGTTGACGCAGAACTGAAGCGCGACACCGACGCGGCGAATGAAGCCATCAACCTGCAAAGCGTGATGTTGCAGGTGTCGAACACCACGAGCCTTGGCCTCGTCATCCTCGACGCCTGCCGCAACAATCCGTTTGCCGCCAGGATGAATCGCTCGATTGCCACGCGGGCGGCCACCATGAGCGGGCTCGGCCGCATCGAGCCCGTCGGTAACGTTCTCGTCGCCTATGCCGCACGCGACGGCACCACGGCGCTTGATGGCGACGCGCGCAACAGCCCGTTTGCAACGGCGCTGCTGCGCAACATCGAGCTGCCCGGCGTCGAGGTGACGTTCATGTTCCGCAACGTCCGCGACGACGTGATGGAGGCGACCCGCAACGCGCAGCAGCCGTTCGTCTACGGTTCGCTGTCGCGCCAGGCGATCTACCTTGCCGGCCGGCCAACGGCCGGTGCCGATGGAGCGCCGACCCCGCTTCCGGCCGTCGCCTTGCCTGCTCCACAGCACACGCCGACCTCGCCAACGATCGATCCCGCGCTGGTCGGCACCTGGGAGATCATGGTGCCGAGCGGCCGCGGGCAGTCGCGCTGGATCTGGCAGATCATGGGCGACGGCACCTACAGATTCCACGCCGAGCCGCAGCGCTCGGCTCGTCCGCACGAAGGCACGATCACGGCCGCGAACGGCCACTGGACGCTGCACGCCCTCAGAGGCCTGTCGGGCTACAGCGACGGCGGCGCCTACGAGATCCGCAATGCGCTGGCTGTCATCACAGGCAAGCTGGGCACCGGCGCCTGGAAGCGCAGCGCCGAGTAGATGCTCCTGCGCGCGATGATGCGACCCGAAGGGCCGCGTCATGGCTGCCACCCTGCTCGCTGGAACCCGGATGTCCCCGGCGCCTTGACGCGTGCGCTTGACGCACCGCGCCCGGGCAGCTTTAATGGATTACAAGAACATTTGTTCGCATTCCGAACATTCTGCCGTCGGGCAAAAGCGGGCTCACAACACCGCGTCCGGCACCACCAGAGGAAACGTCACCGATGCAAGCCCTCCTCTCCGGCGAAAGCACGCTCGTCGTCACGATGATCGTCGCCTATATCGCCTTCACCTCCTGGCTCACGCTGAAGCTGCGCAGCCGGACCAGCGATCAGTTCATGACCGCGTCCCGCGCGATGCCGGCCGTCGTCGTCGGCGTGCTGATGATGTCCGAATTCGTTGGCGCCAAATCCACCGTCGGCACGGCGCAGGAAGCGTTCCAGTCCGGCATGGCGGCCGGGTGGGCCGTGCTCGGCGCCTCGCTCGGCTTCCTGCTGTTCGGCCTGTTGATGGTGAAGAAGCTGTACAATTCCGGCGAATACACCATCTCGGCCGCGATCGCGCAGAAATACGGCAAGTCGACCATGCTCACCGTCTCCGTGATCATGATCTACGCGCTGCTGCTGGTGAATGTCGGCAACTATGTCAGCGGCGCAGCCGCGATCGCCACCGCGCTGCATGTCAGCCTCCCCGTTGCGATGTGCATCATCGCTGCGGTTTCGACCTTCTACTATGTGTTCGGCGGGCTGAAAGGCGTCGCCTGGGTGACCATCCTGCACAGCGCCTTCAAGGTGGTCGGCATCATCATCATCGTCGCGGTCGCGATGTCGCTGACCGGCGGCATCGCGCCGATCAAGGCCAAGCTGCCGGCGTATTACTTCTCGTGGGACGGCAAGATCGGCTTCACGACGATCTTCGCCTGGACCTTCGGCACGGTCGGCGCGATCTTCTCGACGCAATTCATCGTCCAGGCGATCTCCTCGACGCCGAGCGCCGCCGAGGCCCGCAAGGCGACGTACTATGCCGCAGCGTTCTGCCTTCCGCTCGGCTTCCTGCTCGCGCTGATCGGGGTTGCCGCAAAATATCTCTACCCCGACATGAACAGCCTCTACGCGCTGCCGGTGTTCCTGGAGAAGATGCCGCCGCTGGCCTCCGCCTTCGTGACGACCTCGCTGGTCGCCTCGATCTTCGTCAGCGTCTGCACGGTGGCGCTCGCGATCGCCTCGCTCGTGGTGCGCGACTTCTACGTGCCTTACTGGAAGCCGACGCCGGAGCGCGAGCTGAAGATGACCCGCGTGTTCTCGATCGTGATCGCGATCGTGCCGCTCATCTTCGTGTTCTTCATTCCGGAGATCCTGAAGCTGTCGTTCTTCACGCGCGCGCTGCGCCTGTCGGTGACGATGGTGGCGATGATGGGCTTCTATCTGCCGCTGTTCGCCAGCAACCGCGGCGCCACCGCCGGCCTGATCGGCGCTGCCGTCGCGACCACGGTCTGGTACCTGCTCGGCAACCCCTTCGGCATCGACAACATGTACATCGCTGCCGCAACGCCGTTGGTCGTGATGGCGATCGAGCGCATGGTGATGGGCCAGGCGCCCGCCGCCGCGCCGCAGGCCGCGCAACCCAATGCTTTCGTTGAAAGGACTTCGACATGACGACCGAGATCGAGGTCACCGCCGAGGGCACAGTTCGGCCGGCGGCCGGCGATCCCGACCGGTTCGACGCCTTCATTCCTTCGCCTTGCGTGCAGAACCACGCCGCCAACCTGATGCCGCTCGCCAATGGCGATCTCGCCTGCGTCTGGTTCGGCGGCACGCAGGAGGGCATGTCGGATATCTCGGTGTATTTCTCGCGGCTTCCGCGCGGCGCGACGCAATGGTCGGCGGCCGAAAAGCTGTCCGACGATTCCGGCCGTTCCGAGCAGAACCCGGTGCTGTTCCCGGCCCCCGACGGCACGCTGTGGCTGATGTGGACGGCGCAGCTGGCGGGCAACCAGGACACCGCGCTGATCCGCCGCCGCCTCTCGCGCGACCATGGCAAGAGCTGGGCCCCGATCGAGACGCTGTTTCCGGAGCATCGCGGCCGCGGCACTTTCATCCGGCAGCCAATCGTCGTGCTCGACAATGGCGACTGGCTGTTGCCGGTGTTCTATTGCCACAGCACGCCGGGCAAGAAATGGAACGGCGACGAGGACACCAGCGCGGTGAAGATCTCGTCCGATGCTGGCGCAACCTGGCGCGACATCGACGTCCCCGGCAGCCGCGGCTGCGTGCATATGTGCATCGCGCGCCTCGACGACGGCTCGCTGATTGCGGTCTATCGCAGCCGCTGGGCCGACAACATCTATCAGAGCCGCTCGACCGATCACGGCCGCAGCTGGTCGGCGCCGGTTGCGACCGCGTTGCCCAACAACAACTCCTCGATCCAGCTCACGCGGCTCGGCAACGGTCATCTCGCGCTGGTCTTCAACGATTCCAGCGCGAGGGATGCGAGCGGGCGCCGCCTGTCGCTCTATGACGAGATCGAGGACGACCTTCCGCCCGTGCTCGCCGGCGATGGCGGCAAGTCGGACGGACGCACCGCATTCTGGGGCGCGCCGCGGGCGCCGATGACGCTGGCGATCTCGACCGACGGCGGACGCTCGTGGGCCAAGCGCAACGTCGAGACCGGCGACGGCTATTGCATGACCAACAATTCGCGCGACCAGACCAATCGCGAGCTGTCCTACCCCTCCGTCAAGCAGACCGCCGACGGCGCGATCCACACGGCCTTCACCTTCCATCGCCGCGCGATCAAGTATGTGCGCGTGACCGAGCCATGGGTGAAGCGGGGCTGAGAGGATGGACAAGAGGCACGCACTCGTCACGGGCGCCAGTTCAGGCATTGGCGCTGCGATCGTCGAGCGCCTGTTGCGCGACGGTTGGCGCGTCACCGGGATCAGCCGGCGCCCTGTAACGTTCGACCATCCGGCGTTCGATCATCTGTCGCTTGACCTGAACGACGTCGACAGCATTGCAGGCGCCGTCGCGGGCCTCACACCGACGGCGCTCGTTCATGCCGCGGGCATGCTGAAGGTCGGTCCGCTGGGATCGCTGAGCCATGGCGACGGTGCTGCGATGTGGCGGCTGCATGTCGATGTCGCCGCACGCCTCGCCGACGCGCTGGCGCCGCGCCTGCCGCAGGGCGGGCGCATCGTCTTCATCGGCAGCCGCACCGCATCGGGCGCGGCCGGCCGCGGCCAATATGCCGCGACGAAAGCCGCGCTGGTCGCGATGGCGCGGTCGTGGGCGAGCGAGCTCGCGCCGCGCGGCATCACGGTGAATGTCGTTGCGCCCGCCGCGACCGAGACGCCGATGCTCAACGACCCGACGCGTGCCACTGTCGCGCCAAAGCTGCCGCCGATCGGCCGCTTCATTAGACCTGACGAAGTCGCAGCCGCCGTGGCGTTCCTGCTCTCGCCCGACGCTGCCGCCATCACCGGACAGCAGCTCGTCATTTGCGGCGGCAGCTCGCTCTGAGGCGGCAGCTCTCCCGTCACGCCTCGTCGAGCAGCTCGAACAATTCCTCGACCATGTCGAACGGGGCATCGCGCGTCTGGCTGTGGTAGACGACGCGATCGCCGTCGCGTTGCAGCGATTTTCCTTTCGACTTCCGCAACCGTCCCGGCAGGAACGTCGCGGCCACCGCGCTTTGCCCGACGTCGAGGCGGACGATGCCTCTGCGCTTGCAGTCGAGCCTCAGCCGCGCGGCTGCAAAGACGTCGCGCGCAGCCGGCGGCAATGGCCCGAAGCGGCGCGAGGTTTCCTCCTCGAGATCGTCGAGGTCGTCCTCGCTGGCGCAGCGCGCGGCACGGGCGTAGAGCTCCAGCCGCACCGGCGCGGATTGCACATAGCTCTCGGGAAGCATGTCCGCGACCGGCAGGTTGAGGTCGGGCACCCACACCACGGACCTGCCGTCATCGACTTTCTCCGAGGCCATTTTCAGAAGATGGCTGTAGAGCACGGGGCCGAAGACCTGGACGTGGCCGGATTGCTGCTCCGAGAACAGATCGCCTGCGCCCCGGAGATCGAGGTCGCGCTCGCTGATGGCAAAACCTGCGCCCGGCCGGCTGAACTCCTCCAGCACGGCGAGCCGCTTCTCGGAGTGCCCCGAGGCCGACTCGGTCAGCAGAAATGCGAAGGCACGGATGCCGCCACGCCCGACGCGCCCGCGCAGCTGATGCAGCTGAGCGAGGCCGAATTTTTCGGGCCAGCACACCACGATGGTGTTGGCGCGCGGGATATCGAGGCCGCTCTCGACGATGTTGGTGGCGAGCAGGACGTCGGCGTTGCCTTCGACGAAGGTCATCATCCGGTCGTCGATCTCGTCGGCCGGCAATCTGCCGTGCAGGCAGACGATCTTGAGATCGGGCGCCACCGCCTGCACGCGCGCCAGCATGGGCTCGAGATCCTGGATGCGCGGGCAGATCAGGAAGCTTTGCCCGTGCCGCCGCTGCTCGCGCAGCAAGGCCGAGGCGATGGCGGCATCCGACAACGGCGCGATCTTGGTCGCGACCGGAAGCCGGTGCACCGGCGGCGAAGCGATGACACTCAGGTCCCTGAAGCCGGCAAGACCCGCGGCGAGCGTGCGCGGGATCGGCGTGGCGCTCATCCAGAGCGTATGCGCATTCCTGGCAAGCCCGGAAAGCTTTGCCTTCTCGGCGGCGCCAAAATGCTGCTCCTCGTCGATGATGACGAGACCGAGGTCATCGAATTTCACGTCCTTCGAGGTGAGCGCCTGCGTTCCGACCACGACCTTCACCCGGCCGCTGCGCAAGCCCTCCCTGGTCTCCCGCGTCTCGGCACCGGAGGTGGCGCGCGAGAGGTTGCCGACCTCGATGTCAAAAGGCGCAAACCGCTTGCGGAAGGTCGCAACGTGCTGCCGCGCCAGCACCGTCGTCGGCACCGCGATCGCCACCTGCTTTCCCGACAGCACCACGGCGGCCGCCGCCCGCAGCGCCACCTCGGTCTTGCCGAAGCCGACATCGCCGCAAATCACCCGGTCCATGGGATGCCCCGACGCGAGATCATCCAGCACGTCGTTGATCGCCTTGGCCTGATCGATCGTCGTGAAATACGGAAAGCGCGCGACGAATTTTTCGTAGGCCGATCCCGGCGGGACCAGCTTGGCCGCCTTCCGCCGCTTGCGCTGGCTGATGTGCTTGGCGAGGACCTTGCCGGCGAGCTGGATCTCCTGCTCGGCGGCGGTGCGGCGGGCCCACCATGTGCTGCCATCCGCCTTGTCGAGCGCGAGCTTGCCGCGCTCCGCTGAATAAGGCCACATCTGCGCCAGATCGGGCGGCGGCACCAGCACCGCGTTGTCGCCGGCGAAGGACAACCTGACCATCTCGCGCAAGGCGCCGCCGCCGGTGTTCACGGTCTGCAGGCCATCGAGCACGGCAAGGCCGCGCTGAAGATGCACGACCACCGTGCCCTGTTCCGGCACGTCGGCATGATCGAAGGCCGCAATCCAGCTTCGCGCCATCGGCTGCGGATGATGCGCACGGCTGCCGAGCACGTCACTCGCTGTCAGCACGACGGCAGCTTTCTTGCCTGGAATGACGAAGCCGGCGTCGAGATCTGCGATCAATGCCACGTCGCGATGGCGCGCACTCGCGGCCTCGTCCCAATCCGCGACGCGCTCCGCGCGCACGCCGCTCATCCGCTCCATCGCGCGCAGATCTTCCTCCTGCGCCGCGACGAGGATCAGGCGCGAACCGGCGCGCCTGGTGTCCTCGACGAAGGCGCGCAGAGCCTTTCTGGCTGACGTCAGCTTGGAAAATTCCGGCGTCGGCTGGAACGGAGCGCTGCGCGGCAGCACCTTCATGCCACGGGTTGCCTGCTTCCAGTCGGGGCGTCCCAGATATTCGCGCTCCCTGTCCGCGCGACCCGCGCCCTCCTCGATCGTGCTCAGCCAGGCATCGGCATGCACCGAAACGCCGGCATCCGCGATCCACCCGGCCTTGCCGCAATAGTCGAACAGCGCCGCGCGCTTGGCCCGAGCGCCAGCGATGGCGAGCCGCTCCGACATGGGATCGACGAGAAGCTCCCTGGTCTCGAAGATGATGTCATGCTCTTTCGGATCGAATGCCACGATGCGGCGGATGGCGCGCGCGGAATGCTCCACCCGGAACGGACCCAGCGCGCCTGCGGGAAATATCTCGAAGGTCTGGCCGTGAAACAGCACGCCGCCCGGATAATCCGGCTCGTCATCGAGGTCATAGCCCAGCTCTTCGAGACGGACGCGAAGCTCGCTCTCGGAGAAATGGCCGCCGACCTTCAAGCCCGTGTTCAAGCGCAACAGGCTCGCCGGCGTCGGCAGGCGCTCCATCACCGCTTCCGCCGTCGAGATGAGAAAGATCGGCTGCTTGGATTTTGCGAGGCGCCGCAGCACCGAGGCGCGACGGCCGGCGATCTCGCGCGATGGCTCCAGTTGATCGAACGGCAGGGTGTTCAGCCGCGGAAACACCAGCACTTCGCAGGACGGATCGAGTGCATGAATGACGCTGCCGAGCCGTTCTGCCCTGTTCTCGCTCTCGGCGAGGAACACGAGACCGCTGCGCCCGGATTCCTTCCACTGCGCCAGCAGATGCAGCGCCATCATGCCGAGCGGCGACGACGACGAGATCGTGGCGCGCTGCGAGCCCTTGCTCGTCGTCGGAGAACTTTTGCTTAGCGGGCGCCTGCTTGTCGAACTTTTGGCGGGCGAACGCTTTTTGGGCGAGCTTTTGACTTGCGAGCCCTTCTTTAGAGAACTCTTGTTTAGAGAACCCTTGGCTGGCCGCAGTTTCTTGGAATGACGCACGTTAATCCGTTTCTCGTCGTAGGCAGTCGTCAATGGCACGCGCAGCCGAGTTCGTCCCGATTCGGTCGCGGATGGTCATGCATATATGGGACAGGGCGCGCGAACGCGCGCCTCCCAAAACATCTCGCGCGACATAGAAGTCGCCGGCACACGCAAAAGCGCCAAGCCCAAAGCGCGATGTATCACCGCGCTTCAGTTTGTTGTTTGAGTATGATCTTTTTCGGAAAATCGATACGCGCTTTTCCGGATCATGCTCGTGCCGCCAGTCGTCTAGCAGACACGCCGGCCCATTTCCACTCTTGTGATCACGTCGCGGCTAAATGATGCCGCCCTGCCGAAGCGCTGCAATCGCGGCCGTGTCGTAGCCGAGTTCCGCCAGCACGGCATCGGTATGCTCGCCGAGCGTCGGCGGGCGCGTCGCGATTTCGCCCGGCGTTTCCGAGAGTCGAATCGCGGCGCGGGCAACCGGGGCCTGCTTCGGCAAGCCGGGATAGTCGACGTCTTGCAAGAAGCCGGCGGCGCGGATGTGGGGATGGTCCAGCGCCTGCTGCGGGCTCAAAACCGGCCCGGTCGGAATCATCGCCTTGCCGAGGGTGTCGACGGCCTCCTGGGTGGTTCGCTCGGCGCACCAGTGCGCCATCCGCTCGCTGATGACGGGTCCGTTGTTGCCGCGGCTGATGTCGTCGGCAAAGCGCGGATCGTTCAGCCACTGCTCCTCCTCGCCCATCAGCCTGGCCCAGCGCTTGAACAGCGGATGACCGGTGACCTGGCACAGCACCCAGCCGTCCCGGGTGCGGTAAATGTCGGCGGGCGCGGCAGTCTGGCCGAGATTGCCTGATGGGACGCGATTGACGTTGATGACGGCCTGCTCGATCAGCGTCGCATTGGTGAACGACAACGCTGTCGCCAGCAGCGCGCCCTCGACGATCTGCCCGCGCCCGGATTTGCCGCGCTCGATCAGTGCGGCGAGCGTCCCGAAGGCGCAATGCAGCGCGGTGCCGAAATCGACCCAATTCACCGCCGCGCGGTAAGGCGGATTGCCCGCGCCGGTCATGTAGACCGAGCCCGACATGACCTGGCCTACGCCATCGAAACCGACGCGGTCGGACCACGGCCCCGGCCCCCCGAACGCAGTGGCCGTGGTGAGGATGATGTCCGATTTGATCGCCTTCAACGAATCGTAATCGAGCTTCATGGCGCCCAAGGTCTGCGGCGGCAGATTGGCGACGACGACATCAGCGGTCTTGACCAGCCGGCGCATCACCTCCTGGCCTTCAGGCGTCATCGGATCGAGCGTGATGCACTTCTTGTTGCGGTTGACCTGGAGGAACAGCGCGCCCTCGCCGCCTTCGCCGACCGGCGCCACGAAGCGATCCTCGCTGCCGTCACGCTTCTCGACGCGAATGACCTCGGCGCCGAACTCGGCCAGCAATGTCGCGCAATACGGCCCCGCGATGTAGCGCCCGAAATCGAGGACGCGCACGCCTTCCAGAACTCCCCCCATCGACCTCTTCTTTCCCTCACTACTTCCGGTCAGATTACAGGGAATGGGTGCCACGGCAAGGTGCAGCGCACACCATGCCCTGTCCTCAAGATGCTGCCTTCAAGATGTCATCATCCAGCCGTTTCGGCCGGCGGAAATTCTGCTCTAGTATAGGCCTGTCGGTCCCTCCAGCCAGAAGCGCACATCCATGCCGCAACAATTCGATCGATCCGCAGAAGATCTCGGCAACGCCATTCATTTCGAGCACGTCAACATCCAGGTTCCGGACCAGCGCCTCGCCACCCTGTTCTACGTCACCGGGCTTGGACTGACCCGCGATCCCTATCTGATGGTGTCCGACACCAACATGTGGATCAATGCCGGAAGGAGCCAGTTTCATCTGCCGAGCGGCAAGGCGCAGGTGCTGCGCGGCCATACCGGGCTCGTCATCGAGGGCCGCGAGGCGCTGCTGGCGCGATTGGCCTCGGTCGCCGGGAAGCTCGAAGGCACCGCCTTCGCATACGCCGAGCACAACGATTATGTCGAAGCGACCTGCCCCTGGGGCAACCGCCTGCGCATCCACGAGCCGGACGCGGCACGCTTCGGGCGCATCACGCTCGGCATCCCCTATGTCGAGTTCGAGGTGCCGGCCGGATCGGCACAGGCAATCTGCGCCTTCTATCCCGAGATCATGGGCATGCCGGCGAGCTTGCGCAACCGCGGCGGCAAGGTTGCCGCGGTGAAGACCGGCCGCGACCAGCATCTGCTGTTCCGGGAGACCGATCGGCCGCAGCCCGCCTATGACGGCCACCATGTGCAGATGTACATCACCGATTTCTCCGGCCCTTATCGCAAGCTGCTGGCGCGCGACCTGATCTCCCGCGAGGACAACCAGTATCAGTACCGGTTCTGCGACATCGTCGATCTCGACAGCGGCAAGCATCTGTTCACGGTCGAGCACGAGGTACGCAGCGCGACGCATCCGATGTGCATGCGGCCGATGGTCAATCGCAATCCTGTCGTCAACAACCGCAACTACGCCTACGGCCACGATCAGGCATCCTGGGCGATGGGGCCGGATCAATATGAGGGATAGGGCTCCCGCGACAAGGCCGCCGACGAAGCGGCTTTGTCAGCTCGAGCCTGGATCCGTCACACCTGGTCGCCCGTCCTCGCCGGCAGCGCGTCCACGCCGCGCGGCGGTGCGCCCGGCTGTCCTTGCACAGGTGTCGATCTCGGCGCCGTGCGGGCGATGCCGGCCAGCGCCTGCTTGCGCCGGCGTCGTTCCTGCAATTGCTGGTCTGCCAACACGCCGATCAGAATCACCGTCCCCATCACCGCGAAGTTCAGCGAATTGGGGATGCCGAGGATATTCACGAGGTTCTGGAGCACCTGCAGCAGCGCGGTCCCCAGCACGATACCGAGAATTGAGCCCTCGCCGCCGCGCAGGCTGCACCCGCCCAGCACGGCAGCCGCGATCGCATAGAGCTCATAGAAATTGCCGAAAGAGCTCGGAGACACCGAGTTCGTGTAGAACACGAACAGGACCGTCGCAACTCCGGCGAGCCCACCGCTGATGATATAGGCGGTTGCGATCACCATGTTGGTGTTGATGCCGGAGAAGCGCGCCGCCTCCTCGTTCTTGCCGACGGCATAAAGCCAGCGTCCGTAGACCGAGCGGTGCAGCACCACGCTGAGGACGAACGCAAGGACGATCAGGAGGATGAAGGTGTTCGGGATGCCCGCCACATGGCCGGAGGCAATGTTGCTCAGTGTCGCTGCCTCGTCGCCGTAGCCGAAGCCGCGCGTCGAGTCGGTCGTGTAGTAGCGGGCGGCGCCGCGATAGATCAGCAACCCGCACAGCGTCACGATGAAGGGCTGCATCTTCAGCCGGGTGATCAGGACGCCCTGAATCGCCCCCAGCACCAGTCCACCCAGCAACACGGCCAGCAGCGCCAAGGGCCAGGGAACCTGGTACGTCGTCAGAAGGTCGACGAAGACGACACCAAGCAGCGCGAACATCGAGCCGAGCGAAAGGTCGATGCCGCCGGTGATGATCACGAGCCCTTCGCCAAGCGCAAACACGCCGAACAGGCCGATCAGATTGGCCATGTTCAGCAGGTTCACCACCGACAGGAAGGCCGGATTGATCATGCCCGTGATGACGGAAATCACCACGAGCAGCAGACCGAGACCGAGTTCTTTCTTGTTCATGGGGCAGCGGCTTCCACGGTTTCCAGCGCCTGGCCCATCGCAAGCCGCAGCACGTTGTATTCACTGAATTGCGGTCGCTCCAGCACACCGCTGACGCTGCCTTCATGCATCACCGCGACCCGGTCTGAGACACCGATGACCTCCTCCATGTCCGAGGAGATCATCACGATCGCGACGCCCTGGTCGGCGAGCTCGCGCATCAGCGCGTAAATCTCGCTCTTGGCACCGACATCGATGCCGCGGGTGGGCTCGTCGAAGAACATCACGCGCGGCTGCATGGAGAGCCACTTGCCCAGCACGACTTTCTGCTGGTTACCGCCGGAGAGGGTCACGGCCTCCATATCGACGCTCGGCACCTTGATGGAGAGCCGCCTGACCTGCTCCTTCGCGACATTGTGCTCGGCCGCGCCGTTGACCAGCCACATCCGCGCGTAATTGCGCAGGCTCGCCAGCGTCACATTCTCGCGGATCGGCAGCTCCAGCACCAGCCCGGTTTTCTTGCGGTCCTCCGGCACCAGATAGATGCCTTGCCTGATCGCATCCCGGGGCGATGCGACATCGACCGGCGCGTTGTCGATCCTGATCTCGCCACCCAGCACCGGATCGATGCCGAAGGCCGCGCGGGCCAGCGAGGTACGACCAGCGCCCACCAGTCCTGCCAGTCCGAGGATCTCGCCATGCCGCACGGAAAGATCGATCTGCCGGTCGGGGAAGGCTGACGTCACGAGGCCGACGATGTCGCAGCCGCCCGGCTGCGGCGGCCGTTTCGGCGGCGTATGCAGCGCTTTGAGGTCGCGGCCGATCATCAGCCGGATCATTGTGGCATGGCTGAGCTGGTCCCGCGCCAGCTCTCCCACCGTGCGCCCGTCGCGCAGCACCACGACGCGGTCGGCGCAGGTCATGATCTCGCCGAGCCGGTGGGAGATGTAGATCACTGCGATGCCGTGCGCCTTCAGATCGGCAATCACCGCCAGCAGCCGCTCGGTCTCCGAAATCGTCAGGCTCGAGGTCGGCTCGTCCATGATGATCACGCGGGCGTCGATCGAGAGCGCCTTGGCGATCTCCACCATCTGACGTTCCGCGATCGAGAGATTTTCGACCAGCGTGTCAGGGCCGAAATCGGCGCCCAGCCGCTGCAGCAGCGGCGTCACGCGGGCGCGCATCTGCGCGCTGTCCACCAGCTTCAGCGGGCCGCCGACGAGCTTCTCGCGTCCGATGAAGACGTTCGCGGCGACGTCGAGATTCTCGAACAGGTTCAGCTCCTGATGCACGAAGGCGATGCCGGTCTGCGTCGCCTCGTTCACCGTCATTTGGGCATGGTCAGTGCCGCCGATGCGGATCACGCCCGCGCTCGGCTCAATCACGCCGCCGAGCACGCGCATCAATGTCGACTTGCCGGCGCCGTTCTCGCCGATCAGGCCCAACACCTCGCCGTGGTGCACGCGCAGGCTGACATCGTTGAGGGCCATGACCCCGGGATAGGACTTGCTGATCCCGACAAGTTCGAACAGGATTTCCGCCATTCACTTCCTCCTGCTCGACGCCCGACGGCTATGGCCGCCGGGCGTCGAAAGGCACTCAGAGTCACTTCTTCAGCAGATCCTTCATGTGAGCGGTGAAATCCGCGACGTTGGTCTTGCTGATCACCTGGGTCGGCACGATCAGCTTGCTGTCGCCCGGAATCCAGGACTTGTCGCCGTTCAGCGTCTTGATGATGTTGGTGGCGGAGAGATAACCGAATTCGAACGGCTGCTGCACCACCGTCGACTCGATCGTGCCGTCGGAGATTCCCCGCAGCGTGCGCTGATCCTCGTCGAAGCCGACGATCTTCACCTTGCCGGCCTTGCCCGCCGCCTTGACCGCATCATAGATCAGCGGGGTCTCGTAGCTCCAAAGGCCGGACAATAGGGCAATGTCGGGATATTTGACGAGCACGTTCTCCATGTTTGCCTTGGCCTTGGCGGAGTCGACCTGGTCGGTGAACACGTCGACCAGCTCGATCTTGGTGCCGGCGATCGCTTCCTTGATACCCTGCACCCGCTCGCGGGCGTTGTCCGCGTCCATCGTGCCGACGAACAGCGCGATCTTGCCGCCGTTCGGCAACGCCTTCTTGAACTCCTCGCCGGCTTGCCGCCCGGCCGCGACGTTGTCGGTGCCGATATAGGCGAGACGCTTGCTCTGCGGCGCGTCGCTGTCCGTCGTGATCAAGATGGTCTGGGACGCGACCTTGTTGAGCTCTTCGGTTGCGTGCGGCGCATCGTCGACCGAGATCGAGATGCCGGCGACGCCGCGCACCAGCAGGTCGTCCAGCTCGCGCCGCTGGCCCGCCGCGGTCGCATCGTTGGTGACGATCAACTGGATATCGTATTCCGGGTGCTCCTTCTGAGCCTTCTCGAGCCCGCGGCCGGCGATGACCCAGAAATCGGCCGCTGCATTGGTCACCAGCGCGATGGTCTTCTTCTGCTGGGCCTGCGCCGCACCCGTGGCCAGCGCGAACGCGGCGGCGGTCGCGAGCAACGGCACTAGCAATGTCTTCATTGATCCGTTCATGTGTACCTCCCTTTGGTCCCCCAGATGCGGGGCTTTACAGCGCTTTTGCGCTCTATTTTATTCACGCAGCGAAGAAATGTTGCAGAGCAGAACATCAAAATCAGGATGCGCTGGCCACTTCTTCAAGCGGAAATAGTACATGAGGCATGATATTAGTAAATATGGCCGCCTCGTCGCGCTCCGCGCTGTGCTTTTCCAATCACACCGCCTCAATACGCGCTCATTAAATTCATGCTCTGAATTAAATAGGACAGCATGACTGACCAGACTGAGTTGCCGAGACGAATTTCAGGCATGACCCGTGGCTCGAACCGGGGCCGCCTGGTGGAAGTCCTGCGACGCCACGGGCCGTTGCCGCGTGTGGAACTGGCCCGGAGCACGGGACTGAGCTTCCCCGCCGTTTCCGGCCTGACCTCCAGGCTGATCGCGGAAGAGTTGCTGTGCGAGACCGAGACCGCGGCCCCCCCATGGTCCGACGATCCCGACGAAGAGGATCCGGATGGGTTGAATGGCCGCCGCCGTGGCCGGCCGGCCGTGCTGCTGACCCTGAACCCGAAGTTCGGCCGCGTCATCGCGGTCTCGCTGCGCATGAATCTGATCGAGACACTGATTGCGGATTTCAGCGGCTTCAGCCTGGCACAATCACGACTCGAAATCGCGACCCGGGCTCTCGATGCGGGCGCATTGTGCGACCTCGTGATCACGCAGATCAATGCGATGCTGGCGGCGACGGCCACACCGCGCCATCGACTGCTGGGAATAGGGATTGCCCTCCAGGGCATCGTGAACGCGGATACTGGCCGGCATCTGTGGAGCCCGGTGTTGTCCGTCACCGACATCGATCTGGCGAAGCCGGTGCGCGAGGCTTTCGGCACCGAAGTCGTGATAGCGAATGATGCTGTCGCGGTTGCGCTCGCTCTCGCCGCCGCGGAGCCGTCACTGGCGCAGGGCCTCATGGCCACGATCCTGATCGGTCACGGCGTCGGCATGGGCGTCGTGGTCGACGGTGAAGCGCGTCTGGGCGCCGGCGCCGGCAGCGAGATCGGCCATACCAAGCTGGGATCGAACGGGCCGCAATGCCGCTGCGGCCAGCGCGGCTGCATCGAGGCCCATCTCGCCGACTATGCGCTCTACCGCGACGCCCGCACCTTTCTCGACTTGCCGCCAGCGGCGTCGCAGCAGCCTTCCGAGGCGCAGATGACCCTCCTGCACGAGCGGGCACGGAGCGGTGATCCCCGTCTCGAGCACGTCTTCCAGCAGGCAGGTCGAGCGCTTGCCGAGGCGGTCGCGGCAACGATATCCGTGCTGCGCCCGCACCATGTCGTCCTGGCAGGTCGCGGCCTGCAGGCATTTGACATGATGCGCCACGCCTATGAGGAGCGGCTCGAGCAGGCGGTGTTGCCATGGCTGCTCAAGTCCACGACGATCCATCTGCGTCCAAGCGATTCGGCGGCCATCGTCGATGGCATGATGCAACGGACGCTGCGGGTCGTGGACCGCAACCACATAGAGACAACCGAATAAGCAACGGCCCCCCCGCCGATCATGAAGGCGATCCTGCGAAGTTGAGGGCGAACTGCGGCAGCCCGCGATCATCTCGCGATTCCCACGGCCCGATTGTATTATCCGCGCATGAGCGAATCCGGCACCGTGGAAGGCGACGCAAGGCGCGTTCGCAAGATCATCCATATCGACATGGATGCCTTCTACGCATCGGTGGAACAGCGCGACAATCCGGAGCTGCGCGGCAAGCCCGTCGCTGTCGGCGGTTCGGCCGAGCGCGGCGTGGTCGCCGCGGCGAGCTATGAAGCGCGTAAATTCGGCGTTCGGTCCGCGATGGCGTCGGTGACCGCGAAGCGGCAATGTCCCGACCTGATCTTCGTGAAGCCTCGCTTCGAGGTCTACAAGGCGATCAGCCGGCAGATCCGCGAGATTTTTGCCGAGCACACGGAGATCATCGAGCCCTTGTCCCTCGACGAGGCCTATCTCGACGTGACGGAGAACCTGCAAGGCATCCCGCTCGCGCGCGACATCGCGCTGCGGATCCGCGAGAAGATCAAGGCGGAGACCGGCCTCAACGCTTCGGCGGGCATTTCCTACAACAAGTTCCTGGCCAAGCTCGCCTCCGATCACCGCAAGCCCAATGGCCAGTTCGTGATCTCCCCGGAGATGGGACCCGCCTTCGTGGAGACGCTGCCCGTCGGCAAGTTCCACGGGATCGGGCCGGCAACAGCTGCGAAGATGAACGCCCTCGGCCTTTTTACCGGTCTCGACATCCGCAACCAGACGCTCGAGTTCATGAACGCGAACTTCGGCAAGTCGGGCGCCTATTATTACTGGATCTCGCGCGGCGTCGACGAACGGCCTGTGCGGGCCAACCGGATCCGCAAATCCATCGGTGCGGAGACCACGTTCTCGACCGACCTTGCCGAATTCGACGCGCTGGTCGCCGAGCTTCGCCCCCTCGTCGACAAGGTCTGGCGCCATTGCGAGACGACCGGCAGCCGGGGCCGCACCGTCACCTTGAAGATCAAGTTTGCCGACTTCGAGATCATCACGCGCAGCAGGTCTCTGCTCGCGCCGGTCGCAGGCCGGGACGAGCTGGAGCGCCTCGCCTGCGGCCTGCTCGACGTCGAGATGCCGCTGCCCAAACGCGTCAGGCTCCTGGGTGTAGCGCTGTCCACCCTCCAGCTCGCAGACGATGCGGAGCCGCAACTGACCTTCGGCATCTGATCCAGAGCCGCATGCGGCAAATGCACAGCTTTGTCCGCGCACGCGGCGGGAGGGAGCGGTGGTCCTCATCTTGATTCAGAGGCATTTGTTGCCCGCCTTAAACGAAATTTGGAATGGCCAGGCCGCTCCATTTCGCTTCTCCTACGCATCTCGCCATCCGCCTGGTGCAACAGGAGCTATTCGTGACCGAACGCCTTCCTTCGTTTTTGATCTCCCGGCGTCGCCTATTGATCACGACGTCCGTGATGGCGGCCGCTGCCCTGACGGCAATGGCGGGTCTGTCACCGGTTCGAAGTGCCGGCGTCTCATCGAACGGCGGTGACATCACCTTCCTTATCGACTCGCTCGGCGGCACCTGGATTCCGAACAACAGCTCCATCTCCAGCTTCCAGGGCCACATCTGGGGCCACGTGACCGACAAGCTCGTCTATGTCGATGCCGACGGCAAGGTCAGTCCCTGGATCGCCGAGAGCTGGGAGCAGAGCAGCGACGCCACCCAGTTCACCCTACACCTCAAAAAAGCTGTGACGTTCTCCGATGGCACTGCACTCGACGCATCGGCTGTCGTCGCCAATCTCGACATCTGGTACGCCGGACGGAAGAGCGAGGGCATCAACCCGGTTGGCCTCTTCCCGAAGACCTACGACCGCGCCGAGGCGGTCGACGCAACCACCGTGAAGGTTGTCTTCAAGGCGCCGACACTCGGCTTCATTCCGACCCTCGGCTATCACGGCTCGATTCTCATCTCCCCAAAGACGCTCGCGCAGCCGGCAGCCCAGCAGGCCGACCTTGGCAAGACATCCGGCAGCGGGCCGTATGTGGTCGCCTCCTGGAAGGAGGGCGACTTCGTAAAGCTGGTCAAGCGCAAGGACTACAATTGGGGTCCCGCAGCCGTCGGCCACACCGGCCCGGCCTATCTTGATTCGATCACATACAAGATCGTCTCCGAACCATCGTTGCGGGTCGCCGCCGTCCAGTCCGGCCAGGCCGATGTCGCCTACAGCCCCTCACCGCAGGAATTGAAATCGCTCAAGGATGCCGGCTTCACCACCGCAACCCCACGCTATCTCGGCTTCGTCAACGGCCTTGCGGTCAACACCAGGCTGGAGCCGTATAACGATGTGAAGGTACGACAAGCGCTCCAGGCCGGGATCGACCGGAAGGAGATCATCGACACCATCTATACGCCCGACTGGAAGCTGGCGACGTCCTTCATCCAGAGCAACGTGCCCGGTGCGACCGACCACAGCGACCTCCTGGCCTACAACCCAGGCAAGGCCGAGAAGCTGCTCGACGAAGCTGGCTGGGTCAAAGGGGCCAATGGCATCCGCACCAAGGGCGGCAAGCAGCTGTCGCTCACGCTTCACTCCAACCCCTACCTTGCGACGGCGAAGTCGATCGACGAGCTCATCGCCCAGCAGCTCGGCAGGATCGGCTGGAAAGTCACCATCCGCGCCTATGACGTCGTGACGTTCGGCGAGAAGGTGCGGTTCGGCGGGCCAGCCGTGCCGGCCTACGAGGTGACCCGCAGTTTCATCGATGCCGGCACGGTCGCCAGCATCCTCACCGACGCGAACAATGGCGAGAACTGGTTCAATCTCGGCGACAGCGACAAGAAGCTCAACGAGCTACGCGACAAGATTGCCGGCGCCGCCTCTCTCGACGTTCGCAATCCGCTGCTCGATGAGTTGCAGACCTACGTCCTGGAGCAGGGCTACTTCATCCCGCGCACGCAGATCGTCCAGCGGATCTACGTGCAGTCCCCGAGGCTCAAGGGCGAGGTCTACAACGGCATCGCGTACGCCAGCTATTACACGGCCACGAAGGGCGAGTGAGGCACCATGCGAGCGAATAACGCGACGAGGGCGCCGGCATGAGCAATGCTTACCTTGCCGACGCCGCAAGGCGCCTCGCGCAGGCCTTCATCGTGATCCTGCTCGCTTACGTCCTTACGTTCGTCGTCGTCAGCATTTTGCCGGGCGACCCCATCACGAACGTCCTGCGTGATCCCCAAAACGGGTTCAGCGAGGACGAGATCAAGGCGATCATCGCCGCGCAGGGCCTGGACCAGCCGATTCCGGTTCAGCTCTGGACATCGCTGTCCCACTTCGTCATCGGCGACTTCGGCCTGTCGATGCGGTCCAGCCGGCCCGTCGCAACCCTGATCGCCGAGGTTCTTCCTTCAACCCTGATCCTCGCATCCGCCGCGTTCGCGATCGCGCTGCTGCTGGCGATGACGATCGCCTATGGTACGCAATTCATTCCGAAGCAATTGGGCCAGGGTTTGCTGCGCGGCTTCCCGTCGTTTTTCCTGTCGGTGCCCAATTTCGTCATCGGCCTGATGCTGATCCACGTGTTCGGCTTCCAGCTCGGCCTGTTCCGCGTGATCGCACCCAACAGCTTCTGGGCGACCCTCTTCGCCGCGGTCGCGCTGGGCATCCCCGTCTCCGCGCGGATCGCCGAGGTGCTGATCGCGAACCTCGACAAGGAGTCCGAGCAGGAATACGCGGCGGTCGCGCGCGGCCGCGGTCTGACGCAGATGCGTCTCTTTGCGAAACATTTGCTCAAGCCGTCTTCGCTCCCGGTCGTCACCGTAATCGCACTCGCCATCGGCGAACTTCTCGGCGGCTCGCTGATCACCGAGACGGTGTTCGGGCGCACCGGCATCGGCAGCCTGGTGCAACGCTCGGTGAGCACGCAGGATTTGCCTGTCCTGCAGGCGGTCGTTTCGCTCGCGGCAGTCGTGTTCGTGCTCGTCAATTTGATCGCGGATCTCGTCTATCCGCTGCTCGACCCGCGCGTGAAGCTGGTCGACGGTCCCGGGGTGCGTCCGACCACCGCTGACGACAGCGCGACTGCGAAATCCGCGGCGGTGACATCATGACCCTCGCCTCCTTCTCCTCTGCTTCGCGCGTCACGTCGATCGGCCGGCAGACAGCTCTTCGGGTAGCGCCGACCGTAGCGCTTTCCTTTGCGGTCATCGCGATTGTGATTGCCTGGTCTGTGGCACCAAGCTTGTTCACGGGCCATAGCCCGATCGTCGGCGTCCCCGCCGACAAGCTGCTCAGCCCCAGCACGGCGCACTGGTTCGGCACCGATCACCTCGGCCGGGATCTCTATACCCGCGTCGTCTACGGCACAGCGTCCTCGGTGACGAGCGCGCTCATCGCCGTCGTCATTGCCGCCGTAGCAGGCGGACTCATAGGCCTCCTGGCGGGCTTTCTCGGCGGCCGGGTTGACATCGTGCTCGCCCGCCTGGTCGACGTGCTGCTGGCGATCCCGAATTTCCTGCTGGCAGTCATCGTCGTCACCGCGCTCGGTTTCGACACGACGAACGCTGCCATTGCGACCGGCGTCTCGGCGGTGGCCGTGTTCGCGCGAGTAATGCGCGCGGAAGTGATCAAGACCCGACAGGCGATTTTCGTCGAGGCGGCGTTCCTGTTGGGCGGCTCACGCTGGCACATCCTGTTACGACATGTGTTGCCGAACGCGTCGCGCTCTGTACTCCCGCTCGCGGTGCTGCAATTCGGCCTTTCGATCCTGGTGATCGCGAGCCTCGCTTTCCTCGGTTACGGCGATCCGCCGCCCGCTTCCGACTGGGGCCTGCTGATCTCGATCGGCAAGGACTACCTCAAATGGCCGTGGCTGGTGTATGCGCCCGCCTTCGTGACGATCGCGACCGTCCTCTCCGTGAACAGGATCAGCCGATGGCTGCGCAAGACAGACTGACCGCCGATACACTGACGCGCGCCGAGCTCATCGCACCGGTGCCGTTGCGCCCGCTTCCGCTGCTCCGGGTCGATGGCCTGTCGGTCTGCTACGGGCCGCACGAGGTCGTGACCAATGTGGGGTTCGAGCTCGGCCGCGGCGAGAGCCTTGCTCTCATCGGCGAGTCGGGCTCGGGCAAGTCGACGATCGCCCGCGCGGTACTGCGGCTGCTCCCCAGCGGCGGGCACGCCACCGGCTGCGTGGCCTTCGACGGCCAGGAGGTGCTGGGGATTTCCGAGCGCGGCTTCCGGCCGCTGCGGGGACGAGCCATCGGTTTCGTGCCGCAGGATCCCGCCAACTCACTCAACCCGGTGCGTACGATCGGCGCCCAGGCGCAGGAGGCGGCCGCGCTGCTCGACGAGGCCGACAAGGCGTTCCGTAAGCAGCTCATCCTGGAGACGTTCGCCGAGGTCGGTCTCGACAATCCCCGGCGGGTCTACGACTCCTACCCGCACCAGCTGTCCGGCGGCATGCTCCAGCGCGTGCTGATCGGCCTTGCGATCCTGCCACGGCCAGCATTGCTGGTCGCGGACGAGCCGACCTCCGCGCTGGACGTCACGATCCAGAAGCGGATTCTCGACCTGCTCACGCGGCTGCAGCACGACCTCAAGATCAGCTTGCTTCTCATCACCCACGATCTGGCGATCGCGGCCGAGCGCGCGAACTCGCTGGTGGTGCTCAAGGACGGCGTCATTCACGAAGCCGGCCGGACTGCTTCCGTCTTCTCCTCGCCTGAGTCGGCCTACGCCAGGAAGCTGCGCGCGGATGTCCCGGCGCTCAACCCTGACCGTTACGCAGCGTTGCGCGATAGCGGTTTTCATGCCATCAAGACAGGCTTCGGCGACACACCGAAGATCGACGTCGGCGCCGTCACGAAGACCTTCATCGTCGACGGCAAGACGCTGACGGCCGTCGACGACGTCTCATTCATCGTCCCGGCCGGAACCACGCACGCACTGGTCGGCGAGTCCGGCTCGGGCAAGACGACGGCGGTCCGGCTGCTGCTGGGCCTCGAGCAACCCGACACCGGGACCATCTCGGTCGCCGGCGAGCAGATCACCGGCCGCTCGCCGGAGGCGCTGCGCGCGGCGTGGCGCCACCTTCAACTCGTCTATCAAAATCCGTTCACCTCGCTCGATCCGACCTGGACAATCGAGCGGCTCGTGCGCGAGCCGCTCGACCGTTTCAGGGTCGGAACCAGCAAGGAGCGGGTCGCGCGCGTTCGCGAGGCGCTGGCCGATGTCGGGCTCGGCGGGCACCTGCTTTCGCGCAAGCCTGGAACCCTGTCAGGCGGCCAGCGCCAGCGCGTGGCTATCGCCCGGGCGCTGGTTCTCAAGCCTGATGTGATCGTGCTCGACGAGCCCACATCCGCCCTCGACGTCAGCGTCCAGGCCGACATCGTCGAAGTCCTGCTCTCGCTACAGGCCAATTTGGGCCTGACCTATGTGTTCCTCTCTCACGACCTCGCCCTGGTGCGCCAGCTCGCTCACACCGTTTCGGTGATGCACCGCGGACGCATCGTCGAACATGGGACCGTCGCCGAGATCTTCGACAATCCGCAGCAGCCCTATACGAGGTCGCTGCTGGCCTCGATCCCGTCGGGTATCGCCGGCGCCGCACACCTACCGCAGGCGCGCCTTCGGCTGATGGCGACTGCGGATTGAGTGACCGCAGTAAACTTCTGCTTGCTCACTTCTCATCATCCAGCGCGAGAACGGCGAAGCTCGCGAGCCAGTGCTCTCCCATGTAATGTTTCTCTATCCCCGTTCGAGCACCTGTGCGATCTCCCAGACATGACCTGAAGGATCGGCAAAGGACGCGGTTCGCCTTCCCCAAGGGCGATCGATCGGCCCATTGAGCAGATCGACGCCGATCTCCCGAAGGGCCGCGCACACTTGGTCGACGTCGACAACCCTGATCGTCAGGAGCACGCGCGGGCCGGCGGAGGACACCCCGACGCGCAGCGGCTCAACGAGCGGAGACGCCTGCGAAACGTCGAGAAGGTTGACCAAGAGCCCACCAAATCTGAGCACGGATGAGACCTTATCCTCCCAGATGGTCTCACATGCGAAAACCCTCGTGTAGAAGGTCCGCGATGACGCGATGTCATCGACGAACAATGTGATGACTTCGACCTCGCTTGGCAAACCAATGGCCATGTCGCTCTGCTCCTCGCCGTTGCAGTGTCGACTTGCGTGAACAAGGCAAGCCGCCGGCCATCATATTTCACGATGTCAGGGCGCGGCGCAATTCCGGCGGACGATCGGCCCGGCCCAGAAGCCTCGAGCCCTAGTTGAACAAATCCGGCTCGGCCTCGGTGATCCAGTCCCACAACGGTTGAAAGCTGAAATAGCCGCCCTTGTGCGTGCCGACCTGTCGCGAGGTCAGGCTGGCGATCTCGTGAGGGATCGGCTTTGGCGTGCCGGCGGCCTCGGCGAGCAACTGGGCGCGCGCGGCATTGTCCATCGCGATGTACCACCAGGCGGCCGCCTCGATCGTCGGTCCGACCGTGAGCAGGCCGTGGTTCTGCAAGATGGCGGCCTTCTTGGACCCCAGCGCTTGCGCGATCTTGCGGCCCTCTTCCGCCTCCAGCACGACACCCGAGAACGGATCGAACAGCACGTGATCCTCGTAAAAGGCGCAGGAATCCTGCGTCAGCGGATCGAGCAGACGGCCGAGCGCCGACCAAGCCTTGCCGTAGGTCGAATGGGTGTGGGCCGCCGCGATCACCTCCGGATGCGCGGCGTGGATCGCAGAGTGAATCACGAAGCCGGCCTGGTTGATCGGCTTGTCGCCGATCAGGATGTTGCCGTCGTGGTCGACGAGTTGGAGGTCCGAGACCTTGATCTGGCTGAAATGCTTCGACAGCGGATTGATCCAGAAGCGTTCAGGGAATTCCGGATCGCGCACGGTGACGTGACCCGCCAGACCCTGATCGAAGCCGTAGCGCGAGAACAGGCGGAACGTTGCCGCGAGCCGCTGCTTGCGATGCAGACGTTCTTCCTCGAACGACGCCGCGGGCGTGCGCTCGATCAGCGAGTATTTCCTGGGCTTCTCGACGACCTTGTTCATTGCAGCGGCTCCTTTTCTAGTATTCGAGATTCCTGTCGAAGACGTCGGCCAGCGGCACGCCATGCGCATAGGCATCGAGGTTGACCAGCGTCTTGTCGGCCAGCCGCTTGACGTCCCCTCCTCCCGTCCACGACACGTGCGGGGTCAGGACGATCTTGGGATGGTCATAGATCGGGTCGTTGTCCGGCGGAGGCTCCGGATCGGTGACATCGAGCGTGGCACCGGAAATTCGCCCCTCGTCCAGCGCCTGCAACAGGGCGTTCTGATCGACGATGCGGCCGCGCGCGACATTGATCAGGTGCAGCGATGTCTTGGCGCGCGCGAGCACGGCGGCGTTGATCAGACGCGCCGTCCTGGTCGTCGCCGGCAGCGCGAGAACGAGATGATCGGAGACCTCGACGAGTTTCTCGATGCTATCGGCGGGCTCGATGCCGGGAATGACATATGGCCAGGCCGAGCGCCGCAAAACCCTGATGTTGACGCCGAACGGCTTGAGCCGCTCCACGACGGCGCGGCCGATCGCACCGAAGCCCGCGATGCCGATCGTCTTGCCGCTGAGCGAGCCCAGCGGGGTGATCTTCCATTGCTCGCGACTGCGCGGCCGGATGTCATGGATACGTTTCTCGAAGCCGAGGATCGCTGCAAGCACATATTCCGCGATCGGATCGGCCGAGATGCCACGGCCGACCGTGACCACGGGACCGTCGAGCAGCCAGGTCGGGAAGAAATCGACGCCCGTCGATGCGGTCTGGATCCAGCGCAGGCCGAACGGCCAGCCGGCAGGCTTCTCCGCAGGCGCCTTGTGCCAGCCCGCCAGCGGCCGCGTCAGCAACACGTCGGCTTCAGGCGCGATCTCCCATGGCGCGCGATCGGCGGGATGGTCGATGATCAGCGGACGGGACCAGTGATCGGCAAGGGCGCCACGAATCTCGGCGCCGAGCTGATTGACGACGATCGGCGACCGCACGCTGATGGAAGCGCGCTTGTTTTCAATGCGGAGAGTGTTCATGTCACGCGTTCATGATGGCTTTGATGCGGACATGCTAGGCGCTCGGCGCAAGATAGTCTTTTCAAAGATCATCGGCATCGGGCAACAACAGGATGACGCTTCCGATCGAGGCATAAGAATTCGTCTTCTGCATGCGGTGCGCCGACGGCGCCCCAGCGCTCACGCCTTGACATCGCCGCTAGCGATCCAATCTTGAGTGGAGATCAAGGACCTGGCTCATGAAAATCCTCAACATCCTGACGCGGCGCTGCCTGCCGCTCGAAGAACTGGATGCGGCCGTCGCCTTTTACGAAACGCTGATCGGCCAGAAAGCGCGCCTTCGCTTTGACTACCCCGAGTACGACCTGAGACTGGCGCAGGTCGCATCGATCCTGCTCATCGCCGGAACCGAGCATAGCCTGAAGCGGTTCGCCGCGACGCACATGACTTTCATGGTGGAGGGCATCGAGGCTTTTGCCGCGTATCTTCCGACGGTCGGCGCGACGATTCTGGAAGCGCCGAAGCCGGTCCCGACAGGCCGCAACATGCTGGTGCGGCATCCGGACCAGACGCTGGTCGAATATGTCGAGCACAACGACAAGCATCCGGCAGACGTGCTGTCGTCGGCCTCCCGCTGATCTGACTGCCTCTATTTCTTGCCGCCGAGGCCCTCAGGCCGCTCAGCCCGCGATTGAGCCGCTGCCTCGCCGGCGCGGCGGAAGACGGTCTCCATCAGCCATTGCTCGTTGGGAAAGTGCTCCGCCCATTCATCCCAGCCGGAGTGCCTGCGATATTGTCCGAGACGTCCGGACGCCAGCACATCCTCCCTGCTGACCGAGACGCGGCGGTCGCAATCGGGGGCGACGTAGATCGCATCTGCACGGCAATAGAGCTCGCACATGAAGCAGGTCTGGCAATCCTCGACGCGCGCGAGAACCGGCAAGCCGTCGGTGCCGGGATCGAGCACATTGGCCGGGCACACCTCGATGCAGGCCCCGCAATCCGTGCAGCGCTCCGCGACGATGAGCTCGATCATGACGTCGTCTCGAGTTGACCAGGTTGGGCGCTTGCAGATGGACGATCCAGCGCGACCCAGACCTGGTCCAGTCCGCCGCTGAGCAGGCGCGCGGCCAATCGCGGATCTCGTGCGGGATAATCCTCGCGACGGTGAAGTCCCCTGCTCTCATCACGCGCTGCCGCGGTCGCAACGGACCACCGCGCCGTGGCCAGCAACGCCGCTGTCTCGCGCAAGGCGATCGAGCCCGCCTGTCCGTGATTGGCCACTTCACTCCATAAATCTTCGAGTGTTTGCGAAGAGGCCGCGAGCCCTGCCCCGGTGCGGAACAAGTTCTTGTCGAACGGATGCATCTCGGCGCGCACGCGGTCCCTGGTTGCGGCCACGTCAATGTCCTGTGGCCGGCCATGCGGACGTAGCCCGGCACGTCCAAGCGGGGTGAGCTCCGCAGAACGACTCTTCATGCTGCGCGCGACGCGCGCGGCCGCGGTTCCTGCGAATACGCCGGACGACAGCGCCCACGCCGAGTTGACATTGCCGCCGCCGGAAATCGCGCCCGCGACCTTTTCGCGCGATGCATTGTCGCCTGCGACGAACAGTCCCGGCACCGACGTAGCGCCGTTCACATCATGGACGCGCACACCGCCAATACCGCGGATTGTGCCGTCGTTGTGCAGGGTGACTTCGAACCGGTCGCGGTAGGGATCGATGCCCCAGCGGTCGAACACCAGCGGCACGTTCGGCGAGATCGTATGCAACCGCGCCTTGACGTCATCAGGCAGACGCTGCAGCGTGCAATAGACCGGGCCGCGCTGGAGCGCGCGGGCCAGGCGGACGGTCTGGTCGGGGCCGAAGGGAAGATCGAGCTCGCCCCCGTCGGCGTCGTAATAAGTCGCGAACGCATAGGCCATGCTTCGCGTCATCGTCGAATGCGCCGGCGCAATGGTGTAGGCCGCAGTGAACTCCATGCCGGACATCTCGGCGCCGGCCTCCGCCGCGATGAGATAGCCGTCGCCCGTGTTGGTTCGCGATCCCAGCAGATGGGACAGGAAGCTGGTCCCGCCGGCCGCGAGCACCACAGCCCCTGCCTCGACCCGATAAGCGCGGCTGCCATCCTGCCGACGCTGGCCACGGGCACCGCCGATCGAGCCGTCGCATCGTGCCAAAAGTTCAAGAACGGGCGATTGATCGAGGATCGTGACGCCGTAGCTCAGCACCTGCTGCCGCAGGGCGCGCATGTATTCGGGCCCGCGCACGGCGCGGTAGTTCACCCGCCCTTCGTCATCGGTCCCGAACTTATAATAGCGCGCGAGGGTCGGCAGCGTGCGCCAAGTCTGGTCGAGGATGCGATACATCCAGTCTGCTTCGCCAAGACCGAGGCCGGCGGCGATACGATTCGCGACGGCCGCGTCTCGCGCCGCGGCAGGATCCGGCGGCACCCACCAATGGCCGGGCCCCGCGGCAGCCGTGACGCCGCTGGTGCCGCAATAACCCTTGTCGGCCAGCACGACTTTCGCCCCGGCCTGCGCGGCGGATGTCGCGGCCCAGGCCCCCGCCATGCCGCCACCGACAACCAACACGTCGGCCGTTATCGACAACTGTTCTGGAAAAGCGGCCAATTTGCTCAACCGGGTCCGGGTTTCACGCCGCCTTGCGTGTACCAGCGCCGGCGTCGGCCTGTGCCAGCGCCTGACCGAGATCCGCGAGGATATCGTCGGGATGCTCAATCCCGACCGACAGGCGGACGTAGCCGGGCGTGACGCCGGCGGCGAGTTGCTCAGCGGCAGTCAGCTGCTGATGCGTCGTTGAGGCCGGATGAATGGCCAGCGAGCGGGCGTCGCCGATATTGGCAACGTGATAGAATAGCTTGAGCGCATCGATGAATCGCCGGCCGGCTTCGACGCCCCCTTTCAGCTCGAAGCCGACCAGCCCGCCAAAGCCGCCCTTCAGATAGGCGTCCGCCCTGCGCCGGTTCTCCCCGCTTTGCAGTCCGGGGAAGATCACGTTCGAAACCAAGGCGTGCCTGGCGAGGAAGTTCGCGACCTTGACCGCATTCTCGTTGTGCTGCCGGATGCGCAGCGGCAGGGTTTCGAGACCCTGAATGAACTGAAAAGCATTTTGTGGCGCGATCGACGCGCCCAGATCCCGCAACAGCTTGACGCGAGCCCGCAGGATGTAGGCGATCGGACCGAGCGGCTTCGCGGCCTCAGTCCAGATCGCGCCGTGATAGGCCTCGTCGGGCTTATTCAGAAGCGGGAAGCGGTCCGCATGTGCCGCCCAGTCGAAATTGCCGCCATCGACGATGGCGCCACCGATCGCGGTGCCATGGCCACCGATATATTTGGTCGTGGAATAGACAATCACGGCAGCGCCGTGCTCAAACGGTCGCGCGATCAGGGGCGACGCCGTGTTGTCCAGGATGAGCGGAACGCCGAGCGAGCGGCCGATATCCGCGACTTCCTTAATCGGAAAGACATTCAGCTTCGGGTTTGGGAGCGTCTCGCCGAAATAGGCTCGCGTCTTTGCGTCCGCGGCCCGACGAAAATTCTCGGGATCGGAAGGATCGACAAAGCGGACCTCGATGCCGAACTGCTTCAAAGTCTGCGACAGCAACGTCCAGGTACCGCCGTAAAGATCAGTGGAGGACACGATGTTGTCGCCGGCCTGGGCAATGTTGAAGATCGCGAAGGCGGAAGCCGTCTGCCCGGAGGCAACTGCGAGGGCGGCCGCCCCGCCCTCAAGTGCGGCAAGCCGATCCTCAAAGGCCTGCTGGGTCGGATTTCCTATACGGGTGTAGATCGGACCAAGCTGCTCGAGCGCGAACAGGCGCGAGGCGTGATCCGTGCTTTCGAACTGGAATGATGTGGTCTGGTAGATCGGAACCGCCACCGCACCGGTGGCGGGGTCGGTGCGGTACGATCCACCATGCAACGCCAGCGTCTCGAAGTTCCGGGTCTCCAACGCCATCTGCAATTCCCTTTCGATCTCCAGAGCGCGCGTCGCGCGCGGCAAGCCGTGCTTGTCGACGAAGATGATGCGGTTGGATTCTTCGGCTGTCGAGCGTGTCAGAAAAATAGCGATGCGCGTCCTGTATCAACGCCGCTTCGTAACGCGTTTCTTTCCACGCCTCCGCTGAATTGGAAAAAAACTCGCCCACGCAAAATGCTAAAAATGGTCGGGCGCACGAGATGTTCTTCGCAATTGACGATCGGACTAGACCATGACGAGACCTCGCGAGCTGCGCGTCAACGCTTTCAACATGACCGCGCCGAGCCACAACTGGGCCGGCCTATGGTCTCATCCGCGCGGCGAGCACGAGATCAACGGCACGCCGCTGCCCGCGAAGAGCTTCTTCTGAGAGCGAACAGGCCGATCCACGGCGTCCGATGCGAGGAGCGACAGATGGGAAAGTCCGACATTCATCTGGTCAGCGGCGATGACGAGGTCGAGAACCAGTTTCGAGCCGTGATGCGGCGCCTGGCCGGCGGCGTCACCATCATCACGGCCGGCTGCGACGAGGACATCACCGGCATGACGGTGACGTCCCTGACGTCGCTCAGCGCCAGTCCGCCGCGGCTGCTGGTCAGCGTCAACCGGCAGGCCTCGTCCTTCGCTCGAATAGCGCGTTACGGCGTATTCGGCGTCAACGTTCTGGGATCTGACCAGCAGGCTCTTGCCGGGCGTTTCAGCGACGGCAGCTTGAAGGGCCACGAGCGCTTCGACGGGATCCGATGGTCCGCGGGGGCGGCCGGCGTGCCGCTGCTTAGCGACACCCTCGCAACCATCGAATGCAAGGTCGAGGAAATCATCGAGCGGCACTCGCATGGCATCATTATCGGCAGCCTGTTGAGCTTCGAGCTATCCCGCGAGCTGTCGGGCCTGGTGTACTGGAACGGCCAGTACATCAGGATCACACATGATTTCGACCTTGACCTCCTCGCCGAAATCAGCATTCCGTTGGCCCATGTCAGATAACCCTCCGGAATCGCCCAGCGGCGGGCGCTGGCAGCTTGACAGGATTGTCGCCGAGCTTCGCCTCTCGCGCGAAGAAACGCACAGCATCAGGCGCGACGGAGAGGCGCGGCGCGCGCCCTCGCGCGAGGCGCTTCAGGCCATTCTGGATGGCCTCACCGAGGCGCTGTTTCCGAGGCATTACGGTCAGTTCGACCTCGACGGCGAGAATATCGACTACTTCGTCGGCAATCGCCTGAGTATCGCCCTCGACGGGCTTTGCGACCAGATCCACCGCGGCGCGCGATTCGTCGGCGACGAGCTGATCCCGGGCTACCGGCGCGAGGACGCGGTCGCGCTGACGCGGCAGTTCGGCGAGCGCCTGCCCGCGGTGCGCGGCCTGCTGATCTCCGATTTGAGAGCCGCCTTCGTCGGCGATCCCGCAGCCAGGAATTTTCCGGAGATCCTGATCGGATATCCGGGCATGACGGCGATCATCCATCACCGGCTGGCACATATCCTTGATGGGCTCAATGCGCGCTTGATCGCCCGGCTTGTCGCGGAGATCGCTCATACCAGAACCGGTATCGACATTCATCCCGGCGCCAGCATCGGATCCGGCTTCTTCATCGATCACGGCACCGGCGTGGTGATCGGTGAGACCGCGATCATCGGCGACAATGTCCGTATCTATCAGGCCGTGACGCTCGGCGCGCGCCACTTTCCGACCAACGATGATGGCCATCTGATCAAGGGCGATGCACGGCATCCGATCGTCGAGGACGACGTCGTGATTTATGCCGGTGCAACCATCCTCGGCCGGATCACGATCGGCCGGGGCGCGACGATCGGCGGCAACGTCTGGGTCACCCAGGACGTGCCGCCGAACAGCATCGTGACGCAGGCCACCGCCCGCAACAAGCAGGGTTAGGCGGCCGGCGCCTTCCAGCGCATCAGGCGGCGTTCCAGCGCCTCGAGGATCGCGTTGAAGACGAGGCCGATCACGGTAATCCCCAGGATGCCAAAATACATCTGTGGGATCAGAAAGCTGTATTGGCTGTTGATGATGAGATAGCCGAGCCCGGATTTCGCGCCGACCATCTCGGATGCGACCAGCACCAGCATCGCGGAGGCGCTCGCCAACCGTATACCGACGAAGATCGTCGGCAGCGACGCCGGCAGGATCACTTTGCGGAACAGCTGGTTCGGCGTCGCCCCCATCGTCCGTGCGGACTTAATCAAGAGCGGATCAACCTGACGCACGGCCGCGATTGTATTGAGCAGCAGCGGCCATGCGCAGCTATAGACCACCATGGTGACCTTCGAGAGCTCGCCGATCCCGAGCAGCAGGATGAAGACCGGCAGCAACGCCAGCGGGGCCGTGTTGCGCGCAATCTCGATGATCTGGTTCAGGAAGTCGCCGAGCCGGGCGTACCACCCGGTGACCAACCCGAGCGGCACGACCAGGACGACTGCGATCAGGAAGCCGCTGAGCGCTCGTAGCATGCTTGCGGCAACATCGTCGTAAAGCTCTCCCGTCTGAGCAAGCTGCCAGCCGGCCGCGATCACCTCCGAGAACGGGGGCAGGAACGTCACATCCACCAGCCCGAGCCGCGGAACGATCTCCCATGTCGCCAAAAACAACAGCACCAACAGAGAGCGCTGCCCAATGGCGCCGAACCCTTTCACGAGGCTCCCCGTCGCCGCGGAGAGCGCGCCAGCGCGTTGCCTAGCCCGATCCTTCGGGCTCCCCTCGGCGAGCTCCAGCAGCGTCAGGATCTCCAGATTAGACATGAGCCACCTCCTTCGTCTTTGCGGCAAGCTCGCCTTCAGCTGCAATTACCTGAGCCCCTTGCGCCTTCAGCACCTCGTCGCGCAGCAAGGACCACACCGCGTGCCTGACATGCCCGAACTGCGGCAGTGACCGGACGTCTTCGGTCTCGCTGTGCAGTTCATCGGGAATGTCGACGATCTGCTTGATGCGGCCGGGACGCGAGGTCATCACCGCCACGCGCTGGCCGAGCACGACGGCCTCATCGATGCCGTGCGTGATGAACAGGATGGTCTTCCCGGTGCTGCGCCAGATCCGCAGCAGCTCGCCCTGAAGCGTCTCGCGCGTCTGTGCGTCCAGCGCCGCAAAGGGCTCGTCCATCAGCAGCACCTCGGGGTCGTAGGCGAGACTGCGCGCGATCGCGACGCGTTGCTTCATGCCGCCGGAGAGCTCGTGCGGATAACGGTCGGCAAAGCCGGACAGTCCGACCAGATCGAGGTAGTGCAACGCCTTCTCCCGCCGCTCCCTGGCTTTCAGGCCGGCAATGTCGAGCCCGAATTCGACGTTCTGCGCGGCCGTGCGCCAGGGGAACAGCGCGTATTGCTGGAATACAATACCGCGATCGCGCGCAGCTCCTTCGATGACCTTGCCGTCGAGGAGGATACGCCCGCTACTCGGCGCCGTCAGGCCACCGAGCAGGTCCAGCAGGGTTGACTTGCCGCACCCGCTCGGCCCAACCAGGGCAAGGAATTCGCCGGTCCGAACATCCAGCGTAATGTCGTCCAGCGCGGTGAAGCGTTGCGCCGGCCCACTATCCTCGCCGCGCACCGAAAAATCCTTGCAGACATGCTCGAAGCGGATCTTGGCCCTCGTCATTTGGCCTCCGCGGTCTTGCCCGGGCGGAAATAATTGAACTCGTTGGTATAGAGGTCCGACGGCTTGAGCTGGTCCTGCTTCAACAAGCCATCCTTGACCAGCCAGTCGATCCACACCTGCAGCTCGGCGTCGCTGATCACGCCGCCTCTGGTCGCTATGCCCGTGCTCTTCCAGTATTTGATCGGCGTGGCGTCCTCGTTGCGCTTTCGCTCGGCGATGATGCGTTCGAAGCGGGCCCGGACCTCCTCAGGCGGGGTGGTCTGCGCCCAGGCAATGGCCCGCGAGACGCCTTCGATCAACGCCCGGGAGGTGTTGGGATTGTCCTTGATGAATTTGTCCCGGAGCACGTAAGACCCCCCGGTGAAGTTTCCGAAGATGTCCGTATCCGCAAACAGCCTGCGGATGCCGCCGCGTTCGAGTGCCTTGTCGCGCAACACGCCATTGAGCGTGCTGATCTCGACCTGCCCCTGTCGCAATGCCTGCTCGCCGGTGACGGGCGGAATCGCGACCAGCGTCACCTGCTTTGCCTCCGCCGGCGTCAAACCGTTGCGGGAGAGATATTCGCGCAGCACGAACTCGAGATGCGCCCCTAACGTGTTGACAGCGACCTTCTTGCCGATCAGGTCCCGAGCGATCCTGATCGGGCTGTCCTCCTTCACGTAATAGCCGTTATAGGTGTTGTCGTCCGATCCGTAGTAGCCGACCACGGCCTTGATCGGCGCCTTGGCCGCGATCAGCTTGATGATCGCGCCATAGAACGCGCCGCCGATGTCGATGTCACCGGTGACGACAGTCTGGATGTCCTGCGGACCGCTGATGGTGTTGCCGACCCATTTCAGCTTCAGCGGCGCGAGATAGCCGAGGTCATCGGCCAGCTCGATGAACGTCACCTGGCCAGCCCAGCCCTGGTAGCGGATTTCGGTCTTTTCGAGCTGCGGCTCGGCCATGGCTTGGCCAACCAGGCCGGCCAGCGCGATGCTAGCGAGAGCAAGCTGGCGGCCTCTTGCGCGCAGGCCCGCAACCAGACGGCGCAAAGTGGAGATAGCGATTATCATTCTCATAACTCCAACTCGTTCAGGCGGCTCTCGCCTGCGGCTTCGCCGCCTCGATGCGGGTGACGCTGTTGCGACCGTCGATGCTGACCGGCACCTCGCCATCGATGGTGGCCCGCCGGACCACGCGGTGCTGGTCGCCGTAATCGTTCACGGCGTAGTGTTGGGTGGCACGATTATCCCAGATCACCACATCGCCTTGACGCCAGCTCCAGCGCACCGTGTTCTCGGGTGCGGTGATGTGGGATTGGAACAGGTCGAATAATTTCTGGCTGTCGTATTTCGACAGGCCGACGAAGCGCTGCACGAAATTGCCGAGCACCAGCGTGCGCTCTCCGGTTTCGGGATGGACGCGGACAACGGGATGCTCAGTCTCGTAGACCGTCGCCGTGAAGACCTCCTCGAATTGCTTCCGATCGGCTTCGCTTGCGCGGGTCTTGACCGCGTAGTCGTAGGCATTGCTGTGCACCGCCCAGAGCTCGTCCGCGAGCTTTCGCAGCGGCGCCGGCAGATCGAGATAGGACGCGGCCGTGTTCGACCAGATCGTATCGCCACCGAACTCGGGGATCACGACGCCGCGCAGAACCGAGATCTTGGGATAGGCGTCGACGAAGGTGACATCGGTATGCCACTGGTCGGCGCGGCCACCGCCGCGTCCGGAATCGAGCTCCAGGATCGACGCCGTTCCTTTTGTCGCGCCAACCGTCGGATGCGGCACCAACTTGCCGAGCCGATGAGCAAACCGCTCCTGTTCGGCATCATCCAGATGGTTCTGGTCTCGGAAGAAGATGACTTTGTGCTCGAGGAGAACCTGGTTGATCGCCGCAATCGTCCGATCCGGCAGATCGCCAGAGAGCTTGATGTTCCTGATTTCGGCGCCGATGCGGGCCGACCGCTTGACGATATCCGAACGCGGAATGTCGTTGTCGATGGTGATTCCGTCAGTCATGTCATCTTCCCCGAGACCGCGATCCATTTGGACAAGGCTCCGCCGTTCGCCGATCGCTGATGCGACGGCGGAGTGAAAGACAGTAATGTTGCGATCGATCCTCTTGCGGGACTGCCGTCTGCTCTGACGACAATCGCATCTTGCGGGATCTTCCGTGGAAGCTGCATCAATGCAGCCTGTGTTCAGTTACACGATGCTAACGCAAGGGCTTCGGAAATAGCTTCCAAAGTTGAAGGCAAGCGGGAAACAGATGCACCTGCGGTGACGGCGTGTCCGTTCGTTATTTGCATTGACCGCGTGGAATGAGCCCTGGAGAGCACCGGACATTCGCCCCGGCGCAGCGCCTTCTAATCGAGATCATGAACCCGCAACATCATCTCTTTCGCTCGCTGCCGCCGCTAGATTCATGCTCGCATCACGCCGAACAACGCAAATCCATTTCATCGACATTTCTCGTTCCGGCAACATAGAGTTGGTCGCGATCACGCCGTCTCTACGGCGCGTAGGACATTTTGGATAGAACGATGTCGACACCAGGCGCGCATTCGGCAACTTCCTCGGCGACTTTTCGCAAGCTGAACGAGCAGAAATCGACGCAGCTTTTGCCGCGCTGGTCGAGACGAAGCGCACATCGGAGGGCCTCTGCCTCGAACGACATCTGCGTTTTGCATTCGCGCGAAAGCCGGGGTCGCAAACCACCCCTTACGTCTCGTAGCCACTCCGGCCATCGAATCTGGGCATTCGAACCATGAGCAACCAACGGCAGCTTGTACTCAACCTCTTCATCTACCCCGGCGGCCACCACGAAGCCGCGTGGCGCTACAGGGGATCTGAACCAGACCGCATTCTCGACATCACTCATTATCAGGAGCTGGCGCAACGCGCCGAGGCGAGCAAGTTCGACGCCATCTTCTTTGCCGATGGGCCAGCACTGGCCGACAACGTCCGCTACGCCCAGCGCTTTCGTTTCGAGCCGATCACCTGGCTCGCGGCGATCGCCGCGGTGACCCAGCGCATCGGCCTGATCGCAACCGCATCGACCACCTATACCGAGCCCTACAATCTCGCACGCCTGTTCGCTTCACTGGATCATCTGAGCCGGGGGCGCGCCGGCTGGAACATCGTGACCACCAGCGCACCGCAGGCCGCACAGAATTTTGGATTGCCAGAGCACCCTCCTCACCACGAACGCTACGAACGCGCCCGCGAGTATCTCGATGTCATCTCGCGACTCTGGGATAGCTGGGAGGACGACGCGCTCGTCAACGACCCCGAATCCGGCATCTTCGCCGATACCAGCAAGATCCACACGCTCGACCACGTCGGGAAGCATTTTCGTGTGCGCGGCCCGCTGAACATTTCGCGCACGCCACAGGGCCGGCCGGTCTATGTGCAGGCCGGCTCCTCCGACGACGGCCGTTCCTTCGCCGCCCGATACGCTGAGGCGATCTTCACCGCGCACCAGACCCCGGACTCGGCCAAGGCCTTCTATGCGGACATCAAGCGCCAGGCCCGCAGCTTCGATCGCGGTCCCGACGAGATCAAGATCCTGCCCGGCATCAGCCCCTTTATCGGCAGCACGCAGGCTGAAGCCGATCGGCTTCAGGACGAGTTCAACGCGCTGATCCAGCCGGAGTATTCCCTCACGCAGCTCCGCCAGATGATCGGGCTCGATCTCACCGCCTACGATCTCGACGGTCCCGTCCCGCGCCACCTCATCGACACCGCGAGCGCGCGCGGCGCCGCCAGCCGCTTCAAGCTCGTGGTCGACATCGTCGATCGCGAGAAGCCGACCATTCGACAGCTGGTGCAGCGCCTTGCCGGCGCGCGCGGCCACTGGGTCATTGCCGGAACGCCGGAAAAGATCGCCGACAACATCCAGACCTGGTTCGAGAACGGCGCGGCGGACGGCTTCAACGTGATGCCGCCCTGGCTGCCCGGCGGCTTCGATGTCTTCGCCGAGCAAGTCGTCCCGATCCTGCGCAAGCGCGGCCTGTTCCGCGAGGACTACACCGGCACGACGCTGCGCGAGCATTACGGCCTCGCCCGTCCCGCCAGCATCTACTCCAACGCGGTCAAGGCGATCGCCTGACACCGCTTCCGTACTGACATCCCAACTCGAGACCAGCAAGAAGACATGAAGACAGCGTTTTTTCTCCTCTCGGGCCTTTTGGCTCTCTCCCCCTTAGCCGCGGGAGATGCCTCCGCACAGCAACCCGCAAAGCCGGAGCTGCGGGTCGGCTTCGTGCCGGGGCCATATATCGATGAGTTCAAGGTCGGCGTCGAACCAGAGCTGAAGAAGAAGGGCTACAAGATCCGCTATGTCGAATTCTCGACCGGCCTTGAAGCCAACAACGCTGTGTTCAAGTCCGAGATCGACGCCAACGTGATGCAGCACACGATCTTCCTCGACTCCTACAACGAGCGCCAGAAAACCGATCTCGTCGGCGTCGTCCACGTCCCGACGCCACCGATGGGCCTCTATTCGAAGAAGCACCCGCTGGGCACGCCGATCAAGCCAGGCTCCAGCGTCGCGGTGCCGAACGATCCGGTCAATCTGCAACGCGCGCTGTGGGTGCTGCGCGATCTCGGCCTCATCGAGATTCGCGACAGCAAGCCGGTCGATGTCACCGAGCTCGACGTCATCAAAAATCCCGGCGGCATCAAGATTGTGCCGCTCGAGGCCGCACAGGCGCCACGGGCGCTCGACGACGTCGACTTCGCCGCCGTCCAGGGCAATTTCGCGATCTTCAGCGGGCTAAAGCTGACCAACGCCTTCGCGCTCGAGAAGATGACGACACCCTATATCAACGTGCTGGCCGTAAAGAAGGCCAATGCCACCGCCGGATGGGCTCAGGACATCGTCGCCGGCTACAAATCGCCTGCGTTCAAGGCAGCGATTCAGGCCGACCGGTTCTATGACGGGTTCACTTTGCCTGATTACATGAAGTGAGCGGAGCGCATGTTCGAATTCACGCTTGAATGGGCCAGCCGCCGCTCCGTCGCATGCGTTCGGCGCGGCGATGGCATCAAAACCACCCATCTCCGACAAGCGCCGTGGAATTTTCCATCCGCGCCCGCGACGACGTCAGCATGATTCAACCAAACTGATCCCGACGAGTATGTAGCAATGTCCAACGCCATCCCTGCCGTGATAGCGTTCCCGCGTTCTCGCCCTACACCGTTGTCCGGAGTGAACATGAGCTATCTCATCTCGCTGCAGTCAGGCTGCGCTCGTTTGATCGAACAGGCACGCGGATGGTTCCAGCGCTCGCTGCAGCCGCGGACAGGCGGCCCGGACAACACACAGGACGATCTCTACGAGATCTTCCTGTTCGGGCCTCACGGCTGACGCCAGGCAACGCCGTCCAACTTTCATCACACTGAGGTTTCAGACATGACCGACGCTGCGCTGCAGCTCGCCGAAACCGGCCGCCGTCTCGACGCCATCGACCGCAAGATCCTGGCCGTCCTCCAGGAGGACGCTTCGCTCTCGGTTGCGGAAATCGGGGACCGCGTCGGCTTGTCCTCGACACCGTGCTGGAAGCGCATCCAGAGGCTGGAAGCCGACGGCGTGATCCTGAGACGGGTTGCACTGGTCGATCCGAACAAGATCGGGCTTGGGCTCTCGGTATTCGTCTCCGTGGAGAGCTCCGACCATTCGGATGCCTGGCTGAAGCGCATCGCCGAGGCTGTCAGCGCCATGCCCGAAGTGATGGAATTCTACCGGATGGCCGGCGATGTCGACTATATGCTTCGCGTCGTGATTCCGGACATGCAGAGCTACGACGTGTTCTACAAGAAGCTGATCAACGCCGTGCCGCTCAAAAACGTCACCTCGCGCTTCGCGATGGAGAAGATCAAGTCGATCACGGCGCTGCCGGTGCCGCTGGTGGTGGCGGACTAAGGAGCGAGCGGAGACGACTCTGCCCTCCGCGCCGAGCGGCTGGGCTAACGACAGCACGGTACCCGCACGCACGCATTGCATCGCGCCCAACCTGTTCGGAAGTTTTTCTTCATGTCGCCACGTTAACGGTCCCTTGATGCTCACGGCGCCGACGGCGTGCACCGATAGCTTTCCGCTCGCAGGCGATCACCGGACGTGTAGCGCGGATAGTCCGGATAGCGGCACATCGGACGTGAGCCCAACAGCTTGAATGGCGGCGAGTTCTCCTTGACTGTCTGAATCAGGGCATCAGGCGGCGGCGCGCCATCACTCACCCAGCGGTCCAATGGATCGAGCAGATCGACCATGGTTGGCACCGGGCTGCCGTCGGTCACGCTGGCCGCTGCACCGCTATGGGTCGAGGCGGGTGAAATAAACAGGCGCGCCGAGCGATCGACCATCGCCTGCCCAACCCTTGCAGACACCGAATTGAAGTAGTTGATCGCGGCCAGGGGACTCAGTGCAAGGTCGCCGGTGTTGGAGCGCATGATCAGCTTGCCGCCGCGTGCGAAAAACGCCGACAGATCGGGATTGGTGGAGTCGAGCAGTTCCGATAGCTCGCGAAGGCGGTCGCGAAACTTGTTCGGATCGAACGTGCTCGGATCGAAGAGCGCGTCCTTCGCCACAAAGAATCGAACAAAATTCGCGGCATAGAGCCAATGGATCGAGGACGTATCGATGTCGACGGCCGCGTTCGGCGCCGCCGTCCCTGTGATCCAGCGCATCATGTGCGAGCTGCGGCCATCCGGCGTAATCTCGTTGCCGTAAAGCCATTGCGGATAGGCCGCGAGCCCGTTCGGTACCGCGAACGGCAGTTCATAGGGTGAATGGAGCGCCACGACGGTCGCGATTTGTGCATCGGACAGGCAGGTTTCACCGCTGTCAGCGCCGTTCGCACAGCGCAATTCCTTCAGATCAACATGCGAGGGACAAGCGAGATAATTATTGACGACGCCGTCGACCAGCCCGTCCAAGGCGTCACAACGATCGGCGACGAATTTCGCAAACATGCCGAGCTTGGCAGGCGGTATCCATCCGCCGTGGACCTGCGGGATCTCGTGATGCAAGAAGGCTCCGCCAATCATTGACAGCTGAATGGCGGGCACCACGCTGACGATGCCGTCGTAGTCGGCCGGGAATCGCTGCGCCATCGTCAGGCCTTCGCGCCCACCCTCCGAGCCGCCGAAATAATACACCCGCGACGGCGGCTGTCCGTAGAACATGCCTATCATGTTCACGCTGACGTCCCTGACCTTCTTGTAGGACGCATAGGCGTAATTCACCACCATCTCGTCATTGAGGCCGAACTGTCCAACGCTATTTGGCGCAAACGCTGACGCCTGATGGCCCGAATCGGTTCCGAAGGTCACGTAGCCGCGCGTCAGCGGCAATGGATCGTCCGATGCAGCATCGCGCAACGGCGCAAGTCCGGTGATAAGCGTGCCGTTGTAGCCGCCACCGCCGTACTGCACTGCCTTGCCGTTCCACGCGATCGGCAGATTGATCTGGAAATTGATCAATTGTGCCGCGGGATCGACCGGCGCGATGCTGCCATTTACCCTGCAAAACTCGGGCGTGGCCGGCGTGGCAGTGGCGTTAGCGGCAACAATCGTCCCGGAAGCAATGGTAGCTTCCCCGCTCGGCAGTCCAATCGACGCTGCGGGAATCACACGGCCGGCGAGCGTCGAACAGATTGCCTTGAGTTGCTCGGCGCTTGGCAAGGCCGCCATGGCTTTCTTGGCACAGATCGTCTCACTACCCAGGAGGATCGAAAGCGCGAGCAATGCCAGTCGGAGTGGTGAGCGGTAGTTCATCTGATCCCCAATTTTTTCGTTTCTTGTGCCAACGAAGACTCGAGTCGATGAGAATAGCGTGCTGCTCCGCGTTGCGCCAATTTAAACGCCCGCTCTTCAGCTGTCGTGAATGCATTGAACGAACTCCCGAAGTCGCATTAATCAATGATTCAGCAGAAGGGTTGCTGGTCAGGTGCGCACGAACCCGACCTTCTGGAACAAGTAATCGCTGGATTCGGACGCGAGGCGCTTCGCTCGTACAACGAGAGCATCGTCGAGAATCCGGCCGCCACACTTTCATGGGCCTGTCGGCGACGAAAACCGCCTCGATGCAACCGGCGTCCGCCGCGCCGACGATCGCATCCACCGACACTCCCTCCCCTGTAAGCCTCTCTTCGTCTTCCCGCGGCGGACGCGCAGATCAGATCTTCGGGATCTTCGCCCGCTCAACCACACCCGACCACTTCACGATTTCGGACTGGATCAGCTTCTTCATCTCTTCCGGAGAGCTGCCACGGACTTCGCCGCCGACGGCCGTTTCCAGGCGCTGCCTGATCTCGGGCTCGTTGAGGATGTCGAGTGTCGCCGAGTTGAGTGCGGCGATGACGGCAGACGGGGTGCCCTTGGGAGCGAGAACGCCCGCCCAGGTCCGCACGTCATATCCCTTGACGCCGGCTTCCTCGACCGTTGGAACATCCGGCAACAGCGCAGTCCGTGTTGGCGAAGTCACCGCCAACCCGCGAATGCCACCGCTCTGGATCTGCGCCGCGAGCAGCACGGGCGTGCCGACGATGACCGGAACCTCTCCGCCAAGCAGCGCGGTGACGGATTGAGAATCCCCGCGATAGGGTACATGGACCATGTCGATGCCGGCCATCGCATCGAGCAGCTCTCCCGCGAGATGATGCGTGCTGCCGAAACCGACCGAGCCAAAGCTGAGCGCGCCGGGCTTCTGCTTTGCCATCGCGATCAGTTCGCCCAGCGATTTGGCCGGGTAGTCGTTGCGCACCGCAATGACCAGCGCGTAGTAGACCAGCGTCGAGATCATGTCGAAACTGTCGGCCGGCTGGTAGCTCAGGCTCTTGTACGTCGCGGGCGATATGGCGTGGGCGCCTGTGACGAGTCCGATCGTGTAGCCGTCGGGCTCAGCCTTGGCGATCGCGTCCGCCCCAATGTTGCCGCCGGCACCGGGCTTGGCTTCGACGACGATCGGTTGCCCGAGCTTCCTGGAGAGCCCGTCGGCGATAATGCGCGACAGCGTGTCGGCCGCGCCGCCGGCGGCAAAGCCGTGAATCAAGCGTATGGGGCGCGAAGGATAGTTGTCCGCCGACTGGGCAGGGCCGGCCGCCATAAAGCTGCCGAGCAGAAATCCGGTCGCAGCAAACCGCTTCATCCACCTCATGGATGCATCCTCCCTTTGACTGTTGCCTCGTTGGCCGCGGCGAAGCGGCGGTCTTCCAAACGAGTGCCGGGCCGCCTAGCGGGCGAACTCGACGCATTCCGGTGATGGCGGCAGACCCCAGACGTCGCGCGGCAGCCCGACCCAGACTTTCGGCCGCTGCGGACGATCGCGATGCCAGGGACGCGGATCGAAATAGCCAAGCTCCTCATCGATCATGCGATCGAGATCGTGGAACAGCTCGACGAGATGGCCATCCGGATTGCGGTGATAGACCGCGGTGTTGTGGCCGGGGCCGTGACGGACCGGTCCCCAAAGGATATTGAGCTTGTGGCGGGCGAGATGATCGCAAGCCTGCTGCATGTGGGAAGGGCCGCGCAACTCGAATGCGAGATGATGCAGGCTGCGCACGGGCGCACGGGCGAAGTTCAGCGTATGATGTTCGTAACCGCTGCGCAGGAAGACGAAGCGGTCCTCGACCCAGTCGGAGACCCGCAGGCCCATGACGTTCGCATAGAACTCCGACGCCGCAAGCGGATCGGGCGTACGAAGCGCGACATGGCCGAGCTTGGTGACGGCGAGCGCACCGATCCGCTCCTGCGCCGGTGTCGGCGTCCAGCCCTGGATCAGTTCGAACCGCGTTCCCTCGGGATCGGTGAAGGACAACAGCCTGGAAATTCCAGGCAGAGGATCACTCCGCAGTTCGGGACGCAAATTCGCGCGCTTCAGAGCGGCCCCCAATGCGTCCATCTCGACATTCGGAGAGATCTCGAACGCGATACTCGTCAACGCCGCCTCGCCGGGCTCGATCACGAGCGAAAGCTGCTCGGAATCGCTGGCGAGAAAAATGCGATCTCCATCGCGACCGACCAGGCCAAGACCGATCACGCCGCGGTAGTAATCGAGCAATCGCTCGGAATCCGGCGAGGCGAAAGTGGCGTGTCTCAGCCGTGTGAATCGGGCAATCGGTGCCTGGGTCGTCATTGTACTGGTTCACTCTCTCATGGCGTCATGATGATCTTGCCGAGCGCGGAGCCCTGCTCGAGCAAGGTGTGAGCTTCCCTGACCTGGTCGAGCTTCAGTGTCGCCGAGATGGCCGGCTTGATCGCGTTGCGGCTCAAGGCGTCGATCACGTTGCGCATCAGGGCGCGACGGCCCTCGCGATCATGGTCATAGATGTGGAAGGAGAAGCAGCGCACGGCCGGGCAAATGTCGAGATGATTGCGCATCGCCGCCATCAGATTCTCTTCCGGCAGCCCGGCGAAGGCGTTGTACGACAGCAGCGTGCCCCATTTGCCGAGCGCGCCGAGATAGGAGGTAAACTCCGGTCCGCAAACGTGGTCGAGCACGAGGCCGACGCCCTCGCCTTTGCTCAGTTCGCGGGTCCGCGCCACGACATCCTCGCGGCGATAGAAGATGACGTGATCGGCACCGTTGCTTCGCGCGAATGCGGCCTTCTCCTCGGTGGAGACCGTGCCGATCACGGTCATTTGTGCGAGCTTGGCCAGCTGCACCAGCGCGGTGCCGACACCGCCGGCCGCGCCGATCACCAGCACACTTGCGGGCGCGCGCGGATGGCGGCACTCGTGCAGCAGTGCGTAAGCCACCTGATAATTCGACAGGCACACTGCGGCTTTCAGATCGACATTGTCGGGAAGTGCATGAACGGCATCGGCGGGGGCGACGACGTATTCGGCGTAGCAGCCGCCGCGCTGCGACAGGTCACGCGCGCTCAGCAGGATCTTCTGGCCGACCTGCAAGCCTTCAACGCTCGACCCGAGCGCGGAAATACGGCCAGCGACATCATTGCCGGGATTGGCCGGCAGCGGCGGCATCCATTTGTAGACGCCGCGGCGGATCAGGACGTCGGGCTGCCCCACGCCGAATGCTTCGGCGCGGATCTGAACCTGTCCGGCACCGGGCGCTGGCACCGGCACTTCGACCAGCTCGAGGGCATCCGACCCGCCCGGCTGACGTACCAGAACCGCTCTCATGAGCTCATCCCCTCTCCTCGGACCATATTTTCGAAAATACTAGCTATTACGAAAATTATTGCAAGATGCTCGTTGGCGCGGCATCTTGGGGCATCAATTGATCGGCAGAACCATGCCTGAGACCGCCATTCGCTCCCGCAAGGAATTCGGCAAGACGATTGCCGCCGATATTACTCATCGGCTGCGCGAGGAGATCGTGACCTGCGGTCTGCCCCCCGGCGAGCCGTTGCGGTTCGACGTGTTGCGCGAGCGCTTCGGCGCGAGCTTCACCACATTGCGGGAAGCGCTGACCGCCCTTACCGCCGAGGGACTTGTCGACGCCCAGGAGCAGCGCGGATTTCGCGTGGCGCCGGTCAGCCACCAGGATCTGGTGGAGGTCACCGATGCCAGGGTGCTGATCGAGGTGGAGTTGATCCGCCGCTCGATTGAGAAGGGCGATGACGACTGGGAGATTGCCGTCATCTCGACCCTGCACAGGCTGAAGCGGATCGAGCAACGCGATCCCGAGCATCCGCTGCGCGATCCCGAATGGAAGATCGCCCATCGCCAGTTCCATCAGGCGCTGGTCTCCGCCTGCGGCTCGGCGACGCTGCTCTCGATTAGAGCCGAGCTGTTCGATCGCGCCGAGCGCTACCGGCACCTGTCGGCCAATTTCCGGCCCCGCCCGCGCGACAAGGCCGGCGAGCACCAGGCGATCATGCAGGCCGCCATCTCCCGCAATGCTGATCAGGCCGTGCAACTGATCGAGACACATATCCGCACTACCGCCGACAATGTCGCGAAATACGCCGGGCACCTGCTAGACGCCGAATAGACGGCGCTTTTTCAGGTCCCGCGGGCTTGCGCTCCGGACAATTTTCGAAAATACTATAAATCATCGAAAATCCTCACTGGTGGATCACAATCATGAAGCTGCTGTCGTTCCTGGACGGAAATCGGGAAAGCTGGGGAGCCATTGTCGAAAACGGTGTCGTGGATCTGGGCCGCGCCCTGCCCCAGTATCCGATCCTCGCAGACTTCGTCGGCAGCGACGACTACGCGCGCCGCGAGGCCATCGTCGCCGGGCACAAGCCCACGATGGCGCTCAGCGACGTCGAATATCTCCCCGTGATCCCGCGCCCGGAGAAGATCGTCTGCGCCGTGCGCAACTATCTCGACCACCACAATGAAGCGGTCGCCTTCGGCATGAAGCGCGAGATCACCGAATTCCCGCCCATCTTCCTGCGGGTCTGGCGTTCCCAGGTCGGCCACAACGCCCCCGTGATCCGACCGAAGGTCTCGGACAATTTCGACTGGGAGGGCGAACTCGCCGTCGTCATCGGCAAGGGCGGCCGTCACATCAGCCAGGCCGACGCCTGGGATCACGTGGCGGGCTACTCGATCTACAACGACGTCAGCGTCCGCGACTGGCAACGCCATGCCCAGCAGATCGCCTCCGGCAAGAACTTCGTCGGCACCGGCCCGTTCGGACCGTGGCTGGTCACGCCGGACGAGATCGGCGATCCCACCAAATTGAAGCTCGAAACACGCGTCAACGGCGCGGTGGTGCAATCCTCCGACACCTCGATGCTGATCTTCTCGATCCCGCGGCTGATCGAATACTGCTCGACCATTTTCGACCTCGTCCCCGGCGACGTCATCGCCACCGGCACGCCGGCCGGCGTCGGCTTCACCCGCAAGCCGCCGATCTTCCTCAAGCCCGGCGACGTGGTCGAGGTCGAGATCGAGAACATCGGCGTGCTGCGCAATCCAGTCGTGGATGAGGCATAGGCTCGCATGTCCTCCTATGACATTCGCAAGACCGCGCTCAGCGTCGAGACGGTCTGGCACGAACGCGGCCCCCGGCTGGAAAAGCCGCTCCTGATCGGGACGGCCGTTGCGGTCGTCGCCAATCCCTTCGCGGGACGCTACGAGCCGAACCTGATGCCGTTTCAAGCTTCGTTGCGAGAGCTCGGGCGCGAGCTCGCAACGCGCCTGATCGCGCAGCTCGGGGGCGCTGCGCATATCGAAGCCTATGGCAAGGGCATCATCGTCGGCGAGGATGGCGAGCTCGAGCACGGCGCCGTCTGGCATGAAGCCGGCGGCCAGGGCATGCGCGAAGTGCTCGCTCAGCCCAAGGCGATCGTCCCGGCGGCGAAGACCATCGGCGGTCCCGGCACGCGCCTGATGGTCCCGCTTGGACACATCCATGCGTGCTATGTGCGCAGTCATTTCGGCACCGCGGAGATGACGCTCTGGGACGCGCCCAGGCGTGACGAGATCTGTTTCGGCCTGGTGATGGCGACCGGCGGCAGACCGCATGCGCGGATCGGCGGGCTCGCCGTATCGGACATCTCTGTGCACGATGGGCAGCGCTAGGCAAACGAAAGAGACATTGACCGCAGCAGCAACCCGGCGCGCTTCCGTCGGCTTTGCTCAACGTCATCGACGGTCCTGGATCCCGTTTCATCGGATTTGGACGCAGGTATTCATGCTTTCCTCCTCATACTGTCGAGCTGCTGAAGAGTTCTGAGGCGAGCGCGGACGACCTCCAGCTGGACAGTCGAACTCCCCTTGAATTATGCTCCCAAAGGGGAGGACGGCGATGAACATAAGCACAAAGAAGCAGCGTGTTCTGTCTCGCGTTATCGGGCTGCTTTCGGCGCAGCATGCAAGCAATCAGGAACTCAGAGCCATCATTGGACCGTTGTTGCTCGACCTGCTCGATGCCGATTTCTATGCGTCCTACACCTGGAACTCACGCAAACAAGCGTTCGAGCTCGGGGTCTCCGTCAATCTGGACGACGCCTGCGTCCCGAATTACGAGCGCTATTTCCAGCACCGGCACAAGGCGGGACTATCCCGCTGGTTACGCCAAGGCGTCAATCCCGTCAGCGCGCTGATTTCGCACCGCGACCTGATGCGAACGGAGATCTACAACGAGTTCTTGCGTCCGTTTGGACACTACTACGGCATCAACCTGTTTGCGTTCGATGGGCGTGAAAGCATCGGCGACGTCAGAATCTGGCGGAGAAACGGACGGCCCGATTTCGACGACAACGAAATCGAGCTGCTTAAGCTGATTGAGCCCGGATTTACGCAGGCGCTGAAGCGCACTGCGCTCTCATGCGCACCCAGGCTGCTGCCAGGCCTGCAGGCCAAATTGTCGCCGCGCGAGGCGGCCGTTGCCGGCCTAGCCGCGAAAGGCCTCGCCGACAAGGAAATCGCCCGACGCCTCGCCGTGACCTTTGCAACGGTCAGGGCTCATCTCGACAGCGCATTCGCCAAGCTCGGGGTTCGAAACCGCACCCAGCTTGCTTCTCTCCTGCACGCTGCCGACGTAACGCAAGGCACGCAGAGCCGCACCAAGCACTGAACGGATCGGACGCTCCGGCGCTTTGCAGCTCGATCCAGCCTGTTGACCTCCCTCAAGCCTGCACCTCCCCAATCTTGGGGAGATGATCTCACTCGCGCGCGCTGTTATCCTCACCGAGCCATTTCGGATAAGCAGACGCCATCATGCGAAACGCCCTCTCAACTCTTCTCAGGACCGCGCTGGCGGCTCTCATCGTTCAGCTTGCGCTGATCAGCTTCGCCACAGCTCAAACCAAGATCACCATCGGCGTGCCGCCGGTGCCCGAGTTCGTGCTGCCGATGATCGCGGTCGAGCGGGGCTATTTCCGGGATCACGGCATCGACGCGACGATCAAGATCATTCCCGGCGGTCAGTCGATGCCCGCGGCTCTGCAGTCCGACTCGCTTCAGATCGCCGCGCTGAGTACGGCGTCCCTGATCCAGGTAACAGACAGCGGTCTCGATCTCGTCATTGTGTCGGGAGGCGCCATCGCGTCGGTCAACGACACCAACTACGGGATCGTCGCCGGCGCTAACTCGGGCATCGAGAAACCGGAAGACTTCGTCGGCAAGAAGATCGGAACGCCGGGTCTGGGCAGCTTCTTCCACATCATGGCACGCGAATGGTTTCGGCGGAGCGGCGTCGACTGGCAGAGGATCACCTTCGTCGAAAGCACCTTTCCGCAGCTCGCCGATCTCTTGAAGGCCCGTACGGTGGACGCCGTACTCTCGACAAACCCCTTTCTACAGCGAGCTGCCGCGCCGGGGATCGGCGGGAAGATCTTCTACATTGCCGCCAACCTCCCCGACCGCCTGCCCCCATTCGTCTATGCCAGCAGCAGAGCCTGGGCTGACGCGCATCGCGAGGCAGCCGCCGGATTCAAGCTCGCCCTGGACAAGGCGATTGCCTTTGAGCAGAGCGACTTGCCGGCGACGCTCGAAATCTTCGGCAAATACGTGAAGATGCCGCCCGAGGTGCTGAAGACGCTGACGATAAACAAGCTGGACACAGATGTGACGCCGCAGCAGGTCCAGCTCTGGGTCGACATGATGGACAAGCAGGACATGCTGCGGAACTTCAAGTCACCCGAAAAGCTCTTCGCGAAATGAACAAAATCAGCTCCCGGCTCGCGCCCGCCGCCGAGGCTTGCGCGCAGCCTGCTATTGCGTTCGACGGCGTCCGGCTCGATTTCGGCGGCAAGTGCGTCGTGGACGGCCTTTCGTTCACGGTCGCTCCCGGTGAGTTCGCGTGCGTCGTCGGCCCTTCCGGCTGTGGCAAGACGACCTTGCTGCGGCTCGTGACAGGTTTGCTGTCGCCGACCCGGGGCGAAGTGCGTCGCCTCGGGGTAACCGTCGACGGCCCGTCGCGTGACGTGGCGATCGTGTTTCAGGATTATGGGCGGGCTTTACTGCCTTGGCGAACCGCAGCAGGCAACATTGCCCTCGCGCTGGAAGCGATGGGGGCGCCGCGCCTGGCGCGCGCCGAGCGCGTTACCGCCCTGCTCGACAAGGTCGGTCTCGCCGGGCATGGCGACAAGTATCCGGCGCAACTGTCCGGCGGCATGCAGCAACGTGTGCAGATCGCCCGCTGCCTGGCCCAGGGGCCGCGCGTTCTTCTCATGGACGAGCCGTTCGGTGCCCTCGATGCACTCACCCGTCAGGCTCTCCAGGACGAGATCGCGAGGCTTGTGAGGGACAGCAGAGCAACTGTCCTCCTCGTCACCCATGATCTCGATGAAGCCATCTATCTTGGCGATCGGGTGTTCGCACTGCAAGCCAATCCCGGCCGATTGGCGGAAGTGATCGATGTCGGATTGCCGCGGCCCCGCGACCAACTCCGGACCCGCGAGCATCCGGAATTCCTTCGGCTTCGCCACGTGCTGTTCGACCATGTCCAGAAGACACATTGATATCGTGCTGCGCGCCTTGCCAGCGTGGCTGGTCCCGCTCGCATTTCTCGGCATCATCGAACTCGCAATGCGCGCCTCAAGCATCGAGAGCGATGGGCTCGCACTACCGAGCCAGACCGCGGCCGCCCTGCTCGGCCTGATCACCGATGGCGAGATCTTCCTGCGAACGGCGGAGACGATCGGCGCAATCGCGGTCGGTGTTCCCATCGGGGGCACGCTCGGCTTGCTGCTTGGCGTGTGGCTGGGCCTTTCCCCCACAGCCGCACGCCTCGCCTCGCTGTCGATCGAATTGTTTCGTCCGATCCCACCGGTTGCAGTCATTCCCTTGATGATGCTGATCTACGGTCTCGGCATCAGAATGGAAGCGGCGATCATCGCCTTTGCATGCTTCTGGCCGATGCTGCTGCTGACTCGCGACGCCGTGCTCGGCGTCGAGCCGCGATTGATCGAAGTCGCCCGCATACTCGGCCTGCCGCGCCGCAAGCAGATCACAAAGATCGCGCTGCCAGCAGCGGTTCCGCGAATCTTCACGGCGCTGCGATTGACCCTCGGCATCGCTCTGATCGTCGCAGTCACGACCGAAATTGCGGCCAACCCGATCGGCATCGGCTACGCAATCATCTCCTCCGGGCTCAGTCTCCGTCCCGAGGTCATGTATGCCTTCCTGGTCTGGCTCGCAATCCTCGGATGGCTGCTCAATGAGAGCCTGATTGCCATGCACCGGCGCCTGTTCGGCGCGGCGTACGGGGACGCGGCGACATGAGCAACTGGTCCCTGCGGGCAGGCTCCGTCCTCGTCACCTTGTCGATCCTTCTGCTCTGGCAGTTGGTGACGACCACCGGGTTGGTTCAGCCGATTTTCCTGCCTTCGCCCTCCTCGACATTCGCCAACCTCTTGCGGGGCCTGACCCGTGGCGACCTGCTCGCGCTCACCATCTCGACCATGGAGCGCATGATCTATGGCTGGACGCTGGCATCGCTCGGCGGCATCCTGCTGGGTGCCCTGATCGGCCTGTCGCAGCGCGCGCGCTATTGGCTGACGCCAACGCTCGAGCTCCTGCGTCCACTGCCTGCATCGACGCTCCTACCCGTGGGCATTGCGCTGTTCGGACTACATCCGAACATGCTGCTGGGTATCATCGCCTTTGGCGCAATCTGGCCCGTGCTTCTGCCGACCATTCACGGCTTCAGCGCGATCGACCCACGGCTGCGCGAAGTTGCGAGGAATCTCGGCATCGGCCCGCTGGCATTTGCGCTCAAGTTCGGACTGCCGAACGCGCTGCCGGACGTGACCGCGGGGATGCGGCTGTCGCTGACCGCCTGCCTGATCATCACGGTGGTCGGTGAAATGATCACGGCGCAGCAGGGGCTCGGCTCCACCATCATCATGGCGGCGCGCTCGTTCCGCAGCACCGACCTCTATGGCGGGATCGTCCTGCTCGGAGCGGTGGGTGCAGCCAACAACGCGCTGCTTGGACTTGTCGAACGCGCGCTCACGCCGTGGCGTAGGGCTCGAGCCTGATCTTTATGAATCTCTCCTGGAAGGACTTCGCCGATGAATGAGATGGCTGGCTTCAATCGCGACACGACCGCAGACGAGGTACTCGCGGGCATCGATCTGTCCGGCAAGGTCTACCTCGTGACGGGCGCATCGTCTGGCCTGGGCCAGGAGACCGCTCGCGTGCTCGCGTCGCGCGGCGCAAAGGTCATCATGGCCGTCCGATCGCGCGACAAGGGCGAAGCAGCCGCCACAGCGATCAGGACGGTCGTGCCGGGCGCTGCGCTGGACGTCCGCCTGGTCGATCTCGCTTCGCTTGCCAGCGTGCGCGCGTTCACGGCGACCCTTGCAGGTTCGTACGGCGGCCTCGACGGCATTGTGGCCAATGCCGGCGTGATGGCGATCGACCATGCCCTCACCGCGGACGGTTTCGAGATGCAGTTCGGGGCCAATCACCTCGGGCACTTCCTGCTCGTCAATCGGCTGGCGCCGCTTCTCGAGGCGCGCGCACCCTCGCGGCTCGTCGTGATGACATCGGGCGCCCACCGCTTGCACAATGTCGACCTTGAAGATCCGAACTTCCGTCACAAGCCGTATGACCGCTGGGACGCCTACGGCCAGTCGAAATCGGCGAATGCTCTGTTCGCATTGGCCTTCGACGCGCATCACCGCGACGCGGGCGTGCGCGCGTTCACGGTTGCCCCAGGAATCATCACCGATACCAACCTCCACCACCATCTGACCCAGGATGATTTCGCGCCGCTGCGCCGCCGTCAGCCGGAGGTCGCCAATCTTCCGCGAAAAACTCTGGCCGCCGGAGCTGCAACGATGGTCTGGGCGCTCGTTCATCCCGAGCTCGACGGTCTTGGCGGCCGCTTTCTCGAAGACTGCGGCTTCTCCGAGGTGAATCCCGATCCGCGCCTGCCCAATGGGATCATGCCATGGGCCCTCGATCAGGCTCATGCCGAAGCGGTCTGGGGCTTGTCGGAGCGCCTCGTCGGCGAGAGCTTTGCAAGAACTGCAGATTCGGGCGTCAAGATGTCCGCGACGGCTCCCTCGGCGGCCGCTGTTGCCAGCGGGCTGTCCGTAAACCGGCAGCCCAGCACGAACCGGCTGCAAGGCCAGACATTGGAAGTCGCACTCGAAGCAGACAGCAAGATAATCCTGGAATTTCTACCAGATGGCGTGCTGCGCTGGCGCGGCCTGCCTGGTCTCGCGCTGGATCAAAGCGGGTTCTGTCCGGTCGACGTGGTGGAGGCGGCTCCAGACGTGCTGCTCATCGTGGCGATGCTGCCGGCACAGGGCCGCGAGACCATGGCCATCGTGCTCGACCTCAGCACGCATCACGTGTTGTTCGTCGCATCGCAGCTTGCCGACGGTCGGCGCCCGTTCGAAAGAAAGACCAGAGTGACGCAAAGATTCACGAAGGGACAAATTCGTGGCTCTCGACCTTCGTTGCAATCCTCTGCCCCCGAGCCTACACGCGACCTCATCGGAACGCGGGCGATCTACCGCTACAGCGAGGACACTGTTTACGAGCACCTATATCTGAACACGCACTGGTACTCATATCAGTGCCTGAAGGGCGTACGCCGGGGCGATTGCGGCACGGATGAAGCGAGTTATTGGAAGATCCGGGATGACATCTATGTCGTCACCTGGCGGGAGATCCTGATCGATCTCGCCGCCACTTTCGTCTACGACATGAAGGCCTGTCGGAGCACCGGCTGCGCCTGGGGAACGCCGGGCGGATCGCCGGAGCCCCGACATATCCTGACGGGAGCCTTCTTTGAGAAGCTCAAGGACGCGGGCTATCCTGCCGACATCGAGCTCATTTGACCTGTGGCTGAGAGGCGGATCAGCCCGATCCGCCCTCCCTTTCTTAGCCCCACTTCATCTCGCCCTTGGCGACCTTGGAGCCGATATCGAGTGCCACGCCCATTCCGAGATTCGGGAAGCGGGCTTCCATAGCCGCCTTGAGCGCGGCACCGTCAGCTGCCTTGGCGAACTCTTCATCGAACGCGAGCAGATATTTTTTGGTGTGCTCGACGGCGGAGAGATCGACGGCAACGCTCGGCGCCATGTGACCCGCCACGACGATAGACGGCTTGCGGGCGGCGATCTGGTCGAGGTTCGCGACCCAGGCCGCGCGCTGCTCCTTGGTCGGCGTATCGGCGGTCCAAACGTGAACACCGGAGAAGATCATCACACCGCCGAACACGGCGTTCAGGGAGGGAACGAAGAGATAGCGGCGGTTGGCAAGGCCGTCGGCATTGACGATTTCGATCGTCTCGCCGTCAACCGCGAAAGAGGTTCCATCGAAAGCTTCCGGCAGCACGATGTCTGCCAGGGTCTGCGGACCGTTCTCCTTCAACTGCGGGCCCCAGACGGCGAGCTTTTTCTCCACATTTCCCTTGATGGCCGCAAGCGTCGCGGATGCCGCCAGCACCTTGGCATTCGGAAAGGCTTCGCGCACGGGCTTCAGGCTGAAATAGTAGTCGGGATCAGATTGGCTGATGTAGATGGTCGTCAGCTTCTTGCCCGTCGCCTTGATCGCCTCGGCCAGCGCACGTCCGTCGGGATAAGAGAATCCGCCGTCGATCAGGACCGCCTCGGTGGGACCTTCGAGCAGCACCGGAGCACGAAAAAACCCGTTGGGGCCGGCGGGAAAATGCTTCCAGCTCAGCTTGGACTCAGTGGCGTACCCGACATCAGCGGGAGCAAATACGGCGGCGGCGCTGGCAGCAAGGATCGTTTTCACGATCTGTCTCCTTGAGAACATCGGTCTCTCCATCAAACTTCGTCAGTGGGATAAGTCGGTCTTGAGCCTTCAAGCCGCGCGCAACTGGGCAGCCAGCAGATCGAAGCGCCCGAACAACAAGCTGCTGCTCAGCAACCGGCGCCCGGCACTTTCACCAGCCACCAGCGCCGGCACGCCATCGACGGCAAATCGCGCCATCTCGGAACGGGCAGCTTCGACCCGTCCCCGGTAAGCCGCGAGGAGGGCATCGTCTGGCGCCCGAACGCGGCCAGCCGCATCGGTGAATTGCGCTTCGTCGAGCACGTCGGCGACGACCTGAAGACTGGAATTGTCCCGGCCGTCGACATAGCGAGCGCGCTGCAAGAGTTTTAGCGCCTCCAATTCGCGAGCGGGCTCCGCGAGGCCGACTGCGACCAGGCCAAGGGTTGCGGGGGCCGAGTCGAACATGCCGCCGATATTGCTGAGGATCTGGTTGCGATAAGGCTCAGTGAAAGCTTGGCCCGTGAGTCGCGCAATGCGCTGATCGTTCTGCCAGGCATAGGCCGCAAAATGCTGGTCCATTGGTCGGGCGGCCTCACCTGCGAACATGCCGGTCGGTGCGAGCTCCAGCCTCGTATCGGCCAACCGAGCAAGCCGGTCCAAAACCGGTCCAGCGCCGTAGCACCAGCCGCACAGAGGGTCGAAGAGATAGGTGATCCGCATGATTTCAAGCCGATGCGATTCCATGTGCCGCAGAATTAGCCGACGCCAATTGATTGATAAACGCTATATAATGATACATATTGTTAGCTGCTGGCTTACAATCACTGGGTCCAATGGAAACGATCAACCTCAATCGCCTGGCCTATTTCGCGGCAGTGGTTGACGCGGGCTCCTTTACCCGCGCGGCCGAGCGGCTCGGCATCACCAAGACGGTCGTCAGCCAGCAGGTCGCGCGGCTCGAGGCCGAACTGAAGACGGCGCTCCTGCTGCGGACGACCAGAAGAGTGGGGCCGACCGAGGCCGGACGCCTGCTGCACGCCCGCTGCGTCATGATCCTGCGCGAGGCCGAGTATGCCATAGACGAGCTTGCCCAGACGAACGCCGAGCCCATGGGGGTACTGCGGATCGCAGCGCCGAACGACTACGGTGCATCGACCATTGCGCCGGTCGCGGCCGAATTTGCGCGGAAGTACCCGGCATGCGGCGTCGATCTGGTTCTCTCGGATACCAGGACGGACCTCATCGCCAACCAGATCGATCTGTCGATTCGCGTCGGCTGGCTGAATGACTCAAGTCTTCAAGCCCGACGGCTCGGGACGTTCCGCCAGTTATTGGTAGCCCCGCCGGAGATCGCCGTGGCGGTTCGCGTGGACAAGCCCGATGACCTTGCGGCTTTGCCGTTCATCGCCAATGGGGCGCTCAGTGAGCCGCTGGTCTGGCGCTTCACGAGAAACGATATCGAAGTCTGCACAGTTCGCATGCGACAAGCGATCGCGATCAACACGACGCCAGCAGTGCTTGCGGCGGCACTTGCCGGCGGAGGCCTGTCCGTGCTGCCCGACTTCCTTGTTTCGGAGCATCTGAAAGCCGGACGGCTTGTCCATGTCCTGCCGTCCTGGGCCCTGCCATCAGGCGGTATTCATGTCGTCTATCCCGCCGCCCGCTTTCGCGCGCCCAAGGTCACGGCATTCGTTGCGATGCTGTCGCGGGTCGCAAAACGCTCATCTTAGTTCTTTTATCATCATCGTCGGAGCGTTGGTGTTGCCGGAAACGAGACGCGGCACGATCGACGCGTCGGCGATCCGGAGGCCTTCGACTCCACGCACCGTCAGATCCTCCGAGACGACCGACATCGGATCATCGGCCGCCCCCATTCTGGCCGTGCCGGATGGATGGAACACCGTCTTCGCTGACGAAGGCTATGCATCGTCGGTCTGAGCAACTACTAACCTCCCAGCGCCTGCAACAGCTCCATAAGACTCAGCAGTCCTCGAGGCCGCCAGTTCATTCATTGATGCAACAAGGTCGATCAAGCAGCATCCTTGATGGATCCCGCGCCCAACCTGCGTGACAGAAACCTTCGGATTTTCTCAACCATCATGAACTTGTGAAGAAATCTTTTGTTTGAACTACTCTGCTTAACGCGGCGGCCACCAAACGAACGCACGGACACGCGATCACTCGCTTGTCTGAGCTGCTTTTTGACTCGATACGGCACTTGGCACTGAATGTGTGCTGGCGACCTTGCTTCACCGAGCTACACCATCATCGTGGACACGACAGGTTGTCCGATTTGTGCGCCGTAATGAGCTATTCTACGATGAGCGCATCACAGATCTGTCGGCGTGGCCTCCCTGCGGTATATGTTGCGGATGAAAGCCACACAGATAGGCCAGTATGGTCGCTGTAATGCACCACACCGTTTAGTTCGATTCTGGAACGAGCATCAGAAGCTCCATTTCCAGACTCGCCCAAAAATTCGGCGGGAATAGAGCTGTTACATAACGAACTTAGCAGCTTTAAGTGCTGGCTGGGGCGGGAGGGATCGAACCTCCGAATGGCGGAATCAAAATCCGCTGCCTTACCGCTTGGCTACGCCCCATCAGGCGACGAAGGGAACGGCGGAAGAACCGACTACCGCAGATTCCCTCTGGTCGCAGCCGGTCTATAGGGAGCGGCGCGGCATTTCAACCGCTTGGAGGGGCAAAATACCACGGGCCGGGGTCGACCCGCCCACGCTCTATTATAAGCTCGATCCCTGCCCCGCCCCGGCCCTCCCGCCCATTGAGACGACAGGCGTTTCATGGGAATACGGCGCCAAACCTGTCCTCGGGAGTGAGCCATGACCTACCGCGCGCCGATCTCTGACATGCTGCTGTCGCTCAACCATGGCGCCGGCCTGAAGGCCGCCATCGAGGCCGGCCATTACGGCGATTTCGACACCGATATCGTCGCCGCGGTGCTGGAAGAGGCCGGCAAGTTCGCAACCGATGTGCTGGCGCCGCTCAACCGCGTCGGCGACGAGCACGGCATCAAGCTTAGCGACGGCAAGGTCACCACCGCGCCGGGCTGGCCGGATGCCTACAAGCGCTGGACCGCCGGCGGCTGGAACGCAGTGTCCGGACCGGAAGGTTTCGGCGGTCAGGGCCTGCCGACCGCGATCAACGCCGCCTGCACCGAGATCTGGAGCGCGTCGAACGTTGCCTTCGGCCTCTGCCCGCTGCTCACGGCCTCCGCGATCGAGGCGCTCGATGCGCATGGCAGCGACGAGCTCAAGACGATCTATCTCGAGAAGCTCGTCACCGGCGAATGGACCGGCACGATGCAGCTCACCGAGGCGCAGGCCGGCTCCGACGTCGGCGCGCTGCGCACCCGCGCCGAGAAGCAGGCCGATGGCACCTATCGCATCAAGGGGACGAAGATCTTCATCACCTATGGCGAGCACGACATGACCGACAACATCGTGCATTTCGTGCTGGCGCGCCTGCCGGACGCACCCGCCGGCACCAAGGGGATTTCGCTCTTTCTTGTTCCCAAGTTCATGGTCAATGCTGACGGCTCGCTCGGTGCGCGCAATGATATCTTTGCGAGCGGCGTCGAGCACAAGCTCGGCATGCATGCCTCGCCGACCTGCACCATGACCATGGGTGATCATGGCGGCGCGATTGGTTTCCTGATCGGCGAAGAGAACCAGGGCATGCGCTGCATGTTCACAATGATGAACCAGGCCCGCCTCGGCGTCGGCCTGGAGGGTGTCGGCGTCGCGGATCGCGCCTATCAGCAGGCACTGGCCTATGCGCAGGAGCGCAAGCAGGGCCGCGCTGTCGGCAAGAAGGGCGACGGGTCGGATTCGATCTTCGTGCACCCCGATGTCAAGCGCATGCTGATGCGGATGCGGGCGCAGACGGCGGCCGCGCGCACCATCTGCTATGCCACAGCAGTCGCGATCGACGTCTCGACGCGTGCCAGGGATCCGAAGGTACGCGCCGATGCGGCCGCTCGCGCCGCGCTGCTGACACCGATGGCAAAAGGCTATTCCACCGATATCGGCAACGAGGTCGCCTATCTTGGCGTGCAGGTGCATGGCGGCATGGGCTTCATCGAGGAGACCGGCGCCGCGCAGCATTATCGCGATGCCCGCATCACCGCGATCTATGAAGGCACCAACGGCATCCAAGCGATCGACCTCGTCACGCGCAAGCTTGCGGCGAACGGCGGGGCATCGGTGTGGGCGCTGCTCGACGATCTCGCGGCCACCGTCAAGCAGGTCGAAGCCTCGAACGATCCCGCTTTCGGCACCACGGGCGTGAAGTTGCGCGAGGCGCTGGAGGCGCTGACGCGAACGAGCAAGTGGCTGCTGGAGCGCGTCACATCCGCGCCGAACGAGGCGCTCGCCGGCGCGACGCCGTATCTGCAGCAGTTTGGCTCGACGCTCGGCGGCTGCATGCTGGCCTCCGAAGCGCTCGCCGCCAAGGCCGGCGGCAACACCGAGGCCGCGCGCTACGTCTCGCTCGCGCGCTTCTTCGCCGAGAACATCACCGTGCAGGCGCCCGCGCTCGAGCGCACCGTGACGGAAAGCGCGGAGTCGGTCGCGGCGGCGGATGCGGTGCTGCTGGGGTAAAGAAGCCTCCCTCCTCCTTGCTGTCATTCCCCGCGAAAGCGGGGAATCCAGTACGCCGCTGCTTCTCGATCAACGACGGACGTCTCGGAGTACTGGGTCGCCCGATCAAGTCGGACGATGACACCGAATGTGTAGGACGCGCGTGCCACGCTTATCCGTCCTACGAAGCTGCGACCTCGGCTCTTTTTCCCGGCCGCCACAGCACGATGCCGGCCGCGACGACATCGAGCACAACGCACATCGCGAACGCCATGGTGTAGTCACCACTCGCGCTGCGCACGAGGCCGACGATGCCCGGGCCGAAGGCGCTGACGACGCCGCTGATCGACGTCCCCAACCCCATCGCGGCCGCGAAAGCCGTGCTGCCGATCTCGCGCTGGATGATCAAGGGGGGGAACGTGATCATGTTGCCGATCGAGAAGCCATAGACGGCGCAGCACATGAGCAGCACGGTCGGGCTCTGGCTTTGCAGGAGAACGAGCAGCGCCGCCGCCTGGCTCGTCATCGACGCCGCGCAGGCAAGCCGCGGATCGAGCCGGTCGACGAACAGGCCGAGCGACAGCCGGCCGACCACCGCCATCGCCGCCATGATGGTGACCGCGAGGCCTGCACTGGCGCGGCCGATCAGCGGCTCGAGAAACGTCACCTGGTGGATGATGAATCCCATCTGCGCCAACAGCGCGATCGCGATCGGCAGCACCATGGTCCAGAATGACGCGTTGGCGAGCAGCTCCTTCCGCGAATGACGCGCGGCCTTGCCCCCAGAGACACCTGCTGCATTCGGCGACGCGTCGACCGGCCAACCGGTGAAGACGATGACCACCGGCAGCACCAGCACCACCATCACGATGGTGGCCGCCAGCATGGCTGAACGGAAACCGATACTGCTGCTCAGCGCCAGCAAAACCGGAACGAGGATGATGCCGCCGAAGGTGGCGCCGTTGAAGGCGAGGCTGAGCGCGAGTCCGCGGCGCCGCGCGAACCACGCGTTCAGCACCGTCGCGATCACCACCGAGCCCATGCCGGTCCAGCCGACCGACATCAGCGCATAGGCAAGATAGAGCTGCCAGGGCGCCTGCATCAGTCCCAGCAGCGCCGTCGATGCGCCAAGCGCCGTCAGCCCGCACAGGATCAGCGCCCGCAACCCGATGCGGGCGAGCAGATCATCGGTGAAGATGACGAGGACGGAGGTCAGCAGGAACGAGAAGGTGCTGGCCGCGGACACCAGCGTACCGGGCCAGCCATGGGCGTGCTGGAGCTCGGCGAGATAGACACCCTGGCCGTAAAGACCAAAGCCGAACATGAAGAAGGCCATCAGGAAGCAAGCCAGCACCACGCGCCAGCCGCGGTAGTGAAGCGAGGATTCGTCAACGCCCGTTGCGGCAATCATCGATCAAGTATCGACCTCATGGAACGAGACGGCTGATCGTGACGCACAACCACCGGTTTTTCAATCGAAACATTGTAGCCGATTGTTGCAATGCGCAAAACTCCGCAGCACATGTGATCCAGCTTTTCGCGCCACGGTTCCCGGACGAGCGCCATCATCGGACGGGTGTCATGCGACCGCTCGCGGGTATCACCACCGAAATGGTTGAGCCGCAGGATTGGCACGCCTGCCCGATCATGTAGGCTGCGCCTCGCAAGAGTCGCCGATGGCAGGCGCCGCGGCGGCCGCAGGGAGTCGTCATGCCGAACGGCAATATCGTCGTCACCGAAGAGCGTGGAACGCGCGTGATCACCCTGCGCCGCCCGGGCAAGAAGAACGCGATCACCCAGGACATGTATCGCGAAATGAGCCGCGCGATCGACACCGCGCAGAACAATCCCGACATCCGCTGCATGATCATCACGGGCGGCTCCGGCGTGTTCACGGCCGGCGACGACATCGACGATTTCATCAAGGCCGACGCGTCGCGGCCCGAGACGCTGTCGGACGGCGCCAAATTCCTGTATTCGCTGGCCCTCAACGTCAAGCCGATCATCGCAGCCGTGGACGGCGCCTCGATCGGCATGGGCACCGTGATGCTGTTTCATTGCGACTACGTGCTCGCCTCCAACGCCGCGACCTTCTCGGCGCCTTACATCAATCTCGGGCTCGTGCCGGTCGGCGCCGCCAGCCTGCTGATGCCGAGCACCATGGGTTACCAGCGCGCCTTCGGCATGCTGGTGATGGGACGCAGCTTCACCGCCGCGGAGGCCCATGCCGCCGGCTTCGTCAACACCGTGGTGTCGCCGGGACATACCGAGGTCGAGGCCCGCAAGGTGGCGCGCGAGATCTGCCGGCTGCCGGCGGAGGCGGTCGCAATCTCGCGCAAATTGCTGCGCCCAGCCCCGGAAGAGCTCACCCGCCGCATCGACCAGGAAGCCCATTTATTCGGCGAACGGTTGAAATCGGACGAGGCCACGGCCGCGTTCAATGCGTTTGCGAACAGGAAGAAGAGGTAGGCAAGAGAACTTTCGTGAAATCTTCGCGCGGAATGACTAATCTTGTTCCATGCGACATCTTCTCCGCCTGACCAGCTTCGCCCTCGCGCTCGCCGCCCTGCCCGCCGCGGCCCAGACCGCGGCGCCCGTCGAGCTGCGCATTCTCGCGATCAACGATTTCCACGGCAATCTCCGTCCGCCGCCGGGCGGCATCCGCATCAATGATCCCGAAGACAAGAGCAAGAAAGTGATGGTCGCCGCCGGCGGCGCCGAGTACATGGCAACGCTGGTCAAGCAATTGCGCGAGGCGCACAAGAACACCATCTTCGTCGCCGCCGGCGACCTGATCGGGGCGAGCCCGTTCCTGTCGGCGATGTTTCACGACGAGCCGTCGGTCGAGTCGCTCTCGATGATGGGGCTTGCGATCACCTCTGTCGGCAATCACGAATTCGACGAAGGCAAGACCGAGTTGCTCAGGATGCAGAACGGCGGCTGCCATCCGGAGGACGGATGCCAGGGACCGCATCCTTTCACCGGCGCAAAATTTCATTATCTTGCGGCCTCCACCATCGAGACTGCGACCGGCAAGAGCGTGTTGCCGCCTTACGAGATCAGGGAGTTCGAGGGCGTCCCGGTCGCCTTCATCGGGCTGACCTTGAAGGACACCGCCGGCATCGTCTCTCCGTCAGGCATTGCCGGGCTCGAATTCCGCGACGAGGCCGAGACCGTGAACGCGCTGGTGCCGCAATTGAAGGCGCGGGGCGTCGAGGCGATCGTGGTGCTGATCCACCAGGGCGGCGAGCCAAGCGGCGATTACAACGAATGCCCGGCGATTGCGGGGCCGATCGTCGACATCGTCAAGAAGTTCGACCGCGCCGTCGACGTCGTGGTCAGCGGCCACACCCATCGTGCCTATGTTTGCCAAATCGACGGCCGGCTGGTGACGAGCGGCGACAAATACGGCACGCTCGTCACCGCGATCGACCTCAAGCTCGATCCCGCAACACGCGACATCGTCAGCGCCACGGCCGAGAACGTCGTCGTCGCCAACGCTTCGCTCGCCAAGGATCCCGAGCAGACCGCTCTGATCGACGCCTATGACAACCTCTCGGCGCCGATTGCCAACCGGCCGGCCGGATCGGTGACGCAGACGCTGTCGCGCGTGCCGAACGAGGCTGGCGAAAGCGCACTCGGCGACGTCATCGCCGATGCGCAGCTTGCCGCAACCAGGGACGCCAAGGATGGCAGTGCTGTCATCGCGTTCACCAATCCCGGCGGCATCCGCACCGACATCATCCCGAAAGAGAACGGCGCGGTGTCCTATGGCGAACTGTTCGCGAGCCAGCCGTTCCGCAACCGCCTTGTCACCATGACGCTGTCAGGCAGCCAGCTCAAGGACATGCTGGAGCAGCAATGGCTCGATCCGAAGCGGCCTCGGATTCTCCAGGTGTCGATCGGGTTCAGCTACAGCTGGGACGCATCAAAGCCGCTCGGCGAGCGCGTGATAGCCGACAAGATGACACTCAATGGCAAGCCGATCGAGCCGGGTACCGGCTACCGTGTGACCGTCAACGATTACCTCGCCGTCGGTGGCGATGGTTTTACGGTCGCGAGACAGGGCGCTTCGCCGCAATATGGCGGCTATGACGCCGATGCGCTGTTTGCCTTCTTTAAAGCACATGGTCCGATCGGCCCGCTGCCGTCGACCCGCATCCTGCGGGTGAATTGATCCGGATCAAACCTGGGCGGAACGGGACGCCCTTTGCCATTCGCGATGGAACGCATAGATTGGGTTTTGCATTGCGTTTTGTCGTTGGATGGGCCAAGCGACGTCGAGAGTTCGTTCCCAGTGAGGCCGACCTGATGAGCACGCTTCTCCTTTCCCACAAGGCCTGCCTCGACCACGTCACGCCGCCGGGACACCCTGAAAGACCCGACCGCCTGCGCGCGGTGGAGGAGGCGCTGTCGGTTGAGCGCTTCCAGTTCCTGGCCCGCGACCTGGCGCCGGAGGGCGATCTCGACCTCGTCACGCTGTGCCACAACGAAGATTACGTCACCGAGCTGCGTCACATCGCGCCGGCCAGCGGCCAGGTCTATATCGACGGCGATACCTCGATGTCCCCCGGCACGTGGGAAGCGGTGATGCGCGGCGTCGGCGGCGCCGTGGCTGCGACCCAAGCGGTGATGAACGGCGAGCACCGCAACGCCTTCGTCGCGGTGCGCCCGCCCGGCCATCACGCCGAGATCGGCAAGCCGATGGGCTTCTGCTTCTTCGACAATGCCGCGATCGCCGCGCGCCATGCGCAGCGCAAATATGGCATCAAGCGCGCGGCCATCGTCGATTTCGACGTGCATCACGGCAACGGCACCCAGGACATCTTCTGGTCGGACCCGACCGTAATGTACTGCTCGACGCATCAAATGCCGCTGTTTCCGGGCACCGGCGCCAAGGGCGAACGCGGCGATCACGACACCATCGTCAACGCACCGCTCGCTTCGGAAGACGGCGGGCCCGAATTCCGCAGTGCGTTCGAGAATTTGATCCTGCCGCAACTCGAAAAATTCAGCCCCGAATTGCTCATCATCTCCGCGGGCTTCGACGCGCACTACCGCGATCCGCTGGCCTCGCTGAATTTGCGTGCTGAGGACTACAGCTGGGTCACGCGCAAGCTGATGGACCTTGCCGACAAGTCCGCTGGCGGGCGCGTTGTTTCTGTGCTCGAAGGCGGCTACGACCTGCAAGGACTGAAAGAATCTGTTACGGCGCATGTCGGCGCCCTGATGGGCGCCTAGACAGACCCGCCACATTAAGCCCGCAAAACTCTGCTGTTTTATACGAGAAGCGAATCGGGCAATCGGAAACGGATATGGCCGAAAATACCCAAGTCGACGTCTCCCGGCTCACCTTCGAGCGCGCGATCGAGGAACTCGAAACGATCGTGAAGCGGCTTGAGGACGGCAAGGTGCCGCTCGAGGAATCCGTCACGATCTACGAGCGCGGCGAAGCCCTGAAGCGCCGCTGCGAGGAGCTGTTGCGCCAAGCGGAGGCGCGCGTCGACAAGATCACCATCGATGCCAGCGGCCAAGCCAACGGCACTGCACCGCTCGACGTGCAGTAAACGCCGCCGCACAAAAGCCGCCCGTTTTGGGCAATGGCCGCCTGCAATTTTTCATGATCGCACGCTGCCCTTCCCTTCAAGGGCTAAATGGCTGGGCCCATGAAGATTGGGGAACTGCCCCGCGAGGGAACCTCCGGCCTCTCGAATCCATCCGAAAAAGCCTCGCGCTTGCCCAAAATCCTGCCAAGGAACTGGGCAAGGCTGGAACCGTCCGCCGGCGCCAGGATTAACCACCCTGGCCCACGGGTTGCACGGGCATGCCCGTAATCGGTCGGGCCGGGTTGGCTTTGGCCCAAGCTTTGGTGTAAAGCTGCGCAGAGTGTGGCTTTTTGTTAGCTTTGACGTGGGGACCGATTTCCGACGACAAGCGCTTCAAATCGCTAATGAAATTGGCTGGGACGGACGAAGCCGATCTACGTGACAAGGATCACAGAGACTGAACCGGAGCGCACTTAAGCTCACCTAAGCTTGAAGACGGGGCTTTTGCCCCATGCAGGTGGCTCCGACGGTTTAAGGACTCGCGCTGCGCCGACATTGTGCAAACCCATCGCGCACCGGAACGATCTTCCGGCGCTGACAAATTGGAAATCGCCGTGAACGCATATAGTAAAACGCCGCTTCTCGACACCATCCGGACGCCGGACGACCTTCGCAAGCTCAAGGTGGAACAGGTTCGCCAGGTTGCCGACGAGCTGCGTCAGGAGACCATCGACGCCGTCTCGGTGACCGGCGGTCACTTCGGCGCGGGCCTCGGCGTGGTCGAGCTCACCACCGCGATCCACTACGTCTTCGACACGCCGCGCGATCGGCTGATCTGGGACGTCGGCCATCAGGCCTATCCGCACAAGATCCTCACCGGACGCCGCGACCGCATCCGCACGCTGCGCACCGGCGGCGGCCTCTCCGGCTTCACCAAGCGCAGCGAGAGCGATTACGATCCGTTCGGCGCCGCGCATTCCTCGACCTCGATTTCCGCCGGCCTCGGCATGGCCGTCGCACGCGACCTCGCCGGCGGCAAGAACAACGTCATCGCAGTGATCGGTGACGGCGCGATGTCGGCGGGCATGGCCTACGAGGCCATGAACAACGCAGGCGCCATGAACTCGCGCCTGATCGTCATCCTCAACGACAACGACATGTCGATTGCGCCGCCGGTCGGAGCCATGAGCGCCTATCTGTCGCGCCTCTACTCCGGCAAGACCTATCGCACGCTGCGCGAGGCGGCCAAGCAGATCAACAAGCGCCTGCCGAAGATCCTCGCCAACCGTGCCAACCGCGTCGAGGAATATTCCCGTGGCTTCATGATGGATGGCGGCACGCTTTTCGAGGAGCTCGGCTTCTATTACGTCGGCCCGATCGACGGTCATAACCTCGATCACCTGCTGCCCGTACTGAAGAACGTGCGCGACATGGAGACCGGCCCGATCCTGGTCCACGTCGTGACGCAAAAGGGCAAGGGCTACGGCCCGGCGGAAGCTTCCGCCGACAAGTACCACGCCGTCGTCAAGTTCGACGTCGCGACTGGCACCCAGGCGAAAGCCAAGCCGAACGCGCCGGCCTACCAGAACGTGTTCGGCCAGAGCCTCGTCAAGGAAGCCGAGAAGGACGACAAGATCGTCGCCATCACCGCGGCGATGCCGTCCGGCACCGGCGTCGACATCTTCAACAAGGCCTTCCCCGACCGCACCTTCGACGTCGGCATCGCCGAGCAGCACGCGGTGACGTTTGCCGCCGGTCTCGCGACCGAAGGCTACAAGCCGTTCTGCGCGATCTACTCGACCTTCCTGCAGCGCGGCTATGATCAGATCGTGCATGACGTCGCGATCCAGAACCTGCCGGTCCGCTTCGCCATCGACCGTGCGGGCCTCGTCGGCGCCGACGGCGCAACGCATGCCGGCTCGTTCGACAATGCCTATCTAGGCTGTCTGCCGAACATGGTGATCATGGCGGCGGCAGATGAAGCCGAGCTGGTGCACATGGTCGCCACTCAGGTTGCGATCAACGACCGCCCGAGCGCGCTGCGCTATCCGCGCGGTGAAGGCCGCGGCATCGAGATGCCCGAGGTTGGCGTTCCCCTCGAGATCAGCAAGGGCCGCATGATCCGCCAGGGCAGCAAGATCGCCCTGCTCTCCTTCGGCACGCGTCTGGCCGAGTGCGAGAAGGCAGCCGACGAACTCGCCGCCCATGGCCTCTCGACCTCGATCGCGGATGCGCGCTTCATGAAGCCGCTCGACACCGAGCTGGTGCTCAAGCTCGCCCGTGACCACGACGTCCTGATCACGGTCGAGGAAGGCTCGGTCGGCGGCTTCGGCTCGCATGTCGCGCAGTTCCTGACCGACCAGGGCGTGCTCGACACCGGGATGGTCAAGTTCCGCACGATGGTCCTGCCCGACGTGTTCCTGGACCACGACACGCCGAACGCGATGTACGCCCGCGCCGGTCTCGACGCCAAGGGCATCGTCGCCAAGGTGTTCGAGGCGCTCGGCAAGGACGTCAAGACCGAGACGGTCAAGCTCGCCTGAGGGCGAGCTTCGGCCTGACGCGAAGCAGTGCGACGTTCATGAAAATCTATCTGGCAGGTCCCGACGTGTTCCTGCCGGATGCGGTCGAGATCGGCCGGCAGAAGGCCGCGATCTGCGCTGCCCATGGCCTCACCGGCCTGTATCCGCTCGACAACGCCATCGACCTCGCCACGCCTGACGCTTCGCGGCAGATCTTTGCCGGCAACGAGGCCATGATGGACGATGCCGACGCCATCATTGCCAATCTGACGCCGTTCCGCGGCGCCGGCGCCGATCCGGGCACTGTCTACGAGCTCGGCTACATGGCCGGCCGCCGCAAGTTTTGCATGGCCTATTCCAACGATGGCACCACCTACGCCGACCGTGTCGGCCGCTTCATGCACGTCGCCTCCGAGGACGGGCGGCTGGTCGACGCACAGGGGCTGACGGTCGAGGATTTTGGCCTCGTCGACAATCTCATGATGATCCATGCGCTGGAGCTGCACGGCTGCCCGCTGGTGACGCCGGCCAAGCAGCCCGTCGACGTTTGGCACGATCTCGCCACGTTCGAGACTTGCGTCCGGATGGCAGCCGCGCGATTGATCGCTAGATAAGCGCTTCAGTCGTCTTTGGAGAACCGATGTCCCCTGCCCGCAAGCGCGCGGATGTTCTGCTGGTCGAGCGCGGCCTGTTCGAGAGCCGGGCGCGGGCGCGCGCGGCGATCGAGGCCGGCCTCGTCAGGGCTAACGACAAGCAGGTCGCAAAGCCCTCGGAGACGATCGCCGAGGACGCGGTGATCCAGGCCGAGCCTGCGCACCCTTACGTCTCGCGCGGCGGCGTCAAGCTCGCGGGCGCACTGGAGCGCTACCCAATCGACATCGAGGACCATGTCTGCCTCGACGTCGGCGCCTCCACCGGCGGCTTTACCGAGGTGCTACTGGCCAACGGCGCGAGCCTGGTGTTCGCCATCGACGTCGGCACCAGCCAGCTGCATGCTTCGCTGCGCGATCATCCCAAGATCGTGTCGATAGAGGAGACCGATATCCGCAGCTATGAAGGCAAGCGACTACCGGCGCGGCCCGATGTCGTCGTCATCGACGTCAGCTTTATTTCGCTCAAGGCGGTGCTGCCCGTGGCGCTGTCGCTCGCGGCTGCGCCGATGAGCCTGCTCGCCCTGATCAAGCCGCAGTTCGAGGCGGATCGGAAGCACAACAAGAAAGGCATCATCCGCCACGCCGCGGTGCATCAGGAGATCTGCGACGACATCGCGGCCTTTGCCGCGTCGCTCGGCTGCACCGACATCGAGGTGTTTCCCTCCCCGATTGCGGGCGGGGACGGCAACATCGAATTCTTCCTGGGCGCGCACCGTGGTTGAACGCGTCACGATCGATCATGTCGGCCATCGCGGCGATGGCGTCTCGCTGACGACCGGCGATGCGGTCTACGTGCCCTACACGCTTGGCGGCGAGAGTGTCGAGGCAGACCATGTCGCGGGCCATCCTGACCGCCGCAAGCTGCTCGCGGTCGACGTCGCAAGTCCCGAGCGTGTTGAGCCGTTCTGCCCGCATTTCGGCATCTGCGGCGGCTGCGCGATCCAGCATTGGGCGGCCGAGCCCTATCATGCCTGGAAGCGCAACATCGTGATCGAGACGCTGGCGCAGGCCGGCATCGATTGCGAGGTGGCGCCGCTGGTCGATGCCCATGGCGTTGGCCGCCGGCGCGTGACGCTGCACGGAAGGTTCGGCACGCATGACGTGCTGAAGGTCGGGTTCTCGGCGGCAAGCTCGCACGACGTGATCCCGATCCATCGCTGCCCGATCCTCGATCCCGCGCTCGATGGCGCGCTCGATGCCGCCTGGGCGCTCGCGGAACCGCTGACGTCAAAAATGCCAGTGACGAAGCCGCTCGATATCCAGGTCACCGCGACCGCCAGCGGCCTCGATGTCGACGTGCGCGGCTCCGGCCCGCTGCCGACGCCGCTGGTCACGGCGCTGTCGCGCGTCGCCGAGCAGCATCGCCTGGCGCGGCTGACGCGGCATGGCGAGCTGGTGCTGCAACGCGTGCCGCCGACATTGCAGATGGGCCGCGCCGAGGTGACGCTGCCGCCGGGCTCGTTCCTGCAGGCGACGGTGGCGGGGGAAGAGACCCTCGCTGCACTCGTTGCCGAGCGCGTTGGCAAGGCAAAGGAGGTTCTCGACCTCTTCTGCGGCGTCGGCCCGTTCGCTCTGAGGCTCGCCGAGAAGGCGCGTGTCGCGGCTTACGACAACGACGCCGGCGCGATTGCCGCGCTCGCGAAGGCCGCGCGCACGCCGGGGCTCAAGCCGATCAAGGCCGAGCCACGCGACCTGTTCCGCCGTCCGCTGGTGCCGCCGGAGCTGCGCGATTTCGATGCCGTGGTGTTCGATCCGCCGCGCCAGGGCGCACAGGCGCAGGCGCTCAAGCTTGCCGCGAGCAAGGTGCCTGTCGTGATTGCGGTATCCTGCAACGTCGCAACCTTTGGCCGCGACGCGCGGCTCTTGATCGACGGCGGCTACAAGATCGACGCGGTAGTGCCCGTCGACCAATTCCGCCACACGCCACATGTGGAGCTGGTGGCAAAGTTTACGCGTTAGCGCCGAAGCGCGCCCAACGCCGGCGACTCGCCCGGCAGCATGTTCGACCTGATGTCGCTGTCCATACGGCCCGAGTCCCGCTGGGTGAACCCGGCTCCGAACGACAGGCTGAGGTTAGATGTCGGCCTGAATTCGACACCGCCAAATGCGCCATAGCCGGGTGCAGCGCCGGAGGTCAGCGGCGCAACCGAACTGCCAATGCCGTTGCCATATTTCAGTGTGTCGAAACCGGCAAAGAACGTCACGGGCATGCCGCCCGCGCTCTTCATGTTGTAGCCGAACTGCGTGCTGTCGTAGGACAGCGCGCTGAGATTGCCGGCCAGACCTGCCTGGCTGAAACCGCTCAGACCGAGATTGCCGCTCTGGCTTCCGACAAAGAAACCGGGGCGAAAGCCGTAACCGTCGCGGGCATCGCCGGCATTGAAGCTTGGAAAGTTGCCGTAGCTGTCGGCGCTGCTGCCAAGACCGAAAGCGCCGCCCGGAATCCAATACTGCAGGGGTGCGACCTGCGCATGAATGGGCGCCCCGCCGAGGCAAAGCACGGCGAGCAAAGCTGCAAAACCACAAGAGCGTGCGAGGCTGGACATTCCGGCTACCGTCAAAAGTGCTTCGATTATACCCTCCGAACATCGCGAATGCCAGCGGAGCAGCGCCGGCTGGCGCGTCATCAAGTTCCGGGATTACGTCTTGCCGACACGTTGAACCTCGCCCTCGCCGGATTGACCCACATAGAGGACGCACATGCTCAGGCCGCGGCTTTGACCGCGAAAGCCTGCGCAGTCTTGCAGCGCGCAATTGCGCAGACCCTTGAAAATGCCCAACGTTGGTATGGAGGCTGTCATGGAGGTCAATTCCGACAGGTTGAATGCCTTTATGGGAAAGATGATCACCGAGGTTGGGGCCGCGATCAACGCGTCGCTGGTCCTGCTGGGCGACAAGCTCGGTCTCTACCGCGTCCTTGCCGCCAAGGGACCTATGAATTCCGCTGAGCTGGCAAGCGCCACCGGAACGAACGAACGCTACGTCCGCGAGTGGCTGGCGAGCCAGGCGGCTTCCGGTTACGTGGAATACGACTCCGTTTCCCGCAAGTTCTCGATGCTGCCGGAACAAGCAATGGCGCTTGCCGACGAGGACAGCCCGGTGTTTCTCGGCGCAGTCGGCAATGTCATCGCCGCGGCGTTTCTCGACGAGCCGAAGATTACGGATGCATTCAAGTCCGGTAAGGGCGTCGGCTGGAACCGGCGCAGCGAGTGCCTGTTCTGCGGCACCGCCCGCTTCTTCCGCACCGGCTACATGCATCATCTGGTGCAAGAGTGGTTGCCCGCGCTCGACGGTGTCGTAGACAAACTGAAGCGTGGCGCCAAGGTCGCCGATGTCGGTTGCGGGCACGGCGTCTCGACGCGGCTGATGGCGGAAGCCTTCCCGAACTCGCGCTTCTATGGCTTCGACTATCACGAGGGCTCGATCGAGGCGGCGCGCAAGGCGGCAGCCGAGGCCAAGCTCGGCGAGCGCGTCAGCTTCGCGGTTCACTCGGCCAAGACCTATCCGGCCGAGGGCTACGATCTCGTCTGCTTCTTCGATTGCCTGCACGACATGGGCGATCCCGTCGGCGCCATCAGCCATGTGCGTCAAACCATGGCGAAGGACGGCACCTGCATGCTGGTCGAGCCGTTCGCGGGCGACCGCCTCGAGGACAACCTCAACCCGGTCGGGCGCGTCTACTATGCGGCGTCGACCATGATCTGCACGCCGGCCTCGCTCGATCAGGAGGTGGGCCTCGCGCTCGGCGCGCAAGCCGGCGAGGCAAGGCTGCGCAAGGTCGCCAGCGAAGGCGGCCTGTCGCGCTTCCGTCGCGCCGCCGAAACACCCTTCAACCTGATCCTGGAGGCACGGATCTGATCTTCACCGGGCGCCGCAATCCAGACTGTCACTGAGGAGAGATTCTGGATTGCTTCGCTGCGCTCGCAAAGACGATGCGGAGACAATGCAGCCCAACAGGAAGCAGCCGTAAGCGGCTACGCCGTCATGTCGACCGAGGACGATGAATCCGCCGGCGGATATTTGGTCACCGGCACCATGAAGGACTTCATGCCGACCTGGTAGATGATCTTGCCATTCTTCCCGTCATCCATCGCGATCTGGGATTGCCCGAACATGATGACGTTCTTGTAGACGATGCCGGTGCCCTGGCGGGTGATGCCGTCGGTGGTGACGTTGACCTGCGCTTCGTTGCCGTTGACGGACAGCACGCGAAAGCTCGCGCTCTTGCCGTTGTCGCTGGAATAGCCGCCCCAGCTTCCCATCAGACGGCTGTCGGAGGCCGGCGGCGCTTGTTTCGCCAGCGTCGCGGTCTGCTTGCCGGCGCCTCCCGCCGAGAACAACAGCACGAGGTTCTTGCCGTCCTTGGTGCCGACCGTCACCGAAGGTGATGAGCGAGCCGGTGATCTGGGCAAAACCACGCTCGGTGTGCCCGTTATGGGTGTACTCGACCTGTGCACGGCTGCCGCGGATGTTCACGACCTTGAAGCCGACGGGCTGGTTATTGCCTGCCCAATTGCCCTTCCATTCACCGAGCAGAGCGCTCAGGTGATACATCCGCTCATTGGCGGGCGAAATCTGGCTGGTGCTTTGCGTGACGATGGCCATGAATCTGCTCGGAAGCAGCGTCAGAAACATTCAGAAACACATCGAATAGGCCACGCCGCAGTTAATGAACGGTTAATCCAACCATCGCGCGCGGCGAGACAATTGGCCTCACCGGGGTGGAACTTTAGCGGCCCCAGCGGTCCGACCAGATTTTCTCGCCGATCAGGCAGTTCACGCGCGGCTCCTTGTCCTTCTCCGCAACGTGTACGACCGGATGCTCGGGTGTGCGGCCGGCAACTTCCATCAGCAGCTTGGTGCGGATCGCTTCCTTGAACTTTTCGCGATCCTTGATCGAGATCACAAAGGAGCCGGGACCGCCGATGACGCAATCCTCGTAATAGTAATCGAGGTTGTCGATATCCATGGTCGAATAGGATGGCTCCTTCACCATGATCGGCAGGCCGTTGATGATGATGCCTTTCTCGAGCGCAGCATCCCGCGCCAAGGTGACCGGGCTGCCATTGTTGTTGGGGCCGTCGCCGGAGATGTCGATGACGCGGCGAATTCCGCGATAGGGATCCTCATCGAACAGCGGCATCGCAAATCCGATCGCGCCGGAGATCGAGGTGCGTGAGGCGCGCCGGATTGGCGTCTTCATGATCTCGGTTGCGACCGCGTCCGCCGTCTCCGGTCCGTCGATGAGACGCCACGGGATGATGATCTTCTGATCGGAGGACGCGGCCCATTCGAAATAGGTCACCGCGATCCTGCCGTTGGGGCCGACCTTCAGCGCCTGCAAAAACTCCTTGGACTGGATCGCCTGCGCATAACCCTCGCGCTGAATCGCGAGTTCGTCCATGTCCATGGAGTAGGAGACGTCGACCGCGAGGATCAGCTCGACATCGACCGACTGCGCGTCACCGTCGGCCGCCTGTCGCTGATGTCTTGACGGTTCAAATTTCGGCGGTTCAAATTTAGGACTTGGTGCCGCGATGCCCGCGACATCCCCTCCGGCAAGCACGCCGGCCACCAGCACAGCCCCGATCGAGAACAGCAAGCGCATCGCAGCCTCCCGTCGTATGACGCGATGGTGACATGCAAACGGCTTGCCGCAAAGTGCGAAGATCGCTTGTGCTTCACATTCAGGTTAGAGATTTGCAGGTTAGATATTTGCCAGGTTAGAGATTTGCGCGTTGGGATTTTCGTGCGTTGCGCGAAACCGCCGCCATATAGCCACGCTGGCGCCGCCATGGGACAGAGCGCCCGCCTACTTGTTCCCTGTGATTTCCATGCTAGGCTGACCATGCAGATGGGGATGGAGTCCCCCGACAACCGCCCGGCGGCCGAACGACCGTAGTGGGCTGATGACTCCTGCTTGAGGTGAGGCATTCATGAGCCTCTGCCTTAGGCGGGAGCATGGACAAGCCCGCCGCTGGCGGGTTTTTTGTTGTCTGAATACGAAGGTCAGGACGTGACGACGACCACACCGAATGCTGCGCGCACCAGGCTGCCCAGGGGAATCTGGGTGCTCGGCTTCGTCTCGATGCTGATGGACATCTCCTCCGAGATGATCCACGCGCTGCTGCCGGTCTATCTCGTCGCCGTGCTCGGCGCCTCCACGCTCACCGTCGGCTTCATCGAGGGTATCGCGGAGGCAACCGCTTCGATCACGAAAATCTTCTCCGGCGCGTTGTCGGACTGGCTCGGCCGGCGCAAGCTGCTCGCCGCCCTCGGCTATGGCCTGGCCGCCCTGACCAAGCCACTGTTCCCGCTCGCCCCCAGCGTCGGCTGGCTGGTCGCGGCGCGCTTCATCGACCGCGTCGGCAAGGGCATCCGCGGCGCCCCCCGCGATGCGCTGATCGCCGATATCTCGCCGGCGGGCCTGCGCGGCGCGAGCTTCGGCCTGCGACAATCGCTCGATACGGTCGGCGCCTTCGTAGGACCACTCGCCGCGATCGGCCTGATGTGGTGGACGGCGGATCATTTTGCCGCGGTGTTCTGGGTGGCCGTCGTACCGGCGTTTTTGTCCTTTGGCCTGATCGCATTCGCGCTCAATGAGCCGGAGCCGGACGCAAGTCGAAAGCCTGCCAAGAACCCTCTCAACACCGCCGCCATGCGGCAGCTGGGGCCCGTATACTGGCGCGTCGTCGCGGTCGGCGTCGTCTTCACGCTCGCCCGCTTCAGCGAGGCCTTCCTGATCCTGCGTGCGCAGAACATCGGCCTCAATGCGATGTGGGTGCCGGCGGTGCTGGTGCTCATGAACATCACCTACGCGCTCTCGGCCTATCCGGCCGGTGTGCTGTCGGATCGGATCAACCGGACTGCCCTGCTCGCGCTCGGCCTCGTTTTTCTCGCCGGCGCCGACCTCGCACTCGCACTGCTGCCGAGCCTCCCCGGCCTCGCACTTGGCATCGTGCTCTGGGGTCTGCACATGGGACTGACGCAAGGCTTGCTCTCGGCCCTCGTCGCCGATACTGCACCATCAGCGCTGCGCGGCACCGCCTTCGGCTATTTCAACCTGTTCACTGGGCTTGCCTTGCTGGCCGCGAGCGTGATCGCCGGCGCGCTGTGGGACGCCTATGGTCCGGTCAGCACCTTCCTAGCAGGGCTTGGCTTCGCGCTGGCCGCGCTCGCGGGACTGCTTGCCGTCGGCAACGACTTGAGAACGGAGAGCAAGGAATGACGGGAGACGGTTCATCGTGCTGAGCGGAGTGATCGCAATCATGGTCGGCTGCGTGCTGGGCGGCTGCGCCCGCTATTTCGTTTCCGGCGTGATCGCGCGGCGAATGGGGGAGACCTTTCCCTGGGGCACCATGACGATCAACGTCACTGGCGCCTTCCTGATCGGCATCTTCGGCGCGCTCGCGACCCATCCCGGCTCGGTGTTCGCCGCACCCAATCCGTGGCTGTTTGCCGTGACGGGGTTCCTCGGCTGCTACACCACGGTGTCTTCGTTCAGCCTGCAAACGCTGACACTCGCCCGTAACGGTGAGCCGGCGCACGCACTCGGCAATGTCGTGTTCTCGGTTGGACTGTGCCTCCTCGCCGTCAGTTGCGGCTTCTTCCTCGCCGACGGCTTTGGGGGCTAGAGGCGGATGAAATTGCCCTCTTTCACCGACCGCTGGCCCAGCGCGATGCTTTATGCCTGGGTTTCCTTCGGGAGCATCCTTGGCGGGCTGGCGCGCTATTTCGTCTCGCTCGTGCTCGAGACCGGCCCGGGTTTTCCGTTTGCGACGCTGTTCATCAACGCCACGGGATCCATGATCATCGGCTTTTATGCGACGTTGACCGGTCCTGACGGCCGCGTGCTGGCGCGGCCCGAGCACCGGCAGCTCGTCATGACCGGGTTCTGCGGCGGCTACACCACGTTCTCGGCCTTCAGCCTGGAAACCTTCCGCCTGTTCCATGACGGCATGAAATTGACCGCGCTCGCCTATGTCGCCGCGTCCATCGTCTGCTGGCTGGTGTCGGTCTGGCTCGGCCATATGATGGCGAGCCGCTACAACCGCTTGAAAAGGAGTTGACCATGCAGATCCCCAATCAGGCTGTTTCACTCCGCATTTTCATCGGCGAGAGCGACTATTGCGAGGGCAAGCCGCTCTATGAAGCAATCGTGCTAAAGGCGCGCGAGCTGCACCTTGCCGGTGCCACAGTGCTGCGCGGCCCCATGGGCTTCGGCAAGTCGAGCCGGCTACACACCTCGAAGATCCTGCGGCTGTCGGAGGATCTGCCGTTGCTGATCGAGATCGTCGACAGCGAGGACAACATCAACGCATTCCTGCCCATCCTGGATGGCATGATGTCGAGCGGGCTGATCACCTTGGAGAAGGTGCAGGTCCTGCAATATGGTAAGAAGGCCGCGAGCTGATCGCCGGCAGGAACCCAAGCCCGCCGTTTCCGGGAGGCGGAATGAACGACACTGTCACCACGCCGAAAACCAGGACCAGGACCAAGGTCGAGCGGCCAAAGCTGCACAAGGTCATCCTGATCAACGACGACTACACCCCGCGTGAATTCGTAACCATGATCCTGAAGGCCGAATTCCGCATGACCGAGGATCAGGCCTACAAGGTCATGATCACCGCGCACAAGTTGGGCGCCTGTGTGGTCGCCGTGTTCACCAGGGACGTCGCTGAAACCAAGGCCACCCGCGCCACCGACGCCGCCCGCACCAAAGGCTATCCGCTGCTGTTCACGACGGAGCCGGAGGAATAGGGCTTTAGCCCCGGCTCCGACGCACGCGAGGCGCCTTGCGCCGGCTGCTCGTGGGCGGATGCTCCTGAACGTGCGTCCAGAACGCTTCGGCCGCCGGCGTCAGTCGCGATCGCGGGCGGAACACGCGGATCTCGATCGGTATCTCCCACTCCTGTCCGCCGGCCTTCACCAGCGCGCCCGATGCAAGCTGATCAACGATGAGGCTCTCGGGAAGCCAGGCCATGCCGCGGCCGGCCTGGACCATGGTGACGAGAAGCTTTGCAAGATGCGACGTGAACGCCGGTTTCAGATGCGCGCCAAGCGGCGAGGTCGAACGTACCGCGTCGAGGATTTTTCCCATTCCGGACTCCTGACGGTAGCTCAGGACCTGCACCGGTGCGTCTTCCGTTCCAGGAAGCCTGAAGCGCGCGGCCCTGCCTGATCGCGATGCCGGCACGGATGCCGGGATCAGGCAGTCGTCGCCGACATGAGCCGAGCGGAATTGCGAGGTCGTCAGCGCTGTGACGACGGCGGGATGATGGTGGCAAAGCAAAAAGTGCACCTCGCCCGCAAGCAGCATGCGCTCGCACGCCTCCATGTGGTTGGCGACCAGCTGGACGTTCGGCACGAATGACAGCATCGTTTCGATTCCGCGCAGCCAGTCCGGAAAGAACGTCAGCGACAGCGCATTGGTCGATGCGAATTTCAACACGTCGGAAGCGCCGCGCGCGAGCTCCTGTGCCTCCAGGCGGCCGGCGGACAGGCGGCGGACGATGTCCTCGGCGGTCAGGCGGAATGCATCACCGGCGGGCGTGAGGCTGACCGCGTGGGTCGTGCGCTCGAACAGCGCCGCCCCGGCCCACACTTCCAGCGCCTTGATCCTGCGGCTCAGAGCCGGCTGCGACGAATTCCGCTGCTCGGCCGCGCGCGAAAAGCTGCGGGCCGATGCCACCGCGATGAAATCGTGCAGCCAGTTGATCTCCATGGCACCGCCTTGCTTATGCAAATACCGCATAATCATATCACGAGGTGACATTGGATTTCCAGAAGGCCGTCCTGCACCCTCGAAGAAAGTCAGATTTCTCTGGAGAGGCCGAATGTCCGGGCGCACGCTCTACGACAAGCTGATCGATACGCATATGGTTCGGCGCCTCGACGATGACGGGCTGGTGCTGCTCTATGTCGATCGTACCGTGCTCAACGAATATACCAGCCCGCAGGCCTTTGCCGGCCTGCGCGCCGCCGGACGCAAGGTCTGGAATCCGTCCGCAGCGCTGATGGTGGTCGATCACGTCAATCCGACCGCGGCTCGCCGCACACGACAGATGCCGGATGCCGACGCCGCGCGTCAGGTCGATTATTTCGCCGACAACGCCCGCGACTTCGGCATCGAATATTTCGACATCCTCGATCCGCGCCAGGGCATCGAGCATGTCGTCGCCCCCGAGCAAGGGTTGGTCATGCCGGGCATGGTCATCGCCGCCGGAGACAGCCACACCACCGCGTACGGCGCCTTCGGCGCGCTCGGCTACGGCGTCGGCACCTCCGACATCGAGCATTATCTGGCGACGTCGACGGTGTGCTACCGCCGACTGAAGACGATGCGCATCCATGTGACCGGGCATCCACCGCTCGGGGTGACGCCGAAGGACATCGTCATGGAGATCATCCGCCGCATCGGCGCCGATGGAGCCACCGGCTATGCGGTGGAATTCGCCGGCCCTGCCGTGACAGAGATGAGCGTCGAGGGACGCATCGTGATGTCGATCATGATCGTCGAAGCCGGCGCACGCGGCGTCGTCATCGCGCCCGACCAGAAGGTGCTCGATTATCTCAAGGGGCGGCCACGTGCGCCGAAGGGCGAGATGTGGGACCGCGCCGCAAAGACCTGGTTGCAGCTTCGCTCCGATTCCGACGCCCGCTTCGACCGGGAGATGACGATAGATGCCGGCGCTGTCGCACCGCTGGTGACATGGGGCACCAGCCCGGACCAGGCGATCGCCGTGACCGATCGCGTGCCGGATCCCGACAGCAATGTCACGGCGGAGCGCAAGACGGCGGACACACGTGCGCTCGCCTATATGGGCCTGACGGCGGGAACGCCGATCCAGTCGGTGCCGATCGATTTCGCCTTCATCGGCTCATGCACCAATTCGCGCATCGAGGATCTGCGCGATGCGGCGCGCATCTTCAGGGGCCGTCACGTCGCAACCGGCGTCCGCGCGATCGTCGTTCCCGGATCGACACAAGTCCGCGCGCAAGCCGAAGCGGAGGGGATCGCGCAGATCCTGATCGATGCGGGCGTGGAGTGGCGGCAATCGGGCTGCTCGATGTGCCTTGCGATGAACGACGACATTCTCGCGCCGGGGCAGCGCTCGGCCTCCTCGACCAACCGTAATTTCGAGGGCCGCCAGGGGCCCGGCGCGCGCACGCACCTGATGAGTCCGGCGATGGTCGCGGCCGCCGCCGTCACCGGCCGCATCACCGATGTGCGCGACCTGATCGGAGGAGATTTGCAATGACGCCGTTCCATCGCGTCTCCGGCGCTGCTGCACCGATGACGACGCCCAATATCGACACCGACGTGATCATGCCAAAGATGTTCCTGAAGGGTGTCGACCGCAGCGGTCTCGGCGACGGCGCCTTCAACCTGCTTCGGTTCATCGCGGGAAAGCCCAATCCAGATTTCGTGCTGAATAGGGACGGCTATCGTGACGCCAGCTTCCTGATCGTCGGATCGAATTTCGGCTGCGGGTCGAGCCGCGAGCACGCCGTATGGGGCCTCCAGCAGCTCGGCATTCGCGCCCTGATCGGCACCACCTTCGCCGGCATCTTCAACGACAATTGCGCCAATAACGGCCTGCTGACGATCAGCCTCGATGCCGCCACGGTCGGCACCCTCGCCGGCATCGTCGCGAGCCCTGCAAGCAACAGGCTCACTGTCGACCTCGAGCAGCAGACCATCCGCAGCGACGGCGGCACCATTCTCTTCGCGATCGAGTCGGCGCGGAAGGAGGCGTTCCTCACGGGGCGCGATGCGATCAGCTCGACGTTGGTCTTTTCCGATGACATCCGCGCCTTCGAGGCGCGGCACCGGGCGGACAATCCCTGGTTCTGAGCGCGAGCGGAGCGCGCAGACCGGCAACCAAACAAACATAAAACGACAGAGGGAGGCATTGTTGACCGACACCACCATCAAGCTCACGGAGACGACGCAACCATCCGCGCTCACCGCGTTGAAAATCGGTCCGCTCCCGATCACCGTCTATTTTCCCGCAGCGCTCGTCTGCGCCGCCGCGGTCTATTCCGGAAAACTGCCAAATGATGTGATCGGCGGGCTCTCGGTGCTGATGCTGCTCGGCTTCCTGCTCGGCAAGCTCGGCCAGACCATTCCCGTCGTGAAGCGGATCGGCGGCACCGCGATCATGTGCCTGTTCGTGCCGGCCGCGATGGTTGCCTACGGCTTGATGCCGGAGACGGCGCTCAAGGCGATCACCACGACGTTCCGCACCGCGAACTTGCAGTATTTCTTCATCGCCTGTCTCGTCGCCGGCTCGATCCTCGGCATGCCGCATCGCGTCCTGGTGCAGGGGTTTCTCCGGATGTTCGTGCCGCTGCTGGTCGGCACAATCAGCGCCATCACCATCGGCATCACGGTCGGACTGCTGTTCGGTCATAGCCCGAGGGAGACGTTCTTCTTCGTGATCATGCCGATCATCGGCGGCGGCCTCGCCGAAGGCGTGCTGCCGTTGTCCATTGCCTATTCTGAAATGCTGCACCGGCCGCAGGTCGAGCTCGTGGCGCAGATGGTGCCTGCGGCGCTGCTCGGCAACGTCGTCGCCATCGTCGCGGCCGGACTCCTCGCCCGCCTCGGCGAAAAACGGCGCGACCTCAACGGTCAGGGCATGCTGATAAAAACGGGCGATGACGACATTCTGGGCCCGGCGCGATCCGACCACCCGATCGATCTCAGCCTGTTAGGTGCCGGCATTGTGCTGTCCTGCGTACTGTTCGTGCTCGGCATGGTGCTCGCGCCCTATACCGGCATTCCCGGCCCGATCCTCATGATCATCGCCGCGGTCGCGCTCAAGCTGACAAAGCTGTTGCCGGCCGAGATGGAGCTCGGCGCCTACCAGATCAACAAGTTCATGTCGACCAGCCTCACCTTCGCGATCCTGGTGGCGATGGGAACGCTGCTGGTGTCGTGGCAGCAGCTCGTGGCGTCGTTCAATCCCGGCTACATCGCGATCTGCACGACGACGGTGCTGGCGATGGTCGCATCCGGCTTCTTCGTCGGAAAATGGCTGAACATGTATCCGGTCGAGGCGGCGATCGTGACGGCCTGTCATTCCGGGCTCGGCGGCACCGGCGACGTCGCCATTCTCGGCGCCGCGGACCGCATGGGACTGATGGCCTTTGCCCAGATCGCAACCCGCGTCGGCGGCGCCATCATGATCGTGATCGCAACGCTGGCGATGAAGATCGCGTACTAGGGTCTTCACGCGACGGCCGGCATTGCCGCGCAACGCCGGCTAGCCCTTGAGGCGCGCCATGATGATTTCGTCGTGATAGGTGCCGTCGATCACGATCGCCATCCGCTTGATGCCCTCCTCGACGAACCCAACCTTGCGATAGAGGGCGGCAGCGGCGGTGTTGGTCGCGAAGACGCCGAGCTCGATACGCCTGAAGCCGAACACATCTGCCGCCTCAATGGCTTGCCGCAACAGCCGTTCGCCAAAGCCTTTGCCACGGAACTCCGGTACAAGCCCCATGAAGAGATCGCCGACATGCGCCGAGACCGCACGACTGGCCGGCGGCACGTTGCACCATCCGACCACGGCGCCGTCGACGACGGCGACGATTTGCGGATAGCCGCGCTCGACATTGCGTGCGACGAAGGCGCGGACCTGCTCGATCGGCGGCGCCTCCACCAGCGCGATGTATTTGCGCTCGCGGGCGACAATGTCGACGGCCGCACGAAAGGCGTCGGTGTCAGCGATCTCGATCTGGCAGAATTCGACATTCATGGGCGGCTTCGGTGCCTCACGCCATCACCACCGGCGTCTCCTCGGCGAGCCCGTATACCCGCTGCGCCTTGGAAAATCCTGCGATCGGAAAATCGCCGAGATCGCGCCAGTCATGCTGGCAGACATTGGCGAAGCCCTCTGACGCCACGACGGTGCGTCCCAAGCGGCCGGCGATTTTCTCCATTCTTGCCGCGAGATTGACGGCGGGGCCAATGCAGGTGAAGTCGAGCCGGTTGCCGCCGCCGATATTGCCATAGAGGATGTTGCCGACATGCAGTGCGACGCCGAAGCGGAAGCGTTCTATGACGTCGCCAACCGGAAAAGCGAGCGCCTCGACGCTGGCGCGGGATTCGCGGGCGGCTTCCAGCACGCGCGTGCAGACATGCGCGGCATCGCCGACATATTCGTCGATCGGGAACACCGCGAGCAGGCCGTCACCCATGAACTTCAAGACTTCGCCGCCGTGGCCGCGGATCGCCGTGACCTGGCAATCGAAATAATGGTTGAGGATCTCGACCACGGTCTCGGCCGGCAGCCGGTCCGACAGCGCGGTGAAGCCGCGCAGATCCGACAGCCAGATCGCAGCCTGCATGGTGTCGTTGTGACCGCGGCGGATCTGGCCGCCCAGGATACGTGCGCCGGCGCGGTTGCCGACATAGGTGTCGAGTAGCATCTCGGCGGTGCGGCGCAGGCTGATGATCTCGCTGACGCGTGCGAGCGGCGCCACGAGGGTCCGGATCGCGGCGATGTCGTCTTCGCTGAAACCGCCGGGACGTCGCGTGACCCAGCTCGTCGCGTGGATCGAACCGTCGAGATATGGCATCGGCATCGCGAAATAGTCGGTCACGCCTTCGGCGCGCATGTCGTCGAGGAACGGAAACCGCTTGCTGTCCGGATCGTCCATCCGTCCCCGGACCTCCAGCCCCTCCTCGAACACGATCCGGAGCGGGCTCCTGGCGAATTCGGGCGTGTCCAGAATCTTGAAATCAACGGTGCCGATCTCGACCTTCTGGCCTTCCCGCCAGATGAAATTGCGGCCGAAGATTTCCGGATGCAGCGTGCGGATGAAGATGCCGAACCGCCACAGCGGCAGCCCGGCCTCGACCAGATGCTCGCAGACCTCGGCGATCATCTCGGAAGGGGCCCCGGACGACCTCGCGCCGTCGATCAGCCAATTGGTGATGCGCTGGATCTCGGAGTTTTGCATGTCCGCATTTGCGGACGAAGTTTTGGGGACGTCAAGCTGCGCGGTGGCTAGTACCGCGACACGAACGCCTCGCCCTGCTCTATCGCCCGACCTGCCCGCGATCGCGCAAGAAGTGATCGGCCAGCACGCAGGCCATCATGGCTTCGCCAACGGGGACGGCGCGAATGCCGACGCAGGGGTCGTGGCGGCCCTTGGTCATGATCTCGGTGTCGGCGCCCTGCCGATCGACAGTGAGACGCGGCTGCAGGATCGACGAGGTCGGCTTCACCGCAAAGCGCACCACGATCGGCTGTCCGGTGGAGATGCCGCCCAGAACGCCGCCGGCGTGATTGGACAAAAAGCGCGTGCCATCATTGCCGGTGCGCATCTCATCGGCGTTCTCTTCGCCGGTGAGCTCGGCCGCGCCAAAGCCGGCGCCGATCTCGACGCCCTTCACGGCGTTGATGGTCATCATCGCACCCGCCAGATCAGAGTCGAGTTTAGCGTAGATCGGGGCACCAAGGCCGGGCGGCACGCCTTCGGCGACGATCTCGAGCACGGCACCGATCGAGGAGCCGCTCTTGCGGATGCCGTCGAGATAGGTCTCGAAGAACGCTGCCTTGTCCTTGTCCGGACAGAAGAACGGATTTTTGGCGATCTCGTCCCAGTCCCACTTGTCGCGGTCGACCTTGTGCGGGCCCATCTGCACCAGCGCGCCACGCACCTTGATGTCAGGCAGCACTTTTCGCGCGATCGCACCGGCGGCGACGCGCGTCGCCGTCTCTCGCGCCGAGGAGCGCCCGCCGCCGCGATAGTCGCGCAGGCCGTACTTCGCCTCGTAGGTGAAGTCGGCATGGCCGGGACGAAACTTGTCCTTGATTTCCGAGTAGTCCTTCGAGCGCTGGTCGGTGTTCTCGATCAGAAGCCCGATCGGCGTGCCCGTCGTCACCTGCACGCCGGTCTCCGGATGCGCCATCACGCCGGACAGGATCTTGACCTGGTCCGGCTCCTGGCGCTGGGTGGTGAAGCGCGACTGGCCCGGCTTGCGGCGGTCGAGGTCGCCCTGGATGTCGGCTTCGGTGAGCGGGATCATCGGCGGGCAGCCGTCGACCACGCAGCCAATTGCCACCCCATGGCTCTCGCCAAAGGTGGTGACGCGGAACATGTGGCCGAAGGTGTTGAAGGACATCGCTGCTCGCTGGTTGGTAAGTCAGTGCTGACTTAGCTCGCCCTGAAATATGGGTCAAATATACCGACGGCCGTCATGGCCGGGCTTGTCCCGGCCATCCACGTTCTTGGTCACAACGAGAAAGTCCGTGGATGCCCGGGACAGGCCCGGGCATGACGGCGGAGGGCGGGGCGACGAGCCGGGCTAACTATACTTGTCCAGCCGGCCATCGCGGAACACGTAGACGGCGCCCTGCTCGATATAGAGCTCGGCGGCGCTGGCCGGCGTCTCCAGGCCGAGCGAAACCATCAGGGCCCGGCAGGTGCCGCCGTGGGCGACCGCGACGGTGTCGGTCCGGAGCTCGTCGTACCAGGCGCGCACGCGGACCTGCACATCGGCGTAGGTCTCCCCGCCCGCGGGCCCTACGGTCCATTTGTCGGCGAGGCGCCTGGCATAGATGTCGGGATCGGTCGCCTCACTCTCCGCCAGCGTCAGCCCTTCCCAGACGCCGTAGCCGATCTCGCGCAGGCGATCGTCCAGCGCGTAGTCGGCAGGCGGCAATTCGAGCTTGCCGCGCACGAGTTCCATGGTCATGCGCGAACGCCCGAGCGGGCTCGACACGTAGGGCAACGCGGCCTTGTCGCGGCCGTCGCGCTTGAAGAGATCGGCGAGAATGCCGCCGGCTTGCACCGCCTGATCGCGCCCGCGCGCGTTCAGCGGAATGTCCTTGGTGCCCTGGAGCCTGCCGAGCGCATTCCACTCGGTCTCGCCGTGGCGAAGGTAATAGATCGTGGGCACGGGCATTGCTGGTCGTGGTCAGTCCTTCGGCGCATCGGGTCGCATCATGCCCAGCACGTTGTAGCCGGAATCGACATGGTGGACTTCGCCGGTAACGCCGCGCGACATGTCCGACAGGAAATACACTGCGCTGTCGCCGACCTCCTCGATCGTCACGTTCCGCCGCAGCGGCGCGTTGACCTCGTTATATTTCAAGAGCAGGCGTGAATCGGCGATGCCGGCGAATGCCAGCGTCTTGATCGGGCCGGCCGAGATCGCGTTGACGCGGATCGCCTTCTCGCCGAGATCGGCCGCAAGATAGCGCACGCTGGCTTCGAGCGCGGCCTTTGCTACGCCCATCACATTGTAGCGCGGCATCCACTTCTCGGCACCATAATAAGAGAGCGTGACGATCGAGCCGCCGTCGGTCATCAGCTTCTCGGCGCGCTGCGCGAGCGCGGTGAGCGAGTAGCAGGAGATCAGCATCGACTTGGAGAAGTTTTCCGGCGTGGTGTCGACATAGCGGCCGTCGAGCTGTTCGCCATAGGCGATCGCGTGCACGACGAAGTCGATCTTGCCCCATTTTTCCTTGAGGGCATCGAAGGCAGCATCGATGGTCGCGGCATCGGTGACGTCGCAATGGCCGAGCACGAGCGCGCCGAGTTCGGCGGCGAGCGGCTCGACGCGCTTTTTCAGCGCATCGCCCTGATAGGTGAGTGCGATGTCGGCGCCGGCCGCTTGGCATGCCTTGGCGATGCCCCAGGCGATCGAGCGGTTGTTGGCAACGCCGAGGATCACCCCGCGCTTGCCTTGCATCAGTCCTTGCATCAGTCCTGAATTCTGCGCCATTTGCTAACGTCCTGTAGCTCTCGTTAGCGTCTGGAGGTACACCAGCCCTCCCCTGCGGTACAGTCCTAATACGCGGCGTTAACGCTGTTTCGAGCGCCGGAATAGCCGTTCCGTTCGGGTGTTATGATCGTTGAGGCGCTCGCGCCTGATGTGAAGGACGTCTAGACGGCAATGAGTGCGTTTCGCCAGAGCGTGGAAGCCATGATCCCGGCGTTGCGCCGCTACGCCCGCGCGCTCACGCGCGATGCGGATGCGGCCGACGATCTGGTGCAGGATACGCTGGTGCGTGCGTTGCGTTCGGAGCGATTGTTTCTCGGAGGCGACGTCAGGAGCTGGCTCTACACGATCCTGACCAACCTCAACAAGAACCGGCGGCGCTCGCTGGCAAGGCGGCCGCAATTCATGCAGCTGACGGAGAACAACCCGGATGCCAGCGGGACGGAGGCGGAAGGACGTGACATCGAACGTGCACTCTCGACGTTGGTCGAGGAGCAACGCTCGGTGCTGCTCCTGGTAATGCTGGAGGGCATGAGCTACCGCGAGGTCGCCGACATCCAGGGCGTGCCGATCGGCACCGTCATGTCCCGCCTGGCACGCGCCCGCGCACACGTTAAAGCGTCGCTGGAGGGCGAGCGCCCGGCGCTCAGGCGGGTGAAATGATGGCAGGATTGATGCATCGCGCATGCCACGTCCGCTGCACGGAGAGAGAAGCAGCGCAGTTGAACCACGTCAGATATTTTGGGCCGCAGAGCCAGAGACGACCGATATGAACGACCGCAATATTCCCGTAACCGAAGACGAGCTACACGCCTTTGTCGATGGCGAGTTGCCGACCGAGCGCCGCGCCGACGTCGAGGCCTGGCTTGCCGCACATCCTGAGGATGCCGAGCGGGTGCAATCCTGGCGCGCCATGGCCGAGATGCTGCATGCTCGCTACGACAACGTCGCCCAGGAGCCGGTGCCGGTCCGGCTGGAGCTCGAGCGGCTGGAGCGCCGTCCGCGGCAATGGCTCTACGGCGCGGTCGCCGCTACGCTGGTTGCCTTCATCGCCGGCGGCGCGGCCGGCTGGGTGGCGCATGGCGCCGCCAACGCGCCCTCGACCTTCCAGAGCTTTACGGCGGATGCGCTCGATGCCCACCGCCTTTATGTCGTCGAGGTCCGCCATCCCGTCGAGGTCGGCGGCAACGAGCGCGACCACCTCCAGGCCTGGCTGACCCGGCGCTGCGGCTGGACCGTGTTCGCCCCCAATCTGGAGGGGAGCGGGCTGAAGCTCGTCGGCGGCCGGCTGCTGCCGGGGTCGAACGGGCCGGCGTCCTTCCTGATGTATGAGGGCGCCTCGGGCGAGCGCTACACGATCTACACCGCCAAGACCGAAACCGGCGCAACGCAGATGCGTTACGCCAAGGCGGACAAGGATGGCGCGCTGTTCTGGGCCGAGCGCGGCGTCGGCTACGTCGTCAGCGGCGGCGGCGCCGACCGCGATCGCCTGACCAAGGTGGCGCAGGCGGTGTACGACCAAGCCGAGAAAACCGGCGGCTGAACAACCCGCCATATCTCAAGCTTCGCTTGGGCGTCCTTCAAACCGCGCCGTGCCTCGATTCCGTCATTGAAAATTTCGAATCAAGACATGTGTGCGTCTCATTATCGCACCGGGTGTTCACGCGAATATGAGCAGCGTTCGATCCGCCGATCGACGCGGGCGGCCTCGATTGGGGTTTTTGGTACCGCGCTGGTCCCCCTCTCGAGGCCGCACCTTTTTATCGGCTGCCCCGCCGGACATCCGACACGTCGAGCATACGAGCCGAGAAGCGCTACCGCGCCTCAGGCGTATGATGAGCATCATCTGCTGGAAGATGCGCTAGACCGTAGGAGAACCCCTCCGGTTGGATCTCGCCCTAACCAAGCCCGCTACGTGGATTGTAGGGGTGTTGGTCCCGCCACTTCTCCATCAATGCTTCAAGCTCGGCGTCGTTCCCGTCCGGTAGCATAATCCTGATGGTAACGAAGAGATCCCCGGTTCCGCCAGATTTCGGCAGGCCCTTACCTTTGAGTCGGAAGGTCCGGCCGCTGGAGGTGTTTTTCGGGACCGACAGTTCCACGGCATTGCCGAGTGTGGGCACGCGGACCTTGCCGCCGAGCACAGCTTCGTAGAGCGTGACCGGCAGGTCGATCCTGAGGTCGGCACCCTCGATCTTGAAGAACGGGTGCGGGGCGATGCTGATGGTGATCAGGAGATCGCCGGGCGGATGGCCTTGGGCGGTCTCGCCCTGGCCGCGCAGCCGGATCTGCTGACCCTCGACGACGCCCGCCGGAATCTTGACGTTGAGTTCCTTGCCATTCGGCAGCCGGACGCGCTTCTCGCCACCCTTGACCGATTCTTCCAGCGAGACGGACATGGCGACGTTGACGTCGAGATCGAGCCCGATCCCGCCGGTGTCGAATTCGAACTGGGCACCGCCGCCGGCCCCGGGGCGCGCACCGCGCATCCCGCCGCCGAACATGCTGTTGAGGATGTCCTCGAACGCGCCCGCGCCTTGGCCGGGGCCTGCCCCGCCGCCACGGAAATTGTAGCTCTCGAACCCGCCGGGACCTGCGCGACCGCGCGGCCCGCCGCCGCCCGGAAAGCCCTGGAAGCGCGGTTTGCCCTCGGCATCGATCTCGCCGCGGTCGAACTGCTTGCGCTTGTCTTCGTCGCCGATGATCTCGTTGGCCGAATTGATCTCGGAGAAGCGCTCGGCGGCCTTGGGATCATCCTTGTTGCTGTCGGGATGATGCTTCTTGGCCAGCTTGCGATAGGCGCTCTTGATCGCGGCAGCGCTAGCGCTCCGCGGCACCCCCAAGACCTCATAGGGGTCGCGCATCCGTCACGTCTCCTCTTGGGAATACGAAATGTCGAAAGGGCTGCCCGCCCCCATCTGAGCCACATGTGGGGGCGAGTGGCATTTTTGCAACTAGTCAGTCGAGCCGAATCTCTAAGTCTGGAGCATGATCTTATCGGAAAACCGGCCTCCACTTTTCCGGATCATGCTCAGCTCCGCCACGGCTTTAGCGTATGAATCTCCCAACGGCCACGGCTGCTTTGGCAGCCGGCACCCTGGAGCCAGCTTTCGGTCGTCCCGTTGACGTAGCTCGCCAGGAAATCGCGGCACTTGCGGCCGTCCTCGGCGGCGTAGGATTGCGCGATCGGCGTCACCGAGCCGCGCGCGCCGGTTTCAGGATTCTCCCAGTGCTGGGATGCATCCTTGTCGCCCTTGCTCAACACGTCGGAGGCTGCGTTGCGGGCGAAGGCGAGATCGGTCTCGGTCGGAGGGGCGTCCTTGGCCGGCCGTGCGATCGAGCCGGTGAGGTCGTTGTCGTCGGCCTTGGCGTAGGCATTGGTGTCAGTTCGGGGCAGACTGCAGCCGCCGGCGCCGAGCCCGATCAAAATCATCGTCATGGCAAGGCCCGACGGCCGCATCGCCGATAGGCCAACGCGTCCCCATGCCCTATATAGGGCAGTAGCAGACAACAGCGCGCTTTGGGCCGCGGGACGCAATTCGGACTCCAGACATGACCGACACGACCTCGATGAAACACCAGACACCCTTAACATCCGGTGATTTCACCGCCGCCGACGAGCCTTTTGCGCTGTTCGAAGCCTGGCTGAACGAGGCGATCAAGAGCGAGCCGAACGATCCGAACGCCATGGCGCTCGCAACCGTCGATCCCGACGGCCTGCCCGACGTGCGCATGGTGCTGATGAAGGGCTTCGATACCGAAGGTTTTGTCTTCTACAGTCACATCGCAAGCCAAAAAGGCCGCGAACTCGCCGCAAATCCTAAGGCGGCTTTACTTTTTCACTGGAAGTCGCTGCGCCGTCAGGTCCGCATCCGCGGCAACGTGACGCCGGTGACCGATGCCGAGGCCGACGCCTATTTCGCGACGCGACCGAAGCAGGCGCAGATCGGCGCCTGGGCCAGCAAGCAGTCGCAAGAGCTGGAGAGCCGCTTCGCCTTCGAGCGGGCCATCGCCACGGTCGCCGCCAAGCATGTCATCGGCGAAGTGCCGCGGCCACCGGGTTGGAGCGGCTGGCGCGTCACGCCGGTGCGCATCGAGTTCTGGCACGATCGCCCATTCCGTCTGCATGACCGCATCGAATTTCGCCGTGACGCGGCCGGCCAGAAGTGGTCCAAGACGCGGATGTATCCTTGAGCCTTGTCTCGAATCTTGTCTCGAATCTTGGGCCGACCTGAAAGATGTCCATGCCGCATTCGTCCAATGCGCCGCGCCGCACGCTGCTTCTGACCGGAGCTAGCCGCGGTATCGGCCACGCCACCGTGATCCGCTTCTCGTCGGCGGGATGGCGCGTCATCACCTGCTCGCGGCATCCCTTCCCCGAAGATTGCCCGTGGGATGCGGGCCCCGAGGACCACATCCAGGTCGATCTCGGCAATCCCCAGGACACCACGCGCGCGATCTCCGACATCCGCGACCGCCTCGAGGGCGGCATGCTCCACGCGCTGGTCAACAACGCCGCGATCTCGCCGAAAGGTCCCGGCGGCTCCAGGCTCGGTTCGGTCGACACCGACCTCGACACCTGGACGCACGTCTTCCACGTCAACTTCTTCGCGCCGATCATGATCGCGCGGGGCTTGATCGAGGAATTGAAGGCGGCCAGGGGCTCGGTCGTGAACGTCACCTCTATCGCGGGCTCGCGCGTGCATCCCTTCGCAGGCGCGGCGTACGCAACCTCCAAGGCCGCACTCGCGTCCCTGACGCGCGAGATGGCCTCGGACTTCGGCCGCGTCGGCGTGCGCGTCAACGCGATCGCGCCGGGCGAGATCGACACCTCGATCCTGTCGCCGGGCACCGAGAAGATCGTCGAGCAGCAGATTCCGATGCATCGCCTCGGCACACCGGACGAGGTCGCCAAGATCATCTACGTGCTGTGCACGGAGACCAGTTCTTACGTCAACGGCGCCGAGATCCACATCAACGGCGGCCAGCACGTCTAGGCCGGGTGACGCATGGGCCGGTTTGCGAGCACGGCGTCAACTTACGAGCACTTGCGGCCGCCCTACCCGGGCGCGTTCTTTCGCAGCGTCGCGCAGAAGCTCGGCCTCTCCGAACGATGCGCCTTGATCGATCTGGGCACCGGCCCCGGGTTGCTCGCGCTGGGCTTCGCACCCAATGTCGGCCGTATCGTCGGCGTCGACCCTGAAATCGCGATGCTCGAGGCTGCGCGACAAGCGGCGGCGCGCGCAGGGCAAGAGCTCACGCTGATCGCAGGCAAGGCCGAGACGCTCGCCTCCGAGATCGGCACGTTCGACATCGTCACGATCGGCCGCGCGCTACATTGGATGGATCGCGACGCGACGCTCGCGCGGCTGGATGGACTGGTCGCGCGCGACGGCGCGATCGTGATCTGCGCCTCGTTCTCGGTCACCGACGGCCGCAACCCATGGCTTGATGGCTACAACGAGATCCGCCGCCGCTGGTCACCCGCGAATCTCTGGGAGGCAGCCGGCCGGGGCACGCGGACCCATCGCGACCTTCCCGCTTTCTTCCGCGGCAGCGCCTTTGCACCCACCGAGCTCGTCACGGTCGAGACCCGCCACATGGTCAGCATGCAGGACCTGGCGCAACGCACCCTCACCTATTCGTCGTCCTCTCCGGAAGCGTTGGGCGACAACGTCGAAGCGATGTTGCACGACGTCGAGAGCCATCTGGCATCGTTCAGCCGCGACGGCGCGATCGCCGAGACCATCGTCTCGACGGCGCAAATCGTGAAGCGCTGATTTGCCGCGAAAGGCGGGAAGCCAGGCGATCCAGACAACGCCGCCGCAAGACTGGATCGCCCGCCCTTCCTTCCACTCCTCAATCCAGGCGAATCCGACGCGACCGTTCGCGCAGCCGCGGAGCGGCGGCTGCGTTGAATGCAGTCGAGCAATCGTCATCGTTCTCGCCATCGAGCAGCGGAGCACCACAGTGCCGGCACATGCGTGCCGACAACGACGGCGCCTTGCCGCTCGCCACAGCCTGACGATAGCTCGTCAGGTCGATGACGTTGCGGGGCGTCGTTATCTGTTTTTCAACCATGGCTGTTCCTCGCGGCTAACCCGTTGCTTATCGCAGACAAGTTTCGCGCAAACGTTCAGCCCACTGCTCAAATTTTACCGGAGGAATTGGGGCACAGCACACGCATCACCGCATAGCCGCAATGACGCTCTATTCTGCGACACCATCAGCCCTGTCTCTACGACCGGCGTAAGGTCTCGGTCACTATTTTCGGAGCGCAGGCCGGCTCAGAGCCACTTCTTCCACTTGAAGATCCAGTACGGAACGATCGCTGCGAACAGCATCAGCACCAGCGCAAACGGATAGCCGTGCGTCCATTCGAGTTCCGGCATCGACTTGAAGTTCATGCCGTAGATCGAGGCGATCAGCGTCGGCGGCATCAGGACAACGGCCATGACCGAAAACAGCTTGATGATGTTGTTCTGCTCGAGATTGACGACACCGAGCATGGCGTCGAGCACGAAGGTGATCTTGCTGGAAAGATAGGAGGCGTGGTCGGTCAACGAGACGACGTCGCGCTGCATGGTCTTGAGCTGCTCGCGCATGTCCTTTGACCATTTCACGCCCTCCACCACCGCGGACAGGAACGTGACGACGCGGCCGATCGACACCAGGCTCTCGCGTACCTTGGAGGTCAAATCGCCCTTGCGGCCGATCGAGATCAGGATCTGCGAATATTGCTTGGCGTGGCCGTGACGCTCGCTCTCGGGCTCGAAGATGTCGTGCGAGACCTGGTCGATCTCGGCGCCGCAGCGTTCCAGGATGTCGGCGCAGCGGTCGATGACGGCATCCAGCAGTTCCATCAGCACCATCTCGCCGGTGATCCCCGGGGTGCAGGACCGCGCCAGCTTGGCCTCGACCAGGGCGAACGGCTTGGGCTGATCGTAGCGCACCGTGACCAGGCGATGGTCGCCGAGGATGAAGGTCACTGCCGTGGTCCGGGGCATGTCGGTATCGGAGTGACACATCAGCGTCGCGGTCATGTAGCGGGCGCTGTTCTCGATATAGAGGCGGCTGGAGATCTCGATCTCCTGCATGTCCTCCCGGGTGGGGATCGCGATCCCGGACAGCTTCTCGACGGCCTTGTCCTCGGCTGCGGTCGGATTGACCAGATCGATCCACACCGCGTGCTCCGGTACCGCCGCGAGGTCATCGACAACGGCCTTCTTCAGGGAGGAGTCGGTCGGAACGAACACAGAAAACATCAACAACTCCAGCGAAGCCTGCGACAGATTGACGGCGCTTAGCGCGATTCTGACAAGTTCATGATGACAAGCACATTAACGGAGCGTTTGCATTTGTGGCGCCGACGCGGCTCAACCGTGGCACGGAATCGACAATTCGGCATTTCCTGCCCAAAAACCGGCCCAAGGGCGCAAAACTTGCGGCAAAAAAGCCACAGGTTGGGTCTCGCAGCGCGGGAAAAGCCCCTAAACGCTGGAATTGTGGCAGATTTCAACGATAATGAAATCAACGGAGTCGAAGGCCTTGGGTACTACGCTCAGGACCTGCGCGGTATTGTTCGATTGGAACCAAACCATGTCGTCGCTGAGAGTTATGTTGGGAATATTGGCTGCCGGCTTCATGCTATCGGGCTGCATGCAGGCCACGCATTTCGAAGCCACCAACACGCAGAATTTCAAGCCGAAGGACAAGGAACTCCTCGCCAAGATCCGGTACGAGAATACGCCGGTGGCAGAGCCGTTCCGTCGCGCCATCGTCGACTATCACCGCAAGGAGTCGCCGGGCTCGATCGTGGTCGATTCCGACAACCATTACCTCTATTACGTGATGGATGGCGGCAAGGCGATCCGCTACGGCATCACCGTCGGCGAAGAGGCCATGGCTTGGTCCGGCATCGCCAAGGTCGGCAGCATGACGGAATGGCCGGCCTGGCACCCGACGCCCGGCGAGATCTCGCGCCTTGGCGTACCGACCTTCGTCGCTCCGGGCCCGGACAATCCGATGGGCTCGCGCGCCATGTACCTCTACTCGGGTGGTAAGGACACGCTGTTCCGCATTCACGGCACCAACCAGCCTGAATATATCGGCGCTTCGATCTCGTCGGGCTGTATCCGCCTGACCAACGAGGACGCAATCGACCTCTACAGCCGCGTCAAGATCGGCACCATCGTCGTGGTGCTCGAGCCGAAGCACGGCGACTCGCCGTACAACTCGCGGCTCGCGCTCCAGGGCGGCGGTTATCAGACCAGCAACTAATTGATCTCCGCGTGATCTGAGGGTTTTTGAAAAGCGCCGGTTTTACCGGCGCTTTTTTGTTGGCGGCTTGCTCTTGCCGGAGTCGGCTGCCGGCTTGTCCGGCGGCGCGGCAGGTTTCGCGCTCTCCTGATCGTCAGCCTCATCCTTGACGCCATCCTTGGTACCCTCAGACTTGGCCGCGACCTCGCGTGGCGGAGCCTCCTCGGGGCGCTCGGCCGGCAGCTGAGGCGCGACCTGGGGCAAGGGGTCCCAGACGTTCCACTGGCAGATCCGGTAGTCGTTGCGCCGCTGCGCGAGATCGAGGTGGATGTGGTCCTCGTGGTACCAGTCCGAGCCCGGGCCGAGCACCGTGGAAAAGCGCGAGCAGACCGAATGCAGCACGCGCTCGCGCACGTCGCGCGACAGCGTGCGGTCGGTCAGGCCGATCGACTGGCCGTCGGCAAGCTTGAGCGAGCGCACGTCGAGCGCGTTGGCCTTGCCGTGCTCGGACAGCATCGCGCCGACGATGCGGTTGCGACCGCGACACTCAAAACTGTCGAAATTGTCGAGGTCGGTGATGGTCGAGCCGAGGCTCGCGGCCAGCGGCACCATGTCGGCGCGGACCCAATCGGCGATCGCTGATGCCATGGTGCAGCGGAGGATTGCCGCCGGCTTGACTGCGACCTTGCGCTTGTCCGGCAGCACGATCGCTTCCAGCCGCACCAGATCCTCGCCGCCGCAGGCGCCGGGGCCATGGATATCGGGAATGGACGGCGCGACCGCGATCTCCTCGGTCAGCGCAATACGGCAGGCCGAGAGCTGCTTCTCGGGTGGCGGCGCGGCCTCGGCCGGTTTGGTGGGTTTATCCGGGGAAGGCTTGCCGTCGGCCTCCGGCGCGGCCTCGTCCGTCGCTTTGGGTGCCTCCGCGGGACGAGGCTTTGGTAGCGGTATCTTGGCGGAATGGACGCTCCGGCGCGGCCGAGGTGTACCAAAACCAAAGATATCGAGCGGCGCAGCATAGTTTCGCGCCTCCGCCCGATCCGCGAGCACAAGCGTTAGCCCGAGCGCGGCGGTAACCATTGCCGCGCGGGCGGACATATTGCCGCGACAAGACCATTTGCGGCGAAAGTCCGGCAGGCTAAAACTCATGACAATTCTTTGGCCCTGCGCTGAGAGCGAAAACGCGCCCAGCGACTTCTCGGAGGAACGCCTGAATGCTCGGCTTGATGCAAGATTGGCCCCTGCTCTGCCACCGGATCATCGAACACGCCGCCAGGATTCATGGCAAGCAGGAGGTCGTAACGCGATCGGTCGAGGGACCGATCCATCGCACCACCTACGCCGAAATCCACAAGCGCGCGCTCAAGGTCTCGCAGGTGCTGGAGCGCGACGGCATCAAGCTCGGCGACCGCGTCGCCACGATCGCCTGGAACACCTGGCGCCACCTCGAGGTCTGGTACGGCATCATGGGCATCGGCGCCATCTGCCATACCGTCAATCCCCGGCTTTTCCCCGAGCAGATCGCCTGGATCATCAACCATGCGCAGGATCGCATCGTGATGGTCGACCTCACCTTTGTGCCGGTCGTCGAGAAGCTCGCCGACAAGCTGCCGAGCGTCGAGCGCTACGTTATCCTCACCGACAAGGCGCATATGCCGCAGACCACGTTGAAGAACGTCGTGGCCTACGAGGACTGGATCGCCGAGGCCGACGGCAAATTCAAATGGAAGGACTTTGACGAGAACACGGCGGCCGCAATGTGTTACACGTCTGGCACGACCGGCGATCCGAAGGGCGTGCTGTATTCGCATCGCTCCAACGTGCTGCACGCGCTGATGGCCAACAATGTCGACGCGCTCGGCACCAGTGCCTCTGAGACGATGCTGCCGGTGGTTCCGCTGTTCCATGCCAACAGCTGGGGCATCGCCTTCTCCGCGCCCTCGCAGGGCACCAAGCTGGTGATGCCCGGGCCCAAGCTCGACGGCGCCTCGGTCTACGAGCTGCTCTCCACCGAGAAGGTGACGCACACCGCCGGCGTGCCGACGGTGTGGCTGATGCTGCTCCAGCACATGACCGCCAATAATCTGAAGCTGCCGGACCTGAAGATGGTGATCTGCGGCGGCTCGGCGATGCCGCGCTCGATGATCAAGGCCTTCCTCGACATGGGCTCGAACGTCCGTCACGCCTGGGGCATGACCGAGATGAGCCCGATCGGCAGCGTCTCGGCGCTGAAGCCACCGTTCCACAACGCGATCGGCGATGCGCGGCTCGACGTGCTTCAGATGCAGGGCTATGCGCCCTTCGCGGTCGAAATGAAGATCACCGATGATGCCGGCAAGGAACTGCCTTGGGACGGCAAGACCTTTGGCCGCCTCAAAGTCTCGGGCCCGGCGGTGGCCAAGGCCTACTTCCGTCTCGATGCCAACATCCTCGACGAGGAAGGCTTCTTCGACACCGGCGACGTCGCGACCATCGACGAGGGCGGCTATATGCGGATCACCGACCGTTCCAAGGACGTGATCAAGTCCGGCGGCGAGTGGATCTCCTCGATCGACCTCGAGAACCTCGCGGTCGGCCACCCGGCCGTGGCGGAGGCTGCGGTGATCGGCGTCTTCCACCCCAAATGGGACGAGCGGCCGCTGCTGATCGTGCAGCTCAAGCAGGGCCAGCAGGCCACGCGTGACGACATCCTGAAGTACATGGACGGCAAGATCGCCAAATGGTGGATGCCGGACGACGTCGCGTTCGTCGACGGCATCCCGCATACCGCGACCGGCAAGATCCTGAAGACCGCGCTGCGCGACCAGTTCAAGGACTATCGCTTCCCGAACGCGGCGGCGTAAATCGCGATCACCGTCATGCCCGGGCTTTTCCCCGGGCGTCGACGTCCAGGCGGCAAGAAAGGCGTGGATGGTCGGGTCAAGCCCGGGCACGACCATGCAAGAGCCTGCGGAACTCTTGAATTTGCCACCGGGCCGTGGTCTCAACGGCTCGACGTCGCGCCAAATCGGCCGGCAAGCCCCAAGACCCCGGCAGAGCTCACCCGATGGCCCGCAGGTTTTCCGCTCCCTATCAGTCGGAGCCCGTGTCCAGCCTCGCGAGCTGGGCGCGCAATCTGGCCGTGTTCGCGGTGGTGACGGTGGTGGTGTCGACCATCATCGTCCGTTTCGACTTCCTGGAGATGAAGCCGGCGCTGGCCACGTTCTTCGGCGGCCTCGCGATTGCCGGGCTTTCCATCCTGTTCGGCCTCGCCGGCTTTGCCGCGATCTGGCAGAACGGCTCGCGCGGCATGGCGCGCATCCTGCTCGCCTTCCTGATCGACGGGGCGATCCTCGCCTATCCCGCGTATCAAGCTCTGCTGTACCGCAAGCTGCCGCCGATCCACGACATCACCACCGACCCGATCGACCCGCCGCGCTTCGACGCGCTGTCGCGCCTGCGCACCGGCGATGGCACCAACACCGCCGTTTATGCCGGTCTCTATTCGGCCGAGCAGCAGCGCCAGTTCTATCCCGACATCGAGCCGATCGAGCTCGAGATCCCCGTTGACCGCGCCTATGCGATCGCGCGCCAGCTCGTCATCAAGCGCAAATGGACCGTTATCGACGAACGCGAGCCGCAGCCGCCGCGGCGCATGGGCCGCATCGAGGCGGTGGCGCGCACGCCGATCATGGGCTTTCGCGAGGACGTCTCGATCAGGGTCGTGCCTGACGGCGACGATTCACGCGTCGATATCCGCTCCGCCTCGCGCTATTTCGAGAGCGATCTCGGCAGCAACGCCGCGCGCGTGACGAAATTCATCGACGACCTCAACACCGCAGCCGACGCCGACGCGCTGAAGCCGGTGAAGAAGACCCCGGTCGCGCCGCCGAAGGCGCCGGCGAAGACGGTGAAGAAGTGAGATCGGCGAATGGGGAGTAGCGAATAGCGAATGGGACGGCTGCCTATTTGCTACTCGCCATTCGCTATCCGCCCTTAGGCCATCCGATACGTCCCGCCGATCACGGGATCGCCGTCCGTCGCGACAATGCCGCGTGCGACGAGGTCCTCCAGATGCGCCAGCACGGAATAGCCGGCGGCCGTCGTCAGCCGCGGATCGATGCCGATATAGATCGCGCGCACCATGGTCGGGATATCCGTCTCGCCCTTGGCGAGGCGGTGCAGGATCGAGGCCTCGCGCGCCTTGCGGTGGCGGATCAGGAAACGCACGTAGCGCTGGCCCTCCGGGATCTCCGGACCGTGGCCGGAGAAATACAGATCCTCCTCGCGCGCAGCGAGCCGGTCGAGCGACGCCATGTAGTCGATCATCGAGCCGTCGGGCGGCGCCACGATCGAAGTCGACCAGCCCATGACGTGATCGCCGACGAAGTTGAACTTTCGCTCGGGCCAGGCGAAGGCGAGATGGTTGGCCGTATGGCCGGGCGTCGCCACGGCCTCGAGCCGCCAGCCGGCGCCTTCGACGACGTCACCGTGGGCGATCCTGATATCGGGGACGAAGTCGCGATCGGAGCCGGATTCCGGATTGTGCTTCTCGCTCTCGAAGCGCGGGCGCGAGGCGCGGTGCGGGCCCTCGGCATAAACCGGCGCCCCGGTTGCCTGCTTGACGCGCGGTGTATTGGGCGAGTGGTCGCGGTGGGTGTGGGTGACGAAGATATGGCTCACCGTCTCGCCGCGCACGGCGTCGAGCAGCGCAGCCGCATGAGCCTCATCGTCGGGACCGGGATCAATGATCGCGACGTTGCCGGTGCCTACGATGTAGCTGACGGTACCGGTGAAGGTGAACGGGCTCGGATTGTTACAGAGCACCCGCCGCACGCCGGGGCGGACTTCCTCGACGACACCGGCTTTAAGCGGAAAGTTGCGGTTGAACGGAACATCGTCGTTGTCGGACATGGCACTTCCTGTACGTACCCCCATACTCTCGTCATACCCCGCGAAAGCGGGGTATCCAGTACGCCGCGGCGCCCGAGGCGAAGGCGAGGTCCCTGGGATACTGGATCGTCCGCTTTCGCGGACGATGACAGCGGAGCAAGGCAACCGCCACGGAATACAGGGCGCTCAGAAAAACGCCTGAATGCCCGTGATCGCGCGACCCAGGATCAGGGCGTGGACGTCGTGGGTGCCCTCGTAGGTGTTGACCGTCTCGAGGTTATGGACATGACGCATCACGTGGTACTCGGCCGAGATACCGTTGCCGCCGTGCATGTCGCGGGCGACGCGAGCGATGTCGAGGGCCTTGCCGCAATTGTTGCGCTTCATGATCGAGATCATCTCGGGCGCGAATTTGCCCTCGTCCATCAGGCGACCGACGCGCAACGATCCCTGGAGGCCGAGCGCGATCTCGGTTTCCATGTCGGCGAGCTTCTTCTGCACCAGCTGGGTCGCGGCGAGCGGCTTGCCGAACTGCTTGCGGTCGAGCGTGTACTGGCGGGCGCGATGCATGCAATCCTCGGCGGCGCCGAGCGCGCCCCAGGAGATGCCGTAGCGGGCGCGGTTGAGGCAGCCGAACGGACCCTTCAGGCCGGAGACGTTGGGCAGCAGCGCGCTTTCCGGCACCACGACGCCGTCCATCACGACCTCGCCGGTGATGGAAGCGCGCAAGCTGAGCTTGCTTCCGATCTTCGGCGCAGAGAGGCCCTTCATGCCCTTCTCCAGCACGAAGCCACGGATTTGGTTGTCGTGCTCGGCCGATTTGGCCCAGATCACGAACACGTCGGCGATCGGCGCGTTCGAAATCCACATCTTGCTGCCGGTCAGGCGATAGCCGTCGGAGACCTTCTCGGCGCGGGTCTTCATGCCGCCGGGGTCGGAGCCGGCATCGGGCTCGGTCAGGCCGAAGCAGCCGACCCACTCGCCGCTGGCGAGCTTCGGCAGGTACTTCTTGCGCTGGTTCTCGTCGCCATAGGCGTAGATCGGGTACATCACCAGGGAGGACTGCACCGAATTCATCGAACGATAGCCGGAATCGACCCGCTCGATCTCGCGCGCGACGAGGCCATAAGCCACGTAGCTCGCGTTGGCGCAGCCATATTCCTCCGGCAGCGTGATGCCGATCAGGCCGAGCTCGCCCATCTCGTTGAATATCTCGCGGTCGGTCGTCTCTTCGAGATAGGCCTTGGTGATGCGCGGCAGCAGCTTGTCCTGGGCGTAGGCGCGGGCGGTGTCACGCACCATGCGCTCGTCTTCGGTCAGTTGCTCATCGAGCAGGAACGGATCGTCCCACTGGAAGGAAGCCGCAGCCGGCTTGTCCTTGGTCTGAGGGCGCACGCTCATGAAACGTCCTTTCGGTCTGGTTCCGTCTAAAAATTGCCGGACAAACTAGTGCGCCGCGGCAACAAGTGCAATTGCGTTGCAGAAATACGGGTCTGCGTGAATCCCGGGGATGCGTGTCGCGCCTCCCGGAATGACAGCGCTAGCTTTCAAGCTGCTCGTTGGCGACGATCTCGATGCCGAAGCCCGAGAGGCCCTTGTAGTCATGCACCGACGAGGTGAGATGACGGATCGAGGTGACGCCGAGATCGCGCAGGATCTGCGCTCCGACGCCGACTTCGCGCCACTGGCGGTTGCGATCGGCCTCAGTCGCGCTCTCATCGGGTAGCGGGGCCACGGGGACGCCGGCCGCGCCGTCGCGCAGATAAACCAGCACGCCGCGGCCGGACTTCTTGAAGTGCTCGAGCACCGCCGCCATGCGCTTGTGGCCGGTAAAGGTGTCCTTGACGATGTTCGGCTTGTGAAAGCGCGTCAGCACGTTCTTGCCGTCGCCGACGCCATTGTAGACGAAGGCCACATGGGCGATGGAATCGAACGGCGAACGGTAGGCATAGCCCTGGAGCGGCCCGATCGGGCTTTCGGTGGTGAAGGTCGAGACCCGCTCGATCAGCTTTTCGCGCGCCTGGCGATAGGCGATCATGTCGGCAATGGTGACGTGCTTCAGCTTGTGCTGGGCGGCGAAGCGGGCGACCTGTTCGCCCTTCATCACGCTGCCGTCGTCGTTCATCAATTCGCTGATGACGCCGACCGGCGGCAGGCCCGAGAGCTTGCAGAGATCGACCGCGGCCTCGGTATGGCCGGAGCGCAGCAGCACGCCACCATCCTTGGCGATCAGCGGGAAGATGTGGCCCGGACGGGCGAAGTCGTTGGCTCCGGCATTGGGATTGGACAGCGCACGACAGCAAGAGGCGCGCTCCTCGGCCGAGATGCCGGTGCCGCCGTCGGGCTTGTAGTCGATCGAGACCGTGAAGGCTGTGGTGTGGGCGGAATCGTTGTGAGCGACCATCGGATCGAGCCGCAGCCGCCGCGCGTCCTCGGTGGTGATTGGCGCGCAGACGATGCCGGAGGTGTGGCGGATGATGAAGGCCATTTTTTCCGCTGTGCAGAACGAGGCGGCGACGATCAGATCGCCCTCGCCCTCACGATCCTCGTCGTCGGTCACGACGACGAGCTCGCCCCGGGCAAAGGCCTGCAAAACTTCCTGAACGGTATCGGGCATGTCCCAATCTCTATCGGTTATGGGCCGGAGGCTTAGCCGGACGCCTTAGCTGGACTTGGGCCCAAGCGCTAGTGTCCTGGATGCAACCGCATATGTCCGGAGGCCAGCCTGCTAACGAGGCTTGCACCGAAGATACCAGGGATATAGGCGCGCCCGGCCCCGACGGAAGACGGGCGGACGCTGTCAGGGTAGCACTTCGCGCCGCTCGCCGAGCCGAGCATCGAGCTCGGCGCGCTTGTCGGCCAACAGGCCGGCCTGGGCCGCCTCGATCACCGTAAACAATTCATGAGCGTCGCTGAGCCGGGTCACGGTGACATAGCTGGCGCCAGCCGCATAGAGCTCGCCGACGTCGGACAGGAGATCGGCGGTGGCGACGATCAGGGCCTTGGGGTTGAGGGTGCGGACGTGGCGAACCAGCTTCTCGTTGCTGGCGCCCTTCAGCAGCGCGTCCGGCACGCTGAGGATAATCATCTCGGACTTGCCGATCCCGGCATGGAGCAGCGTGTCGGCGCTGCTGATGTCGCCATAGATCACGTGCAGGCCGCGCGAAAGCAGGGTCTGGTACACATTGGGGTTGAAGTCGATCACCGTGATCTGCTCCAGCAGCACCGGCGCCTGCCGTTCGATCTCGGCCAGCAGGGCGCTCGCGCTGCGGAAAAAGCCGAGAATGACGATGCGGCGCGCCTCGCCGTGGCCGCCTTCGCCCGCCTCCTCGGCGTGGCCGTTGCCGTAGTCGAGGTCGCGCAAGCCGATCCGCTTGAGTGGGCCGATGGCCCAGCGGGTGATCTCGTCGCTGCGGGTCATGACGAAGGTCGAGAGCACGGCCAGCACCACGAAGGCGAACGAGGCTGCATTCGCCGTCTCGGCTGCGATGTGATTGTCGCCGACGCCAGTCTGGATCACCACCAGCGAGAACTCGGAGATCTGCGCCAGATTGATCGCGGGCAGCAGGCTCGCGCGCAGACCCTGCTTCATCAGATAGAGCGGCGTGAAGGTGGTGACGAGGCGGCTCACCACCGTGAACGCGGCAATCATCAAGGCCAGCCCAATCACCGAGAGGCCGGGCACGGGAATGGTCATGCCAAGCGCCACGAAGAACAGCGTGATGAAGAAGTCGCGGAGCGTCGTGACCTTGGCTGTGACGTCGAGCGCGTAAGGAAAGGTCGAGAGCGAGACGCCGGCGATCAGCGCGCCCATCTCGCGCGAAAGCGAGAGCTGCTCGGCGGTCTCGGCGACGAGGAAGCACCAGGCCAGCGCCCCGAGCAGGATCAGCTCGGGCCGGCGGGCGATCTGGTGGAACAGCCGCGGCAGCACATAGCGGCTGACCAGCAGCGCGGCCGTGACCAGCACTGCGACGCGACCGATCGACAGCAGGATGACGCCGACTTGCAGGTTTGCGAGACTCGGCTGCACCGCCAGGAACAGGATGGCAAAGATGTCCTGAAGCACCAGCACGCCAAGCGTGATGCGGCCGGGCAAGGTGTCGAGCTCCCGCTTCTCGTAGAGCACCTTGACGATGATGACGGTTGAGGAGAGCGCGCAGGCAATGCAGAGATAGAGCGCGTCGAAATGGCCGCCGCCGAGCGAAAGTCCGATGCCTGCGAAGAACAGGATGCCGAGCAGGCAGCCGCCGAGGAGCTGGCCGCCGGCCGCGAACAGGATCACCTTGCCCGCCCGCACGATCTTCTTCAGGTCGATCTCGAGCCCGATCATGAACAGCATGAAGATCAGGCCGAGTTCGGAGATGACGCTGATCGATTCCTGCGACTTGACCCAGCCGGCACCGAATGGACCTATGCAGAAGCCGGCGATAAGGTAAGCCAGGATCAGCGGTTGCCGGGAAAAATGGGCGAGCAGGCCCAGCATCCAGGCAAACAGGATACATAGAGTGATGTCGCGAATGAGCTCGTGCATGCCAGATCGGTCCGTTTTGCCGCACCCTAGAGACCGGCTGCAGCGCGGCAAGCGAGCAATTCGTCACATGCGGGCCGGCCTTGCCACTGCAATGCTGCTATGCCCCCTCGCCTTCGCCGAGCCGGCGGCCGCGCAGCCCAAAGTGAACCTCGAACAGGCCTTCGCCGATTCGCTCACGGCGCTGCCAAAGGAGGAGCTCGCGGTCTCCGGCGGCTTCTACGTGCCGGCCTATTCCAGCGTGGCGATGAGCCAGGGCAAGCTGCGGGTCGATTTTTCGGTGACGCTGAGCGTCCACAACGCCTCCGAGACGCAAGCGCTGGTGGTCCGGCGCATCGCCTATTTCGACACCGCAGGAAAACAGGTCGAGAGCTATCTGAAGGCGCCGGTCGCCGTGAAGCCGCTCGCCACCGTCTCGATCTTCATTCCGACCGACGATGTGCGCGGCGGGACCGGGGCCAATTTCATCGTCGACTGGGCCGCCACGGGCGAAATCGCCGAGCCGGTGGTCGAGGCCTTGATGGTTGGCGGCGTCGCCAATGCGCATTACGCTTTCATCAGCCAGGGCCGCCCGACCCGGACGGCCGGCAAGAAGTGAAGCTCGCATCGAGGGCGGCTACGGCCGCCGCTTCGAGTGAGTGCTGCAGATCGAAAAGTTCGAAAACAACCCCATGCACAGTAGCCGGATCTGCAAAATCAGTGGCTTATTGGTCCCGCGCGACACGGATACGGATTTTACGAATTTTATTTGACGCGTCGGGCAAAACACTGGCATGATGACATCATCGAAATCGCGGCGCCCGGTCGGCACCAGGCCGGCCGCTCAATAAAAATAACGAGGAACGCTCCCATGACGTCCAGCTTCGATTTCGCGCCCCTGTTTCCCGCAGGGCTGCCGGCCCCCGCTGCGCGCTGGACCGGCCTTGCCAGATACAGCTTTGTCGGCGGCAATAACGATTCCGAGCAGCTGCCGCTCGACGATCTGATCGAGGCTGCCAATCAATCCTTGAAACGCGAGGGCCGCTCGCTCGCCACCTACGGGCTGGCCCACGGCCCGCAGGGCTATTTGCCGCTGCGCGAATTCCTGGTGACAAAGCTGAAGCGCGATGCCGGCATCAGCTGCACGGTCGACGATCTCCTGATCGTCTCCGGTTCGCTCCAGGCGCTCGACCTCGTCAACAATACGCTGCTGACGCGCGGCGACACCGTGATCGTCGAACAGGAGAGCTATCAGGGTGCGCTGAACCGCCTGACGCGGCTGGGCGTCAACACCATCGGCATTCCGCTCGACGACGACGGCATGCGCATGGACGCCCTGGCCTCGACGCTGGCCGACCTCAGGGGTCGCGGCATCCGGCCGAAATACATCTACACCATTCCGACCGTGCAGAATCCGACCGGCAGCATCATGCCGGAGACACGCCGCCTCGAGTTGCTGCGGTTGTCGACCGAATATGGCGTGCCTGTCTTCGAGGACGATTGCTATGCCGACCTGGTCTGGTCCGGGCAGCGACCGCCCGCGATCCACGCCTTGAGCAAAAATGGCGGCGTGATCCATATCGGCTCGTTCTCGAAGTCGATCGCGCCGGCATTGCGCGTCGGCTTCATTGTGGCGCCCTGGGATGTGATGTCGCGGATGCTGGCGCTGAAGACCGACGCCGGCTCCGGCGCGCTGGAGCAGATGGTGCTCGCCACTTATTGCCGGCCGCATTTCGCAAGCCATGTGCCGGCACTGACGAAAACGCTGCGCACCAAGCTCGACACGCTGATGGAAGCGCTCAACGAGCAGTTCGGGACTGCGGCCGAATTCGAGGCGCCCAAGGGCGGCATCTTCCTCTGGGTGAAGCTGCCTGACCAGGTCGATACGCTCAAGCTCTCACAGGCTGCGCTTGCCGCCGGAGTCTCGATCAATCCGGGGCCGGAATGGTCGACCAACAAGAGCCACTCAGGCTCACGCCTGCGGCTGTGCTTCGCGAGTCCTTCGCATCAGCAGATCCGCGACGGCGTCGCCGTGCTGGCCGAAGTCTGCCGCAAGGAGTTCGGCGTACCGGCCCGCAGCGCCAATGTGGAGAAGCGAGCCTAAGAGATTCTCTCAGGCCGCCAGGCAAGACCAGCGCGACGACGCCTCCACAACAGCGCTGCGATTAACGATCGTTCTGATCCTGAATATCCATTCAGAAATCTCTTCCCGTTGCTCCGGAACGTTTCGCACGTATGCGCCGTTCTCAATTGCATTACGTTGGAGGAGGACTCATGAAGAAGCTTCGTTATGTCGTTGCCGCTCTGGGTGCGCTCGCGGTTGCGGCGCCGACGCTGGCAAGTGCGGAGACCGTGATCGTCAAGCACGGTCATCACGGCCCTTACGGCTCCCGCGCTGAATTCCGCGAGCATCGCGACTATGGCTGGCATCGCGGCTGGCACCATCACGACCGTGCCGTCGTGGTCAAGCGCGGTCACCGCCTCTGGGACTAATGCGCAACGCAAACAGGGAAATGGCCCCTCGCGGGGCCATTTCTTTGCGTTCTTTGTCCAGCGGATGGATTGGTAACAGAACAGACCGGATGGATGGGTGACACTGTTCATGATTTGGTCGGCTCCGGCGCTGCGCTAGAGCGTTAGCCGATCAGGTTGCAAGTACCCTGCGGCCACGAAGTAGTTTGTGGATTCTGCGGGCGTGTAGGTGTCGACGATGCGACCAAT
>NZ_JBEPOT010000016.1:0-204802 GCF_040546905.1 Bradyrhizobium sp. S3.3.6 | reverse complement strand
CAAAGACCATGCGAGACGGCTGGAACCGTCTCGCTGCTACGCTCGAGGGATATGCTCTTGCTAACCAAGAACAAAATCCGGGAATCCCATAGCCCACAGGGGGAGAGGGTAACGTTGCACGTGCGTCGACATTTAATCCCAAGCAGGTGCGAAGCCCGGATTGACGCAACGCCTGTCCTTCGGCAGCGCTGCGATCTTGTTGCGGTCGGCGTCATCCAGCTTGATCTTCAGCGCGTCCAGATTGGCCTGCTGGCTCTCGCGGCGCGATGCCTTCGGGATCGCGGCGACACCATCCTGGTCGAGCAGCCATTTCAGCGCCACTTGCGCCGCGCTTGCGTTGTGTTTCGCGCCGATCTCGGCGAGCACCGGATCGGATGCAACGCGCCCCTGCGCGAGCGGGCAATAGGCGACAAGCGGTATCGACCTGGAGTTGAGATAGGCCAGCAACTTCGATTGATCCAGCATCGCGTGATATTCGATCTGATTGCAGGCGATCGGCGCCTTGACGTCCTCGACCGCGACCTTGAGCAGCGCCGTGGTGAAATTGGCGACACCGATCGCTCGCGTGCGCCCCTTCTCCTTCAGCTTCATCAAGGTCTCGAACACCGCGCCCCAGTTCGCCGACTTCGACGGCCAGTGCACCAGATAGAGATCGACGTGGTCGAGCCTCAGTTTCTTCAGGCTGTCATCGAAGGCGCGGCGGATCGCGTCCGGCGCCAGGTTCTCGTGCCAGACTTTTGTCGTGATGTGCAGCTCGCCGCGCGGCACGGAGGCCGCAGCCAGCGCGGCGCCGATGGCTTCCTCGTTGGCATACATCTCGGCGGTGTCGATGTGGCGATAGCCGATCGACAGCGCGCTCTCGACCGCAGCGCGGCAGGCGTCGCCCTGCATGCGGAAGGTGCCGAGGCCGAGCTTGGGCATGCTGATGCCCTGTGTTTTCAGATTGTCCATTGAACAGGCTCCTGAGCATTTCAGCCCGCCGGATGCGCGCGGCGATGCCGCGTGAGCAGTCTCTTCGATGATGGAAAAGAGATGGCGGGAGTGGCCCACTGTAGCGCGGCAGGCGGGCGGCAGCCAATCAAGATCGGGTTAGGTGCTTCCTCACCGTCATGCCCGGGCTTGTCCCGGGCATCCACGTTCTTGACACCACAAGGGGAAGGCGTGGATGGCCGGGTCAAGCCCGGCCATGACGACGGTGAGAATGACCCGTCCCTTTACGAATGCTGCGCCACCATAGCCGGGCGCGCCTGCGGCTGCGGCACGAGATCGACCGACCAGAGATCGCGGTTGTCGACGTCCTTCAAGGTCACCGTCATCACGCCGCTTGTGCCGTCAATGTCGACGCGGCCGAAGAACTGCAGGCCGAAGCAGGGCGCGAGGTTCTCGCCCTGGGTTTCGCTGCACCCGTTCCGGTACATCGCTACGGGGCCAAACGTATTGTCGAGCTCGCCGGGGCCCCAAGTGCCTGCATGCAGGGGGCCGGAGACGAACTCCCAGAACGGCTCGAAATCGCTGAACTGGGCCTTGTTCGGATCGTAGTAGTGCGCGGCCGTGTAGTGCATGTCGGCGGTGAGCCAGACGATGTTGCGGATACAGGCGCGCTTGATGAACGCAAGCAGATCGGCGATTTCGTGCTCGCGGCGGTCGGGCGGGCCGTCGCCGAGCGCGACGGCATCGAGGCTGATCAGCCCGATCGGCAAATCTGCCGCGATCACCTTCCAGGTAGCGCGCGAGGCAGCGAGCTCCCGCTTCAGCCAGGCGAGCTGCTCGGCGCCAAGAATCCAGCCGCGATGATCGTTGCCCTTGTTCCAGGTCTCGTCGCGATAGCTGCGCATGTCGATCATGAAGACGTCGAGCGGCGGGCCGTAGGCGATCTTGCGATAGACCCGGCCCTGGCGCGCGCCGATGTCCCGGATCGGCATGAAGTCGAAGAAGGCGCGGCGAGCACGCGCGACCAGGCGCGGCGTGCCGTCGTCCTCGTAGCCGGCTTCGTCATAGCTGCCGGCGGGCGACCAGTCGTTGGTGACCTCGTGATCGTCCCATTGCGCGAACATCGGCACTTGCGCATGGAACGCGCGAAAATGCTCGTCGAGATGGTTGTATTTGTAGTTGCCGCGGAACTGCGCCAGCGTGTGCGCGACTTGCGCTTTGTCCTCGGTCACGACGTTGCGCCAGATCTCGCCATTCGGCAGCTTCTGCTCGGACGAAATCGTGCAGTCGGCATAGATGTGATCGCCGGAGTGGATGAAGAAGTCCGGGCGGTTGTCGAGCATGGTGCGATAGCTTCGATAGCCGCCTCGCGCGATATCGATGCCCCAGCCCTGCCCCGCGACATCGCCTGACCACAGGAACGAGATCGACTGCCCCTCGGCCGGCGCAGTGCGGAAATGGCCAACGCGGCTTTCGCCGGCAATGCCGCTCGCGATGTCGTCGAAGCGCACGCGATAGAAGACGTCCTGCCCGGGCGGCAGATCGTCGAGCTGCAGTTTTGCGGTGAAGTCTGCGTCGGGCAGAGCGTCGCGCGAAGCGGACGCGATGATGGTCTTGAAGCTCTCGACCGTCGAGCATTCCACCTGCATTCGAGCAGGCCGATCCGCGCGCGCCCAGATCACGGCAGAGCCGTCCGAGACGTCGCCGGACTGGATGCCGCCCGCGATCTGCGGGCGATCGGCGGCACGGCTGATGCTCGGCTTTGCGAGCGAGGCGACGGCGAGGCTGGAGCGGACCAGGAACTGTCGCCGGGTCCATGCGCGTGAAGCGCGGAGCGTTGCCATTCAGGAAACCTTCGTCGAATCGCGACGGAAGGTGCCTGCGCTCCTTGACTCCTACCCTTACGGTTTCTTGACTCTGCGCCTACGATTTTACGACGCGGGGATGACGTTCTCGAACTGGTCAGCGCTTCCAGTTACAGATGCCACCGGAACGACACGGCCAGGTCTGGATACGCGTGTCCATCGCCTGTGCGTCCAGCGGATTGCCGTGACGATGCGCGAGCTTGGTGCGGGCTGCCCCGCGCGGCTGCGCGCTCTTCGCGTGCGCCACCTTCGGCTCGGAGACGTGCACGCGCTCCGCCGCAACCTTCTTAGGCACGTCGACCGGCTCGGCGCGAGCCTGCGCCTCGGTGCCGCCCTTCGCCTCTAGCGCGACTGGAGCAAAATGCGTCTCGGGTCCGAGCCGCTTCGGTGACAGCACGGCCTTGGAGAGGTCAAGGCCAAGGTATTCATCAGGCTTGTAGTCGTCAGCGCGTGCGATGCTGCCCCATGCAAGCACGAGGGCAACGGCAACAGCGAAAGGAACGCTTTTCAGGACCACGGACGCCTCCTGAAATTGATTATTAAAGGAGTAATCTGCGTCTATCTAGGAGGCGCCGCGTGCAATTCCAGCGGTCAACTGCCGCCGTGGTTAAGAAGTTAGGCGATGTCAAGCGACCTTTCGCGTTGCACTCGTCCCGTCCAGGAACCCCATAAGCCGGCTGCGGATGATTTGTTCCGCCTCGGTCATGATGCGATCGACGAGTTCCTTGCAGGAGGGGATGTCGTGGATAAGGCCTGCGACCATGCCACAGCTCCAGGCGCCGGCATCCATCTGCCCGTCCAGCATGACCTTGGGATAGACACCCGCGACCTGGTCGTGGATGTCGTCGATGGTCAGCTTGGCGCCCTTCTCGCGCTCGACCTCGAGCAGGCGGTCGACATTCGCATTCTTCAGCACGCGCTCGGTGTTGCGCAGGGCCCGCATGATCAGGCGGGTGTCGAGTTCGGTCGCCGCGACCAACGCGTTCTTCACGTTCTGATGGACAGGTGCTTCCTTGGTCGCGATGAAACGCGTGCCCATGTTCATGCCGGCAGCACCCAACGACAGCGCCGCGACGAGGCTGCGTCCATCGGCCATGCCGCCCGAGGCCACAAACGGGATCTTCAACTCCTCCGCCGCGCGCGGCAGCAGGATCATGTTGGGAATGTCGTCCTCGCCGGGATGGCCGCCGCATTCAAAACCGTCGACGCTGACGGCGTCGCAGCCGATCCGCTCAGCCTTCAGCGAGTGGCGCACCGAGGTGCATTTGTGGATCACCTTGATGCCTGCCGCCTTCAGCGCCGGCATGTAGGCCTCCGGGCTGCGGCCCGCGGTCCTCCACCGCCTTGACGCCGCCCTCGACGATGGCTGCGATGTATTCCGGATAAGGCGGCGCCGAGAAGGCCGGCAGGAAGGTGAGGTTCACGCCGAATGGCTTGTCGGTCATGTCGCGGCAACGCGCGATCTCCTTGGCGAGCAGCTCCGGTGTTTTCTGCGTGAGGCCGGTGATGATGCCGAGCCCGCCGGCATTGGAGACGGCGGCGGCAAGCTCCGCAAAGCCGACGAAATGCATGCCGCCCTGGATGATGGGGTGCTCGATGCCGAACAGTTCGGTGATCGCCGTCCTCACGTACATATCCTCCCGGAATTTTGCTTCAGCTCTGCTTGGGGACAGTCTAGTCGCACTTCTGCGCCGCGGTCACCATTTCTCTCCGAACGGGCGGATCTCCATCTCGAAGGTCCAGGCACTCTTCGGCTGCTGATAGAGCTGCCAATAGGAATCGGCGACCGCCGACGGCGGCATCAGCAGATCGGGATTATCAAGCGCATTCGGCCCGAGCGCCTCGAGCCGGCGCTGCCGCACCCATTCAGTATCGACACCGGAATCGATGATGAGATGGGCGACGTGAATGTTCTTCGGCCCGAGCTCTCGCGCCATCGCCTGCGCCACCGCACGCAGTCCGAACTTGGCACTGGCAAACGCCGCATAGCCGCTGCCGCCGCGCAAGGACGCCGTCGCACCGGTGAAGAAGATCTTGCCGCCGCCGCGCGGCAGCATCAGCCGCGCTGCCTCGCGCCCTGCGAGGAAGCCTGAATAGCAGGCCATCTCCCAGACCTTGCGAAACACGCGCTCGGAGGTGTCGAGGATCGGAAAATTGACGTTGGCGCCGACATTGAAGATGCAGACCTCCAGCGGCGCATGCTTGTCGGCATCGTCGAGGAAGGAGATGACCTCCTCCTCCTTGCGCGCATCCAGCGAGCGCGCGTGGATCTCGCCGCCGGCGGCCTCGATGTCCTTCACCAGCGGCGCGAGCTTGTCGCCGTTGCGGCGGCCCGCATAGATCGAAAAGCCTTCGGCGGCGAATTTCTTGGCAATCTCGGAGCCGATGAAATCGCCGGCCCCGATCACGGCCGCGGTCGCGTTTCGCTTGGGCAAGGTCGCCTCCTCCGGTGACAGCATGTGATTGGGCCGGGAGGCTATAGTTCTAAAATAGAACTGTCAAACTTTGACGTCGGATGCTAAGTTTCTCTAGAAATACCCCTGATCATTCAAGTCAGTTCTTTTTTCAGACCTATGGCGCCAAGGCCGGAGACGGGATCATGAAGTGGGATACGCTGGACGAGGAGCCCTGCTCGCTCTCCCGCACCGTCGCCGTGGTCGGCGACCGCTGGACGCTCTTGATCCTGCGCGAATGCTTCTTGCGCGTACGCCGCTTCGAGGCATTCCAGTCGTCGCTCCAGATCACGCGTCATCTTCTGTCGGAGCGACTGAAGAAGCTGGTCCGCTTCGGCATCCTGCGCCGCGTCCCCTATTCCGAGTCTCCCAAGCGCTACGAATACATCCTCACGCAGAAGGGGCTCGATCTCTATCCGATCATCATGGCGATGGTGCATTGGGGCGACACCCACATGGGTGACGAGCGCGGCCGCCCGCTGCTGCACGAGCACAAGAGTTGCGGCAAGCTGTTCGATCCCGTGATGGTGTGCTCGGAATGCGGCGAGGCGCTACATGCGAAGCAGGTGCACGTTCATGCGGGACCGGGGCGGCGAGGAGCTGATGCTGCCTAGTGCCCTCGCGCCGGCGAGCGCAAATCGACCGGTCGGATGACCGCGGCAATCGGGATCAACAACGCCGCAATAATGGCAAGCGTCCAGAACACGTCGATATAAGCAAGAAGATCGATCTGCTGCTGGAGGGTCTGGCCGATCCAGGCGATCGCTTGCGAGGCAGCGTCCGTTGCGTTCGAGCCTTGGGCCTGGAAGAAGCGCGTCATTGCGTCGATGGTTTGCTGATAGCCGAGATCGGACGGCGCGGCGTGCTCGATCAGGCGACTCTGATGGAATTGCTGGCGTTGCGCCAAGAGCGTTTGCGCCAGCGCCACGCCCATCGAGCCACCGATGTTGCGGGCGACATTGATCAGGGCGGAGGCCTGGTTGGTCTTCTCGGGTGGCAAGCCGTCATAGGATGCCGTCGTCACCGGAAGGAATAGGAAGGGAAGAGCGACCGCGAGATAGATTCGCGCCAGCGCGGCGTAGCCGTAGCTGATGTCTCCGGTAAGCCCGGTCAGATGCCACATCGAAAGCGCGGCCGTCGCAGCGCCGAACATGATCAGATATTTCGGCTGCACCATCGTGACCAGTCGTCCCGCCACCGGCATCAACATCATCGTCACGACGCCGCTCGGCGACAGCACCAGTCCCGCGAGCATGGCGGTGTAGCCAAGCTCCGTCTGCAAGAGCTGCGGCAATAGCTGCGTCGTTGAGATCAGCACCGCAAATGTGCCAAGCATGACCAGGAAACAGGACCCGAACTGGCGCCTGCCGAGCAGGCGGATGTCGACGATCGGATCATCCCGCATCAACTCCCACGGGATCAATGCGAGCAGGCTGAAGGCGGCAAGCAGTGCAAAGGACAGGATCATGTTCGATCCGAACCAATCATTGCGCTGGCCTTCGTCAAGCACGAATTCGAGTGCACCGAGCCCGATCGCGACCAGCAGGAAGCCGATGTAGTCGACGCGCAGGCCTTTGCTCAGCAGCTCCGCCCTCTCCTCTTCCGCGCCCGACGGCTCCTTGACCAGCGTGCCGACCAGGAACAGCGAGATCAGACCCATCGGCACGTTGATCAGGAACACCCAGTGCCAGGAGTAGGTATCAGTAATCCAACCGCCGAGCGTCGGGCCAATCACTGGGGCGACCACGACTGCGACGCCATAGATCGCAAACGCCTGGCCGCGTTTTTGCGGCGGAAAAGAATCAGCGAGGATCGCCTGCTCGCTGGTCGCCATGCCACCACCGCCCAGCCCCTGCAGAATCCGGAACAACACAAGCGCCTGCAAGCTCCAGGCGAGGCCGCACAACAGCGAGGCCACCGAAAAGGTCGCCACGCAGATCATGTAGAAGCGCTTGCGGCCCATCACGGTCGACAGCCAGCCTGAGATCGACAGCACGATGGCATTGGCGACCAGATAGCTGGTGATGACGTAGGTGCTCTCGTCGATGCCGACCGCGAGCCCGCCTGCGATGTGGCGCAGCGCGACATTGGCGATGGTGGTGTCGAGCACCTCCATGAAAGTCGCGATCGAGACCACGAAAGCGATGAGATATGGATTATGGCCGCCGGCCGCCGAGCGTTCCGGCGACCAGCCGCCGGCAGATGCGCCGTCTTGCGTGGCGTCCGTCATCGCACCCTGGTCCAGGGCACGACCGACATGCCGGGACCAACAGGCAGATCGGCCGGCCAATTGTCGACCACGATTTTCACCGGCACGCGCTGCACCACCTTGACGTAATTGCCCGTTGCATTCTCCGCCGGGAGCAGGCTGAAAGCGGTGCCGGAGCCCGGCTGCACGGAATCGACATGGCCGGTCAGCTTCCGCCCGGGATAGGCATCGATGCGGATCTCCACCGGCTGGCCAGGTCGCATGTCGGCGAGCTGGGTCTCCTTGTAGTTGGCGACGATCCAGACATCATCGGGCACGAACATCATCAGGCTCTGGCCTGCGGTCACGAACGTACCCTTGGCGCCGGAGAGCTTGACGACGCGGCCGGACTGCGCGGCGACAACACTGGTATATTGCAGGTTTAGCTTCGCTTGATCGAGCTGAGCCTGGAACTGCTCGAGCTGCGCCTTGGCACCTTCGAGCTGGGCTTGCAGCGTCTTGATCCCGAGTTGCGCGGCTATCACCGCGGTCTTGGCGCGCTCGGTGTTGGCTTGCTGGGCCTGAAGATCGGAGCGGGTCTGCTGCTGGCGCTGCACGGTGCCGGCGCCCTTCTCGACCAGATTCTGGGCGCGCGCAAATTCCTCCTGCGAGAACTGAAGCTGGGCCTGCGCCTGCTCGAGCTGGGCCTGGGCCTGCTTGATCTGCTCCTGCTGGGAATCGATCTGCGCCTCGACATTGGCGATGTTGGCCTTGGAGACCTCTACTTGCGCCGCTGCCTGATCGACGGCGATGCGATAGTCGCGCTCGTCGATCTTGGCGAGGAGATCGCCGGCGTTGACATGCTGGTTGTCCGTGACCGGGATATCAGTCACGTAGCCGCCGACCTTCGAGGCCACGGAAAAGCTGCGCGCGGCGACAAAGGCGTCGTCGGTAGATTCGTAGTGGCGGACCTCGAGCCAATAGAGCAGACCGCCGGCCAGCGCTGCGATCAGCACGACGGCGCCAACGGTCGCGAGCAGCCAGTGCTCGCGGAGCCGCTCGCGCAGCGACGGGGTCTTGGCCGGCTTCCCGGACTGATCCCTGGTCTGGCGCTCGGGGTCCGGCGAATTCTTTGGAGCTTCCAGCTTCTGCGGTTGCTCCGCGGACGGCCCGCGCTCCCGGGTTTGAGCATCCACTGCGAACACCTCGATCGAAACTATGCAGCGAACGGCTTTGCCATGCGTGCACACCGGGAGCCTAACCGTAGCCTTAAGGCATGGTTCCGGGTTGCGGGAGCACCGCTCTCATTCGTGAATGCATTGCGCAAAAAAGAAGCGCGGCACCATCTGTACCGCGCCCACAAATTTGCCTGCGCATTTGTTCAATGCGTCTTGTTCAGTGCGTCTTGTTCAGTGCGTCTTGGTCTCGTGCCATTTCTCCAGGTCCGGCCTTTTCTCGCCGGACCTCTGCTCCTTCTCCGGATTACCCTTCCAGGGCTTGTCCGTCTGGGCGTGCGATCCCCAGTCATTCTGCTGCCGGGGATCGTCGGTGGGCTTTTCCTGGCTCATCTGATCTCCCTCTGTCTCTCCGCCAACCGGTTAGGCGAAGGGAACACCGTAATAGGCGTTGATGCTGCGCGTCGCGGCGTCATCGCTCCAGTTCCAATCGCTGCGCGCGCCATACTTCGGCGCCCCTTCAAGGGCCTTCGCAGTGATTCCGGTGACATAGCCGCCGAGCTCGGTGTCGTATTTCAGCGACTGCCAGGGCAAGGGATAGTGATCGTTGCCGAGGCCCAGAAATCCACCAAAGCCGAGCACAGCATAGGACACCTTGCCGCTGATCTTGTCGATCATCACGCGTTCGATCGAACCGATCCGGTTGCGATCCGCGCCGTAAACCGACGTTCCCTCGACCTTGTCGCTGCCGATCAGACGGCCCATCTCGGCGCGATCCAGTTCGCCTTGATTCAACATTTGGATCCTCCACTCAGCCAATGTGTGAATCAACTTGCGTGAAGGGGTGATCGTTCCAGAAGGCGCCTGCGGCCAACAGGAACATCGCCGGGAACGCGCTGTTCTTGATGTCAGATCAGGAAACCGGGAGCCGTCCACGATGTCCCAGACCGTCTCCGACTTCATCGTCCAGCGTCTGCATCAGTGGGGCGTCCGCCATATCTTCGGTTACCCCGGCGACGGCATCAACGGCGTGTTCGGCGCCATGAACCGGGCCGAGGCCAAGATCGATTTCGTGCAGGCCAGGCACGAGGAGATGGCGGCGTTCATGGCCAGCGCCTATGCGAAATTTTCCGGCGAGCTTGGCGTCTGCATCGCGACATCGGGACCTGGTGCCTCACATCTGATCACGGGGCTCTACGATGCACTGCTGGATCACCAGCCGGTGCTGGCGATCGTCGGCCAGCAGGCGCGAAACGCGCTCGGCGGAAGCTATCAGCAGGAACTCGACCTCGTCTCGATGTTCAAGGACGTCGCCGGCGCGTATGTCGCGCAAGCGTCCTCACCCGCCCAGGTGCGGCACCTGATCGATCGCGCGGTGCGCATCGCGCTCGCACGCCGGACCCCGACTGCGATCATACTCCCCAACGACCTCCAGGAAGAGCCGTACGAAGGACCGCCCCGTGCCCACGGCACCCTGCATTCCGGTGTCGGCTACAGTGCCCCATGCGTGATCCCTCGCGAAGCCGAACTCGATCATGCCGCGGAGGTTCTCAACGCCGGCCAGAAGGTCGCGATGCTGATCGGCGCCGGCGCGCTGCATGCCACCGACGAGGTGATCGCGGTCGCCGACCGCCTGTCCGCCGGCTGCGCCAAGGCGCTGCTCGGCAAGGCGGCGCTGCCGGACGACCTGCCGTGGGTGACGGGCTCGATCGGCCTGCTCGGCACCGAGCCCAGCTACAACATGATGATGGAATGCGACACGCTGCTGATGGTCGGCTCTGCATTCCCCTACGCAGAATTCCTTCCAAGGGAAGGCGCCGCGCGCGGCGTGCAGATCGATATCGATGCCGGCATGACGTCGATCCGCTTCCCCATGGAAGTCAGCCTCGTCGGCGATGCCGCGGAGACCTTGCGGAGCCTGCTGCCCCGGCTCGCGCCCAAGAGCGACGGCGCCTGGCGGAAGGGCATCGAGGACAACGTCGCCAGATGGTGGAAGACGCTGGACGACCGTGCGCATCAGCCCGCCGCGCCGATCAATCCGCAGCTCGTCGCCTGGGAGCTGTCGTCGCGCCTGCCAGAGCGCGCCATCATCACCAGCGATTCCGGCTCCTGCGCCAACTGGTTTGCGCGCGATCTCAAGATCCGGCGCGGCATGACGGCTTCGCTCTCCGGCGGCCTCGCCTCGATGGGCGCCGCGGTGCCCTACGCGCTCGCCGCGAAATATGCCGATCCGGACCGGCCTGTCATCGCGCTGGTCGGCGACGGCGCGATGCAGATGAACAACATGGCCGAGCTGATCACCGCCGCGAAATACTGGCGATCATGGCGCGATCCGCGCTTCGTCGTCTGCGTCTTCAACAACGAAGACCTCAACCAGGTGACCTGGGAGCAGCGCATCATCAATGGCGACCCCAAATTCGAGGCCTCGCAGCGCATCCCCGACGTGCCCTATTCGCGCTTCGCCGAGATGATCGGCCTCACCGGCATCTTCGTCGACCGCCCGCAACTGCTCGCCTCGGCCTGGGAACAGGCGCTGGCAAGCGAGATGCCCGTCGTGCTGGAGGTGAAGACCGATCCCGAAGTACCGCCGCTGCCGCCGCACATCACCCTGCAGCAGGCGAAGAATTTCTCGCTCGCCTTGATGAAGGGCGATCCTGACGAGACCGGCGTGATCAAGGGAGCGGCCCGGCAAGTGCTGGAAAAGATCCTGCCCGGAAAGGAATGAGGTGAACCATGAGCGACTTCCGTGACATTCAGCATGGCGTCAACGATCCCGTCGACGGCGTCGACGTGAAGCGCCAGATCAACACCAACCAGACGCCGCATGAACGGGCCCAGCGCCATGCCGACGTGCGCGCCGAGCCGTCGGCCTCGCCATCCGAGCCGTTCCTGCCGGAACGGCTGCGGCGCAAGCCGACCGACCCGATCAATCCCCGCACCGGCCGCCATCCGACGGATTAGGAACATCGGCCCCGGGGCCCGTGTTGGTCGCCGCAAAGATCCGCGCGGCAAAGGCCGCGTGGCCAATCAGAGGGACCGGACCATGAAACGTACCGTCATCGCCTTTGCCTGCGTGCTGCTCGCAGGCCCTGCTCTCGCGCAGTCGTTAGGTGAGAAGACCGGCGTCAACTCGGCGTTGGGCGTCGCACCGACCACCGCCGATTTCGTCAAGGAGGTCGCCGTCAGCGACATGTTCGAGATCGAATCGAGCAAGCTCGCCGAGCAGAAGGGCAACGCGCAGGAGAAGAGCTTCGCGCAGCAGATGGTGACCGACCACACCAAGACCAGCGGCGAGCTGAAGGCCCTCGTCGGCGATGGCAAGGTGCAGGCGACACTGCCGACTGCACTCGACAGCTCGCACCAGAGCAAGCTGGACAAGCTCAAGAGTGCCTCGGGCAAGGACTTCAGCTCGGACTATGATTCCTATCAGGTCAGCGCCCACGAGGACGCGACCTCGCTGTTCGATCGCTATGCCAAGGGCGGCGACAATGCCGCGCTGAAGGATTGGGCCAACAAGACGCTGCCAGCACTCCGGCATCATCTCGACATGGCCAAGGAGCTTGGCAGGGCGCCGAGCGTCGGACAGTCGAAGTAAGACTTGCGGCTTCGCTGGCATCTTCGAGGGCGAAAGGAAGCACTGATATGGCCGAGCACGACCTGATCGATCCCCTCACCCGCTATCCGAAGCCGCCGTTCAAGAAGCAGTCGCAGCCCTGGCCCGGCCTCGCCGGCAGGATGGAGCCGCGACCTGACCATGGCGAGGCCAGCTACAAGGGCTCCGGGCGGCTCGCCGGACGCAAGGCGCTGATCACCGACGGCGATTCCGGCATGGGCCGCGCGGCCGCGATCGCGTACGCGCGCGAGGGCGCCGACGTCGCCATCAACTATCTCCCTGCGGAGGAGCCCGACGCGCAGGAGGTGATCGCATTGATCAAGAAGGAAGGCCGCACCGGCCTCGCAATCCCCGGCGACCTCAAGGAGGAAGCCTTCTGCAGGAAGCTGGTCGAGCAGGCCGTGCAGGGCCTCGGCGGGCTCGACATCATCGTCAACAACGCGGCGCGACAGCAGGCGCGCGCCTCCATCCTCGACGTCTCGCCAGAGGATTTTGATGCCACCATGAAGACCAACATCTATGCGCCGTTCTGGATCATCAAGGCGGCGCTGACGCATCTCAAGCCCGGATCCTGCATCGTCGCCACTACATCCGAGCAGGCTTACGATCCCTCGCCGGATCTCTACGATTACGCGCAGACCAAGGCGGCGACCATGAATTACGTGAAGTCATTGGCAAAGCAGCTCGCCTCTAGGGGCATTCGCGTCAACGGCGTTGCGCCGGGGCCGATCTGGACGCCGCTCCAGGTTTCGGGCGGCGCCACCATGGAGAAGCTCGAAAAGTTTGGCGGCATGACGCCACTCGGCCGCCCCGGTCAGCCCGCCGAACTCGCCTCGATCTACGTGCAGCTCGCAGCTGCTGATGCGAGTTATGCAACCGGCCAGGTCTACGGCTCCGCGGGCGGATCGGGACAGCCGTAACGCCTCGGCTCAGGAACAATCGTCGGTGTTCGGCTTTACAAAACTGTCATGGAGAACCTTTCGCCGACCTGGGGATCGATGGCGCTCGTAGCAGTCAAACCCACACGGATCGATACCGCGATCGCGAATGAGATCGCAGGTCGCACCAACCCGCAGATCGAGGAGGCTGTCGAAGCGCTGACCTGGGGCGCGGATGAACATGTGCTGCTCGCTCTCGCCGCTGCGGGTTGGCTCTACACCAGGCATCGCTCTGCCGAAGAGCGCAATGCGGCCAACCACATCCTCGCGGTGTCGCTGGTGACGGCGATACTGCCCCACATCCTCAAATCCGCGTTCGATCAGGTCAGGCCGGACCGGCTCACGGTACGAGGCCATCGCCGCGGCATCCCGTTCTCCGGACGGGCGCGCGATGCCTTTCCGTCCGGCCATGCCGTGCATATGGGCGCGCTGGCATCCGCGGCCGGCCTGCTGCCGCCCGCCCGCCGACGTCTCGTGCGCTTCATCGCCGTGGGGCTTTCGCTAACGCGCGTCGCCTTGCTTGCGCATTGGGCCAGCGATGTGGTCGCAGGCTTCACCCTGGGCATCGTCATCGAGCGGATGATGAGGCCATGGACGCTCACGAATCGCAGCAGGAAGCCCCCGGATCGGCGGGCCCGATCATGACCGAGTACGTTCTCCGCTTCATCGCCGGCGGCATGATCGTGTCCGCCTTCGCGATCCTCGGCGATATGTTGCGGCCCAAAAGCTTTGGCGGCCTGCTCGGTGCCGCGCCATCGGTGGCACTGGCGACGCTGGGCATCGCTGTCGTCCAACACGGCCCGCAATATGCTGCGGCGGAAAGCTGGACCATGATCTATGGCGCGGCAGCTCTCGCTTGCTACAGCCTCGCCGTCTGCCATCTCCTGATGAGGTTTCGACTAGCGGCGCTACCAGCCACCATTGTCGCTTCCGTCGTATGGCTTGCGGTTGCCTTTGCCCTGCTCGCGGGTTTCGGAGGCGCCGCCTGATGCTGGTCAAACTGTCATCGTCGTCCCTGAAGCAAACGCGCTGGTACGAGTACAGCGTTCGCTTCCTGCTCGGCGGACTGGCGACGGTTTTCGCAGGCGTCGTGAGCACACAGTATGGCGTCGCCGTCGGCGGGCTCTTCCTCGCGCTTCCTGCCATCTTCTGCGCCAGCGCGACGCTGATCGAAAGCCACGAGCGCCGGGCCAAAGAGAAGGCGGGACTCTCGGGGCGGAGACGCGGGCAGCAGGCTGCAGCTCTCGATGCTGCGGGTGCCGGCCTTGGGAGCCTCGGTCTTGCGGCGTTCGCCGCGACCTTCTACGCCCTGGTTGCGGCTAACGTGACCGGGGCATTCGCAGCCGCCATCCTGGTATGGGCTGCTGTCTCGGTGTCAGCGTGGTGGTTGAGGCGGAAGCTTCGCATCACCACCCAAACCACGCCGGCTGAACGCTGAGGGCGATCAGCGAGAAGCCGCGGCGTCTTCCCGTAGCATCACAAACCCTACTTCCCCGACGGTCTACGCGTCGTCGGTCCTCGGGGGTTGCAGGCCCGGGCTGTTGGCCCAGCGCTCGACTTGCTCAATGACCTTCTGATGGCTCGGCCGCACCGGCTTTGGTGCTTCGGGTTCCTCGGAAAGCTTGCGGGGTAACCTGACCTTGTCCGTCATGGCGCGTCTCCCTTCGTCTTTAAAATGCGCCTGCAGGGAAAACGTTTCAAGTCGCAAGCTATTGATTTTATTTGACTATCATTCTCAATTGACGCATTTTCGGACTCCTGCGGAACAGGTCATGCTCTCGCCGGAAGAGCTGTCTGCAGCTGATGATTTCCGATTCAAGCACAACGAAGCCGGAAGGCGACGCCGAGGATTGATTTCCAGCCTCTCACAAGCACGACGACCCCGGCACGGTGGGTGCCAGGGCCGTCCTTGGAGATTACTTCCGGCTCACCGGGGGCATGACAACCGGAAGCAATCAGTCGACTCATCGTGCGGGGATTCGTTCCTCGCTTAATTAGCCGCTCGGCGCAGCGCCAGAATCGTCCGGCGTCATGCCGGAGCCCGGCGTCTTGCTGTTATCGTTGAGCTTGGGATCGCGCGTCGCCTCGCGCGACGGCGAGTCCCTCCGGCCCGTCTTGTGCGCAGTTTGCGCGCGCTGCTTGTCGCGCGGCTGATCCTCCGCGCGCTTGTCCTTGACGATGCCGTGGTCGGAATGTGCCATGATTTCCTCTCGCGTGTTCCGATGCCTCGAAGCGCTTACGCTCCGGTGCGTCGAATGTTCCGAACATGCGATAAGGTGTGCGACGCTAGCTATGCGCCGCATGCACCGCCACGGATGCGTTCTCCTGATGCACCTGCCGGACCGTCGTCGCCGTCGCGAACGCGACCGAAACGCCAAAGGCGAGAATGAGTGAGAAAAGTGCCAGACGCGGAGCCATCGCAAAACCTCCTTCTGGAATCGGAAAAATCAACGCGATCGACTGTTCACGGATGATGGTTGATTGGTGCCGCTCAATCCGTGAGCGGTCTCACACTGGGACTCACGGATGGGACTCACGGAAACGAGAGCGGTCAGGCACTCTGACTTTGCAGGATGCTGACCTTAACGGGCGGGACTTCGCCATCGAGCCAGTCCTGCTCTTTTGCCAAAGCCATCCAGGCATCCGCCATGCGCGAATAGCGATTATAAGCGGGTTGCCCTTCCGAGCGCTCGGCCAATTGCAGGCAGTTCTCGGCGTTGTCCCTGAAGATGTCAGACTGTTTCATGGGTAGGACGTGGGCATGGAACCCGCGCCCTGCAACCGCCCTTACATGATCGTAACCTCCGCCGGAACTTCGCACGTTACAAGTCATTGGATCCTCATGCGGATATTTGTCGCGATCGTCCTGGCCTTCATAGGCACCGCAGCTCTTGCCGACAGCACCGGCGAGCAGGTGCGCGGTGATCGCGCGCCTGACGCGACGGACGTCATCAGCGGCCTCTACGCCTTCAGCCGCTTCCAGCAGGGCCTGCTGGAGAGCACCGACCTGAACGGCAATGCGGAGGTGAAGAACCTTGCCGCCTTGCGCGCCGAAGAGGCGGCCAAGCGCGACAAGGCGCTCAAGGAGATTCAGGACGCCATCGGCACCGAGCCGTGCGTGACAAAATCGGCCGGCATCAGTCTCGCCAAGCCCGATGATACGGATGGGCCGGCCTATGTCCGGAGTTTCTATGCCGCGCAGATTCCCGAATACGAATCCACGATCGCCCTGCTCGAGCGCTATCTGAGGACGCCTGACAATCCAGCGCTCGCCGCCTTCGCGCACGAGCACCTGCCGGTGCTGCGCGCACAGTTGAAGGACGCCGAACGCACCATGGCCGACAGGTAGAGCAGCCCTACTTGTCCTCCGGATGATGCTGCTGGCCCATCGGCCGGACGGTGCGGTCGCTGTCGGGCATCTTGTCCCGGCCGGCATCTCCATTGGCATCTTTCCCGCCCGAGGTCGAAGTGCCGCTGCCGCTGGGGTTTGACTTGGGGGCGGCCCCCGTGGTCTGCGAGCCCGTATGCGGGGTGGCGGAGCTTGCGGCGGGATCGCCGGTCACGGCTCCGCGCCCGCTTGGCGCACCGGCCTGCGCCAGCGCCGATCCGGCGGCTAATAATGCGGCGATGAAGACGGCCAATCCGGCTTTCATATGCTCTCTCCCTGGTCTGCGGGCTAACTTGGGGGCTTGTGCCGGCGTTCCTAACGATGGCGGGCGGCTCCGGAATTTGGAACGCCCACCCTTTGGGTGAGAATTTTGGGTAATCGGATGGAACTCTCAACAGTCTTCGCCGTTGGTTTCGCCGGGCTGAGCACGGCAGGTTCCAATTCCTCGCGTCGCAACCTTGGCGCTTGATTTCGAATTTGGCTAACGCTCTATTTTGACAGTTGCGTCACGCCTAAGATTCGGCCGACGCCCGCGGGGGAAATAGCATGAGCGACCTCGATCCCGGAACGGCATCACGCTCCGGTCGTCGCGTCCCAAAACCAAAACCCAACGGTATGTCGGAGCAGGATTCCCGGCCGGAATTGCTGCTTGCGCTCCAGGCCATGCGCAGCGGCGATTTTTCGGTGCGGATGAGCGGCGACTACCTCGGCATCGACGGCAAGATTGCCGACACCTTTAACGAAATCATCGCCGCCAACCAGCGCATGGCGCAGCAGCTCGAGCTGGTCGGCCAGGTGGTGGGACGCGAAGGCAAGACCCGCCAGCGCGTGAAATTCGGCCTCGCCTCCGGCTCCTGGGCCGACATGGAAGGCTCCGTCAACACGCTGATTGACGACCTGCTGTGGCCGACGCGCGAGGTGACCCGCGCGGTCGCAGCCGTGGCGCAGGGCGACCTGCTGCAAACCGTCAAGCTCGACGTCGAGGGCCGCCCGCTGGGCGGCGAATTCCTGCAATCGGCGACCATCGTCAACACGATGATCAAGCAGCTCGGCGTGTTCACCTCGGAAGTGACGCGTGTCGCGCGCGAGGTCGGCACCGAAGGCAAGCTCGGCGGCCAGGCCCAGGTGCCGGAGGTGACCGGCGTCTGGAAGGATCTGACCGAGAGCGTCAACTCGATGGCGAACAACCTGACCAACCAGGTTCGCAACATCGCCGAGGTGACGATCGCGGTGGCCAACGGCGACTTGTCCAAGAAGATCACCGTCGACGTCCGCGGCGAGATCCTTCAGCTCAAGGAAGCCATCAACACGATGGTGGACCAGCTGCGCTCCTTCGCCTCCGAAGTGACGCGCGTCGCCCGCGAGGTCGGCACCGACGGCAAGCTCGGCGGCCAGGCCATCGTGCCCGGCGTCGCCGGCACCTGGAAGGATTTGACCGACTCCGTGAACGCGATGTGCGGCAACCTCACCGCGCAAGTCCGCAACATCGCCAACGTAACCACCGCCGTGGCGCGCGGTGACTTGTCCCGCAAGATCACTGTGGACGTGCGCGGCGAAATTCTGGAGCTGAAGGACACCATCAACACCATGGTGGACCAGCTGAACTCCTTCGCCTCCGAAGTGACGCGCGTCGCGCGCGAGGTCGGCACCGAAGGCAAGCTCGGCGGCCAGGCCCAGGTGCCCGGCGTGGCCGGCACCTGGAAGGACCTCACCGACAATGTCAACTTCATGGCCTCGAACCTGACCGCGCAGGTCCGCAACATCGCCGACGTCGCCACTGCGATCGCAGGCGGCGACCTCTCCAAGAAAATTACGGTGAACGTCTCGGGCGAGATCCTTCAGCTGAAGGAAACGCTCAACACCATGGTCGACCAGCTCAATGCCTTCGCCGGCGAAGTGACGCGCGTCGCGCGCGAGGTCGGTACCGAAGGCCGGCTCGGCGGCCAGGCCAACGTGCTCGGCGTCGCCGGCACCTGGAAGGACCTCACGGAAAGCGTCAACTCGATGGCGTCGAACCTGACCGCGCAGGTTCGCAACATCGCCGAGGTGACGACGGCGGTCGCCGGCGGCGACTTGTCAAAGAAAATTACCGTGGACGTCCGCGGCGAAATCCTGGAGCTGAAGGACACCATCAACACCATGGTGGACCAGCTCAACGCGTTCGCCGGCGAAGTCACCCGCGTCGCGCGCGAGGTCGGCACCGAGGGCAAGCTCGGCGGCCAGGCCCAGGTGCGCGGCGTCGCCGGCACCTGGAAGGATTTGACGGACAGCGTCAACTCGATGGCCTCGAACCTGACCGGTCAGGTCCGCAATATCGCCGAGGTCGCGACCGCGGTGGCCAAGGGCGACCTGTCCAAGAAGATCACGGTGAACGTCTCGGGCGAAATCCTTCAGCTGAAGGAAACGCTCAACACCATGGTCGACCAGCTCAACGCCTTCGCCGGCGAAGTCACGCGCGTGGCGCGCGAGGTCGGCACCGAGGGCAAGCTTGGTGGTCAGGCCCAGGTGACGGGCGTCGCCGGCACCTGGAAAGATCTCACCGACAACGTGAACTCGATGGCGGGTAACCTCACGGCCCAGGTCCGCAACATCGCCGAGGTCGCAACCGCCATCGCCGGTGGCGACCTGTCACGCAAGATTACGGTGGACGTCCGCGGCGAGATCCTTCAGCTCAAAGACACCCTGAACACGATGGTCGACCAGCTCAACCGCTTCGCGGGCGAGGTGACGCGCGTCGCGCGCGAAGTCGGCACCGAAGGACGCCTCGGCGGTCAGGCCAACGTGCCCGGCGTCGCCGGCACCTGGAAGGACTTGACGGACTCTGTGAACTCGATGGCGGGCAACCTCACGGCCCAGGTCCGCAACATCGCCGAAGTGACCACCGCAGTGGCGCGCGGCGACTTGTCACGCAAGATCACAGTGGACGTGAAGGGCGAAATCCTCGAGCTCAAAAACACCATCAACACCATGGTGGACCAGCTCAACGGTTTCGCAGGCGAAGTGACGCGCGTGGCGCGCGAGGTCGGCACCGAAGGCAAGCTCGGCGGCCAGGCTGAAGTGCCCGGTGTTGCCGGCACCTGGAAGGACCTCACCGACAACGTCAACTTCATGGCCTCGAACCTGACGGCCCAGGTCCGCAACATCGCCGAGGTCGCGACCGCGATCGCCGGCGGCGATTTGTCGAAGAAGATCACCGTGGACGTGCGCGGCGAAATCCTGCTGCTCAAGGATACCCTGAACACGATGGTCGAGCAGCTCCGCTCCTTCGCGGCGGAAGTGACGCGCGTGGCGCGCGAGGTCGGCACCGAAGGCCGGCTCGGCGGTCAGGCCGTCGTGCCCGGCGTCGGCGGCACCTGGAAGGACCTCACTGACAACGTAAACCTGCTCGCCGCGAACCTCACCACGCAGGTCCGCAACATCGCCGAAGTCACAACGGCCGTGGCGCGCGGCGACCTCTCGCGCAAGATCACCGTGGACGTGAAGGGCGAAATCCTCGAGCTCAAGAACACCATCAACACCATGGTCGACCAGCTCAACGCGTTTGCCGGCGAAGTCACCCGCGTTGCGCGCGAGGTCGGCACCGAAGGCGAGCTCGGCGGTCAGGCCCAGGTGCCCGGTGTGGCCGGCACCTGGAAGGATCTCACCGACACCGTCAACTTCATGGCGGCGAACCTGACCGAGCAGGTCCGCGGCATCGTCAAGGTGGTGACCGCGGTCGCCAACGGCGACCTCAAGCAGAACCTCACCGTGAAATCGAAGGGCGAAGTCGCAGCACTTGCCGACACCATCAACAACATGACGGAGACGCTCGCGACCTTCGCCGACCAGGTGACGTCGGTGGCGCGCGAGGTCGGCGTCGAAGGCCGCCTGGGCGGTCAGGCCGACGTGCCCGGTGCCGCCGGCACCTGGAAGGACCTCACGGGCAACGTCAACCTGCTGGCGGCCAACCTCACCTCGCAGGTGCGCGCGATCGCCGAGGTGGCGACCGCCGTGACCAAGGGCGATTTGACGCGGTCGATTCAGGTCGATGCCCGCGGCGAAGTGGCCGAGCTGAAAGACAACATCAACACGATGATCACGAATCTCCGTCTGACGACGGACGTGAACACCGAACAGGACTGGCTGAAGACCAACCTCGCCAAGTTCACCAACATGCTTCAGGGCCAGCGCGATCTCACGACCGTCGGCCGGTTGCTGCTGACCGAGCTGTCGCCGCTGGTCAACGCGCATACCGGCGTGATCTACCAGGTCGAGAACGAGGACAATCCGCAGCTCCTACTGCTGGCCTCCTATGCCGGCGACGGTGTCTATCCCTATCAGCGCGTGCTTCCGTTCGGCGACGGCCTGATCGGCCAGTGCGCGCTCGACCGGCGCCCGCGCATGGTCTCCGACATTCCCGCCGACGTGGTGCCGATCAACTCGGCGCTGCTCCGCGTCGCGCCGAAGAACCTCGTGGTGCTGCCGGTGCTGTTCGAGGGGCAGGTCAAGGCGGTGATCGAGCTCGCCTCGCTCACCTCGTTCACGACCTCGCAGATGACATTCCTGGAGCAGCTCACCGACTCCATCGGCATCGTGCTCAATTCGATCGAAGCGACGATGCAGACCGAAGGCCTGCTGAAGCAGTCACAACAGCTCGCCGGCGAGCTCCAGACCCAGCAGCGCGAGTTGCAGCAGACCAACGACCAGCTCGAGCAGAAGGCGCAGCAGCTCGCCGAGCGCAACGTCGAGGTCGAGCGCAAGAACCAGGAGATCGAGCAGGCCCGCCGCGCGCTCGAGGAAAAGGCGACCGAGCTCGCGCTGACCTCGAAGTACAAGTCCGAATTCCTGGCCAATATGAGCCACGAGCTGCGCACGCCGCTGAACTCGATCCTGATCCTCGGACAGCAGCTCACCGACAATCCGGACGGCAACCTCTCCGCCAAGCAGGTCGAATTCGCCCGCACCATCCACGGCGCCGGCACCGACCTCCTGAACCTCATCAGCGACATTCTCGATCTCTCCAAGATCGAGTCCGGCACGGTGACGGTTGACGCCGAGGAAATCCTCACCGCCAACCTGCTCGAGACGGTCGGACGGCCGTTCCGGCATGAGGCGGAGAACCGCAATCTGTCGTTCAAGATCGACGTCGATCCGAACCTCGCGCGCAGCATCGTCACTGACTCCAAGCGCCTGCAGCAGGTGCTGAAGAACCTGCTCTCCAACGCCTTCAAGTTCACTGGCGAGGGCGAAGTACGGCTGAAGGTCGCCGGCGCGCTCGGCGGTTGGGGCACGGATCATCCCGTGCTGAACTCCGCGCCGGCCGTGATCGCCTTCGAGGTCTCCGATACCGGTATCGGGATTCCCCTGGAGAAGCAGAAGCTGATCTTCGAGGCGTTCCAGCAGGCGGACGCCGGCACCAGCCGTAAATACGGCGGCACCGGCCTTGGCCTCGCCATCAGCCGCGAGCTCGCGAGCCTGCTCGGCGGCGAAATCCACCTGCGCAGCGCCCCGGGCAAGGGCTCGACCTTCACGCTGTATCTGCCGCTAAAATATTCCGGCCCGACGCTGGCGCCGCGCGCAGCACCAGCGCCGCAACAATACAACCAGCCGCCGGCACTCCAGGCCGCCGCACCGGAACAGCAACGCGTCATCGAGCAACTGCCCGACGACCGCCTCAATCTCGAGCCTGGTGACAGCATCCTTTTGATCGTCGAGGACGATCCGCATTATGCCCGCATCCTGGTCGACCTCGCACGCGACAAGGATTTCAAGGTCCTGGTCGCCGCACGCGGCGCCGAAGCGCTCGAACTCGCAAAGCAGTATCAGCCGCGCGCCGTTTCGCTCGATGTGTTCCTGCCCGACATGCTCGGCTGGACGGTGCTGAGCCAGCTCAAGCATAACCCGCTGACGCGCCACATCCCCGTGCAGATCATCACGCTCGACGAGGACCGCCAGCATGCGCTGGCCCGCGGCGCCTTCTCTTTCGTCAACAAGCCGACGACGACCGAAGGCGTTGCCGCCGCGCTGACGCAGATCAAGGAATACGCGCGACCGCGGCGCAAGCGGCTGCTGATCGTCGAGGACAACGAGGCCGAGCAGTTGTCGATCCGGGAGCTGCTGCATCACGACGACATCGAGATCGTGACCACCGACACCGGCGCCGGTGCTCTGTCGACACTGCGCGGGGCGCCCTGCGATTGCGTCGTGCTCGACCTCAGGCTGCCCGACATGAGCGGCTTCGAGGTGCTGGAGCAGATCCGTCGCGACGACACGCTGTCGAACGTTCCCGTGGTGGTGTTCACTGGCCGCGAGCTCTCCGCGGAAGAGGACGCGGAACTTCACACCATGGCGCGCAGCATCGTGGTCAAGGGCGTGGAATCGCCCGAACGCCTGCTCGACGAAACCGCCCTGTTCCTGCATCGCGTGATCACGGAGCTGCCGGTCGAGAAGCAGCGCATGCTGGAGAAGCTCAACAGTTCCGATGAGGATTTGATCGGCAAGACCGCGCTGCTCGTCGACGACGATGCGCGCAACATCTTCGCGCTGTCGAGCGTACTGGAACGACGCGGCATGAAGGTGCTGACAGCGACCACCGGCCGCGAGGCGGTGACGCTGGTCGAATCGAACCCGGAAATCGCCATCGTGCTGATGGACATCATGATGCCGCAGATGGATGGCTATCAGACCATCGGCGTGATCCGCGAGAATCCGGCCTTCCTGCGCCTGCCGATCATCGCGCTGACGGCGAAGGCGATGAAGGGCGATCGCGAAAAATGCCTGGAAGCCGGCGCGTCCGACTACCTCGCCAAACCCGTCAACACCGATCAATTGCTGCTTGCGATCCGCATGTGGCTGCATCGCTGAGTTGGATCCGAGAATGGACCACGAAAAGGTCAATATCCTCCTCGTCGACGACCAGCCGGCCAAGCTGCTCGCTTACGAGGTGATCCTAAAGGAACTCGGCGAGAACCTCGTGATCGCCTCGTCCGGCCGCGAGGCGCTGGAGGTGCTGCTCAAGACCGAGATCGCGGTGATCCTGGTCGATGTCTGCATGCCCGAGCTCGACGGCTTCGAGCTCGCGGCAATGATCCGCGAGCATCCGCGCTTCCAAAAGACCGCGATGATCTTCATTTCGGCGATCCAGGTCAGCGACATCGACCGGCTGCGCGGCTACGAGATGGGGGCCGTCGACTACGTGCCAGTTCCTGTCGTGCCGGAGGTGCTGCGAGCCAAGGTCAAGGTGTTTGCCGAGCTCTATCGCAAGACGCGCGAGCTCGAACGGCTGAACCAGGATCTCGAGGATCGTGTCCGTGCCCGCACCGCCGAGCTCGAGAACTCCACCGCAAAACTGCGCGAAAGCGAAGAGCGGCGCAGCATGGCAATCGCCGCCGGCAAGATGGGATCCTGGGACTGGGACTGGGTCAACGGCGACTGGATGTGGGACGAAGGCCAGTACCGCATCTTTGGCGTGACACCGGAGACGTTCAACGTCACCTCGGCCAACATCCAGGCGCTGCTGCACCCGGATGACGTGGACCAGTTCGGCCAGGCGATTGCCGCGTTCGATACCGGCGCGCACGCCTATGAAGGAGAGTTCCGCGTCTGCCGGCCCGATGGTGATGTGCGCTGGTGCGTCGGCACGGCCGCCGCGACTATGGATCCGGGCGGTCGAGTCGTGCGGGTGAGCGGCGTCACGGTCGATATCACCGAACGCAAGCGCGCCGAGGAACGGCAGAACCTGCTGGCGCGCGAAGTCGATCACCGCGCCAAGAATGCGCTGGCTCTGGCACAGTCGATCGTGCGCCTCACCCGCGCCGACGAGGTCAAGGCTTACGTCAATGCCGTCGAGGGGCGCATCAATGCGCTCGCGCGCGTGCACACCATCCTGTCGCTGTCGAGCTGGCAGGGCGCCGAGCTCTCCAAGCTCATCGAGGAAGAGCTTGCGCCCTATTCGCTCGGCGGACAGATCAAGCTCGGGGGTCCCGAGGTGCAGTTGCTGCCGGCGACCGCCCAGACACTGGCGCTGGCGCTGCACGAGCTCTTCACCAATTCGGCCAAGTATGGCGCGCTCTCGACCCGGTCGGGGCGGCTCGCGATCGGCTGGCAGGCCGAGAACGATCTCCTCACCTTGACGTGGGACGAGACCGGAGGGCCGTTGGTCAGGACGCCGAAGTCGCGTGGCTTTGGCACAAGAAGCCTGCTGGCCAGTGTCGAATCCCAGCTCGGCGGACAGGCGCAGTTCGACTGGCGTCCAGAGGGCTTGTTGTGCCGCCTTGATGTGCCATTGACGCGCAAGAGCGCGGCAACATCGGCGGTGCAGGACAAGTTCGAGCCCAGCACCTCTCCCGAACTTCAGCGCGCGTCGGGTTAGCGCGACGCAGCGACCTTCAGCCGTAACATCGGCTGCGGTTCATCGGCGACACGCCCTTCGAGCCAGGCTTCCGTTCGCGCGAGATCGCGCAACGCCGTCGCGTAGCGGCGGGCGGCGCTGCGCTCCGCACCGCGCGGCAGCTTGCGTGCTTTGCGCAACATGTCGGCCGCCGCGTTACGGTAGGCCAGCGAGCGATAGAGAAAGACCACCTTGCCCATATCGAATGTTCCCGTGTTGATGGCGTTCATCTTCGCAAAGTCGGCATGAACGTCGGATGAAGCGGCAGATGACAATTCCTTCATGCGCATTGGAACCCGCGATTGCGGCACGCGTTTGCATGACAGATCGATCGGCAGTTCCATGCGCGCAAAAAAGTCGCCAAATAGGTCGCCAAGCCTGATCTCTCCCACCGGCGTCATCAAATTAATGACGCATGCGATGATGGGCGCTGCACTCGGTCTGGCCTTCACGCTCGCGCTCATTCTGGTCAATCCTGCGGTCGCAGAATTGCTGAACCACGGCGGCCGTGCGGCAGCCTTGGTCTTTGTCGGCACGATGGTGACGACGTTTGCCATCGGTGCCGCCCTGACGGGCGTCGTGCTCATCCTCAACGAGGACAAGGAATCTTGAAGCGCGCGTGAGGCGCAATGCGACGTATTGTTCGGAACTCCCGCGGCAAATAGCGGTTGGGTGCCTGCGTCAATTCAACTCAGGGAGTTCCCACGCATGAACACGACCAAGCTCGCTCTCGCCGTGATGTTGGCAACCGGCCTCGCCGCCGCGCCCTTCGCCGCACAGGCCAAGTCACACAAGGCCAAGCATGAATCATCGACCTCGTCCTCGCAAACGACAGGCGCCAACACGAAGTCCAAGGGCAGCGACACCTCCGGTCAGGGCGGCTCTGACCAGGGCGGCACCATGACGAACAACAAGAGCGCCCCGGGCAACACCAAGTAAGCTCGCCAGAGAACAGGCTTCGCGAGAGCGGGGCCTGTTCTTGGATGATCGAACATCCTCTCAGGGCCACATGGTCGGTGCGCGGGTCACAGCATCCCGGCCGGCCCGCCTCAAATCAACACCTTGCCACCGCCAGCGGCCTTCCATTCGCCGATCAACCGATTGATTTTCCGGCGCAGATCCATCTGTGCCTGGGCCCGTTCGGTGCAGTCGCGATCGCGATTGACGAGATCGCGTACGGCCGCCTCGACATCGGCCATCTCCAGCCTCAAGGCACTGATTCTACGTCGAATTTCATTAATTCTGTTGTCCATGACTTGTTAGAGGCTTGTTAGAACAAAATAAGAACATATAGTCAAGCCATGAACTCAGAATGGAGAGTGGACATGCAGGTTCTGGGCAAATACGACGCCAAGGTTTTCCTCATGGAGCAGATGACCCGGGCGCAGGGGCTGCGACTGAAGCGGCTGAGTGAAGAGGCCTACCAGCCCGCGCAATACGATCGCAGTCTGTCCTCTACCGAGGCGGCGCACCGCATCCAGGTGCTGGAAGCGGAGATCGAGCTCGCGAACTCCTTCTAAGGCTCGCGGCCGGCGCCTTTGGAACGTTGGGTCAGCACTCCTGTTCTCTTCCGAGGCCAAGGGGAGGCCAAGGGAGAGAGTTGATGGCACGCAAGGCAAAGAAGCGCCGCTACTCACGCAGCGCCAGCAGTGATGTCGAGCGCCAGACGCGGCGTTACAAGAAGGGGACTGCGAAGAGCGGTCGCGGCGGACGCGTAAAGAGCCGCAAGCAGGCGATTGCGATTGGCCTCTCGGAAGCGCGCAAGAAGGGCAAGAAGGTCCCGAAGAAGGCTTCGAAACGGAAGACGTCCAAGAAGACGACAAAGAAAAAGACGACAAAGAAGAGCTCGAAGCGCAAATCCGCGAAGCGATGACGCCGATCGGCGTCAGATCATGGTGCCGGGCATGAAGCAGCGGATCGAAACGCCGAACGCCGTCTTGACGGGCCAGACCATGGTGCGACCGGCGCGGTTCGGCTCGGTGATCACGGCTTCGTCGGGGACCTCGACCCATTGCCCATCAAGACGGACACGATAGTGCCCATTGTGCGAGTCCCAGTCAGGATCGGCCACGGCAACGCCGTCCGCGTCCGAACAGCACGGACCGAGATGGCTGCGCAGGCTGTCGAACCAGGGTTTTAGCGGCGAATCGGTGAAGCGGCCATCATCGCGCCCCATGGCACTTCCGGACGACAGCAATAGAGGCGCCGCGAGCAGCGCAAGCTTCAGCGAGAGCTTCAATCGATCCATGTCGGCACCGATCAAATGCGAACCACCGGCCGGTTCCACAAAGCGGCCGGAGGTCCGAAGTTCCACTCCTGCAATTTGCCTCGGCGCCGTCATTGCCGCCAAAGCACAACACGCGATCTCAAAGTCTGACGAGTGAACGCGGCTTTTTCGGACGAACCCGTCATCATTGCTGCCGTTAACGAGAATGTTATCGGCGGCCTGTGGGTATCTCGGAAGGCGCGCACGAAAAAGGCGGCCCGCAGGCCGCCTTTTGAATTTGCCGTTGAGGCCAAGAGGCGTGATCAGATCAGGCGAGCGGCACCGCGATGAACCGGGTCGCCTCCGCATTCTTCACCTGCAGCAGCACGCTGTTCTTGCCGGACGATTTGGCCTGCGCCAGCTCCGAGCGGACGTCGCCGACATTGGCGACTGCCTTGCCGCCGACATTGAGGATGACGTCGCCGGTCTGGATGCCGCGCTGTGCCGCCGGTCCCTGCGGGTCGACCTCCGTGACCACGACGCCCTTCTGACCTGCGCCCTGGACGTCGCCGGCGGGCGCCAGGCTGAGGCCGAGGCGCGGCGTACCGGGGGCCTGCTGCGTCTTGCCGTCGTCAGTGTTGCCGCTTCCTTGGGCCTGCCGCTCGGTAGGCAGTTCGCCGAGCGCCAGCGTCACCGTCTTGGTGTCGCCCTTGTGGACGACATCGAGCTTCACGGACGTGCCCGGCGCCAGCGTGGCGATGGTGCGGGCGAGATCGCGGGAGTCCTTGATCGCGGTGCCGTTGACAGCGGTGATGACATCGCCCGCCTCGATGCCGGCCTTCGCCGCCGGGCTGCCATCCTGCGGGTTATCGACGATTGCGCCGCGCGCCGCCTTCAGGCCGAGGCTATCGGCGATCTCCGCGGTCACCGGCTGCACCTGCACACCGAGCCAGCCGCGGGTGACAGCACCCTTGTCCTTCAACTGCGCGACCACGAGCTTTGCAGTCGAGGACGGAATATCGAAGCCGATGCCGACCGAGCCGCCCGAGGGCGAGAAGATCGCGGTGTTCACGCCGATCACGTTGCCGTTCATGTCGAAGGCCGGACCGCCCGAGTTGCCCTTGTTGATGGGTGCATCGATCTGGATGAAGTCGTCATAGGGACCGTTGCCGATGTCGCGGCCGCTGGCCGAGACGATGCCGGCCGTCACGGTGCCGCCGAGGCCGAAGGGATTGCCAACAGCAACCACCCAGTCGCCGATCCGCGGCTTCTGGTCGGAGAATTTCACGAACGGAAAATCCTTTTTGCCCTCGACCTTGATCAGCGCGAGATCGGTCTTCGGATCGGTGCCGACCACTTTCGCGGTGTAGATCGTGCCGTCGTCCGTCGTCACCTGCACCGACTGTGCATGGTCGACGACGTGGTTGTTGGTCACGGCATAGCCGTCGGCCGAGATGAAGAAGCCTGAGCCCTCGCCCGTGACCACCTGGTGACGTTGGCGCGGCATGCCGTTCATGCCGCCCGGAAAGCCGAACTGCCGCGAGAACTGGTCGAACGGAGAATCCTCATCCGAATCCATCCGGTTCTGTTGCAGCATCGCGCTCTTGTCGTTGTCCTGGTCGATCTTCACGCGCACCGAGATGACGGCGGGCTTGACCTTGCTGACGAGGTCGCCGAAGCCCGGCGGCGTCGCGGCGCTTTCAGCTGCCTGCGCAGGCGCAATCAGGGAGTTCACGCCGAACGGCGTCGAAGCGGGAGACGCAGCCAGCACGGCCACGCCAAGCGCGGCCACGGTGCCAAGCAGCGCAAGCCGGCGCGGCTTCAGAATTGTACGGCTCTTGGTGGTGTCGGAATTGACGCGATCGATCATGTTGAAATGTCCATGTTGGGTAAGTCGCCTTGCACCCAACATGGACATCGTCACCTTACGGCGTCCCGTCCACGCGATTAAATCTTGGCAAAGAAAGTGCGGCCGGCGGCCGCAAGCCAGATTCTCGAAACGGACGTCGCGCTGCGCAATGAAAGCCCGGCGAGCAGCCCGTTGAGGAATTGCAGTTAGAGCGCTCTAAGCCGCGGCGGGGCGCTCCCATGCCGCAGCTGCGACGGCGTCGTCTTCGCGTTGCGCATTGCACGCGTCGAAATGCGCCTTCAGCGCGATCTCGGCAAGATATTCGAAATGTTCGGCCTGGCCGAGCAGCTGCCAGTTCTGGAGCGGCCGATAGGCCGCCTGCTGGCGACAGAGGGACGCCAGCGCGCGGTAGCGACGTACGTTCTCCATGAGACCCTCCCTCGCATTCACACAGGCTTATTACCCTGATTTGCGTCAGGCCGATGGCGGTTATGCAAAACATTTCTTGCGCCCACGGCCCGCTTAACCTGGGTTAATTTTCAGAAAACCTGCAGACGCCCATTGGTTCCTATCGGGCGAACCGAGCCTGGAAGCTGCGATGGGTTCAAGGCGTAGCGGCGGCGTTCGACGTTGATGCCGATCAGATCGCAATACTGTTCGATCGGTTCGGGCCGCCCGATGAGATAGCCCTCCCGATGAGATAGCCCTGCATCTCCCCGCAGCCCTCGTGTTCCGGGAAGGCACGCTGCGCCTCCGTCTCCACCCCTTCCGCGACCACCGGCGCGACACAGCGCGGAGGCGGCATTGGCGAGCAGCTTCCGCGGCGAGCCTCCGTAAGACCCAGGGAACACGTCGCGGTCGCGCGCAACGCCTCCGTAATCTACCGGATGCGCCCGCCTTCTCCTGCACGCATCGGCAGCGCGGAATGTTCCTGCAGTTTCGGAACCCGGGCGGCTTCCGCGGCAACGCGAATGGCGGCGATGTTAGCGGCATAGTCGGCACTGCTCTTGCCGCGGAAAACCGCGGAACCCGCCACGAGCGTATCCGCGCCGGCCTCGGCAACCGCAGCGGCATTGTCCCGTGTGACGCCACCATCGACCTCGAGACGGATCGGCCGCTCGCCGATCATGCTTCGAATGCGCCTGATCTTCTCGAGCTGGGATTCGAGGAAGGACTGGCCGCCGAACCCGGGGTTGACTGTCATCACCAGCACAAGATCTAGACGATCGAGCACATATTCGATCGCGCTCTCGGGCGTCGCCGGACACAGGCTGACGCCTGCCTTCTTGCCGAGTGCGCGGATCGCCTGGAGCGAACGGTCGAGATGCGGGCCCGCCTCGGCATGGACGGTGATGACATCGGCCCCCGCCTTCGCGAACGCCTCCAGATAGGGATCGACAGGCGCGATCATCAGATGCACGTCAAAGACCTTCTTCGTCGCCGGACGGATCGCCTTGATGACATCTGCGCCAAAGCTGATATTCGGCACGAAGTGGCCGTCCATGATGTCGCAGTGGATCCAGTCGGCGCCGGCCGCATCGATCGCTGCGATCTCCTCGCCGAGGCGCGCGAAATCCGCCGCAAGGATCGAGGGGGCGATAATGATCTCCCTGGTCATGTCTTTGCATTCCGCGCATCTGCCCCGCCGCTGAAGACACGGCTCGCCAGGACGTCGATGGGATCGATTGTCTCGAGAGCGGCAACGTCGAGCATGCGGTCGAGATCCGACACCAGGCGATCGGCCTGCCGCAGACGAATGCGATCGACGGCGTTGCGGATCGAGCGCGCATTGGAGAAGAACGGCTGGGTCCGGCGCAACGCGATGTACTTCTCGAAGGCCTCGCGCGCAGCCACCGAGAGGCGGTAGCCGCGCTCCCTCAGCATCAGCTCGGCGATGACCAGCAGCTCGGCTTCCGCATAATCCGGAAATTCGATGTGATGGGCGATGCGCGAGCGGAAGCCGGGATTGGAGGCGAAGAAGCTCGTCATGCGCTCGCCATAGCCGGCGAGGATCACCACGAGGTCTTCGCGCTGGTTCTCCATCACCTGGAGCAGGATCTCGATCGCCTCCTGGCCGTAGTCGCGTTCGTTGTCGGGCCGGTGCAGGTAGTAGGCCTCGTCGATGAAGAGCACGCCGCCCATCGCCTTCTTCAGGATCTCCTTCGTCTTCGGCGCGGTGTGGCCGATATATTGCCCGACAAGATCGTCTCGCGTCACCGAGATCACCTGCCCGCGCCGCACGAAGCCGAGCCCGTGCAGGATCTTTGCCATGCGCAACGCCACTGTGGTCTTGCCGGTACCGGGATTGCCGGTGAACGACATGTGCAGTGTCGGTGGTGCCGATGCGAGGCCCGCACGCTGGCGGATCCGCTCGATCAGCAGCAGCGAGGCGATCTGGCGCACCCGGTTCTTGACCGGGCGGAGGCCGATCAGCTCCTGATCGAGCTGTTGCAGCGTGTCGGTGATCCCGGCCGCTTCGGCCTCCTTGCGGAGATCGAAATGGGTCTCACCGCCTTCGGCGGCCGTTGCATGGGGAACGTCGAGCATGGGCACCTCGAAGAAAAGAGCTTCGCCGCGAGGGGAGCGGCGAAGCAGTGGTCCGCCAAGGATACGGAGCAGGGAGTGCTCCGCGCGGAAGGGAGTGGCTATTGCGAGGCGTGGGCAGCCGGCTTGCGTATGGTGCTGTACCGGATCGCGCGGCCGCCAACCTCCTGCCGCACCAGCTCGAATTCAGCCTCCTGCGGCGGGCGGTTGACCAGGAAAGATATGCGCACCGACTCCCATCCATGGCTGGAGTCAAAGCCACTGATGCGGATGTAACGGTCGCCATAGACCCTGCGGCACTCGGCGAGCTCCATCATCACACCGGCGGCGTCCTGGAGATCGAACATCGGCAGGCCCCACATCTCCCAATAGGTGTTGCGGGGATGCGGGTCGTCGGTGAACTCGATGTTCACCGCCCAGCCATTGGCGAGGCAGTACTGCACCTGCTTGGTGATCTGATCGTCGGTAAGATCGGGCAGGAATGAGAAGCAGCCCTGGGTGAGTTTCATGTTGCGTCTCCTCAAGCCGTTTCGAGCGCGGTCGGCACGAAGTCCGGCGTGTCTGTGGATTGATAGTTGAAGGTGACGTCCTTCCAGACCTCGAGTGCGGCCTTCAGCGGCGTACACGTCTCGGCGGCTCTGGCCAGGATCTCCGGACCTTCATGGACATAGTCGCGGCCCTCGTTGCGGGCGAGGATCATCGCCTCCAGCGCCACGCGGTTGGCGATCGCGCCCGCCGCAATGCCCATGGGATGGCCGATGGTGCCGCCGCCGAATTGCAGCACGACGTCCTCGCCGAGCAGATCGAGCAGCTGGTGCATCTGGCCGGCATGGATGCCGCCGGAGGCCACCGGCATCATCTTGTTCAGGCTCGCCCAGGACTGGTCGAAGAACAGGCCATGCTCGAGCCTGGTCGGGTTAAAATCCTCGCGGCAGACGTCGTAATAGCCGCGCGTGGTGTTGGGATCGCCTTCGAGCTTGCCGACCACGGTGCCGGCATGGATGTGGTCGACGCCGGCCAGCCGCATCCATTTGGCGATGACGCGGAACGACACGCCGTGGTTTTTCTGCCGCGTATAGGTCGAGTGACCGGCGCGGTGCAGATGCAGGATCATGTCGTTGCGGCGCGCCCATTTCGCCATGGACTGGATCGCGGTGTAGCCGATCACGAGGTCGATCATGACGATGCACGACCCGAGCTCCTTCGCGAACTCCGCGCGCTCGTACATGTCCTCCATCGTCCCGGCAGTGATGTTCAGATACGTGCCCTTGACCTCGCCGGAGGCCGCCTGCGCGCGGTTCACCGCCTCCATGCAATAGAGGAAACGGTCGCGCCAGTGCATGAAGGGCTGCGAGTTGATGTTCTCGTCGTCCTTGGTGAAGTCGAGCCCGCCTTTCAGCGCCTCGTAGACGACGCGGCCGTAGTTGCGGCCGGAGAGTCCGAGCTTGGGTTTGATTGTTGCGCCCAGCAGCGGTCGGCCGAACTTGTCGAGCCGCTCGCGCTCGACCACGATGCCGGTCGCCGGTCCCTGGAATGTCTTCACATAGGCGACCGGGAAGCGCATGTCCTCCAGGCGTAGCGCCTTGAGCGGCTTGAAGCCGAACACGTTGCCGATGATCGATGCCGACAGGTTGGCGATCGAACCCGGCTCGAACAGGTCGAGGTCATAGGCGATGTAGGCGAAATACGAGCCAGGGGTGCCGGGCACCGGATCGACGCGATAGCACTTTGCGCGATACTTCTCGGCAGCGGTCAGGCGGTCGGTCCACACCACCGTCCAGGTCGCGGTGGAGGATTCACCGGCAACGGCCGCCGAGGCCTCGATCGGGTCGACGCCGTCTTGCGGCGTGACGCGGAACAGCGCGATGACATCGGTGTCCTTTGGCACATAGTCGGGCTCCCAATAGCCCATGCGCGCGTATTCCATCGTGCCCGAGCGATAGCGCTCTTTGCCGCGGACGGTTCCTGCGTGTGCATTCATGGCTCTCTCCTGCTCTTCTCTCTGCATGATTAGGCTGCGACTGGCTCGCGGGCGCCGGCACTGGGGTCGAGCTCGCCGGTACGGTAGCGCCGCGCCATCTCGCTCAAGGGAACGACCTTGATCTTGCTGGCATGCCCCGCGGTGCCGAACTGCTCAAAACGATCGCGGCAAAGCTCGCGCATCGCATCCATCGCGGGCTTCAAGAATTTGCGCGGATCGAACTCGTTGCGATTCTGTGTGGCGACCTTGCGGAACACGGCGGTCATGGCGAGCCGGCAATCCGTGTCGATATTGACCTTGCGGACGCCGCTCTTGATGCCCCGGACAATCTCCTCGACCGGCACGCCCCAGGTCTGCGGCATCTCGCCGCCGAACTGGTTGAACATGTCCTGGAGCGGCTGCGGCACCGACGAGGAACCGTGCATCACGAGGTGCGTGTTCGGCAGCCGGCGATGAATCTCCTCGACCACCCGCATCGCCAGAATGTCGCCATCCGGCTTGCGGCTGAACTTGTAGGCGCCGTGCGAAGTACCCATTGCAATGGCGAGCGCATCGACCTTGGTGGCGCGAACGAAGTCGACGGCCTGGTCGGGATCGGTCAGCAGTTGGTCGTGGCTGACCTTGCCCTCGACGCCGTGGCCATCCTCCTGCTCACCACCACCATGCTCGAGCGAGCCGAGCACACCGAGCTCGCCTTCGACGGAGGCGCCGACCCAGTGCGCGAGATCGACGACGCGGCGGGTGATCGCGACGTTGTAGTCGTAGTCGGCCGCCGTCTTCGCGTCCGCCTTGAGCGAACCGTCCATCATCACCGAGGTGAAGCCATGTGCGATGGCGCTGGCACAGGTGGCCTCGTCGTTGCCGTGGTCCTGGTGCATGCAGAGCGGAATGTCCGGATAGGTTCGCTCCAGCGCGTCGATCATGTGCGAAAGCATGAGATCACCGGCATAGCTGCGGGCACCGCGCGAGGCCTGGATGATGACGGGCGCATCGACCTCGGCCGCCGCCTGCATGATCGCGATGCCCTGCTCCATGTTGTTGATGTTGAATGCCGGCACCGCGTAGCCGTGGCTGGCGGCATGATCGAGTAATTGGCGAAGGGTGATACGGGCCACGAAGAGTCCTCCTGTTATTGCTTGCGAGCGCGGGCGATCGCCCGCCGGGCAGCTTCGGCGACGCTTTGCGGCGTGATGCCGAATTCGCGGTAGAGCACCGGAGCCGGTGCCGAGGCACCGAAGCCGCGCATGCCGACGAACTCGCCCTCAGCGCCGATCCAGCGATGCCAATCGCCGGCGACGGCCGCCTCGATGCCGACACGCGGCGCCGTGCCGAGAACCGCGGCGCGATAGTCGTCCGGCTGCTCCTCGAACAGGGCGAAGCATGGCGCCGACACGACGGCGGCGCGGACATGCTCGGTCGCGAGCAGGCGAGCCGCTTCCAGCGCGATCGAGACTTCCGAGCCGGTCGCCATCAGCGTCACGTCGCGTCCGCCATCGGGCGAGACAATCACATAGGCGCCGCGTGCGACCCGGTTCCTGCCGCGCACATCGCTGCGGAAGGTCGGCAGCGCCTGGCGCGACAGGCACAGCACGGACGGACGATCCTCCGATTCGAGCGCGCAGTCCCAGGCTTCCAGCGTCTCCACCGCATCGGCGGGACGGAACACGAGCAGGTTCGGAATGACGCGGAGAGCGGCGAGATGCTCGACCGGCTGATGCGTCGGACCATCCTCGCCGAGGCCGATGGAGTCGTGCGTCATCACATGGATGACACGCAGCCGCATCAGGGCCGCAAGGCGGATCGCCGGCCGGCTGTAGTCGGAGAAGGCGAGAAACGTGCCGCCATAGGGAATGAAGCCGCCATGCACCGCGAGTCCGTTCATGGCAGCCGCCATGCCGTGCTCGCGAATGCCATAGTGGATGTAATCGCCGGCGAACGCGTCACGTCGGACAGGCGCCTGCGCCTTGGCATGCGTCAGGTTCGAATGTGTCAGGTCCGCAGAGCCGCCGACAAGTCCGGGAATCGTTCCCGCGATGCCGTCGAGCACCTGTTGCGAGGCTTGTCGCGTCGCAAGCTTTGGACGCTCGGTGGCAAAGCGCTCGCGCAATTTCGCCGAGGCCTGGGCATAGGCGATCGGCAGGGCAACCGACTTGCCCTCGATGAACAGGTCGCGCTGCTCGGGCGTCGCGCGTTCGTAACGATCGAGCCAAGCGAGGCGATCCACTTGCCCACGCTGCCCAATCATCCGCCACGCCTTCAGGATCAGGATCGGCACCACGAACGGCTGATAGTCCCAGCCAAGCGTCCGCCGCGCCGCCGCGGTCTGCTCGGTGCCAAGCGGCGCACCATGCGCCTTCTCAGTACCTTGTCGCTCCGGCGCGCCATAACCGATGATGGTGCGGCAGGCTATCAGCGACGGCTTTGCGCTCTCACGTTCCTCTGCGATCGCGTGAGCAACAGCCTCGGGATCGTGCCCATCGACGCGGCGGACCGACCAGCCGGATGCAGCGAAGCGCGCCAGCTGGTCGTCCGAGGTCGCAAGCGAGGTCGGTCCGTCGATCGAGATGCCGTTGTCGTCGAACAGCACGATCAGGCGGCCAAGCTGGAGGTGACCTGCAAGCGAGATCGCCTCCTGGCTGATCCCTTCCATCAGGCACCCATCGCCTGATATCACATAGGTGAAGTGATCGACGAGGCCGTCGCCATGCCGCGCATTGGCCATACGCTCGGCGAGTGCCATACCCACGGCCGTCGCAATGCCCTGCCCCAGCGGCCCGGTCGTAGTCTCGACGCCCGGGGTGTGACCATATTCGGGATGGCCCGGCGTCTTCGAGCCCCATTGCCGGAACGCCTTGATGTCGTCGAGGCTAACATCGCCACCGGTCAGATGCAGCAGCGCATAGAGCAGCATCGAGCCGTGCCCGGCCGAGAGCACGAAGCGGTCACGGTCCGGCCAATTGGGATGGGCCGAGTCGAACTTCAGGAAGCGCGAGAACAGCACGGTCGCAACATCGGCCATGCCCATCGGCAGGCCGGGATGGCCCGACTGCGAGGTCTCGATGGCGTCGACCGCGAGGAAGCGGACGGCATTGGCGAGATCGGAGTGCGCGACCGCGGTGAGGTCGGCGTCGGCGTGGACGGAGATGTTCATCGGATCCTCCCCTGGTTTACTTCATGTTTCGCTTGCGCTCGATGAGCTGCATGATCAGCGGCGTCAGGATCAGCTGCATCGCCAGATCCAACTTCGCCCCCGGACACACGATGGAGTTCGCGCGCGACATAAAGCTGTGCGGCAGCATCGAGAGCAGATAGGGAAAGTCGATGCCGCGCGGATTCTTGAAGCGGATCACGACCATCGATTCATCAGGCGTCGGGATCCAGCGCGCGATGAACGGATTGGACGTGTCCACCGTCGGCACGCGCTGGAAGTTGATGTCGGTGTCGGTGAATTGCGGACAGATGTAGTGGATGTAATCCGGCATCCGCCGCAGAATCGTGTCGGTGACGGCCTCGGTCGAATAGCCGCGCGCGCTGCGGTCACGGTGCAGCTTCTGGATCCACTCGAGATTGATCACGGGCACGACGCCGATCTTGAGGTCGGCATAGCGCGCGACATTGACCTTGTCGGTAACCACGGCGCCGTGCAGGCCCTCGTAGAACAGCAGGTCCGAGTTCTCGGGCAACCGCGCCCATTCGGTGAAAGTGCCGGGCGCGACGCCGTGCAGCGCGGATTCCTCGGCGTCGTGCACGTAGTGCCGCGTCACCGCGGTGCCGGTCTCGCCATAGTCGCGGAACGCGCGCTCCAGCTCCTCGAACAGATTGGTCTCCGGGCTGAAATGGCTGAAATGCTTGTTGCCGCGCTCGGCCTCCGTGGCCATCTGCGTGCGCATCTCGGTGCGGTCGTAGCGATGGAAGGCGTCGCCTTCGATGTAGACGGCGTTGACCTTCTCGCGGAAGAAGATCTGCTCAAAGGTCTTCTTGACCGAGGTCGTTCCTGCGCCAGACGAGCCGGTGATGGAGATGATCGGATGCTTCCTGGACATTCGTTGCCTCCCATCACAACCGGAAGAAGCCGCGCCGCGCGAACAGCGGCGCCGAGACGCTGGCAACGAGCAGCGGATCGCAGTGAAGCTCGGCGACGCGCCGCACCTCGTTACTCGACCCCATGACCAGCGGCACGCGCTGGTGCAGGCTGTCCGCCGCGAGGTCGAGGACGCGCTCGCGCCCGGTCGAAGCGGAGCCGCCGGCCTGCTCGATAATCATCGCCATCGGATGGGCTTCGTAGGTCAAACGCAGGCGGCCGTCGCCATAGCCGGGACGCGCGTCAGAGGGATAGAGGAAGATGCCGCCGCGGGTGAGGATGCGATAGGCCTCCGCGACCAGCGAGCCGATCCAGCGCATATTGAAATTATGGTTGGCGGGTCCGTCGACACCGGCGAGGCATTCGTCGATGAAGGCACGCATCGGCGGGTCCCAATGCCGGCGGTTGGACGCATTGATCGCGAACTCGTCGCACGCCTCGGAGATCTGCACGCTGCTGCGCGCGAGCCGGAAACAGCCGGCCTTGCGGTCGAGGGTGAATATGTCGACACCGTCGCCGAGCGTCAGCACCAGCGAAGTCTGCGGGCCGTAGGTCACGAAGCCCGCGGCGAGCTGCGCCGAGCCGCGCTGATGGAAAGCGAGCGATAGGTCGTCCGGCGCGGGCAGAATCGAGAAGATCGTGCCGACGGTCATGTTGAGATCGATGTTGGAGGAGCCGTCGAGCGGATCGATTGCGACGCAGATCTTTGCTTCGCGGTCTCCGACCTGCGGCTCGCGCATCTCCTCCGATGCCAGCGCCGCGACCGGCACCTTGCCGAGGCAGCGGCGCAGGATCGCATCCGCCTGGATGTCGAGATCGCGCTGGAGATCGCCGTCGCTGTTGCGGGCCGTGGTCAGGCCCGAGGCGTCCGCGAGATCGCCGGTGCTGATGAGGTCGGCGATCTCGATCGCGGCCGCCGCGATGGCATCGGCTGCGGCCGCCACTGCCAGCGCGTGCGGTGCCGTCTCGGAATACCGTTGAAGGTGGTCGTCCAGCCTGAGTTGCCCGGTCATGCGTCCATCCCTTCTGGGCGCCGCATCCAGTTCCCTCCCCGGCGGAGGTCGGTGCGGTCGGTCCCGGCATAAGGAGATTGACAGGGGCAGCTTAATAAGGAAAATTTCTAATTATAATGAGCGCCAAAGAATTTTCTTATAGTGGTCCCGGCCATGCAGCGGCCCAGCTCCGGCATCTGACGATCCGGCAGTTGCGCTCGCTTGCGGCGCTTTCAGCCAAGGGCAGCGTCACCGCGGCCTCGACCCAACTCGGGCTGACCCAGCCGGCCGTAACCCAGCAGCTGAGACAGCTTCAGGACCTCGCCGGCCTGCCGCTGGTGCAGCGGACCGGCGACGGCATGCTGCTGACGGAGGCAGGCCGCGAGGTCCTGGCGCTCGCCGAGCGCGTCGAGGCCGCGATCACGGACTGTCAGGGCGCGCTCGACCTGCTCGCCGGAAGAACCGCCGGCACGGTGCATCTCGGCGCGGTCTCGACCGCGAAATATTTCGTGCCGCACGCAATCGCGGCATTCTCCAAGCGCTCACCGAAGATCGAGATCAAGCTGACTATCGGCAACCGCGAGGAGATCCGCGAGGCCATCCACGGCTACGAGCTCGATTTCGCGGTGATGGGTCGGCCACCGGCCGACGTCAGCGTCGACGTACGCCAACTCGGGCGCAATCCGCACATCATCGTCGCGCGCAAGGGGCATTGGCTGGAGAAGGATTCGGGCCTCAGCCTGACCGATCTCGTGCACGAGACCTTCCTCACCCGCGAGCCGGGATCGGGCACACGCACGCTGATGGAGGGAATGTTCCAGAAGTCCGATCTCGAACCGATCATCGGCATGGAGATGAGCAGCAACGAGACCATCAAGCAGGCGGTGATCGCCGGACTCGGCATCGCCTTCATCTCGGCGCATACGGTGGCGCATGAGCTCGCCGAAGGCCGACTGATCGTGCTCGACGTCGCGGGCCTGCCGATTGTCCGGCAATGGTACGTGATCCGCCGCAGCGACAAGGTGCTGTTGCCGCCGGCGCAGGCGATGTTCGATTTTTTGGGATCGGAAGGCGCGAACTATCTGCCCGAGGTGCCCAATTTCGGCGAGCGATAGCGCCGCCGGCGCTTACCCCATCAGCTTCATTGCGACCGTCGCCACCAGAATGACGATGATCTGGAGGAGGCGCTTCGCTGACGTTCGCGTCGGATGGTTAACAATCAGGCAGCGAGCGGCGTGGCGTAATCGGCGCGCGCGGCGAAATAGGCCTCCAGCTCCGACAGCGCGCGGGCTTCCCACTCGCTGGCCTGCTCCAGCAGCGACCAGCGCTGGCCCGGCCGAAACGCCGCGGTCTGGCGATAGAGCGATGCGATGCCGCGGTAGCGGCGCACGTTCTCGAAAATGGCGTGTCCGTTGACTTGGCCGTTCATGTCGAAAAAACTCCCTCGTATTCCCACGGAGGAAATTGCGGCCAAATCTTTTTCGAAAAGTTAGCGGCGCGATCCAGCTGCACGGATGGTTGCCGGACTGTTGCCCGCGCGCAACGCGCACGCTCCGTACAGCACCTGATTATTGCGAATTCGTTGCCGCGCTCTCGCCGGAGGATTTGAGTCCGCCGCGGCTGATGATCGTCATGCTCGCGCGGCAGAGATCGGCGAGGCCGATCAGGAGCACGGCCAGCAAGAAGAACAAGTTGATGGAATCCGCGCTCGCACTGGACAGCGGCGTGAACTCGAAGAAGGGCGGGATGAACGCCCACCACACCAGCGGAACAGTGAGCAGTGCGGCGAACACCGCTGCCGGTGCGCCCGCGACAATGCCGAGCACGAACAGGCTGGGCAGGAACGCCGCGAAGTAGAGCTTTGCGCCGAGCACAACGCAGACGGCTTGAAGCGCAGCCGACACCGCGACAACGACAAAACCGAGCACAAACGCCTGCCACGACCATGGCCGTACTCGCGGTACGCCATACAGTCCCGCACGCCTCATAGGGCCTCCCCTGCCGCCGCTTAACCAGGCCGCTTGCGACCAAAGTACTACAGCTCAAGGGAATCCGCGAGACGGAAATTGCACCCGCCGGGCCGCCGACCCAACCCTTGGTAAACGGCCACGGCACACAATCGTACCTCTATTCGGTTGCCGCGTAGATCAGGCTCGCGACCGGCAGCGCAAGGCCAATGGCCGAGGCCAGCGTCCAGCCGCCTTGCGCGAACGCCCAGGTGCCGAGCGCAGACCCGGCCGCACCGGCCGCGAAGAACGTCGCCATATAGAGCCCGTTGAGACGGCTGCGGTTCTCGTGCCCAAGCACGAAGATGGCCCGGAAGCCCACTATGACATTGCCCTGCACGCCGAAATCGATCGCAATCGCGGCAACGACGAGGCAGGCGAGATTGAGGACGGACCCGGCCGCGCCGACATGCGTCACCAGGAAGCCCAGGGCGACAAACAGCATCGCGGCGATCGTGGCGATGCGGGTATGGCCGCGATCGGCCAGCCGTCCTGCGATCGGCGCCGCGAACACGCCGGACACGCCGGCGAGCGCGAACAGGGCGATGCCGCTCTGCGTGAAGGCGAACTGGCTCGCGAGCTGGAGCGGCACCACCGTCCAGAACAGGGTGAAGGCGCCGAACAGGCCGGCCTGGTAGAGCGCACGGCGCCGCAAGAGCGGCGTCGCGCGCACCAGATGCGGCATCGACAGCAGCAGCGCGCCGTAATGCATCCGGGCCACCGGCCTGCGTTTCGGCAGCGTGAGACGCAGCACGATCGCGAGCACGATCATCAACGCTGCCGAGCCGAAGAACACCGCATGCCACGACAGCGCCGCCGTGACGAAGCTCGACACCGGCCGCGCCAGCATGATTCCGAGCATCAATCCGGTCGAGACGTTGCCGACGACGCGGCCGCGAATGGCCTCCGGCGCGAGATGGGCGGCATAGGGAATGATGACCTGCACCGCCACCGAGCCGAGGCCGATGAACAGCGCGGCAATCAGGAACGGCAGCGCATGGGTCGCAAACGCGGCCGCGAGCAGTGCCGCCGCACCGAGCGTGATGACGGTGCAGATCAGCATGCGGTTCTCGACGAGATCGCCGAGCGGCACGATGAAGAGCAAGCCGGTGCCGTAACCGATCTGCGTCATGGTCACGATCAGGCCGGCGGCGGCATGCGACAGGCCGAGCGCGGCGCTGATCGGGGCGATCAGCGGCTGGGCATAGTAGATGTTGGCGGCGACCATGCCACAGGCCGCGGCAAGCACGAAGGTCAGTCGTTGCGACACGGCATCCGGCTCGGGTGCGGCGTCGATCGTGGCATTCATCGTCATTCCAAACTCTCCGGCACGTCAAAGTCTCCAGATATAGGAAACGATCATTCCCTAATTTGACAAATGTTCAGGCAAGCAGCTTCATCGCGACGCCGGCCAGGCGCTCGCCGTCGAGCGGCAGCCGCGCCTTGCCGACGACGCGCAGGCCCTGCGTCATGCAGATCATCAGCCGCGCGGTGTCGGCGGCCCCGACATGGTCCGGAATCGAGCCGTCGGCCTGCCCCTCGCGAATGAGGCCGGCGATGAAGTTCTCGTTGGTCTTGAGCTGCGCCATGACGCGCGCGCGCATCACTGGATCGACCGCCGACAGCTCGACCGCACTGCCGACCACGATGCAGCCGCGGCGCCCCTCGCTGCCCTGGGAGTGCTCGACATAGGACAGCAGCACGTTGCGCAATTTTTCGCGGCCGTTCGCGCCCCGCGCCGCCGCCGCGCGGGTCTGCTCCCCGCGCACCGTGGCGTAACGTTCGAAGGCGGCGAGGAACACGGCATGCTTGTCGCGAAACGCCTTGTAGACGCTGCCCGTGGCAAGCCGCATCGCCGCGGTCAGCTCTCCGATCGAGGTGGCATGATAGCCGCGCTCGCAAAACACCCGGATCGCGCCGTCGAGGGCCGTCTCCATGTCAAACTCCCGGGGACGGCCCGGTGGCTGGGGAAAGTGTTGAGACTGACGTGCGGATTTTTGCATTGCGGGATAATAGGGAATAATCGTTTCCTAATCAAGACACCTGGTTGTGATTGGGAGGATGGGGACGGGCAGGCTTGCGATGCTGACGCAGCCAGTCCCGTCATCCTGAGGCGCGCATTCGGCGGCGCATGCGCCGCTGAACAAGCCTCGAAGGATGAACGGCCGAGATGACACAGCCGGGCCGTCGCCCTTCGAGGGCCGCTGAAAAAGCGGCCACCTCACGGTGACGGTGAGAGATTTGAGCTCGCCGCTCTCTCCATTCGTCATTGCGAGCGCAGCGAAGCAATCCAGAGTCTTTCCGCGGTTACAGTCTGGATTGCTTCGCTGCGCTCGCAATGACGGAGTATGAGGCAACTGTTTCGCTCCTCCGGTTCGCACTTTGAATCGCAGACACACGCTCGCATCCTCGCGGCATATTCCGCCCGAGCTATGCTCTCTCCGTTACACCCTCATGAAAGAGGGCGCAGGGAAGGCCGGGTGCTGACCTCGCACCCACGGTCCGCTGTGCGCATGTAGCGCAATAGGAAATTGCACAGCGTCAATGACCACGACGCCTTCAGTTCGTAGGGGGTTGGCGTCAGCGTAACCCACCTCTTTGGTTTCCGCATCGAGAGAAGTGGTGGGTTACGCCGCGCGGACTCCGCTTCGCGCAACCGCGAGGCTAAACCCACCCTACGCAGCTCACGCCACCGCTGCATCCGGCACGCGGGCGGCTTCCATCGGCACTTTGCCGCGGATCAGGTCCGAGGCACGATCCGCGATCATCATCGTGGACGCATTCAGGTTCGCCGAGATCATGCGCGGCATCACGGAGGCATCGATCACGCGCAAGCCTTCGAGGCCGTGGACGCGAAGCTGGTCGTCGACCACCGCCCAGGTCGAATCCGCCGGGCCCATGCGGCAGGTGCAGCCGGGGTGGAAGGTGGTGGTGCCGCGTTCGGTGGCGGCGGCCAGGAACTCGTCGTCGGTGTTGATGTTCGGGCCGGGGAAATCCTCGTAGGCGTAATAGGGCGACAGCGGCGCGGATTTCAGCAGGCGCCGCGCGAGCTTCATGCCGCCGACGATGACACGGCGGTCCAGCTCGGCGTCGAGATAGTTGGTCTGGATGATCGGCGGCGCAAACGGATCGCTCGAGCGGATGCGGACATAGCCGCGGCTCTCGGGACGCTGCTGCCAGGAGGCCACCGTCATGCCGGGCTCGTCCTCGAGCTGGCCCTGCACGCCTTCCTTGTAGCTCGCCGGCGTGAAGGTGAGCTGCAAGTCGGACGAGTCGGCGCTCTCGCCGGAGTGCCAGAAGCAATAGACCATGGTCGGCGACAGCGAGAGCAGGCCGCGGCGCGCGGTCGCCCATTTCAGCGCCTCGATCCACAGCGAGAAGCCACGACGAAGCTCGTTGATGGTCCTGATGTCCTTGACGCGCGCCACCGTGCGCGGGGCGTAATGGTCCTGCAAGCCTTCGCCGACCGGCAGCGCGTGGCGCACCTGGATGCCGTGAGCGCCGAGCAGCTCCGGCGAGCCGACGCCGGAGAGCTGCAGCAGCTGCGGCGAATTGTAAGTGCCGCCGGAGAGGATCACTTCCTTGTTGGCGCGCACCTCGACCGGCGTGCCGCCATGGCCGCCCTTCATGTAGCGCACGCCGACGGCACGCTTGCCTTCAAAGATGATCTCGGTGGCGTGCGCATGCGTGTGCACATGCACGTTCGGCCGCTTCATCGCGGGCTTGAGGAACGCGGTCGAGCCGGAGACGCGCAGGCCCCTGTCGATGGTGCGCTGGCAGTAGGAGACGCCTTCCTGCTTCGCGCCGTTGTAATCGGGGTTGCGGGGGATGCCGAGCGAGACCGCTCCTTCCATGAAGGCTTCGCAGAGCGGATCGCGCCACTCCATCGTGGTGACCGTGAGCTTGCCGTCGCGCCCGCGATAGATGTCCTCGCCCTCGCCGACCCGCTTCTCGAGCCGCCGGAAATAGGGCAGCACGTCGGCATAGCCCCAGCCGCGATTACCCATCTGCGCCCAGGTGTCGAAATCCATGCGCTGGCCGCGATTGTAGATATGGCCGTTGATCGAGGACGAGCCGCCGAGCGTCTTGCCGCGCGGCGCGTAGATGCTGCGCCCGCCGGTGTAGGGCCCGACCTCCTGCTGGTAGGCCCAGTTGATGCTCTTCATGTGGAAGGTCTTGATGAAACCCGCCGGCAGATGGATGTACGGATGCCAGTCGCTGGGGCCCGCCTCCAGCACGCAGACGCTGGTGGCGGGATCTTCGCTGAGCCGGCTGGTGAGGACGCAGCCGGCGGAGCCCGCGCCGATAATCACGTAATCAAATCTATCCATAGTGCCTCGGCCGCTCAGCGCGGCTTGTCGTTGAGTTGATAATTCAAATGCGTGCGCACCGTCGGCCATTCGGCCGCGGTAATGCTATACACGACGGTGTCGCGCAGCGTGCCGTTTGGCGCGACCTGGTGGCTGCGCAGAATGCCGTCCTGCTTGGCGCCGAGGCGCTCGATGGCGCGGCGGCTCTGGTGGTTGAAGAAATGCGTGCGGAATTCGACCGCGATGCAGTTCAGGGTCTCGAAGGCATGAGTCAGCAGCAGCAGCTTGCACTGCGTGTTGAGCGGGCCGCGCTGCGCGCTCTTGCCATACCAGGTCGAGCCGATCTCGACGCGGCGGTTGGTAGCATCGATGTTCATGTAGGTGGTCTGGCCGACAATCTTGCCGGCGGCGTCGAACACGGTGAACGGCAGCATCGAGCCCGCGGCCTGGAGGCCGAGGCGGCGGTCGATCTCCTTGGCCACGTTCTCCGGTGTCGGGATCGCGGTGTACCAGATCGTGTGGAGCTCGCCGTCCTTCACGGCCTCCACCAGCCCCTCGCGATGCTCCTTCGACAGCGGCTCGAGACGGGCGTGCTGTCCACGCAGGGTGATGGGATCAGGCCAGGGCATTGAGGTTGTCTCCTTACGTCATTGCGAGCGAAGCGAAGCAATCCAGAATGTTACGGCGGAGGCAGCCTGGATTGCTTCGTCGCTTCGCTCCTCGCAATGACGGCTTGGCTCACTTATTCAAAAAATTCAACGGCAAACCGCCGCGCGGCCAATCCATGGCGACCAGCTCGCCTTTCCCTGATAGCGTGATGTAGGCGGTCTTGAGCCCGGGGCCGCCGAAGGCGATGTTGGTGGTGACGCGGTCGCCGGTCGGGACCTGCTCGACCAGGGTGCCATCCGGCGCGATCACCGAGATGCAGCCGGAGACAAGCGTAGCGACGCAGACATTGCCGTTGGCCTCCACCGCGAGCGAGTCGAACATCTGGTAGCCGCCGAGGCCGCAAATCGGGTTGCCCCGTTCGCCACGGTAGATCACCTCGCGCGGCTTCAGCGTGCCGGGCGCGGAGAGCTCATAGGCCCAGAGCCGGCCCGTGGGCGTCTCCGCGATGTAGACAGTGTTTTCGTCCGGCGAGAGACCAATGCCATTGGCCGGCAGCACGCCGTGCACGACCTCGACGATCTCCCTCATGCCGGGCTTGAGATAGTACATGCCGCCGACATCCATCTCGCGGGCGCGACGCTTGCCGAGGTCGGAGAACCACAGGCCGCCATGCTTGTCGAACACGAGATCGTTCGGCCCGCGCAGATCGTGCTCGCCGCATTTGGTCACGACGGCCTCGACCTTGCCGGATTGCAGATCGACGCGCTGGATCGAGCCGCCGAGATAATCGTCCGGCTGCGGTCCCGGCATGATCATGTTGCGGGTCGGGATCCAGGAGAAGCCGCCATTGTTGCAGATGTAGATCTTGCCGTCGGGGCCGAGGGCCGCACCGTTCGGACCGCCCGGCACCTTGGCCACGATCTCCTTACGGCCGTCGGGATAAACGCGGGTCAGGCGCTGGCCGCGGATTTCCACCAGCACCACCGAACCATCAGGCATCACGACCGGCCCTTCTGGAAATTCGAGGTCGGTGGCGAGAACACGGACGTTGGACATTGGGGGACCCTCCCGGCTGCTTGTTATGGCTTGCTCGGGATGTCCGGCACGGGCCCCGCTGGCAAGTTTTGCCAGCGGTTATGACAAAGTAGGTCCCCCTTGCCAAGCAAGCGGGATGGTATGCCAGCGTTGCAGCACTACTCTCTTACGGGCACCCAAATCTCGAAGCCGCCGTTGCCGGTCACGGGATCGAACTTCTCATCGTACCGCTCGAAGTTCGGCGCGTCCGCGGCCTTCAGGCCCGAGGCCGGCAGCCACTGATTCCAGATCGTGTTGACGGTGCGGCGGATCGAGGCGACGTGGTCGGTGTGGGTGAACACCGCATAGCGCTGCTCGGGGATGCGGATGCGGCCGAGCCCGCGCGGCAGATCGGAGAAGTCGGCAACCTCGACGCCGGCGATGTAATCGAAATTGCCGGCATCGTCGCCGTTGCAGCACACGCCGTAGGCGACGCTCCCGACGCGCGCGGGAATGCCGGCGACCTCCTGATGGAAACGCTGCCACAGCCCAGGAATGATGGCGCCGTTGTCGCAGGTGATGCGCTCGGCGAGGCCGGCGACGAGGAAGGCCTTTGCAGTTTCGAAACGCGGGGCTTTGAGATTGTCGAGCATGGTGGACTCCATGAGGATCGGCTCCTGAAGTGTGAGATGGTTGACGCATGTCGTCGCCCGTACCGCTTCGGGCGTGGTGCCGAACTGGTCGCGGAACGCGCGGGTGAATGCTTCGTGCGAGCCGTAATCCGCCTCCAGCGCCAGCGACAGAATATTCGGCGCGCCCTTGGCAAGGTTGCGCGCCGCCTCACTCAGCCGCCGTGCGCGCACGTAGCGCATCACCGGCAGGCCGACTGCTGCGGCAAACGCACGCACCATGTGGAACCGCGACACGCCCCCGATCGCAGCAATCTCGTCGAGCGTCATCGGCTCGGCCAGATGGCTCTCGATGTACCAGAGCGCGCGCTGGGCTGGGTTCATGGTTACGACTCTCGTTCGAAGCGTGGCGATGATGCGCGTGCTTATTGCGCTCCGCTTGATCAGGATTGCTCGCGTGCTCCGGATGCAGTGCAACGCGCCGCGCTTCGCGGCGTGGTGCGCTGCTAAGCCGGGGCCCATATTGCCGCGATCTCGTGGTCCCTGGGTCCCGGCTCTGCGTCGCGTCATTTCATGCCGCGCCGCGTCCGGGACACGACACCACCTACTTCGCATCCTTCGGCGGCGGCGCGTCCTGCTTCTTCTTCAGATCGTCGGCCTGCTTCACTTGGGCCGCCTGGAGATCGCCGATGGTCTTCTGGAGGCCTATGAGCGTCACCTTTAGCGCGTCGATCTGACGGTTGGCGGCATCGACTTTTTGCTGGTGATCGAGATTGAGCCTGGTGATGGTCTTCTGGAGAAAATCGACATTGCTCTGGAGACAGCTCGTGCGCCGCTCCATGGTCTTCTCGACCGTGCAGATCTCGATGCCAGGGACGTCCTGCGCGTGCGCCGGCGCATGCGCGACGAGCGCTAACATGGCGAAACAAACGGCGGCGAGCGTGCGCGGCATTCCGGTTCCTCATCAAATTAATCACGGCAATGTGCGCCGATTGAGCGCGCCTCCCCGAAGCTACCACACTCGTACCGCATTCTCGCGTTGAGCTTGGTTGTTCCCTCGGACGGGGAGCAGTGAACCGCGCGCGTAAGAAGTGGGCGCTCTTTCCGCGGCTTTGATTAGGGGAGATTTTTGGAATGGCAACGCGCGATAGACGTCTGGCGGAATTCGACGGTGCCGGCGAGCCGCCAGCTGGCCTGCCGGTCGAAGTGCTGTGCGAGGACCACAGCGGAACGTATCAACTGCCGTTCGCCTGCCGCTATGTCGAGGGCCGCTGGCAGAACGACGCGGCCGGCGTCCCGGTGGAAGCCACCGTCATCGGCTGGCGCGTGCCGCGCTTAAAGCATTCCGGCGTGGCCTGACAGCACTCGTCTGTCTCAAAATGCAACGGGGCCGCGCTCAGCCTTAACGAACGGAACGCGGCCCGAACGAATCACGTCCGAATCAGCCGTTTGGCGCTGTACGCGGCTGTTCACGGCTAGATGTCGACAAGGCCCCGCTATGGCGCACAATATCTGCGCGACGTGACCGCTGCCCCTCGCCAATTGCCGGCGCCAAAAGTTAATATTGACAAGGACATAGGGGGCGGCTGGGGCGCAGTCCGTCGCCGCCCCGGAAACAGGCAGAGCGGTGCAGCGTCTGCCTAATATTCGACCTCGAGCTCCTCGATCTCGGCCGGCTCTTCCTTCGCGGCCGCGATCCATTCCTTCATCTCGGGCATCGCCATGATGGTGTCGGCATAGGCCTTGAGCCGCGGCTCGAGCTTGACGTCATAGGTGACGAAGCGCGTCACCACGGGGGCGTACATCGCATCCGCCACGGTGCGGGTCTCGCCGAACAGGAATGGGCCGCCGGATTTCGCCAGGCAGTCTCGCCAGATGAACCAGACCCGGTCGATGTCGGCCTGCGCGCGCGACCAGATCTTGAAGCCGGGAAAATGCCCTTTCAGATTGACCGGAAGCGAGGCGCGCAGCGTGGTGAAGCCGGAATGGATTTCTCCGCAGATCGAGCGGCAATGCGCGCGCTGGACGCGATCGGCGGGCAACAGTCCGGCGTCCGGCATCGCCTCGTTGAGATATTCGGCAATCGCCAGCGTATCCCAGACGGTGGCGCCGTCGTGGCGCAGGCAGGGCACCAGGATCGAGGACGACAGCAGCAGGATTTCGGCGCGCGCCGATGCATCGTCCGGCGCGGTGACGATCTCCTCGAAATCGAGCCCGGAAAACTTCGTCAGCAGCCAGCCACGCAGCGACCAGGATGAGTAGTTCTTGCTGCTGATGGTCAGTGTCGCCTTCGCCATAGGGCCTTTCCCTCACGCCTTTGACTTGCAGTGACTTGCACGCCGCCCAGCCTGGGCGCGCCCGTCACCTGTGCTTCCTGCGAAATGAGCAGCAAGCGACGTGCCAGTTTTAAGGGCGGCCCAACGCGCTTCTGGCTCCGATATTGCATGGCACCATCGGACAGGTGGGCGCTTCAGTATGATGTCGATGTATTATCAGGCTTTTCAGAACCAGATGGACCTGACGGCGCCGTGGCGGGCGGGCGCCTCGTCCGCGCTCAAATATCTCAATCTGGTGCCGCAGGGTCTATCCGACCAGGTCGTCGGCCGGCTGTCGGCGGCGCTGGAGCTGATCTCGCGCTCGACCCTGACCTATCACCGCCCAGCCTATGGCATCGACAGCGTCATGGTCGGCAACCGCGAGGTCGCCGTAACCGAGGAAATCGCCTACGCCACCCCGTTCGGCTCGCTTCTGCATTTCAAGAAAGAAGGCGTGGGCGAACAGCCGCGCATGCTGCTGGTGGCGCCGATGTCCGGCCATTTCGCCACGCTGCTGCGCGGCACGGTGAAGACGCTGCTGCAGGACCACGACGTCTACATCACCGACTGGCACAATCCGCGCGACATTCCGCGCAGCGAAGGCCGCTTCGGGCTCGACGACTACACCGAGCATCTGATCGACTTCCTCGGACAATTGGGCCCGCGCCCGCATATGGTCGCGATCTGCCAGCCGTCGGTGTCGGCACTCGCGGCCGCCGCGATCATGTGCGAGGGCAATCATCCGTCGCGGCCTGCGACGCTGACGCTGATGGCGGGGCCGATCGACACGCGCATCCAGCCGACCAAGGTCAACGACTTCGCCAAGAGCAAGCCGATCGAATGGTTCGAGCAGAACCTGATCAACTACGTGCCGGTGCAGTGCCAAGGCGCGCTTCGCAAAGTCTACCCCGGCTTCGTGCAGCTCACCGCCTTCGTCTCGATGAACCTCGAGCGCCACATCAAGCAGCACGTGGATCTCGCCAACCACATCGCCAAGGGCGAGAAGGAGAAGGCGGCGAGCATCAAGACCTTCTATGACGAATACTTTGCGGTGATGGACCTGCCGGCCGAGTTCTACATCGAGACGGTGCGCGACGTATTCCAGGAGCATCTGCTGCCGCTGGGCAAGCTGATGCATCGCGGCCGTCCCGTGGACACCAGGGCCGTCGGCCGGATGGGGCTGATGACGGTCGAGGGCGAGAAGGACGACATCTGCTCGATCGGCCAGACGCTCGCAGCGCAGGACCTCTGCACCGGCGTCCGCGCCTATCGCCGTGTCCATCACATGCAGGCCGGCGTCGGCCATTACGGCGTGTTCTCCGGCAAGCGCTGGAATAACGAGATCTATCCACTGCTGCGGGACTTCGTGCACGTGAATTCGTGAGGCTGCATTCCCTCGCCCTCGCGTCGCGCTGCGAACCCAATAGGCAATTGGGCGTCGAGCTTCGAAGATGCGGGCGGAACGATCGAGATGCCTCTCTTGCCACGGCCAGCTGGAGAAACGGCACGTAGCTAAGGCTCCCTCTCGAGCAGTTCCCTCGCTTCAATAACTTCTGGAAGATCTCGCTCCGCATCGAATCCAGCGAGCACGGGAGCCAGCGCCACGGACACTGCGCCCACCCGGCCATTCTTCTTGTGCAGGCGCGCAAGTCCAAGGGCGCTGCGCAGCTCAAAAGTCCTCGCCTGTTGGTGTCGAGCGATCTCCAGCGCGCGATTGAGGGCATTTTCAGCCATGGAATCGGCCGCAGAGTCGTGACGCAACAAGAGCTCCCCCTGGACACGATGCAGCTCGGCATCAAGCCAATGCTGGCCGGATTGCCCTGCGGATGTGATCAATTCGCTCAAGATTTCCAGCCCGTTTTCGAGTTGGCCGGACTCCGCGTTCGCCATCGCGACATGCATCCCCCAAAACGGTTCACAGAGATAGCAGTCATTCTCGTGCAGCAAGGCCCAGCCGCGACGCATGTCCGTCAGTCCGGCCGTTCGATCGCCGGCGCGCCACTTGGCCAGGCCATGCAGGTAGGTGCCGGCGGCCACATACAGCGGCATCGTATGGTCGCGAGCGAGACCGAGCGCCAGAATCGTCTCTGTTTGCTGCAACATGCCCCCGCATAGTCCGTCGAACACGGCTCGATGGACAAGCGCATTGGCCTGGGAAAGCGCCCGCTTTTCGCCCGAAGCGCTCACCCCTTCAGCGGCGAGGCGGCGTGCGCGAGCGATTTCGCCAAGCGGCCAAAGCACCAGGGCAAGAAACCTCATGATCACGAACGGGAGATCCAGCGCCGAGGCCCTGAACGTCGCGGGATCCGGCTCGGCACCATAGATATCGAGTGCCTGCTCAAGATGCGCTCTCGCGTTCAAGTAGTCACCCCCGAACCAGCAGGTGACTCCACCCGTCCAATGCGCGACGACGGCGGCCACTGGCGAGTGCGGTCGTCGGTCAGCGGCGCTCATGATGGAATCCGCCAACTCCCGCATCGGAGCGAACTCGCCGTGTGTCAGGCAGGCATTGAAGAGGCCCGAATGGACTGGCGCAAGTTCAACCGGATCGTTGATGTCGGCTGCGATCCGTCGGGCGCGCGTCCATGCGGCCACCGTTTCCGGGGCGCTGTGCCCGAGACTGCCTCGTAATGCGCGGCCATATGCGATTTGAAGATGCAGCCTGCTCATCAACCGGCCAGGCTCATCGGGCAATTCATCGGCGGTGGCAATCGCCTTGCCAAAATGTGCAATCGCTTCGGAATAGGCCGAACGTTTCAACGCCTGCTGGCCCGCCTTGCGCCACCACTCGATGGCGGTTTCGCTCAGCCCGGCTTCCGTGAAGTGGTGTGCTATAATTTCAGGTTCAGTCTCGGCGACGATCGGAAACTTCTCACGCAGGACATCGCCGATACGCGCGTGAAGCACCTGCCGTTTGCTCTTAAGCAGGCTCTCGTAAGCCGCTTCCTGAACGAGAGCGTGCTTGAAACTATAGTCTGCTTCGGGAGGAGCCCCGCGACGCACCAGCAGTCCGGCCTCTCCGAGTTGCTCTAGCGCAGCGCTGAGCGTCAAATCATCGCGTCCCGCCACATATCTCAGCAGCGGGTATGAGAACTCGCGACCGATAGCGGCGCCTATCTGCGCCACCTCCTTGACTGGAGCCAGCCGGTCGAGCCGCGCCATCAGAGAATCCTGCAGCGTCGCCGGAATAGCGAGCGGCGGGAGCGGACGACCGAGGCGATAGCGCCCGGCATCTTCGACGAGCAGTCCGGACTCCAGCACCATCTTTGTCAGTTCCTCGACGAATAGCGGGATGCCATCCGTCCTGTCGATGATCTGCTTCATCATTTCGCGTGGCAGATGGCGACCAACGGTCACCTCCTCGACCAGCGCGCGCGTGTCCCGCCGATCGAGCCGGTCGAGCCGCACCAAGCTGACGTTGGCAAGGCCCGACCAGGAAGGCTCGAACTCCGGCCGGGCCGTCATGAGCACGAGTATCGGGAGTCCCCTGATCCGGTCGACCCCGAGATCGAACAGTTCAAGCGTCGTGGCATCGGCCCAATGCATATCCTCGCAGACAACCAGCAGGGGTTGCTCTCGCGCCAGCCCCTCAAGCTGATCGAGAAGGACGGCAAATGTCTGTCGTCGCTGCTGCGCTGGACTCAAACCGAGCGGTGGACAATGGTCGCTGGTTGGAATCGAAAGGAGAGCCGCAATGAGGGGTGTAGCTGGGGCGACCTGCTGTGTTCCAAGCGCCAGCATTGTCTCAAGCTTGTCGAGCTTTTGCCTGGGCGTATCGTGCGAGCAGATGCCGGCGGCACGCTCGATCTGCGCGACAAAGGGATGAAGCGCGCTGTTGGTGTGGTAGGGCGAACACTGATACCGCACCCGGCGGTGCGCCCCCAAGGCGGGACTTTCGGACAGCGTTGCGACAATGCGCGACTTGCCGATGCCCGCTTCGCCAGAAATCAACACCATCTGGCCTTGCCCCTGCCATGCGAGCCGCTGGCGCGAGAGCGTGAATTCAATCTCCTCCTTGCGGCCGACAAAGCCGATCGAGCGGGCCGCACGGACCGCCTCGAACCGGCTCTCCGATGCGCCCGCCCCCTCGACCGCCCAGACCGCGATGGGTTCGGATATCCCCTTGACCTCGCGGCGGCCGAGATTGCGAAAAGTGAAGAGGTCGCCAAGCAGCCGTCGCGTCGACGACGCAACGACGACCGCCCCCGGTTCCGCCAGGCTCTGGAGCCGGGCAGCGAGGTTTGGTGTATCGCCGACCGTTGCGTGCTCTTCTGACGCATCGCCGCTGATGAGGTCGCCGACCACCACAAGCCCGGTCGCGATTGCGATCCGCAGTTCAACCCGCTCGTCGGCGCCTGTTTTGAGCCGACTAATCGCTGAGATGGCGTCCAGGCCCGCTCGCACTGCGCGCTCCGCATCATCCTCGTGGGCGCGGGGATAGCCGAAATAGACGAGTATTCCGTCACCGACGAACCTGACTATCTTGCCGTCATAGGCAGCAATGACGCTCGCACAGGCGGCGCGGTAGGCCCGGATCACCTCCCACATATCCTCGGGATCGAGACGCGCCGAGAGTGCAGTCGAGCCGACCAGATCGCAAAACATAACGGTGAGGTGGCGCCGCTCGGCGTCCTGAGGAGGAGGAGCCGGCGATGCGATCAACGCGGCCGGATCGAGGTCAGCAATAGCACGCAGCATTTTACGGCGATGGCCGAGCAGGACTCCGAGCTTATCGAAGTCCTCGCTCATCAGTTCGGGAAGGACGTCCACGTCGATCCCATTTTGGGCAAAACGCTCCGCGTATTGTCCAAGTCCAAGGTTCTCGAGCCACTCCGCAATCTGCATTGGCTCCCACCGATCGTGTGGTTGGCGGTTTCGCAGAATTTTGGACCACGGCGCGGGGACGATATCCCAACGTGACCACGATGGCACGCCTTGTTTGTCGTGCGACAAATTAGGCTGCTCAGTGCCGATACCACTTCCATGGATAGTGCTCGATGCGAACGGTTGCACCACTAAAATCGCCGGCACGCAAACGTTTGACTACTGAGGTTGCGAAAGATCGCCAGCTACTCGCTTTCAGACTGAAGCCGAAGCCAAACACTAGCGTCCAAACAGATGTCTTCCGTGAGCACATCATCATTCCTTGTCCATGGGGACTCCGCGGGTACGAGCCATCGTGCCCGCCGCAACTTGAAGCGAAGAGCCAACCACCCAAGAGCCGGCAACAAAGCCTATCAGGCCATTGGGCAGGTTTTGATCAAGGACAAGGATGCTGACGGAGAGAGTTGCTGCCATCGCAGCGCCGAACGTTCCTGCGGCGCTCATGATCTCTGCCACCTCGGAACCATTCCACTCTTCCGAGATGCTCGAAATCGACTTCCGCGCGACGCTGCCAGACAAATCAATTCCGACATAACAGCTAAGAGCTCCGTAGAGCATCATTAGCAGCACGATCCAGCCGCTTTCAAACAGTCCACCTCTCTGACGCAACAAGGTCGCACCCACATAGAGGCCACAAGATGCCCCGATGGCTGCGAGCCCAATTCTTTCAAGAAGATGGGCCGCTTTGATCAGGTCAGAACGAGCAATCCGAAGATTGCCGACGTATCCTGTTACGGATAATGCGCTGGAAACTGCGTTGCTTATCTTCATTGGGGAACTCCTCAGGTAATAAGCGACCTACCGGCCGCCCCTGAATAGAGGGCAGCCTCGTGGACGCGTTTTGCGATTCCCTTGATTCCAATTTCTGAAAAATCTGTGCTGAGTGATGGGGCTGACTTGCTCGTGAGCAAGACGAGGGCCAATCCAAAGCTGCGAGCACGCGGCTTCGCAGGCATTGCATCTCACCCGTGTCTGTCAGTTGGGTCCGGGTGCGGCAATTTCTTGCGGGCGTGATAGCTCGAAAAGAGAGTGATGGAATATGAGGCAGTTCACATACCGCAGTTCCTTGTCGTTCGATCTGGTCACAATTTCCGGAGGACAGGTCTGCATTGTCGCGATACTCGGGAGCGCAGGAGCGGAAGCTGAAAGGCGCGGTTAGTTCACAAGCTGTCCCGCGTTTCGCCGACGTCAGACCTATCCACGCTTGCCTGTTTCGCGCACGTCAACTCATGGGTTCGGCCGCGTCACCGAAAGCGCACCGCACCCTGCGCGCGTCAGGCCGACCACTCCTCGCCCCAGGCCTGGACGACGTGGCCCGGCGAGACTTCACGATATTGCCGGGCCGGCGGCTGGTAGTCGGCCGCGCGCACCGGACTTCTGATCTCGTCATTGGCGACGTCGCGCCTGGTGCCGCGGCGTGACGGATCTGGCACGGGAACGGCCGCCATCAGCTTCCTGGTGTAGGGATGCTGCGGGTTGCCGAACAGAGCAGCACGCGGGCCGATCTCGACGATCTCGCCGAGATACATCACCGCGACCCGATGGCTCATCCGCTCGACCACCGCGATGTCGTGGGAAATGAAGAGATAGGCCAGCCCCATGCTGGCCTGCAGGTCGAGCATCAGATTGACGACCTGCGCCTTGACCGAGACGTCGAGCGCGGAGACCGCCTCGTCCGCGACGATCAGTTTTGGCCCGAGCGCGAGTGCGCGCGCGATGCAGATGCGCTGGCGCTGGCCACCGGAGAATTCGTGCGGAAAACGCGCGGCCATGTCGGCGGTGAGACCGACGCGCTCGAGGAGGTCGGCGACCTTGTCGCGCGCCTGCGACGCTGTCGCGAGACCATTGGCCAGCAGCGGCGCAGCAATCGCCGTTCCCACCGACATCCGCGGATTGAGGCTCGCGAACGGATCCTGGAACACGATCTGCATGTGCTTGCGGAAATCGCGCAAGGTGCGGCCGTTCATGGCGAGCACGTTCTGGCCGTCGATCAGGACCGTGCCGGCGTCGGGCTCGGTCAGCTTGAGGATCGAGCGTCCCGTGGTCGACTTGCCGCAGCCGGATTCGCCGACCAGCGCCAGCGTCTCGCCGCCGCGCAAGGTGAAGGAGATGTTCTCGACCGCGTGCACACGGCCCGAGACCTTGCCGAACAGGCCCGAGCGGATCGAAAAGCGCGTGGTGAGATTTGACACCTCTAACAGCGGACGCTCGGCGCTCGACACCGTGTCGGGCGTCTCCGCCGGCTCGTCCGAGGTGCCCGTGACCTTGTCGACGATCGGAAAGCGCATCGGCCGCGTCCGGCCGTCCATCGAGCCGAGCCGCGGCACGGCCGCGAGCAGCGCGCGCGTATAGGGATGCGAGGGTGCAGCGAAGATGCGCGACGTCGCGTCGGTCTCCACCGCCTGCCCGCCATACATCACCACGGTGCGATCCGCGATCTCCGCGACCACGCCCATGTCGTGGGTGATGAAGAGGATCGACATTCCCTCCTCCTGTTGAAGCTCCTTCAACAGTTGCAGGATCTGGGCCTGGATGGTGACGTCGAGCGCGGTTGTCGGCTCGTCCGCGATCAGGAGTTTCGGCTTGCAGGCCAGCGCCATCGCGATCATCACGCGCTGGCGCATGCCGCCGGAGAAACGATGCGGATGCTCGTGGAAGCGCGATTTTGCCCCGGGGATACGGACGCGGTCGAGCAGGCGGATGGTCTCGGCTTCCGCAGCCGCGCGCGACAGGCCGCGATGCTGGGTCAACGCTTCCGCGATCTGGAAGCCGATGGTGAGCACCGGATTGAGGCTCGTCATCGGCTCCTGGAAGATCAACGCGACATCGTTGCCGCGGATGTCCTTCATGCTCGCTTCGGGTAGCGTCAGCAGATCGCGGCCGGAAAGCATGATACTGCCCTCGCTCTGACCGCTCTCCTTGGGAATGAGCCGCATGATCGAGAGCGCGGTGACACTCTTGCCCGAACCGGACTCGCCGACGATCGCGACGGTTTCGCGGGGCGCGATCTCGAAGGAGACGTTGCGAACGACCGGGATCCATTGCCGCTCGCGCATGAACGACGTGGTGAGGCCCGCAACCGACAGCACGGGCGCCGGAGCTTCGGCAACGACTTGGTCAGGTGCGTTTGCGCCGATGCTCATGCAAGGACCCTAATAGCCGCGATCACGGTCGACACGCCCCGGCAGGGGCTCGCCGCGGCGGTGGCGCGCGATAGTGTCGAGCACGTAGTCGACGGCCGTTTCCGGCTTCGTCGTGCTGGCGATGTGCGGGGTCAAAAGAATGCGCGGATGGCTCCAGAACGGATGGCCCGCGGGCAGCGGCTCAGGTTCGGCAACGTCGAGCACGGCGGCTGACAGCACGCCGCCATCCAGTGCCGCGATCAGGTCGGCCTCGACCAGATGCCCGCCGCGCCCGACATTGAGCAGCCGCGCGCCGCGGGGCAGACGCGCGAACAATTTTGCGTTGAGGATTCCGTGCGTTTCCGATGTCAGCGGCAGCAGGCAGACGAGAATGTCGGTCTGCCCCAGGAAATCCGGCAGGGCGTCCGCACCCGCATAACAGGTGACGCCCGCGATGCTGCGTGGCGAACGGTTCCAGCCGACCAGCGGAAAATCGAACGATTTGAGCCGCTCGAGCACGGCTTGGCCGAGCAGACCAAGTCCCATCACACCGACACGCCGTTCGCTCGTGTGCGTCACGGAGAGCTCGCGCCAGACCTGATCGCGCTGCTGGCCGATGAACTGCACGAGATCGCGATGCAGCGCGAGCACCGACATGCAGGCATATTCGACCATGCGCTCGGTGATACCGGGCTCCATCATGCGGACCAGCGGAACATGCGGCGGAAGTTTTGTGATGTCGAACTGATCGACGCCGGCGCCGACCGAGAACACCAGCTCGAGATTGGGGAACGCCGCCGCGATATCGTCCGGCGGCTGCCAAGCCACGAGATAGCGCACCGTTGCGGGATCACCGATGTCGGGCCACAGCCGGAACGGCATGTCAGGCGCGCGCTCGGCGAAGAACGTCGCCCACTCTGCACCGCGTACCATGTTGGCCTTGTAGAGAACCGTCATGCCGCCCTCAGAACGGGCTGACCGGCGCGAGCCGCCGGCCGTCGATCATGCGCTTGTGGCTGTAGGCGGCGGGATCGACCAGCGGCGTCGCGCCGGTCACGATGTCGGCGGCAAGCTTGCCGGCCGCAGGGCCGATGCCGAAACCATGACCGGAGAAGCCGGTCGCGAGGAAGAAGCCGGGCAGCGCATCGACCGGCGAGATCACGGGGATCGTGTCGGGTGTGCAGTCGATGGTCCCGCCCCAGGCCTCCGCGATCTCGATGTCCTTCAATTCCGGATTCGCCTTGATCAACGACGCCAGCGCGGCATTGACCAGCGACATGTCGGGCTCGGGATCGCGCACGCGCTCGGTCTCGAACGGCGACGGCTTGTCAAGGCTCCAGCTGGTGCCGCGCATGACCTGGTCGAAGAACGACTTGCCGAACGAGAGCTTCAGTCCGTTCTTGCGATGCAGATAGGTCGGCCAGAACGTGCGGGCGTAGCGGAACAGGTCGGGCGACAGCTCCACCGTGCCGCGGTTGCGCAGCGCCAGCGTGAAGCCGCCATCGAGACGTCGGCGGATGCAATAGAGATCGGTACCGAGCGCGCCCGAGGTGATCTCCGGCGCTGGCGTGGTCCGGCATGCGGTGGCGTTGACGAGGCCGATCGGCAGCTCGATGCCATGACGACGGCAGAACAGCGACGACCATGCGCCGCCCGACAGCAGCACGGCTTGCGTGCGGATGGTGCCCTTCTCGGTGACGACGGCGCTGACCCTTCCTCCTTGTGTCTCCAGCCCGCGCGCAGCGCAGCCCTGGTGAATGGTGACGCCATGTTTTCGCGCCGCCGTCGCCAGCGCCGGCACGGCCATCGACGGCTCGGCGCGGCCGTCGCTCGGCGTGTGCAGGCCGCCGACCCATTTGTCGGTATTGCCCGGCATGCGCTCGGCGACCTCGGCCGGCGTCAGCACGGTCGAGTGAACCTGCATCTCGCGCGCGACCGCCGCCCAGCGCTCCCAGCTCGCAAGCTCGTCCTTGCTCTTGGTCAGGAACAGCACGCCGGTGCGGCGGAAGCCGGCATCGACGCCGGCGTCGTTCTGCATGTCTTCCCACAGAAGCAACGCTTCGCGTGCGAGCGGAATCTCCTCACGGGCGCGGCCCTGCTGACGACACCAGCCCCAATTGCGGCTCGACTGCTCGCCGCCGACATGCCCTTTCTCGACCACCGCAACGGAAAGCCCCTTCTTCGCCAGATGATAGGCCGCCGAGACGCCGATGACGCCGCCGCCAATGACGACGACGTCCACCTGCGCGGGCAGGCGTTCGTCGCTATTTATACGGTTGAGCGGCGGGGACATCGGACACTCCTGGAATTCAGTTCGATCGAAGCAGGTCGGCTCGTCATGGTATGTTCATCCGCGGATCGAGCGCATCGCGCAGGCCATCGCCAAGGAAGTTGAAGCTCGTCACCGCCAGCGTGATCGCGAGGCCCGGCGCAATCGCAAGCCAGGGCGCGCTGGTGAGATAGATCTGCGCGTTGTTGAGCATATTGCCCCAGCTCGCGGCCGGCGGCTGGATGCCATAGCCGAGATAGCTGACATAGGATTCGAGCAGGATCGCCTGGGCAACGTTCAGCGTTGCCGCAACCACGATCGGCGCAATCGCGTTGGGCACGAGCTCGCGGAACATGATCCGCAGGTTCGACGAACCGAACGCGAGAGCTGCGACCGCGAATTCGCGCTCCCGCAGTGAACGGACCTGCGCCTCGACGATGCGGGCAACGCTCATCCATGCGGTAGCAGCAATCAGCACGGTGGTGGTGACGGGGCCGGGCTCGGTGAGCGCGGCGAGTGCAAGCAGCAGGAAGATCGTCGGGAAGCACAGCACGGCATCGACGAGCCGCATCAGCACCGCGCCGACCACGCCGCCATAGAAGCCGGCGAAGGCGCCGACGACGATGCCGACCGCCATCGCCATCACCATCGCGACGATGCCGATCGAAAGCGACACCCGACCGCCCATCATCAGCCGCGCCAGCACGTCGCGGCCGAGCTCGTCGGTGCCGAGGATGTGCGCGCCCGAGAACGGCGGCGCGAACCGCTTCATGATGTCGATATAAGTGTCGTCGAAAGGCAGCAGATAAGGACCGAATGCCGAACCGAGCACGAGAACCAGAATGATCACAGCTCCGGCGAGCGCGAGCCGATGTCGGCGGAATCTCCGCCACGCCGCCTGGCCGGGCGCGGGCTGGTCCGTGGAAAGGGTCGCGATCGTCATCGCCTAGCCCACCCTGATGCGCGGATCGACGACGGCATAGAAGATGTCGGCCAGCAGCGAGCCGATCAGCACCATGATTGCCGAAAACATCAGAATGCCCATCACCACGGGATAGTCGCGATAGCCGATGGAATCGAGGAACAGCCGGCCCATGCCGGGCCAGGTGAAAACGGTCTCGGCGACCAGCGCGCCGCCGAGCAGCGTCGGAAATTGAAGACCGGCCACCGTGATCATCGGCAGCAGCGCGTTGCGCAAGGCATGCACGGTGAGGATCCGCCATTCCGGCATGCCCTTGGCGCGCGCAGTGCGGATGTAGTCCTGGTTGATGACCTCCAGCATGGAGGAGCGCATGAAGCGGCCCCACATCGCGGTCTCGACCAGCGCCAGCACCAAGGCCGGCGCGATCAGATGATGCAGCAGGTCGAAGAAGGAGCCGTCGCCAACGGTCTCGCGGTTTCCGGCCGGCAGCCAGCCCAGCGTCACCGAAAAAACGTAGATGGTGATGAGGCCGAACCAGAAGGTCGGGATCGACAGAGCGATCATGGCGCCGACGGTGGCAAGCGAATCGAACAGCGAATATCGCCGGAGCGCGCCTGATATGCCGATCCAGCAGCCGAGCAGCACCGCGATGATGGTCGCCGTCGTCATCAACTCCAGCGTGGCGCCGAGATGCGAGGAGATCACCGACAGCACCGTCTCGCCGTCGCGATACGACCTGCCCCAATCACCCTTGAGCATGCGGCCGAACCAGTCGAGATACTGGATCGGCAGCGGACGATCGAGCCCGAGCTGCCTGGTGACGCGGGCGAGATCCTCCTGCGTCATCTGCCCGGAGACGGCAAACTGCGACAGCGGGCCGCCAGGCGCAAGATGCAGAATCGCAAAGCCGATCGCCGAGACGATCACCAGCAGCATCATCGCCTGCGCCAGGCGATTGGCGACGTAACGGGCCATCTCAGGCGATCCCGCGGATCGAATGCATCAGGCCCAGTACCACTCGCGGATGTTCCAGCAGTTGATCGACATGTTGATGTTGGGGCGGAACCCTTGCAGCCCTTCCTTCACGCCTTCGGCGATGAAGCCCTGGAACAGCGGCAGGATGGCGAGGTCGTTGCGGACGAGCTTTTGCAGATCGCCATAGGTGATCTTGCGCTGGGCGAGATCGAACTGCCTGGCGCCTTCGGCAAGCAGCCGGTCGGCTTCCGCGCTCTGGTATTGATAGGTGTTGTAGCCGCGGCCGCCCTTGGCGAGAATGGCGCCGGAGCCGAAGCGCGGCGTCACGTCGGGGTCGCTGCCCAGCATGAAGTTCACCCCCACGATCACCGAGTTGAATTTCGACTGCTGCCAGAAATCACCCCAGATCACGGCCGCCGGCATGTTGTTGACGCGCATCGTCGCGCCGATCGCGCGCCAGTCCTGGATCAGGAGTTGCTGGGTCTGCTCGCGAACGGCATTGCCTGACGTGGTCGAATTGGTGAATTCGAGCTTCACGCCACCTTTTTCGCGCACGCCTCCGGAGCCGCGCATCCAGCCGGCCGCATCGAGCAGCGCATTCGCTTTCGTCGGATCATATTTGTGCTGCGGCAGTCCCTGCTGGAACGACCAGGCCTGCTGCGGCACGAAGCTTTCGGTCGGCGTCGGCAGGCCGTAATTCAGCGCATCGATGATCGCCTGCTTGTTGATCGCAAGATACAGCGCTTCGCGCACCGTGCGGTCGGCGAGCGGCCCGAACTCCAGATTGGGCGCGATGTGCTCGACCGAGGACGTCGCGGAGACGAAGATCTTGCGGCCCTTCAGCGTCTTTGCCTCCTGCACGAAGTTCGGCAAGATGCCTTGCAGGCCGGTGTAGTCGACCTGACCGGTGCGGAACTGGGTGTAGAGGACGGTGAGATCAGGGATATATTTGAAGACCACGCGTTCGACGTAAGGTCCTTTGCCGTGATAGCCGGTGTAGGCATTCAACTGAATATGGTCGCCGGGCACGCGCTCGCCCCAGCGGAACGGTCCGGTCCCGACCGGCGCGTTGTGGAACGGCGAGGCATTCGGATCGGATACCTTCTCCAGGATGTGCTTGGGCACGATGAAGGTCAGCGCCCCCAGAATCGACATGTAGGGCGAATAGGCAGCCTCCATCCGCCAATGGATCTCGTCGGGCGCGACGATCTTGATATCCTTCACGAGGCTATGGCCGACGCGGCTGCGCGCACGAAAGTCGGGATTGTTGTTCAGCTCGAGCGAGAATTTCACGTCGTCCGCCGTGAACGGCGTGCCGTCGTGCCACTTCACGTCGCTGCGCAGCTTGATCTTCCAGGTCAGGCCGTCGGCCGACAGGCCGCCATTCTCGATGGTCGGGACTTCGCGCGCGAGGTCGGGAATGAACTTGCCATCGGGATCGATGAACCAGAGCGGCGAGAACACCTGCCACCAGACGCCCTGGTCGACCTCGATGCTGGGCATCAGCGGATGGAAGACGGTCGGCTCCTGCGACAGCGCCGCAATCACCTGCCCGCGCGGCTTGTCCGGCGGATTGCCCGAGCGCTCGGTCTGGGCGAAGGCGTTACCGGCAAGGCTCCATCCCGCCGCCGCGCCCGCGCCGAGCTGGAAGAACTGACGGCGATTCGGAATGCCGAGATGCAGTGCCCCAACGCCGAACTTGCCGGTGTCGTCTGCCATGACCACTCTCCGTTGTCGCACCCGGCACCGTCTCCCGCGCCCCCAGACCCCGGCAAAGGGACAGGAGTGGGCTTTAGTGCTTCTAAATTTTTCGATCAAAAGTTCATCATGACTAAATACAGCTGTCAATCGGATTGCTAGGATGCGCGACCTTTTCACACCGCCGGCCAATTCCGGCGGTGAGGTCATGCACGGGAGAGCGACATGGATGGTCGCGGCAACACGAACGGTCCGAAGGACGCGCCGACGACCGAAACCGACGATGCGGTCGACCAGCGGCTCGGCGAGACCGTGCGGCTGCTGCGCCAGCGCGCCGGCCTCTCGATCCAGGACGTCGCCACCAAGACCGGCCTCTCCAACGGCATGATCAGCCAGCTCGAACGGGCACGCGCGATGCCGTCGATCCGCACGCTGCGCCTGCTCAGCATCGCGCTCGACGTGCCCATCTCCTATTTCTTCGAGACCAGCGATCCCGCCGCCGACGTGCAGCGCTACATCGTGCGCAAGAACAACCGGCGCCTGCTGCGGCTCACCGCCAGCGGCGTCGTCAAGGAAGCGCTGACGCCGGAAGGCACGGGCCAGCTCGAGCTCTACGAGCTCACGCTCAATCCCGGCGCCTCGTCAGGCACCGACTTCCTGCAGCACACCGGCGAGAAGGCCGGGTACATCCTCTCTGGCAGCCTGCGCCTGTGGCTCGACAACGAGGCCCATGTGCTGGAAGCCGGCGACAGTTTTCGTTTTCCGAGCATCGTGCCGCACATGTTCGACAACCCAACCCAGCAGGCCGCGCGCGCGATCTGGGTCACAACGCTGCGCCAGACCGATTCGCCCGCAGGTTGACCCAAAGGAACGCCTCGCCCCGATACCGCCGGAAATTGCCCTCGACGCCGCCGCAGGGAGTCTGTAGCTCACATGGAGCCGGACTCATTTGACAAAGCGGACTTTGGGGGTTCGCGACTGACGTCGTTGGTGCGAAAGCATGAAACTCAGGGGGCTTCTGACACTCGCGATGGCCGCGCAGGTCGTCGTGACCGCCGCGGCTCTCCTCGTCTCGTCTGCCGTGACCGGACAACCCTGGTTCGGTATTGCCCAGATCATTGCCCTGCTCGCAAGCGGCGCCGTCGCGGTGCTGATCGCGCGGCTCTGCACGCGCATGATCGAGGCGGCTCAAGACAAGCGCACCGCCGCGCAACTGGCCGAGCAGGCGCAGTCGAGTGCCCAGATGACCCAGGCCGTTATCAAGACCGCGCTGGATGCTTTCGTCCAGACCGACGCGAACGGGATCATCCTGGAGTGGAGCGTTCAGGCGGAAGCGCTGACCGGATGGACGCGCAAGGAGGCGCTCGGCGCTGACGTCGTCAGCCTTCTCATCGCCGAGCCGCTCCGCGACGGTTTCAGGCAACGCATGATGCGCCTTCTGCCCGAGCTCTCGAATGCGCCGATCGGCATCCGGTTTGAGGCGACCCTGCTGCACCGGGAAGGCGACGAGATCTTGATCGAGGCGTCGAGCACCACGCTCCAGCTCGGCGGGCGCACCGTCATCAACAATTTCGTCAAGGACGTCACCCAGAAGCGCGCCGCCGAGGAGCAGCTGATCCAGGCGCAGAAGATGGAAGCGGTCGGCCAGCTCACCGGCGGCATCGCGCATGAATTCAACAACATGCTCACGGTGATCACGGGCACGATCGAGATCCTCGCCGAGGCCGTGAAGGATAACACGCCGCTCGCCACCATCACCAAGCTGATCAGCGAGGCCGCCGATCGCGGCGCGGCACTGACCTCGAGCCTGCTGTCCTTTGCGCGCAAGCAGGCGCTGCAGCCGGCCGATATCGACGTCAACGACCTGCTCGAAGAGCTCGCAAAGCTGATGCTGGCGACCTTCGATAAGAAGATCGAGATCGTGAGGAGGCTCGACGGCACCATCTGGCTCGCCTTCGCCGACCGCGGGCAGCTCTCCTCGGCGTTGCTCAACCTCGCGATCAACGCCCGCGACGCAATGCCTGAGGGCGGCAGGCTGACGCTGACGACGCGCAATGTGGTCTTCGGCGTGCGCGAGTCCGTCGCGGTCGGCGCTGGCTATGCCGGCGACTATGTCGAGATCCAGATTGCCGACACCGGCACGGGCATTCCGCGGGCGATCCTCGAACGCATCTTCGATCCGTTCTTCTCGACCAAGGAGGTCGGCAAGGGCACGGGCCTCGGGCTCAGCATGGTGTTCGGCTTCGTCAAGCAGTCGGGCGGCGGCATCAAGGTCGAATCCGCCGAAGGTAGCGGCACGACATTCACGATCTACCTGCCGAAGGCCGAGACCAGCGTGCTTCGCCCGACCGGCTATGACGCGCGCAAGATCGTGGGCGGGACGGAAACCATCCTTTGCGTCGAGGACGACCGCGATGTCCGTCACTACGTCACGGTCCAGCTCGAAAGCCTCGGCTACAAGGTCATCCCCGCCGCCAACGCGAGCGACGCGCTCGCCATCGCGGCCCAGGGCACGCCCTTCGATCTGCTCTTCACCGATATCGTGATGGCCGGCGCCTTGAACGGACGGGAGCTCGCCGACGAGATGGTGGCCGCGCGGCCCTCCTTACGGGTGCTGTTCACGTCGGGCTATGCCCACGACGCCCCGCATGGGCCGGGACACGCCACCAGGGGTGCGCCACTTCTGACAAAACCCTACCGCAAGGCCGAGCTCGCACGCATGCTGCGCCGCTCGCTCGACACCGCCGTCGATGCGGCAGGCGACCCGATCCCGACGCCCTATTCGGTGCAGGCCGAGGTCGAAGGGTTCTTGCGGAAAAATGCGTCCGACCGCGACGGCTAGGGCGGATGGACTCCGCTCCGCACCTGGGCAACACTCCGATACGGCCGGAATTCCCAATGGAGGCGAGCCATGGCGTCACTTGAAAAAGGCATCACCGCGAACGGCACGGGTTTTGGCGGCAAGACCTGGAACATCCTGGGCCAGGTCTATTTCCCCAAGGCCGTCACTGAGTCCACCTTCGCGTTCGAGACCAACAGCGAGCCCGGCCAGTTCGTGCCGGTGCACATCCATCCGACTCAGGACGAGTTCATCCTGGTGCAGGAAGGCACGCTCGACCTCAAGCTCGACGGCAAATGGGTGAAGGCCCATGCCGGCGACCTCGTGCGCCTGCCGCGCGGCATTCCGCACGGCTATTTCAACAAATCCGACAAGCCGGCCCGCGCGCTGTTCTGGGTCTCGCCGATGCAAAAGCTGGAGGCGCTGTTCAACCAGCTCCACAATCTGACTGACCCCGCCGAGGTCGTGCGTATCTCGGCCCAGCACGAGGTCGACTTCCTGCCGCCCGAGGCCAACGACTAGGCGGGCGGACCGGATTTCATCTCGCCAGCCCTCACATCTGATGCTTACGATCCCTTGACCGACGAATCGTTGGGGGAACCAGCCATGCGTGCACGACGTCATGCCATCGCAGCCATCGCGGGGCTCGGGCTGATCCTGGCGACGCTCACCGCGAGCCAGGCGCAATCGCTCCCGCCAACACAATCGGACGCGCAAGCCGCCTACGATCGCGCACTCGGCGATTTCAAATCGATCCTTAGCGAGCGTCGCCGCCAGATCGAGGCGAAGCAGCCGCTGCCCAACCTGCCCGGCCAGGCGCTTTATCTTGCGCGCGTCGCGGTGATCAGCGCGTACAAGGATCTCACCGACGCCGTACCGTCGCGGATCGGCAAACCGAACAAGTTCGAAATTCCCCCGGCCTATTTCGATGCCGCAATCGAGCCGCTGGTCGACGAATATGCCGATCTGTTCGAGATCATGGAGGCGCCGCCGCCGAGCGCGCAGAATTCGGCGACGCCGTTCAAGGATGTCGTCGATCTCGCCGCAGCGATTGCGCGCGCCAAGGGGCTTGCGCCTGTTCATGCCGACGCGGCGGGCCGCATCAGCCTCGGGCTGTTCTTTGCCGAGACCAACGGCAAGCAGAACGTCCGGAATGCGCGCTCGAACACCTATATGGGCAGCCTGCAGACCGGCCCGTCCGAGGACCGCAACGGCCAGCGCAAATGGGAGGCGATCAAGGGTGCGATCGCGGCGACCGATCCCGCGCTGAACGCGCGTGACGACAAGGAAGAGGCACGATCCCGCGGCACCGATCGCCGTTTCAATCACTGGACCAATGTGCGCGACGGCCTGATGAACGCGCATGCCGAGCTGTTCGCCGAGATCCCGGCGATCGTGAAGACGCTTCCCGATCCGATCGACCAGATGAAGCTGTTCGAGCTGATCCAGATCATCCCGACACCGACACGCTCGGCGCTCAAGTCGGGCGACCTGCTGAACTACCGGGTATCCGATCCCACCATCATGAAGCACCTGCGCAACAACAGCATCTTCGCCTTCGGCAAGGCCGACCGGGCGCGAAGCTCGGCCAGCTTCCGTGAGATTCTCGGCGCGATGTGGCTGTTCAAGCGGAAGTTCGAGAAGGCGATGGTGAAATACGCGGAGATCAAACCGCACTAGCCCTGTTGGACGCGCCCTAGTTCTCCGCCTTGTAGCCGTCCGTCAGCGTCTTCAGGAAGGCGATGATGTCAGCCTCGTCCTGATCGGTCATCGCCGGCTTGTCGCCGGAGTGACGATCGAACGGGGGATCGGTGACGTCGACATTGGCGTGATATTTTTCAGGCAGGTCGTCGTATTTCCGCACCGTGCCGTCGGCTGCGCGCGGAAACACCTTTTCCGGATTGGTGTCGCGGAAATTGTAGAAGTCGAGCACCTGCTCGAGGGTTCTGAAGCCGCCGTTGTGGAAGAAGGCGCGACGCGTCGCGGTGTTGCGCAGCGTCGGCGTCAGGAACATGCCGCAATACTGGGTCTGCTCGGGAATATCGGTCCGATGCGGACCGCACACGCCGAGATCGAAATAGCCGGAATCCTTGTTGCCCGCGAGCGCGGCATTCCGTGGCGCGCCGAGCGCTTCATATTGATGATCGGTAAACATCGGCGGCAAGCCGTCGCGGGTCGGCGCCGAGGTGTGGCAACCGGCGCAGTTCGCCTTGTCGGGATCGTTGAACAATTGCAGGCCGTGCAATTCGCTCTCCGACAACCGCGCCTTACCCTCGAGCCAGTAATCGTACTTGCTGGTGTAGGGATGGAAGCTCGGCTCTTCGACCTGGTAGCGCGCAACCGCAAACATCGCCTCCGCGATCAGCAGCCGCTGGTTTCTCAGCACGCCGGCGCCGAACAGCTCGACGAAGCGGTTGACATAAGGTGCGCGGCGCAGCTTGTCGGCCACGATCTCTGCGCTGCCGCCGTCCATCTCGTTGGCGTCGAGCAGCGGAAACAGCGCCTGGTCCTGAAGCGTGTCGGCACGACCGTCCCAGAACAGGCCGCCCTGCGGCACGATGTTGGCCGAGGCACCGGTGCCGCCCGCGGTCTTGGTCGTGCGCGCGGCCTGCTGGCCGAGCGCAGCCATCTGCGCGAGGTCGATGATGTTGTCGTCGTCGCCCTTGTCAGGGCCGATGCTGAAATTCGGCTGGCGATCGAGATAGGTCAGCGACGGCACCGCGCGTGCGCCTTGACGCGACAGACTGGCGCCGCCGAGCATCACCGGCCCATCGTTGGGCGGGCCGTAGGCGTGATCCGGGCTGTGACAGGATGCGCAAGACAGCGAGCCGGACGACGACAGCGAGGCGTCGTAGAAAATCTCCTTGCCGAGCTGCGCCATCGCGGACAACGGGGCAACGGACGGACGCATGAGGCGAACCGGGTTCGGGTTGGTGCCCGCCGTATTCGCCTCTGCAAGTCCTTGCGCGAGTCCTTGCGTCTCGGCTGCAAAGACGGCGCCGGCCAGGGCGAGCAGGCCGGCGCCGAGGAGCCACAAAGTGCGGCTGTTCATTATGACGTCCCGTTGGACTAGTGGTGGTGGTGCTCGTCCGGCGGGCTGACCATCACCGTGCCGGTGGTCGGATCGAGGAACAGCGCGTCGGTGCGGAAGTCATGGCTATGATCATGGTCGAAATCGAACAGGTCCATGATCGATCCGGTGGTGGCGTCGAACGAGCCGCCGCCGAGGCGCTGGCCATGCAGCCAGTTGTCCTCGATGAAGCGAACCACCGAAGCCTGGGTCGTATAGGTGTGGCTGACATAGTTGGTCTTGGCGTAAGGCGAGACCACGATCAGGGGCACGCGGGTGCCCGGACCACAGCGGCCGTTGACCGGCTTGCCGCTGAGACCGTTCGGCGCCGGCTGCTTGGTCGGGCCGAGGCCGCACAGGCCGGGACCGTTGACCTGATCGGCGGTCGCGTCATACGAGGCGTTCTTCGGTGCAACGTATTGGTGATCGTACCAGCCGTCGGAGTCGTCATAGGTGATGATGACGGCGGTCTCGCGCCACTCCGGCTGCTTCTGGAGGAAGTTGATCAGCTCGACATTGCCGGCCTGCTCGTCGAGCGGGTCGGAGTTGCCGGCGTGACCGTCCTGAAAGGCCGGCATCTTGACGTAGGACACGGCCGGGAAATTGCCGGCCTTGATCGCCGCATAGAGGTCTTCGAGGTCGTAATTGTGGTTGGCCGGATCGACCTTGCCGTTGAAGTCATGGGTATGGCCGATCGCGTGCACCGAGCTCGGCCGCGCGTGGGTCGGGTTCGCCGTCGACGCGTGATACTGGAAGAAGGCGTGGTGCGGGATGTAGTCGACGATGGTGCCGTTGACGTTGGTCGAGAACGTGCTGCGGGCGCAACCGGTGGTGCCGTTGGCGTTCTTGAGGGTCAGATCGAAGCCACCCATGAAGCTGCCCCAGCTGATACGCTCGGCGGTGAGCAGGTCGCCGATGTTCTTGCCGCCCATCAGCATGGTGCTGGTCTTGCTGGAGCAGGCATCGTTGCCTGGATCGGTGTCGCCGGTCAGCGTCAGGCCGCCCTGCCCGTCCGCGATCGACGCCGTGGTGCCGATGACCGGCTGCACGCCGTTGGTCTGGCCGCCGACCACTTCCAGCATGCCCGGCGTCGACGGACCGAACGTGTCGGTCCAGTTGTTGTCGGTCATGGCGAAATGCTGGGCGTAGTTCCAGAATCCGGTGACGGTGTTGCCGTCGAAATAGCCCATCACCTGACCATTGGTGCCGAACGCGCCGGCGCCGCCGGCGGTGCCGCGACCGGTGAATTTCGGGAACAGGTCTTCCTTGCCGTTGTCGACGGCCTGCTGCTCGGGCGTATAAGCGTGGTTCTGCGAACGCGTGTTGGCCTGGGTGCGGTCAAGGCGGAACGGGTCCGTTGCGCCGGTGCCGTTGGCCGGATTGTTGTTCGGGTTGTTCACCAGCAAACTGGCGTTGGCGAGGTTGTTGACCCGGGGCGTATGCGGCTTCGGCACGAAGGGGATCGAGCCCGAGGGATTGGCCGCGTTCGGATAGGTCGCGAAATAATGGTCGAACGAGCGGTTCTCGTTGAAGATGATGACGAGATGCTTGATCGGCGTTTCCGTATGGATCTCATGCGGATGACGATCATGATCACGATCGTGGTCATGATCCCGGTCCCGGCCGAAATCGTCTGCGAGAACCGGCATGGCGCACGCAAGTGCAGTCGCGGCCGCGAAAATCGCAGCCGTCGTCAAAAATTTGGATTTCATCTCTGTTTGCCCCGAAGGAATGACGCCGCGACCCTAGCGTTCACATTTGACAGAGCTGTGTCAGTTTGACGCGTGAGACACTTCGCGCAGCCAATCAGAAAGAGATTTTTACGTGCTCCTGCTGGCGACAAAGGCGGGTCTTCTGCCGGAATGCGCCATCGGCAATTATTCCACGCGTGGAGATAAAAAATCGCAGCCCTGCATTTGGCTTTGCGGAACAAGAACGAATCCTGCATGGCAAGATTGCCGCGGCTGTCCGCGGCGACTAATGCTCGCGATCGAGCGAAGCCAGGAATTTGTCGGCGATCGCTCGCCAGCGTTCGGGATAAAGCCGCAGCAGATGGCCATCGCCGGGGACGCCGTGTAGAATCTCAAAGCGCGCGCTGCCGCCGGCGGCTGCGAACGCCTCGTGATATTCGCGAATAAGATCCTCCTTGTAGAGGCGGTCGTTGTCGGCATAGAGCCAGAGCTGCGGGACCTTGGCGGCTGCGCCGCGGCCCGCATTGGCGTAGTACGGCGTGGTCACCGGTCCATACGGGTACCAGCCGCCGCTGAAATTCACCACGCCCAAGACCTCGCCGGGCTTGAGGCCGGCATAGTGCATGGCGAGGAAGCCACCACGCGACTGGCCGGCGAGCAGCACCTTGCCCGGCTTGACGCCGGGCAGCGTCCGGCCATAGGCGATCGCGGACTCGATATCCTCGACGGCTTCAGCGACACCGGCCGAGACGTCGATCAGGCTGCCGTCGTGATCGCGGCCGAAAGTCTCTTCACCGTTGATGCCCTCGGAGCTGCCGCGTCCGCGGCGCATCAGCACCAGCACTGCAAATCCGTTGTCGCGCAGCCAATGCGCTTCGGTCGAGAACGACCAGGATCTCAGCTGATTCCGACCGACGTCGGATCCATGGGTGACGATCGCGAGCGGTGCCGGCTCCGGCCCCGACGGCGGGTAGAAAGTGCCCTCGAGCGTGATCGGCCGCGTGCCATCAGGCGTGCGAACCGCAAGATGCGGAATCCGGACGCGCGCGCCGGGCCACGGCCAGTCGTTCGGCCGATCGCCCGCAGCAAGACGCGCAGGATCGGCGCGGACCAGCGCTCCGGAGGTGACGACGCCATTCTTGAGCGTGGCCGTCATGTACAATCGGTCGGGGCCATCAAAGGCATAACGGAAGATGCGAAACCCCGTCATGGTCAGCACGCCGTCCACGACCGTCGCCTGGTCCCGCCACCATTCGCGATTCATGCCGTTGAAGGCCGAGTCCGACCGGGCGAAGACGAGGTCTGCATGTCCGTCAGCCCTGACGCGCTCGACCACGAGGATGTGCCTGTCGTCGCTCCAGGTCCCGATCCATGCGCCCTGGAAGCGCGCGATCTCGGGCGGCACGTCGGAGGCCGGCGGCTCCATGTCGAACCCGGGCGGCAGCGGGACGATGGTCTCGGGATCGACCGTCAGCGGTTGGGCCTGAGCGCTCTGCATCATCGAGACCAGCGACACCATCGCGGCTGCGATCCAACGTCCAAGCATGTGCCCCCAGTCGAAATCCAATGTGGCCGGAAGGATAAACCTATTCGGTGCGGATCGGCGTGTCCTTCAGCCCGTTATTATCATAAGCCTTGCGCAAGGTGCCGTTGGTCACGGCCTCGGTCATGAACCTGGTGACGAACGCCAGCGACTGGCCATGGCCGAGCGGGACCGCAACGGCGGTCACCGTCTTCTTGAACGTCTCGTCCAGCACCTTCGTGCCCGGAATCTTCTGCGCCATCTTGTTGAGCTGGTCGCGCGACAGCGCGAAGGCGTCGATCTCGCCGCTCTTCAGGAGGCCAAAGATCTCATCGTAGGTCTGATAGCCCGTGACCTTCGCATTCTTCAGATGCGCAACGGCGCCGCGCATCGTGGTCGTGGCGTTGACTGCCGCGACCTTGATGCCGGGTTGGTCGAGCGTGGCGAAATTGGTGACGGTCGAACCCGCCTTGACGATATAGGTGGCGTCCGCGACCTCGTAGATCGGGCCGAACATCATCCTGGTCTCGCGTTCGGGATCTTTCGGCAACCAGCTGACGTCCCAGCTGCCCTTGCCGGCCGCGTCGGTGATCTGTCCGGAATTCTGGTACACGACATACTCGACGGGGATGCCGATTTGCGCCGCCATGTCCTTGCCGAGATCGACGGGGACGCCGGCGTAGCCGGCTTCGGTCTTGGTCGACCAGAACGCCCCGCCCGCCGGGCTGATCGCGATCGCGACCCGCAGCTTGCCGGTCGGTGCGATCTCGTCCTTCAGGCCATCAGCTAGTGCGGGCATGGCGACCGCCGCTGCGAGGACGAGGCCGGCGCAGGCTGACCAGAATGGCGTAGACATGTCATGTTCTCCTCACGTTTCTTCTTGTCCGCTTCCTTCCGCCAGCCTCGCGCCGATCGCGCTGCCTTTGACACAATTCTGGTCGATCGTGCGCCCGGTGAAAAGCGATTTGTCACGACCAAAATGTCGAAGACACGCCGCTGTTTGCAGTGCAAGGGCTGCGCCTGCCATGGCTATGGTGTTTCACGGCCGGTCATTTGTTGCTAGCCTGCCGCACCGACAGCTAGCCATCGGGGGCCACCGAATGACCTCAGCGTATCCCGTCCATTCCGCACAATCTCGTGGCGCATGGAGGCATGTCGGGCGGGCCCTGGCCGCCACGGCGGTCGTGATTGCGCTCGCCGGCTGCGAGGACAAGAACGCCTTCGTCGCGCCGCCGCCGCCCAAGGTGGACGTCGCCACACCCGTACAACGGTCGGTGACGCGCTATGTCGAGGCCACCGGCAACACCGCGCCGGTCAAGAGCGTCGATCTCGTGGCGCGCGTCCAGGGCTTCCTGCAATCGATCGACTACACGGACGGCACCTTCGTCAAGCAAGGCACCCAGCTGTTCACGATCGAGCCCGAGACCTACAAGCTCAAGCTCGAACAGGCGCAAGCTGCCGAGACCGGCGCGCAGGCCACGCTCAAGCAGGCCGAAGCCGACTTCAAGCGGCAGGCCGATCTGGTGCAGCGCCAGGCGGTCTCGCAGGCGACACTCGACACCTCGACATCGACCCGCGACAACGCCCAGGCCAGCCTCCAGCAGGCCCAGGTCAATACGAGGCTCGCCGAGGTCAACTACGGCTACACCAAGGTGAGCGCGCCGTTCGACGGCATCGTCAGCGCGCATATGGTCTCGATCGGCGAGCTCGTCGGCGTCTCCTCCCCGACCCAGCTCGCCACCATCGTCGCGATGGACCCGATCTGGGTGAATTTCACCGTCAACGAGCAGGACGTGCTGCGGATCCGGGCAGAGGCTCAGCGCCGCGGACTGACCGCCGCCGACCTCAAGCAATTCCCGATCGAAGTCGGCCTCCAGACCGAGACCGGCTATCCGCATGAAGGCCACCTCGACTACGTCGCGCCGACCATCAATTCATCAACCGGCACGCTTGCCGTGCGCGGGCTCGTGCCCAACGACAAGCGGGTGCTGCTGCCCGGCTATTTCGTCCGCGTCCGCGTGCCGTTCGACCAGGACAAGAACGCCCTCCTCGTCCCCGACACCGCGCTCGGCAGCGACCAGGGCGGGCGCTATCTCCTGGTCGCCAACAAGGACAATGTGGTCGAGCAGCGCAAAGTGCAGATCGGCGCCGTCGACAACGGCCTGCGCGTGATCGAGAGCGGCCTAAAGCCGGACGACCGCGTCGTGATCGCAGGGCTGCTGCGCGTGATCCCGGGCCAGAAGATCGACCCGCAGATGACCAAGATCGAGCAGCCACAGGCCTCGAACAAATGAGGCGCCGGTCATGATCTCAAAATTCTTCATCGAGCGGCCTGTCCTCTCCAACGTCATTGCGCTCCTGATGATCCTGATCGGCGGCGTCGCGCTGTTCAACCTCGCGATCGCGCAATATCCTGATGTGGTGCCGCCGACGGTGCAGGTGACGACGCGCTATCCCGGCGCCAGCGCCAAGACCGTGATCGACACCGTCGCGCTGCCGATCGAGCAGCAGGTCAACGGCGTCGAGGACATGCTCTACATGCAGTCCTACAGCGGCTCCGACGGCACCTATACGCTGACGGTGACGTTCAAGATCGGCACCGACCTCAACTTCGCGCAGGTGCTGGTGCAGAACCGCGTCTCCAGTGCGTTGTCGCAGCTGCCGTCGTCCGTGCAGAACCAGGGCGTCACCGTCCAGAAGAGATCGACCTCGATCCTGCTGTTCGTGACGCTGACCTCGCCTGACTCCCGGTTCGACAGCCTTTACTTGAGCAACTACGCGACGATCAACCTACGCGACGAGCTCTCGCGACTGCCCGGCGTCGGCAACGTCACGGTGTTCGGCGCCGGCCAGTATTCGATGCGGATCTGGCTCGATCCAAACAAGCTGCAAGCGCGCGGATTGGTGCCGCAGGACGTGATCCAGGCGATCCAGCAGCAGAGCCAGCAGGTCTCGGCCGGCCAGGTCGGCGCGCCGCCGACGCCGCCGGGGCAAGCGTTCCAGTACACGCTCAACGTCAACGGAAGGCTCGACGACACCACGCAGTTCGAGAACATCATCGTCAAGACCGGCACCAGCGGCGACGTCACGCGTGTGCGCGACGTCGGCTGGGTCGAGCTGGGTGCGCAGACCTATAGCCAGATCTTCTCGCTCAACAAGCAGCCCGCCGTCGGCATCGGCGTATTCCAGTCGCCCGGCGCCAACGCGCTCGAGGTCGAGCAGGCCGTCGAGAAGAAAATGACGGAGCTCGCCAGGCGCTTCCCAGAAGGCATGAAATACGACACGCCGTTCGACACCACCAAGTTCGTGCAGGCCTCGGTGCACGAGGTCTACATGACGCTGATCGAGGCCGGCCTGCTGGTGCTGGTCGTGATCCTGGTATTTTTGCAAGACTGGCGCGCGATGCTGGTGCCGGCAACGACCGTGCCTGTCACCATCATCGGCGCCTTCGCCGCGATGGCGGCGCTCGGCTTCACCATCAACATGTCGACGCTGTTTGCAATCGTGCTCGCGATCGGCATCGTGGTCGACGACGCCATCGTCGTGGTGGAAGGTGCCGCCCACAATATCGAGCAGGGCATGAACGGCCACGACGCCGCGATCAAGGCGATGGACCAGCTGTTCGCGCCGATCGTCGGCATCACGCTGGTGCTGATCTCGGTGTTCTTGCCGGCGTCGTTCCTCGCCGGCCTGACGGGCCGCATCTACTCGCAATTCGCGCTGGTGATCGCGGCGACCGCGCTCTTGTCCGCCATCAACGCAGCGACGCTGAAGCCGACCCAGTGCGCACTCTGGCTGCGGCCGACGGTGCCGCCGGAGCAGCGCAACTTCTTCTACCGTGGCTTCAACGCCGTCTATAACCGCGTCGAGCGCGGCTACATCCGGCTGATTGGCGTGCTGTGCAGGAACAGTACGATTTCGGTTGCCATCGCACTGGTCCTGATCGGGATCGGCGGCTACGGCCTGTCGCGGGTGCCGACCGGCTTCCTCCCGATTGAGGACCAGGGCTATCTGATCGCCGCGGTTCAGCTGCCCGACGGCGCCTCGCTGGAGCGAACCCAGAAGGTGCTCGACAGGGCCGCCGATATGATCAAGGACACGCCCGGCGTTCAGCAGGTCATCACGATTGCCGGCATCTCCGCGCTCGACAACAGCGCGAGCCTTGCCAATGCCGGCGTCGCCTACATCATCCTGAAGGACTGGGACGCGCGCAAAGGCCCCGGCGAGGATTTGCGCTCGCTGGTCTACGGCCTGAACGACAAGGTCGCGACCATCATGGAGGCGCGCACGCTAGTGCTGCCGCCGCCGCCCATTCAAGGCATCGGCAACGCCGCCGGCTTCTCGATGCAGGTCGAGCTGCGCGACGGCAACAGCGATTTCGCCAAGCTGCAGGCCATCACCGGCGCGATGGTCTCGAACGCCCAGAGCCAGAGCGCGCTGCAGCGCGTCTCGTCCTCGTTTCGTTCGGCGGTGCCGCAATTCAACGTCGAGATCGACCGCGTCAAGACCCAGACGCTGCACGTGACCACGGACGCCGTGTTCTCGGCGCTGTCGACCTATCTCGGCTCGTCCTACGTCAACCAGTTCAACAAGTTCGGCCGCGTGTTCCAGGTCTACACCCAGGCCGATCCGGCGTTCCGCGTCACCGAGCGCGACATCGCCAACATGCAGGTGCGCAACCAGAATGGCGACATGATCCCGATCGGCACCGTCGCCACGATCACGCCGGTCACCGGCCCGTCGCTGATCAGCCTCTACAATCTCTATCCGTCCTCGACCATCGTCGGCCTACCGGCACAGGGCTATTCGTCCGGCCAGTCGCTGAAGCTGATGGAGGAGATCGGCGACAAGACGCTGCCGCCGGGCACCGGATTCGAATGGACTGCGATGTCGTATCAGGAGAAGGCGGTCTCGAACCAGATCTACTGGGTGTTCGGCCTCGCCATGCTGCTGGTCTATCTCGTGCTCGCCGGCCAGTACGAGAGCTGGTACGCGCCGATCTCGGTGATCCTCGCCGTGCCGCTGTCGCTGATCGGGCCCATGCTGGTCCTCAACGGCTTGAAGATCGATAACAACCTCTATTGCCAGATCGGCCTGATCCTCTTGATCGCGCTGTCGGCCAAGAACGCGATCCTGATCGTCGAGGTCGGGCTCGAGCTGCACGGGCGCGACGGCAAGCCGGTGCTGGAAAGTGCTATCGAGGCGGCGCGCGCCCGTTTCCGCCCGATCCTGATGACGTCGTTCGCCTTCATCCTCGGCGTGGTGCCGCTGGTGATCGCGACCGGCGCCGGTGCCAGCGCCCGCAAGTCGATCGGCATCACGGTGTTCTCGGGCATGCTGGCCTCGACCTGCCTCGCGGTGCTGTTTGTGCCGGCGTTCTTCGTGGTGGTGCAGCGGTTCGAGAACTGGCGCGCGTCGAAGAAGGCGCCGAAGGCGCAGCCGGTCGCGGAGGCGAAGTCCTAGGCCTCGCTTGGTGCCTGCCGCGCCTCGCCGCTCGAGACCAGCAGCACCGAGACCTTCGACTGCCTGAGCACGGCGTCCGCAACGCCGCCAAAGGAGAGGTGATCGGCCTGGATGCGGTCGACGCCCATGACGACGAGATCGACATCGGTGGTGTCGATCTCGCGCAGGATCGCAGCTTCCGGCGCCCGGTTCACACGCAGCGTGGTGGTGATGTCGACGTCGTAGCGGGCAGCGAGATCGCCGGCGTCCTTGAGGATGCCGGCCTCCTGGCTCAGGCCGCGGGAGGCACCGCGCTGCGCGCCCTTGTCCCGCGTCGTCGCGACATAGATCACGCGCAGCGAGCCCGATCCGGCCTGCGTCAGCGCGACCGCGACCTCCGCGCCGCGCTTGGCGACGCCGCTGCCGGAGACGGGAACGAGGATGTTGAGCGCATCCGGTATCGGCTGCTTGAGGTGCTTGCCCCTGGCGGCCACGATCGCGAGCGGTCCGTCGAACCTTGCGGCGATGTCCTCGATCTTCCGATCGAACCGATCGTTGGCCGCAGTGACCTTGTCGACCCCGACGATCAGGAGATCAAAACCCTTGCGCGCCTCATCGGCGATGGTCTCGCCGAGCTCTGCGCGCCTGGCACGGGTGACGACATCGACCCTGCCGGCGTCGCCTTCACCATTGGCGGAGACGGCTGCCTTCCTCACCACGGCCTCGTGGCTCTCCTCCTCATCGCGGACCTTCTCCTGCTCCCTGGCGTGCGTGCCGATATGCAGCACTGTGATGGGCAGGCCGCGCATGCCGGCCATCAGGCCCATGATGTGCGACGCGAAGGTGGCGTTGACGCTCTCGTCGACCGCCAGCAGCGGACGTTCGAGGTTGGCGACAAAGCCGCGCTTCTCGAATTCCTCGCGCTCCAGGCGCTCCTGCTCCTCCCGGTTCATCGGCAGCTTCGCGAGCGCCGCGCGCAGCATCGGGGGCATCGCCATCGTGGTCACGATTGCCATGGTCACGATCATCGTGAACAGGTTCTGGCTGAGCACGCCGATGGACAGGCCGATGGTTGCAATGATCACTTCGGTCGAGCCGCGCGCGTTCATGCCGCTCGCGAGCGCCAGCGATTCCCGCGTGCGCAGGCCGCCCAATGTGCCGCCGACAAAGGCGCCGCCGAACTTGCCGACGCTGGCGATCACGACGAGGAGGGCTGTGAGCATCAAAAGGTTCGGATCGCGCAGCACCGAGAGGTCGGCGCTCAGGCCGGCGAGACCAAAGAACACCGGCATGAAGAAGCTCGAGATCAGCCCGCGCAGGCGCTCGTCGATCTGCCGCGTCAGGATCGGCGACTCCCCGACCAGGATGCCGGCGACGAAGGCGCCGAGCACGGTGTGAACGCCGATCGCATGGGTGATCAGCGCCATCGCGCCCATCAACAGCAGGATCACGGTGACGACCGCCGCGGCGCTGACGAGGTTGTCGTTGGCCCAGCGGATAAGCTGAAACACCAGCCGCCGGCCGACGGTGAAGCTGATGGCGAGGAAGGTGAGCGTGCCCAGCACGGCCTTCGCCACCGAGGCGATATCCAGCGTGCCTTGCGAGGCCAGGCTGAAGATGACGGCGATAATGATCCAGCCGATGGTGTCGTCGATTACGGCGGTCGCGACGATGATCTGGCCGACATTGCGGCGCATGAAATTCATCTCGCGCACGACCACCGCGACGATCTTCACCGAGGAGATCGACAGCGCCGTGCCCATGAACAGCGCGGCCACCAGGCGCTGCTCCGGTTTGGGCAACAGCGCATCGGGCAGGAACTCACCGAGCGCAAAGCCGCAGGCGAAGGGCACGAGGATGCCGGCGATCGAGATCGCGATCGCGGCCTTGCCGACCTTCCTGACCAGCTTGAGGTCGGTCTCTATGCCGGTGAGCAGGAGCAGCAGCAAAATGCCGAACTGGGCGATGCCGTCGATCATCGCCTTCTGTTCGGACGTCGCAGGGAAGATCGCGTGCTGCGCTTCGGGCCAGATCCAGCCGAACAGCGACGGCCCGAGCAGAATGCCGGCGAGCAATTCGCCGATCACCGAGGGCTGGCCGATCCGCTGCATGATCTCGCCGAGGCCGCGCCCCACCGCGATCAGCAGCACGATCTGCGCCACCAGCAGGAATTCGGACGGACCGGCCGATTTGCCGCCCTCGGCGCTGGCCGAAATGGTGGTGAGGACAAGCGCCGCGGGGACAAGGCCGACCGGTCGGAGCAGGCTCCACTGCATGCAGGTGTCTTCCCCCTTCACCCGCCCCGGCAAGGTGCCGGAGCCACGGGGATAGAACCCGCAGGAGGTGGAGCGGGTTCCCGCGGCATTCACGGTCAGCTAGAGGCGAAAGTCGAAAACAACCCCATGCACAGTAGATATGAGGTTGAAAAGGCCCGAGAAATTTCGGCCTTGCCGAAATCGCTTGCTCCGTCGGGCAAAACACCGGCATGATGGCATCATGGGTGGTGTGCACGACGCGGTGCGACCCCGCCTCCCCGTCATTGCGAGCGCAGCGAAGCAATCCAGAGTCCCTCCGCGGAAAGATTCTGGATTGCTTCGCTGCGCTCGCAATGACGAGTGGAAAGAGTCCCGGCCTCACGCCCCGCTCGTGCCCCGGACGCAGCGCAGCGCCACTTCGGCGGTGCGCTGCAGAGCCGGGGCCCATGCGACACGGGAAATCGTAGCCCCTGGGTCCCGGCTCTGCGCCGCAACGCTCACGCGTTGCAGCTTGTCCGGGACACGAGACCTCACGCCGCAGCCGGCGTCCGGATCTCGCGCGGGAGGATGATCGCCGCTGCAATCGCAAGCAGGCAGAGGGCGGCAAACGCGTGCAGCATGGTGACGAAGCCGCCCTGCTCGTACAGCCAGGCAACCAGGCCGACCGAGGCACCCGCCGCGGTGAAGCCGATGAAATAGCGCACGGCGTAGGCGCGCGAGCGCCATTCCTCGCTGGTGTATTTGCCGACCATGGCGTCGTTCACCGTGACCTGCCCGAAGGCGCCCATGACGATGCCGATCGACACCAGGATCAGCGGCAGGTTGGACAGGCTCGCGGCAAGATACAGGAACGGCGCCAGCATGAAGGACAGCGGCAGCGCCACCGTCTTCAGCGAGTAGCGGTCGAGCAGCCGGCCGATCGTGTACTGCGTCATCGCGCCGAACACATAGACGCAGGCCGCGATGACCCCGAGCAGCGCCGGGCTCTTGGTGAGATCGGCGAGCCGCTCCGCGAACAGCTTTGGCAGCGCCACCGTGACGGCATTGAAGGTGGTGGAGATTGCAATCACCACGATGAGCAGCGACAGCACCACGCGCCACATGTCCTGCTTGGCGACACGCGCCTGCGCGGCCGCCTGCTTCGAGCCCTTGCGATCCTCATGCACGACCAGCATCGCAAAGGCGATGCCGATCAGGATGGTGACGATGCCGGGCACGATGAAGGCAAAGCGCCAGCCGAGATACTGGCCGATCACGCCTGTCACCAGCGCGGACGAGGCGACGCCGAGATTGCCCCAGACGCCGTTGATCCCCATCTCGCGGCCGAGCCTGTCGGCATAGGACACGATCATCGCGGTGCCGACGGGATGATAGATCGAGGCGAACACGCCGATCGCAAACAGCGCGGCGCCGAGTTGCACAGGCGTCTGCACGAAGCCGACCGAGATCATGGCAAGGCCGATTCCGATGAAGAAGATCAGCATCATGTGGCGGCGGCTCCAGCGGTCCCCTAGCCAGCCGGTGAGCAGCGAGCCGGCGCCGAAGGCGATGAAGCCGGGGGTCGCGTAGGGCAACAGTTCCGAATAGGCCATGCCGAGCGCCGGCCCCATGATGATCACGGCGGCGGCAAAGATCAGCATCGCATAATGGTCGATGAAATGGCCGGCATTGACGAAACTGATGACCCGGCTGGGGCTGTTCATGCGAATCCTCTCCTGCTCCGAAATGAGTTATATGTCGGAGCCATGACGGGATGCTGCCAATGAGTGTCGTCGAAACGCCAATCCTCAGGGAGGTTCGGGGCAACCACCGCTCCACCGCGGGCGTGCACCTGGTCGCGCGCGATTATCCCAAGGGCTTGCGGCTCGACCCGCACATGCACCGCGAGGCGCAGCTGGTCTATGCGGCACGCGGCACCATGCAGGTGACGACACCCGGGGGACGCTGGCTGGTGCCGCCGGATCGCGCGGTCTGGGTGCCGGCCGGGCTCGAGCACGCCATCGACGTGCTCGCCGACATCGAGATGCGTACGCTGTATTTCGACCTCGCCTGGCTGAAGCGCGAGAAGCGCTACGACGGATTGACCAGGGAATTCGTGGTGCGGGTGTCGCCGCTGCTCAATCAGGCGATCCTCGCGCTGTTCGACGCGCGCAACACCGAGGAGCGCACCGAGCTGCTGGTGCGTCTGGTGATGCTGGAATTGCACCAGGCCGAGGATTCCGCAACCTTCGTGCCGCTGCCGCACGAGCCGCGCTGTCGGCGCGCCGCGATGATCGTGCTCGACGATCCAACCGGCTTGCACGACATCGACACCCTGGCGCGCGAGGTCGGAACCTCCGCGCGCACGCTGTCGCGGCTGTTCTCGAGCGAGACGCAACTGAGCTTCAAGAGCTGGTGCCAGCGCGCGAGGATTGCGGCGGCAATCCAGCGGCTGTCGATGGATGCGAGTGTCTCGGTGAAGCAGCTCGCGACGCAACTTGGTTATGCCAGCGTGCCGGCGTTCTCGGCCGCGTTCCGTCAGGTGACCGGGCGTACGCCGACGGAGTTTGCGGGGAAGAGTTAGCCCCAACCTCGTCATTGCGAGCGCAGCGAAGCAATCCAGAATCCTTCCGCGGCGGCAGTCTGGATTGCTTCGCTGCGCTCGCAATGACGGCGTGTGAGGCCGCCCCCTCGCTGCCTAAATGCCGCCTGATGCCTCCGCCCTCGTCGGGCATGACAGCCTTCTCGAAACGCACGGCCCAGCTAAAGTTGGCAAATTCGCCTGCTTGATTGTGATCGGCTTCCGCCTAAATCCCGTGTAAGCTTCCGCACCGCACAAACCCGGTTTCGAAAGGCCCAGATGGCTAACGCCTTCTTCTCCGACCTGCTCGCCACCATCTCCGAGCGCGGCCGCACGCTGTTGCGCCGCGATTCTGCCGACACCAAACAGGACGCCGACGGGCTGATCGAGCTCTGCGACGCGCTGCTGTCGGGCCGGGGTGAAGCCTCCGGCACCGCCATGGCGCGTGAAGTGCTCGACATCTACCAGGAGTTGGATGCGGCAGGACGCCGCGCCTTCTTCGAGGCGCTGGTGCGCGACTTCGGCCCGGACCGGGAACGGCTGGCACAGGCAATCGAGAAATGGCGCGCCAAGCCGGCAGACGAGGACGCAAGCGCGTTGCATTTCGCCTCCGAACCGCGGCGGCAGGAGCTGATCCGCCGTCTCAACCGCGCGCCGGGCGGCACCGGCGATCTCGTCGCCATGCGCGCCGACCTGCTCGGCATGATGAACGGACATACCGATCTCGCCGCGCTCGACCGCGACGTCTCGCATCTTCTCTCCTCGTGGTTCAACAGGGGGTTTCTCGTGCTGCGCCGGATTGACTGGTCGACCCCGGCCAACATCCTCGAAAAGATCATTCGCTATGAAGCCGTCCACGAGATCTCCGACTGGGACGATCTGCGCCGCCGCATCGACCCGGTCGATCGCCGCTGCTACGCCTTCTTCCATCCCGCGATGGTCGACGAGCCATTGATCTTCGTCGAGGTCGCACTGACCGAGACCATTCCCGGTGCGATCGCGCCGCTGCTGGCCGTCGACCGGCAGCACCTTCCGATCGAGAAGGCGCGCACCGCCGTGTTCTACTCGATCTCCAACACCCAGCGCGGTCTTGGCGGCATTTCCTTCGGCAGCTTCCTGATCAAGCAGGTGGTCGAGGAGCTGCGCCGCGAGACGCCGAAGCTCGACACCTTCGTGACGCTGTCGCCGGTGCCGGGCTTCATGCCGTGGCTGAAGCAGGACAAGGATTTGCCGCTGTCGGACGAGGATCGCGAGATCCTGAAGCGCCTCGACGATCCCAAATGGTTCGAGAACCCCGAGACGGCTGCGCAACTGCGTGCCTTGATCGAGCCGCTCGCCGCCCATTACTTCCTGAAGGCGCGCACGCCGAAGGGGAAGCTGATCGATTCCGTCGCCCGCTTCCATCTCGGCAACGGCGCGCGCCTCGAGCGCATCAACTGGCTCGGCGACCTCTCGCCGAAGGGCGTGCGCGAATCCGCCGGCGTGATGGTGAACTACCTCTACCGCCTCGACGACATCGAGAAGAACCACGAAGCGTATGCCAACGACGGCGAAGTCGTGGCGTCCGGCGCGGTGAAGAAGCTGCTCAAGGGTGAGGGGCGGCGGCTGCTGGATATGCGGCTGTCGTAGCGGAGACGCTCGCGTCTCATTGCGAGTTGGGATCGGCTTGAGGAGCCGACGCGCGCTGAATGAAACTTTACGGCTGCACCGCTCCGTCCACCGTCATTGCGAGGAGCTCTTGCGACGAAGCAATCCAGACTGCCTCCGGGGAAAGATTCTGGATTGCTTCGCTTCGCTCGCAATGACGGAGAATGTGGCGACACCTCGCAATTCGGCACCACCGCGCATCGCAGACGAAGGCACCAGCAGACGACCCAGCTCCCTCCGCCGTCATTGCGAGGAGCTCTTGCGACGAAGCAATCCAGACCGCCTCTGCGGAGAGACTCTGGATTGCTTCGCTGCGCTCGCAATGACGGAGGATGAGGAGATAGCTTGCGTCTCGGTCTCACCGTCCTAAGACGCTCAAATCAGCGTCTCGTACAGATCCGTCCAGTCCGGATTGACACTCTCGATCAGCGCAAGTTTCTTCGCCCGGCTGCCGCCCTTGATCTGTTTCTCGCGCGTAATCGCGTCGGTCATGGTCGCGTGCAGCTCGAACCAGACGGGGAGCTTGCAGCCGTACTGCGACGAGAAGCCCTTCACGAGGCCCTCGCGATGCTCGAACGCGCGGCGCGGCGGATTGGACGTGACGCCCGTGTAGATCGTCCCGTTACGACGATTGGCGAACATGTACACGCAGGGCTGCTTCATGATTGTGCTCGGCCAGGAGAGCCTTTACGATAACACAACCTGAAGGAAATTGCGAGCGACGCTTGAGACAGGAGCAAAAAAACGTGACGTCGCCACACCGTCATTGCGAGGAGCCCGCGACAAGATTGCGAAGCAATTTGCACTGATGCGACGAAGCAATCCAGACTGCCTTCGCGGAAAGATTCTGGATTGCTTCGCTGCGCTCGCAATGACGGAGTGTGTGGCAGCACCTCGCGCAATTCCGTACCACCGTGCATCGCAGACGGGGGCCGCCGGTAACCGACACCGCCCTCTCCACCGTCATTGCGAGGAGCTCTTGCGACGAAGCAATCCAGACTGCCTACGCGGAGAGATTCTGGATTGCTTCGCTGCGCTCGCAATGACGGAGTTGGTTGCGCCAGCGGAGGCTACTCCGCCAGCGCCTTTCAGTCTGCTACTCGCGGAAAGACTCTGGATGGCTTCGTCGCAAGGGCTCCTCGCAATGACGAGGAGGGAGAATGCGTCCCTCGCAATGACGAGGAAAGAGAGTGCGCTGACGAGGAGAGAGCGCGTCGCGCTTACTTCTTGTCCCGGAAATACGGCTCGACCGGACCATGCACCTTGATGGTCAGCGGATTGCCGTAGCGGTCCTTGGCATTGCCCGCGGTGACGCGGACCCAGCCTTCGCTGATGCAGTACTCCTCGACATTGGTCTTCTCGACGCCCTTGAAGCGGATGCCGACGTCGCGCGACAGGATGTCGGCGTTGTAATAGGGGCTGTTGGGGTCGACCGACAGGCGGTCCGGAAATTCGTCGCTCATGATTGTCTCGCTCATAACAGGGTCTCGATCTTCTGCCGCAATCCTTCCGGCCGCGCGGTCGGCGCATAGCGCGCGATCACGTGGCCGGCACGGTCCACCAGGAATTTGGTGAAATTCCATTTGATGGAGGCGCCCAGCAGGCCGGATTGCTGGTGTTTCAGATACTCATACAAGGGATGCGCGTGGGCGCCGTTGACGTCGATCTTCTCGAACAGCGGAAACGTGACGTCGTAATTGGTCGAGCAGAACGCCTGGATCTCGGCGGCCTGCCCCGGCTCCTGCGCGCCGAACTGGTTGCAGGGAAAGCCCAGCACCGAGAAGCCGCGCGGCGCGAGATCGCGATGCAGATCCTCGAGTCCGCGATATTGCGGCGTGAAGCCGCATTTGCTCGCGGTGTTGACGATCAAGAGCACCTGGCCCTCGAACTGTCGCAGCGCGACCTCCTCGCCGGCAAGCGAATTGGCCTTGAACTCGTAGATCGCAGCCATCGCTAACCCACGGGGTCGATCGGCGATGGCGGCACGCCGCCCGCCTCAATCGCTTCGCCGGCGAGCAGGCACAGATCCTCGCGATAGCGGCCGGAGACGATGTGCACGCCGACCGGGGACTTGCCGACGAGGCCGGTCGAGACCACGAGGCCCGGCAGTCCCATGAACGGGATCGCGATCTGCGGCAGCTGCGCTTCCCAGACGCGCTCGAAGGAGGCGGCGTCCTTGCGGTCGAGATGATCGGCGAATGGCAGCTCGCCGGAGACCGGCGTCAGCACGACGGCGTATTTCTCGAAGAACAGCATCCAGTCGCGGGTCAGCGTGGCGCGGCGGGTCAGCGCCTGGGCGTAGTTGGCCTGATCCATCGGCGTGACCTTGGCGCGGATGCCGCGCAGGCACGCCAGCGCGCCGGGATCGCCCTCGCGCTCGGCCATTTCCAGCTGCGCCTCGTAGCCATCGCCAAGCCAGAGCTTGCGCTGCCATGCGACGGCTTCGCGCATCGGCGGGGTGTTCTCGATCACATCGACGGTCCACCCCGCCCGCTCGAGGCGCTTGCCGGCGTCGGTCACGGCCGCCTTCACCTCAGGCGTGGTCGCAAGACCGTCCGGATTGAGGCAGAGCGCGGCGCGCTTCGGCACGGCCGGGCCATCGAGCGGCGCCGGCACATACCAGGGATCGCGCGCATCGCGGGCCGACATCGCCGCGAGCGAAATGCGGAGGTCATTCACGGTGCGTGCCAGCGGGCCCGACACCGCCATGATCTGCGGCCCGATCGGCCGCTCCGGCAGCGCCGGGTTGAAGGCGGGGATACGGCCCAAGGTCGGGCGCAGGCCGTGCACGCCGCAGGCATAGGCGGGATAGCGGATCGAGCCGGCGATGTCGGTGCCGTGGGCGATATGGCCGATACCCGCCGCGACCGCCGAGCCGGCGCCGCCGGAGGAGCCGCCCGGTGTCAGCGAGGCGTCACGGGGGTTCTTGGTGTCGCCATGGACCAGGTTGGTGGTGAACCAACGGTAGGAGAAGGCCGGGCAATTGGTGCGCCCCAGGAGAATGGCGCCAGCTTTGCGGAAATTGGCGACCACCGGATTGTCCTCGCGCGCGATCAGGTCGCGCTGGAGCTTGAGGCCGTTGGTGGTGGCAAAGCCTTCCTGGTCGACATTGGCCTTGATGGTAACGGGCACGCCGGCCAGCACACCGGGGTCCTCGCCCCGGGCAATGGCGGCATCGACGGCGTCGGCCTGCTTAAGCACGTCCTCGGGCCGGTGGTCGATCACGGCGTTGAGCTGGGGGTTGACGGCGTCGAGGCGGGCGAGCCCGGCCTTGGCCGCCTCCCGGGCGGACACCTTTTTAGATTTGACGAGGGTGGCGAGGTCGGCGGCCGACAGGCGCCAGAGATCTTGCATGACGTGCTCCGTTTAACCGGCGTCTTTTAGCGCCGGGAACGCGGCAAAGCCATGCGGATTTCGCGGGGAGGGAGGACGGGTTTGCCTCATTCTCCGTCATTGCGAGGAGCCCTTGCGACGAAGCATTCCAGACCGCCTCCACAGAGAGATTCTGGATTGCTTCGCTTCGCTCGCAATGACGGCGGAAAGAGCTGCGGCGTCCGGTCCTCGCAATGACGGAAGCCCTAATGCCGCGTCGCGGACTGGTCCGGGATGTCCAGCAGGGCCTCGGTGAAGGGAAATTCCAGCACGATCTCGCCTTCGACGTCGGTGACCTCGATCACCGCCTCCATGAGCGCCGGCTGGGTCCCCTCGGATTTCAGCACCTCCAGGATCATCTGGCGGGCGACCTCCCAGGCGCGATCGGGATTGCGCAGATCCTCGCCATCGGGATCCACGATCAACTCATCGCCGATACGGGTGTTGAAGAAATATCTGGGCATCACCGAATTCCACTTGGGGCGATTCCACTTGGGGCGCCTGTACCGGATTGAAAGCTGCACTGCACTCACAACTGCTTTATCAGGGCAGGGTTCGCGACCGAATGCGCCTGCCGCAAGGCAGCATCGTCAGAAGTGATGTTCCACCATCATTTTTCGCGGCGCAACATGCCGTTCTCGGGAAAATTTCACTGGCGAACTTTTGCGCCCGCAGTAACTTAGCCCCCGGGCGGATACGTCCGAAATCTCAAGAATGGAGCGCCAAAATGGCCTGGAAAGCCCCCAAGATCGTTGAAGTGCCCTGCGGCATGGAAATCAACATGTATGTGAGCGCCACCCGCAAGTAAGCGGTTGGTGAGTAGGCGTTCTGCGCAGGTGGGTCTTGCCGGTCACGATCGGTTTCCGGACGATGGAAACTGTGTTGGCCTAGGATCCACCTGGCGACGTTGCTTCCAGGAGACGGATCATGCTTCGCGTCGTCGTCCTGGGCGCCGGGGCCGGCGGCGGAGTCCCGCAATGGAATTGCGGTTGCGAGGGCTGCCGGGCGGCGCGTCACCACGGCCATGAGCTTTATCGGACCCAGGCCTCGGTTGCCTTCAGCGGCGACGGCGAGCACTGGTTCCTGATCAACGCCTCCCCTGATCTGCGCCAGCAATTGAATGCCACGCCGCAGCTGCATCCCAAGGCAGGCGCGCTGCGCCACACGCCGATCGCAGGCGTGATCCTGACCAACAGCGAAGTGGATGCGGTCGCGGGCCTGCTCTCGATGCGCGAGGGCTCGCCGTTCACGGTCTATGCGCATGAGAAGGTGCTGGCGATCCTGAACAGCAACACCATCTTCAATGTGCTCAACGAAAAGAACGTGCGGCGGCAGCCGATCGGTATCGGTGAGCCGTTCGAGCCGCGTCTCACCGATGGTGCGCGCTCGGGGTTAGAGGTGCGGCCCTTCGCGGTGCCGGGCAAATCGGCCTGGTATCTCGAAGGCAAGGCGCATCCGGGCGGCGAGAGCGGCGACGGCGATACGCTGGGCCTGAAGATCACCGACAAGTCGACCGGAAAATGCTTCTACTTCATCGCCGCCTGCGCCGAAATCACCGACGCGCTCAAGGCCGAGATCGACGGCGCCGCGCTGGTGTTCTTCGACGGCACGGTCTGGCAGGATGACGAGATGATCAAAGCCGGGCTCGGCCACAAGACCGGCAAGAGCATGGGCCATGTCGCGATGTCCGGTGACGATGGCGCGATCGCCCGGCTGGCCGATCTCACTATCGACAGGAAGATGTTTCTCCATATCAACAACTCGAACCCGGCGCTGCTGCCCTCCTCTCCCGAGCGCAAGGCCGCTGAACAAGCGGGATGGCAGATCCCCGCCGACGGAACGGAGATCGTGCTGTGAATGCCGCGTCCATGACTGGAATGACTGCGCTCTCGGTCGGCAAGGACATCAGGCTCACTAGCGCCGCGGAGCTGGAGGCGACGCTGCGCCACATTGGCGCTACGCGCTACCACAGCCTGCATCCGTTCCATAAGCTCTTGCATGGCGGCAAGCTGAACAAGGGCCAGGTGCAGGCCTGGGCGCTGAACCGCTACTATTACCAGAGCACGATCCCGATCAAGGACGCGGTGGTGATCTCGCGCTTCCGCGACCGCGCCACGCGGCTGGAATGGCGCCACCGCATCGAGGACCATGACGGCGATGTCGGCAGCGAGGGCGGCATCGAGCGCTGGCTGAAGCTGACCGAAGGCCTCGGGCTCGACACATCTTACGTGGAATCCACCGAAGGCATCCTGCCAGCGACGCGCTTCGCCGTGGAGGCTTACGTCCACTACTGCCGCGAGAAGAGCCCGCTGGAGGCGATTGCGTCCTCGCTGACCGAATTGTTCGCGCCGAACCTGCACGAGGAGCGCATCTCCGGCATGCTGGAGCATTACGACTTCGTCAATCCTGACATCATGAGCTATTTCAAGCGCCGCCTCGCACAGGCGCCGCGCGATGCCGGCTTCGCGCTCGACTACGTCAAGGCGCATGCGATGACCCCGGAGCAGCGCGCGCAGGTGTGCAACGCACTGATCTTCAAGACCAACGTCTTGTGGGTGCAGCTCGATGCGCTCCAGCACGCCTATGTCGAGGGCAACATTCCGCCGGGCGCGTTCGTGCCCCAGGAAACTAAAAAAGCGAGTTGAGGGACGAGAGCAATGGCCGGGCCGCGGAACATCAGCGTCAGCGAGGCAAGCCGCCCCGTGCTGCCGCGGCATGCCAGGCTGAAGTATGACGAGACGCGAAAAGTCTGGGTGATCCTGGCGCCGGAACGCGTGCTGGCGCCTGATGAGATCGCGGTCGAGGTCTTGCAGCTTTGCGACGGCAAGCGCAGTGTCGGCGACGTATCCGACCTGCTGGCGGAAAAATACGCCGCACCCCGCGAGGCGATCCTCGCCGACGTCATCGTCATGCTGCAGGATCTCGCCGACAAGGGCTTTCTGACCGAAGCCCGGGAGAAGACGCCATGAGCGATGTGCTCCCAACCATCCCGCCTGATGCCAGCGACAGCCTCGCGGTGCTAGAGAAGAGCCGCTCGACTGCGGAGACATTTGGCATTCCGCTCGCCGTGCTGCTCGAGATCACCCATCGCTGCCCGCTGCAATGCCCCTATTGCTCCAACCCCGTCGAGCTCGACCGCTCCGGCAAGGAGCTGACGACGGATGAGTGGAAGAAGGTGCTGAGCGAGCTCGCCGAGATCGGCGTGCTCCAGGTGCATTTCTCCGGCGGCGAGCCGACGGCGCGGAAAGACCTGGTCGAGCTGGTCAAGCATGCCAGCGACGTCGGCCTCTATACCAACCTCATCACCTCGGCCGTGCTGCTGACGCGCGAGCGGCTGAGCGCGCTTGCCGACGCCGGGCTGTGCCACGTGCAGATCTCTTTCCAGGGCGTCGAAGAGGGCCTCTCCGACCGCGTCGCCGGCTACAAGGGCGCACATCATAAAAAGATCGAGGTCGCAAAGTGGACGCGCGAGCTCGATTTGCCGCTCACCGTGAACGCGGTGATGCACCGGCAGAACCTGCACCAGCTCCCCGACATCATCCAGATGTCGATCGATCTCGACGCCGACCGGCTCGAGGTCGCCAATGTGCAATATTACGGCTGGGCGCTGAAGAACCGCGCCGCCCTGATGCCGACGGTCGCGCAATTAGATGAGTGCACCCGCCTCGTCGAGGAGGCGCGCGAGCGGCTGAAGGGTACGCTGACGATCGACTACGTCGTGCCCGACTATTACGCGCTGCGGCCGAAGAAATGCATGGGCGGCTGGGGCCGGCAGTTCTTCAACATCTCGCCGGCCGGCAAGGTGCTGCCCTGCCATGCCGCCGAAAGCATCACCGGGCTCGATTTCGAGTCGGTGCGTTCCAACCATTCGATCGCCTGGATCTGGCAGAACTCGGATGCCTTCAACCGCTATCGCGGCACCGGCTGGATGAAGGAGCCGTGCAAGAGTTGCGAGTTCCGCGAGATCGATTTCGGCGGCTGCCGCTGCCAGGCCTTTGCACTGACGGGCGACGCCGCCAACACAGACCCTGCCTGCGCGCTGTCGCCGCTGCACGAGACCATCTTCAAGCAGGCCGAACGCGAGGCCGAGGGCGAGACCAACCGCTTCCTCTATCGCAACTTCGCCGGCGGCACTCTGGAATCCGGGAATGATGCCTGACGCCGACGCGGCCGCAGCGGCCAGACGTGCCGATCCCTTTGCGCCGCTGACCTCCGACATGCTCGACGTCGGCGACGGCCACGAGCTCTATGTCGAGAGCGTCGGCCGTGCTGGCGGCATTGCTGCGATCTATCTGCATGGCGGCCCCGGCAGCGGCTGCCAGCCGGATCACCGCCGCCTGTTCGATCCCGAGCGTTTGCATGCGGTTCTGTTCGACCAGCGCGGCTGCGGCCGCAGCCGTCCCAAGGGCTCGCGCGAGCACAACACGACGGCGCATCTGATCGCGGACATGGAAAAGATCCGCGAAAAGTTCGGCTTCGACTGCTGGATGGTGGTCGGCGGCTCCTGGGGCGCGACGCTGGCGCTGGCTTATGCGCAGGCCCACCCCGAGCGCGTCTCCGGCATTGCGCTGCGCGCAACCTTCCTGGGCACGCGGGCAGAGGTGGCGACGGCCTTCACCTCGCGCCTGCCGCAGTTCTATCCAGCGCTGCACGACGATTTTCTGAGCGTGCTGCCGCCGGAGGAACGCGCGCAACCGGTGGACGCCTATTATCGCCGCATCCTCGATGCCGATCCGGCCGTGCACGGACCGGCCTCGCGCGCCTGGCATGACACCGAACGCGCTCTATCGGAGCACAAGCCGGCCAAGACGCGGATCGACCTCGCCTCGCTGAACGTCTGGCGCACATTGCCGGCGACACCGTTCATGGAAGCGCATTACTTCATCAATGACAGCTTCATGACCGAGAACCAGCTGCTGCAAAACGCCGGCCGGCTCGCCGCCATCCCCGGCATCATCGTGCAGGGCCGCTACGATCTGTTGTGCCCTCCTGAGACATCCGCGCAGCTCGCGAAAGTTTGGCCGGGTTCCGAGATCCGGATCGTGGAAGAAGCCGGACATTCGCTCTATGATGCCGGCGTGCGGGACGCGGTCATGAAGTCGATCGCCGACCTCGCGTCGAAGGCCGCGCGATAACACGCGAAGCAAGGACAACAAGAAAATGCCGCTCGCCGGGAAAGGCATGCTGCTGACGTCGATGAACATCGACGCCGCAGATGAAGCTGATTTCAACCGCTGGTACGATCGCGAGCATCTGGAAGAGCGTGTCGCGATCGAGGGTTTCCTGGAGGCGCGGCGCTATGTCGCGCACGCCGCCAATCCCAAATATCTCTCGCTGTATTCGACGTCGACGCTCGACGTGCTCGACAGTCCCGCCTACCGGGCGCGGCTCGCCAACCAGACCGAATGGTCGCGGCGGACCATGGCGCATTTCAAGAACATGCTGCGCGTGGTAGCGCGCATCACCATCAGCAAGGGCACTGGACGCGGTGCTGCGCTGGGGCTCGTGCGGCTGCGCCCCACGGCCGGCAACGCCGGCGCGTGGCGTGATGCACTGCAAGAAAAGCTGGCACCCGGAGAGCGCGAGGGCATCATCTCGATGCATCTGCTCGAGAGCGAACCGGAATTGTCGGGCGCAACGGCGGATATTCCGTTGGTGCGTAACGAAGGCGCGCGCGACTGGTTCGTGCTGATCGACGGCACGCGCGTCGGCGCGGTCTCGGCTGTCATCGCCGAACGCTTCACCGGTCCTGCGGCCGCGCCCTTCCCGCTGCCCGTCTCCGTCGGCACCTATGCGCTGATGTGGGACCTCGCGAAGAGCGACATCACGCACGGCTGACGCACCGGCATGCAGCGCAACATATTGCACCGCCGCATTGGCTGCGGACGGCCATTAATGCTGTCTGCGCGCAGCTCCCATGAAAGCGGATGATTCACCCAAATTTGCCGTTGTACTTCGGACCGGTTCTAATAAGCTAACCCAATGACGTCATTCAGAAACCAGATCGCCGCGCGTTAAGCGTCCGACAAGCTCAAGAAAAGGCCGCCGGGTCTTTGAGCCTGCGCGGACAGGGTAGGAATGAAACCGACCGATATCGCGGCCCCCGACTACTTTCACAAAGTGGTCGATTGCCAGTGGGCCTGTCCTGCGCACACCCCGGTTCCCGAATACATCCGATTGATCGCACAAGGCCGCTACAGCGACGCCTACATGATCAATTGGAAATCGAACGTGTTTCCCGGAATTCTGGGACGCACCTGCGATCGTCCATGCGAGCCGGCGTGCCGCCGCGGACGCGTCGAGGAAACGCCGGTGGCAATCTGCCGCCTCAAGCGCGTTGCCGCCGACTTCAAGGACGACATCAAGCACCGCCTGCCGAAGCCTTCAGCCAAGAACGGCAAGCGCGTCGCATTCGTCGGAGGCGGACCGGCCTCGCTGACGGTGGCGCGCGATCTGGCGCCGCTCGGCTATCACTGCACCGTGTTCGACGGCGATCCCGAAGCCGGCGGCATGATGCGGACCCAGATCCCGAAATTCCGCCTGCCCAATTCGGTGATCGACGAGGAGACCGGCTACATCCTCAATCTCGGCGTCGAGTTCAAGGGCGGGCACCGCATCGAGAGCATGAAGGCGCTGCTCGCGGAGAAATACGACGCGATCTTCGTCGGCTCCGGCGCGCCGCGCGGCCGCGAGCTCGACATTCCGGGCCGGAAAGAGGCTGCCGCTCACGTCCATATCGGCATCGACTGGCTGTCCTCGGTCTCGTTCGGCCACACCGACAAGATCGGCAAGCGCGTGATCGTGCTCGGCGGCGGCAACACCGCGATGGATTGCTGCCGCACCGCGCGCCGCCTCGGCGGCGAAGACGTGAAAGTGGTCGTGCGCTCCGGCTTCGAGGAGATGAAGGCCTCGCCCTGGGAGAAGGAGGACGCGATCCACGAGGACATTCCGATCCTCAACTTCCTCGTCCCCGTCGCCTTCATCCACGACAACGGCAAGCTCACCGGCATCACGTTCCAGAAGGTGAAGGCCGAGTACGATGCCAAGGGCCGCCGCAACCTCGTCCCCTCGGGCGAGCCGGACCAGACCCTCGAATGCGACGACGTGCTGGTCGCGGTCGGCCAGGAGAACGCCTTCCCCTGGATCGAGCAGGACTGCGGCATCGAGTTCGACAAATGGCACATGCCCAAGGTCGATCCGAAGACCTTCGTCTCGACCAACCCGAAGGTGTTCTTCGGCGGCGACGCCGCGTTCGGGCCCAAGAACATCATCTGGGCGGTGGCGCAGGGTCACGACGCCGCGCTGTCGATCCACAAGCTGCTGTCGGGCGAGGACATCACCGAGCGCCCGCTGCCGGAGGTGCATGTCTCGTCACAGAAGATGGGCATCCACGAATGGAGCTATGACAACGACATCTCCAACGACAAGCGCTTCAAGGTGCCGCATCGCGACAAGGTGATCGCGCTGAAGGACATCCGCACCGAGGTCGAGCTCGGCTACGACGTCAAGCTCGCGCTCGGCGAGGCTCATCGCTGCCTGAACTGCGACGTCCAGACCGTGTTCTCGACCTCGCTCTGCATCGAATGCGATGCCTGCGTTGATATCTGCCCGATGGATTGCATCACTTTCACGGAGAATGGCGAGGAAACCGATCTGCGCCATCGCCTGAAGGCGCCCTCACCGCATCCGGACCAGGACCTCTACGTCTCCTCCGACCTCAAGACCGGGCGCGTGATGGTGAAGGACGAGGATGTCTGCCTGCATTGCGGGCTCTGTGCCGAGCGTTGTCCCACCGGAGCCTGGGACATGCAGAAATATCTCATCGAAATGACTCACGCGGGTTCAGCATGTCCGACAAAAAGCCGATCAGCAGCGTAAACGACTTCGTCGTCCGCTTCGCCAACGTCAACGGCTCCGGCTCGGCCAGCGCCAACGAGATGTTTGCGCGCGCGATCCTGCGTCATGGCGTGCCGGTTAGCCCACGCAACATCTTCCCCTCCAACATCCAGGGCCTGCCGACCTGGTATGAGGTGCGGGTGACGGAAGAGGGCCATCTCGGCGCCCGCGGCGGCGTCGACCTGATGGTGGCGATGAACCCGCAGACCTGGGACAAGGACGTCGCCGGCATCGAGCCCGGCGGCTATCTGTTCTACGATTCCACCAAGCCGATGCCGTCGACCAAATTCCGCGACGACATCACCGTGATCGGCGTGCCGCTGACCGCGATCACCAACTCGACCTATACCGATCCGCGCCAGCGCCAGCTGTTCAAGAACATCATCTATTTGGGCGCGCTCTCGGCGCTGCTCGACATGGACCCGAAGCTGATCGAGCAGCTGATCGGCGAGCAATACAAAGGCAAGGAGAAGCTGCTCTCCTCCAACGTCCACGCGCTGCATTTGGGGCGCGACTGGGCACTGCAAAATTTGAAATGCCCGATCGGGCTGCGGGTGAAGAAGTCCGACACGGTCGGTGACCGCATCTTCATCGAGGGCAACAGCGCGGCCGCGCTCGGCGCCGTCTATGGCGGCGCAACGGTCTGCGCCTGGTATCCGATCACGCCGTCCTCGTCGGTGGCGGAGGCTTTCACCGCCCATTGCAAGAAGTATCGGCACGATCCGGAGACCGGCAAGGCGAAATACGCGATCGTGCAGGGCGAGGACGAACTGGCCTCGATCGGCATCGTCATCGGCGCCTCCTGGAATGGCGCACGCGCCTTCACCGCCACATCCGGCCCCGGCATCTCCCTGATGACCGAGTTCATCGGCCTCTCCTACTTTGCCGAGATCCCGGCCGTGATCATGAACATCCAGCGCGCCGGTCCCTCCACGGGCATGCCGACCCGCACCCAGCAATGCGACATCATCGCCTGCGCCTATGCTTCGCACGGCGACACCAAGCACGTGCTGCTGTTCCCGGAAGATCCGGCCGAGGCCTTCGAGTTCGCGGCCGCCGCGTTCGATCTCGCCGAGCGGCTCCAGACCACGATCTTCCTGATGCTCGATCTCGACATCGGCATGAACCACCGGCTCTGCCGCCCGCTGAAATGGGACGATTCCAAGCAATATGACCGCGGCAAGGTGATGACGGCGGAGATGCTGGAAGAAGGCCGTGACTTCGGCCGCTACCTCGACGTCGACGGCGACGGCATTCCCTACCGCACCTATCCCGGCACGCATCCGACCAGGGGCTCCTATTTCACCCGCGGCACGTCGCGTGATCGCTATGCGCGTTATTCCGAGGAAGGCTCGGTCTATGCGGACAACATGCAGCGTCTGGTGCGCAAGTTCGAGACCGCGCAGGACCTGGTGCCGCGGCCGCTCCAGGCCAATGCGGAGCGGCCGACCAAATATGGCGTGATCTATTTCGGCTCGACCTCGCCGGCGATGGACGAAGCGATCGGATTGCTTGAGGCACGCGGGCATCAGCTCGATCGCCTGCGCATCCGCGCCTTCCCGTTCCATTCGAGCGTGGCGAGCTTCCTCGCCGAGCACGATTTCGTCTATGTCGTCGAGCAGAACCGCGATAGCCAGCTCCGTCAGCTCATCGTCAACGAGAACGGCATCGACCCGATCCGCCTCGTGCCGATCGTGCATTACGACGGCTCACCGATCACCGCCCGCTACATCGCAAAAGCCATTGGCGACCACCAGGATCACCTCAAGGTGACTCCGCTCCGCAAGGCCGTGTCATGACCTATATTGCCAAGCCGAAATTTCATCACCCGGGCCTCAAGAAGAATGAGCTCGGCTACACGCATCGCGACTACGAAGGAAAAATCTCGACGCTGTGCGCCGGCTGCGGCCATGACTCGATCACGGCCTCGATCATCGAAGCCTGCTACGAGCTCTCGATCGAGCCGCATCGGGTGGCAAAAATCTCCGGCATCGGCTGCTCGTCGAAGACGCCGGATTACTTCCTCGGCAATTCGCACGGCTTCAACTCCGTGCACGGCCGCATGCCCAGCGTGCTGACCGGGGCCAATCTCGCCAATCGCGATCTGATCTATCTCGGCGTTTCCGGCGACGGCGATTCCGCCTCGATCGGCTTCGGCCAGTTCGCGCATTCGATCCGGCGCGGCGTCAACATGACCTATATCGTCGAGAACAACGGCGTCTACGGCCTGACCAAGGGCCAGTTTTCGGCGACCGCCGACCGTGGCTCGAAGTCGAAGAAGGGCGTGACCAACACCGACAACGCGATTGATCTCGTCGCGATCGCGCTGCAGCTCGGCGCCACCTTCGTGGCGCGCTCGTTCTCCGGCGACAAGGCCCAGCTCGTGCCGCTGATCGCGGCTGCGATCGGCCACAAGGGCGCGTCCTTCATCGACGTCATCAGCCCCTGCATCGCCTTCAACAACCACGCCGGCTCGACCAAGAGTTTTGACTATGTCCGCGAGCATAACGACGCCGTGAACCGGCTCGACGTGCTGGTCGGCCGCGATCCCATTGCAGTGGACTATGCGCCGGGCACGGTGCAGGTGGTCGAGCAGCATGACGGCAGCAAGATCGCGCTGCGCAAGATCGACGCCGACTACGATCCGCATGACCGGCTCGGCGCCCAGACCTTCCTTGCAAGGCACGCCGCCAAGGGCCAGATCGTCACCGGGCTGCTGTACGTCGATCCCGACGCGGAAGATCTGCACAGCCATCTCAACACGGTCGAGACGCCGCTCAACACGCTGGAAGCGGATACGCTCTGCCCGGGCTCGGCGGCGCTGGACAAGTTCAACGCCAGCCTGCGTTAAACACCGGCGTCGCGATTCCGAGGCGCGTTCGTCCCCGAGCGCGCCTTAGCCTTTTGGACCAAAGTGACGGCTTTCCGTCTGCAAATCTTGTTTGCTATGGTCAGCCTGCAGGCAGGGATCACGTATGCAGCCGGTTACGCAGTACGCCAGGAGCGGAGACGTCCACGTTGCCTACCAGGCGTTCGGCGACGGTCCGATCAATCTTGTTCTGGTGCCGGGCTTCGTGTCCAACGTCGAGAACTACTGGGACCAACCCGACCTCGCTCGCTTCCTGACCCGCCTTGCGGGCTACGCGCGCGTCGTCACCTTCGACAAGCGAGGTACCGGCGGATCCGATCGCGTCAGCGAACTCCCGGGCCTCGACGTGCGCATGGACGATCTGCGTGCGGTGATGGACGCGGCTGGCATCGAGCAGGCTGCCCTGCTCGGGATCTCGGAGGGCGCGCCCCTCTCCATTCTGTTTGCGGCCACCTATCCGCATCGGTGCCGCGCGCTCGTGCTTTACGGCAGCTTTTCGCGCTTCTCCTATTGGTTTGCGACCGACGAGGCGCTTGCGGCATTCTTCGACTATGTCGAGAAAGCCTGGGGCACCGGCGGCAGCATCCAGAAGTTCGCGCCGTCGCGGGCGAACGACGCCGCGTTTCAGCGCTGGTGGGGGCGCAACGAGCGATTGGGCGCCAGCCCGGCCGCAGTGACGGCCTTGATGCGCATGAACAGCCAGATCGAGATCGGCGGCGTATTGCCGGCGGTTCGTGTGCCAACCCTCGTCATCCACCGGACCGGGGACCAAGTCGTCAACGTCGCGGGCGGGCGCGACGTCGCCGCGAAAATTCCCGGAGCGCGTCTGGCGGAATTTCCCGGGAGCGATCACCTCTTCTATGTCGGCGAGAACGCCGACGACATTTCCGATGCGATCGAGGAATTCCTGACGGGAGCACGTGGTTCCGCAGTGGCTGATCGCGTGCTGGCAACGGTGCTGTTCACCGATATCGTGGGTTCGACTGAAAAGGCCGCCAGCCTCGGCGATCGTCGTTGGCGCGCCCTGCTTGACGACCATCACGTCATGGTCCGCAGCATCCTCGCTCGCTTCAGGGGCCATGAGGTCAAGACAACCGGCGACGGGTTTTTCGCGACGTTTGACGGGCCTGCGCGCGGGGTCCGTTGCGCTCGAGCGATCGCTGATGAAGTCAGGTCGCTCGGCATCGATATCCGCGCCGGCCTGCATACGGGCGAATGCGAGATCATCGACGATGATGTCGGCGGGATCGCCGTCCACATCGGGGCACGGGTCGCGGCGCTGGCCGGCGCCGGGGAAGTATTGGTGTCGAGCACCGTGAAGGATCTCGTCGCTGGGTCTGGCCTCCGCTTTGGCAGCCGTGGTGTCACGCCACTGAAGGGCGTTCCCGGCGAATGGCAAATCTTTGCCGCCGAAAGCTCTATCTCACCCGCATCGTGATCTTGCTCGAAACGACGGGCGGCTCGAACGGATCATGCTTGGCATCGCTCTGCACCAGTTGCAACGCGCGGCCCGGGCGAGAGCCCAGCCTGCGTTGATCATTTGCTCCGCGCTGAAACGGGCTGCCTGACGCGCACGGTGATCTTGTCCGAGACGACCGGCGGGTCGAACGGGTAGTGCTTCGCATCGCCCAGCACCAGCTGCAGAGTGTGGGTCCCGGGCGGAAGCTCGAGAAAAGTTTCTGTCTGCCCTGCCCCGAAATGCAGATGCGACTTGTCCTGCGGGATCGGCTCCTTCGGATCGATGGGGTCGTTGACGTCGACCAGCAAATGATGGTGGCCGGCGTTCTGATAGTCGTCGCCGGCATGCGTCACACCCATGTTGCGCAGGCCGAACCGGACCAGGAATCCGCCGCGCACCCTTTGCCCGTCATACGGGGTTATAAAATAAACCTTTGCGTCCTTTGGAGCAGCCTTACCCTGCGAGAAGGCCATGCCCGGGAGCAATGCGAGCACCGCCGACAGCGCAACGCAGCGAAGGATTTGCATCAATCTACTCCGGCAGTTAAGGACTGAGCGCGACACGGAAGCCATGCGTCGGGTAACGAACATTGGTATCGTAACCGTCGCGGTTGGATGGGCGCACGTATCTCAAGTCGTTCTTCCAGGAGCCCGAGCGCAGGACGTGCGAGCTGCAGTCCCCACCGCTCCATGCCGAACCGTCATTGGGCGCGCCCTGATAGCTCTTGTGCCAGCAGTCCTCGACCCACTGGTCGACGGCGCCGCCCATGTCGTAGAGACCAAAAGGATTGGGCTTGAAGCTGCCGACTTTCGCCGGCTGCTCGGCCACGGCATCACCGCAGTCTTTGCACCCGGCCATGCCCTGCTGGGACTTGTCGCCCCACCAATACTTTGTCGACGTCCCGCCGCGCGCCGCATGTTCCCATTCGGCTTCGCTTGGGAGCCGGTAAGGCTTCTTCGTCGTCTGCACGAGGAACGCGACATATTGCTGTGCGTCGGTCCAGCTCACATTGGTGATTGGCGCATCGTCCTTGCCGGTGGCCGTGAATCCGCACGCCTTGGCGGCGGCGCATTCGTTCCATTCCTGCACTGTCACCGGATATTTTCCGATCGAGAATGGCTTGACCGTGACCTGGTGGACAGGACGTTCGGTCGGATCATCATTGCTTCCCATCGCAAAGCTGCCGCCGCGAACAGCGATCATCTCGGGTTCACGGACCGGTGCCGTTGTCGGTTGGCTGGGCGCAGGAGTGGGCGACGCAGGCACTGAGGCCAGTGAGGGCGACGGTTGCGGTGTCTGCGTCGCCGCCTCGCGCGGCGACGGCTGCGGGATCGGCGATGCGGCCGGAGAAGCGGTCGGCGTGGCCGCCTGCTCGCCCACCCTGCCCTCCGGCTGCGCCAGCAGATACCAAAGCACGCCCGTGGCAATGACCAGCAGCGTGATGCCCAGGAGAAAGATCAGGGTATTCTCGCGCCGGCCGCGCGTCCTGCCGACTGCATCTGCATCCGGCAGCACACGATAGATGCGCACGGGATCCGTGATGTTCTTGACCTTGCGATCCCCGAGCGACTCATAGCCGCACACCACCTTGTGCTTGATCTGCTCGTAGATCGCGCCCGAGATGTAGACCTGACCGGGCTCGGCAATGCCCTCGATGCGTGTGGCGATGTTGACGCCATCGCCGTAGATGTCGTCCGGCTCAACGATGACATCACCGAGATTGACGCCAATTCGGTATTCGATCCGGGAGTCCCTCGGTATCGAGGCATTGCGGCCAACGAGGTTCTGCTGGATGACAATGCTGCATCGAACGGCCTCGACGGGGCTGTCGAAGATGGCGATGAAACCATCGCCCGTGGTCTTCACCAGATTTCCATGGTGCTCGACGATGCTGGGTTCGATGAGGTCCCGCTCGATCCGCTTGACGCGGACATGCGTGCCTTCCTCGTCGGCCTGCATCAAGCGGCTGTAGGATGCGATGTCACCGACAATGATGGCTGCGAGACGACGAGGCATCCCGCCGTGCGGAGGCGGCTCGTTCGTATTCCCGGATCTGAAGTTGCGAATTTCGCCCATTGCGGGGGACTCCACAAAACCTACAAGAGGCGGCCCCAGCCTACGACTTCGAGAAACAATCGCGTGTGAACGCTATCACATTGACGAACCGGGACAACGGCGAAGGGATCGCCGACAGCGAGTTCCGGAGAGCAAAGGGCTTACCCATTTGCCTGAACCTTCTTGCCCCAACCTGCGACTAAGGCAACGCTCGGACCACCGATCTCGGCTCCGCGGAAGGGGGAGAGACAGGGTGACGGACGAGTTCGGCCGGCATGGTCGAGACGCCCGCTTTGGCGAACTCTAGCTGACAGGCTCCGGCGCGGGCTGAGGCTCCGGCACGGCATGGTCCGCGTGGGCCGGTCGTCCCGCGCCCCAATATTGCTTGCAGGTCTCGAGCAATGTTTCGGTGTTCATGGTCAGGCCGCCCGCTTTGACGATCACGCTGTCAGCGCCAAGCGCCTTGTTCATCAGCACCAAGGCTTGCGTCGCAAATCCTCCGGAGAATCGCTCGGCGATGAGTGGGTCGACCTTGAGTACCACGAATTTCTGCGTGCGCTGCTCCCAGAGCATGATCTTTCGCACGGCGCTCCAGGCGATGGTCTCGCCGGCGAGCCTGGTGTCGCGGATGCCTACACGGCTGATGAAGACCACCGGCTGCCGCGCGGAGAACAGCCGCCAGAGCATGCGGCAGGTGGCAAGGCCGAAGAACACCGCACCGACATAGCAGGCGGCGACCTGGAATGAGGTGATGTTCTTGCCTTCCTGCCAGGTGAATGCGAGCCCGGCAAAGAGCAGCGTCAGTAGCCCGCTGCCACCGAAAAGCGTCAGCAGGCGGGCTCGCGAATAGCCGATCGCAAGATTGGGCAAGTTTTGACTTTCGGACATTTCGATCGCCTCCAGCCATTTGCAACAATCTGGGGTCTATCCACGCCCCTCCCTTGCAACGGTTAAGCCTGGAACCTTGCGCGAGGCTGCCGGAAGCGATGCAGTTGAACGCGCGGCATGCGGCTTGCGACTAACGGCCAGTTGGCCCCCACCCTGCCGATGCGGGCCGTCAATGGCTGACGTATCCGGTGCGATCATGAAGCTTGCCCTCATCCTTCCGCTTGCTTTTGCCGCCTTCATCGGCGCCGCCCGGGCCGAGGAGGCCGACGACATCCGCGAGGCGAGCAAGACCGAAGCTGAGACCTTCAACGCGCGCATGTATGCGGGCACGCCCGGCAAGACGGCCTATGCCTGCTTCGTCCGCCGCTACGATGCCGAGCACCTGGCGCGGCATCCGATGCAGAAGGTCGCCTCGATGACGCTGCTGGTCTCGGCGGAGATCGACAGCGAGGACAAGCAGCTCCACAACTCCTTCCGGCTAGGCTTCCGGTATCGCCACCGCAGCGGCGATTTCGACTCCAGCGGCTCCTGTCACCACGTGGCGTTCACCAAGGACGGCGGCGAGGTCCGCCTCGGCTGCGGCGTCGATTGCGAGGGCGGTGGCATCGGTGTCGCACTCTCGAAGGACGACAAATCGGCCATCGTGCGGCTCGCGAGCATCAGGGTCTGGCTGCACAACAAGCCGGACGACGAGGCCGAGCGGTCGCTGGTCGCAGGCCACGACGACGGGATTTTCCGGCTCGACCGGACCGACAACAGCGAGTGCGCCGCGCTCGTGACCGACCGCAAGGAACTCGCAGCGCTCCGCCACAAATGATATGTCTCCGGCAAAGCCAGTCGCTGCGAGGGAGACCGCGATGAACCGCCGGAACATCTTGTGGAGCACCGTCTCGGCGCTGGGCGCGGCGTTTGCCTCGCGCGCCAATGCTGCAACGGAAGCGAAATCGGACAGGCTGAAGGTCGTCTATCACCTCAGCGACGCCGACAAGGTCAATTTCGTGCTCGGCAACATCCCGAACCACATCGACGGCGTCGGCGGCCCCGACCATGTCACGATCGCGCTGATAATCCACGGGCCGGCGTTGAAGGCATTCCACTTGGCGCAGGCCAACCCGGACATCAGCAAGCGGATCGGCGATTTCTCCAGGGACGGCGTCGAGCTCGCCGCCTGCGGCAACACGATGAAGGCGCAGAACATCACGCTGCCGGATCTGCTGCCGGGGTTTGTCAGCGCGGAGAAGGGCGGCGTGGTTCGTCTGGCCGAGCTGCAGTCGCAGGGATATCTGTATCTGCGGCCGTAGGGCGCGCGAGGCGCCGCCACATTCTCCGTCATTGCGAGCGCAGCGAAGCAATCCAGTCTCTCCGCGGAGACAGACTGGATTGCTTCGTCGCAAGGGCTCCTCGCAATGACGCGGAGCGCGTCGCGCGAGCGAGCCATCCCGCTTGACATACCCATAACCCTGTGGTTATGAATCAATCCATAACCTACGAGTTATGGATTGCGCATGTCCGCCGCCCCCGACCTTCTGTTCCGGACGCTCGCCGACCCCACACGGCGGGCGATCTTCGAGCGGCTGTGCCGCGAGGGCGAGCAGACGGTCGGGGCACTGACCGCGCGATCCGGCGTTTCCCAACCGGCGGTCTCAAAGCATCTCGGCGCCTTGAAGCAGGCGGGCCTGGTGCGCGACCGCCATGAAGGACGCCAGACCCATTACAGCGCGCAGCCAGGCGCGCTCAATCCGCTGATCGACTGGACCAGCCAGATGGCGGGCTTCTGGCAGAATCGGCTCGATGCGCTCGACGATCTCCTCAAGAGGATGGACCAATGACTGAGGCTGCGACCGAAACACGTTCCGTGGTCATCGAGCGGGAATTTGCATATCCGCCGGAGCGGCTGTGGCGCGCGCTGACGCAGCCGCATCTGATCGAGGAATGGCTGATGAAGAACGACTTCAAGCCGACGGTCGGTCACCGCTTCAATCTCCGCGGCGAATGGGGCGGCGTGCTCGATTGTGAGGTGCTCGCCATCGAGCCGCAGCGCACGCTCGCCTACACCTGGAATTTCACGCATGAGGATTCAGCCTACGACCTCAAAAGCGTGGTGACGTTCACGCTCACCCCGCAAGGCGCCGGCACGCATCTGCGCGTCGAGCAGGCGGGCTTCCGCCCCAGCCAGAAGCAGGCCTATGGCGGCGCGCATGCCGGCTGGAAACAGTTTTTCACCAAGCTGGACGAGCTGCTGGCGCGGGCCGAATAGCCCGGCCGCTGGCGTCCATTCCGAACATTCCCAAGGAGACCGAAATGAGCTCGAACATGTGGATTCGACAGATCCATCGCTGGCTGTCGCTTGCCTTCACGCTCGCCGTGATAGCCAACATCGTCGCGCTGACCATGCAGATTCAAGCGACATGGATCGGCTTACTGGCCTTCGTGCCGCTGATCCCGCTGCTCGCGACCGGGCTCTATCTGTTCGCGCTGCCCTATGTCGGCCGGCGCAGCGGGGCGCGATCATGAAAAAGGCGGTGACGGCAAAGGCCGCGAAGGACACCGATGCACCTTCGCCTGCCAAGATGATCGACGGCAGGATCAACGAGCTCGGCGACTGGCGCGGCGAGACGCTGAAGCGAATCCGCGAGCTGATCAAGGAGGCCGATCCTGAGGTGGTCGAGGAATGGAAATGGCGCGGCGTTCCCGTGTGGGAGCACGACGGCATCATCTGCACCGGCGAGACCTACAAGGCCGTCGTCAAGATGACCTTTGCCAGGGGCGCGGCGCTGGACGACCCGGCCGGCCTGTTCAATTCCAGCCTCGACGGCAATGTACGGCGCGCGATCGATATTCCCGAGGGCGCCAAGATCAACGAAAAGGCGCTGAAGGCACTGATCCGCGCGGCCGTGGCGCTGAATGCGTCCAAGGCGAAGAAGAAGCCGGTGAAGAAGCAATCGGCCTAGAGCACGTGTTGCGCCTTCCTTCTCCCCTTGTGGGAGAAGGTGGCGCGAAGCGCCGGATGAGGGGTCTCTATCGACACGGGAAAGTGCGGAGAGATACCCCTCACCCAGTGAGCTTGTGTCTGCCGGCGTCGCTGCCCTCTCCCACAAGGGGCGAGGGCACATTGACGCGCATCTCGCCTTGTCACTTCCGCGCAGTCAGCGGCGTTACGCGGCCGCTGTGATCGGCCGCGGGCTCACGACGTATTCGCGCAGCACCTTGTCGCTCCCGTCGACCTCGATCAGCGCGACGTCGTAGGTCCAGAGATCGGCCAGATGCTGGAGCACCCGCTTGGCATCGGTCTCGTTGAGCTGCGAGCCCTTGATGACGCGGTGGTGCAGGATCAGCCGGCGGTCGCCGGAGAGATCGACATCGACCACCTCGATATTGGCGTCGATGTAGCCGACGTCGTGCTGCCGCGCCAGCTCGCGGCGGACGCGGCGGAAACCGCGGTCGTCGTGAATGGCGTCAACCCGGATGCCGGCGCGCTCCTCGGGATCGTCATGCAGATGGAACATGCGGAAGTGCCGCATCAGCTTCGGGCTCAGGAACTGGGCGATGAAGCTTTCATCGCGGTAGTTGGCCCAGACGTCGCGCAGCACGCCCATCACGTCGTTCTTGCCGGCGATGTCAGGGAACCATTCGCGGTCCTCGTCCGACGGACTGGTGACGATGCGCTCGATGTCCTGCATCATGGCGAAGCCCAGCGCATAGGGGTTGAAGCCCGAGAAACGCTGATCGTCGAATTCGGGCTGGAACACGACATTGGTGTGTGATCCCAGGAATTCGAGGAAGTTGCCGTCGGTGATGCGGCCCTGCTGATGCAGCTGGGTCATGATGCGATAGTGGACGTAGGTCGCCGTCCCCTCGTTCATCACCTTGGTCTGGCTCTGCGGATAGAAATATTGCGCGATGTGGCGGACGATGCGCAGCAGCTCGCGCTGCCAGGGCGCCAGCCGCGGCGCGCTCTTCTCCAGGAAGTAGAGCAGGTTTTCCTGCGGCAGACCGAGTAGCTTGCGGCGCCGCTCGAGCGAGATCGCGGTCCTGCTCTTCGAGGCACCCTTGGGCACGGTGCGCCAGAGGTCGTTGAAGACTTCCTCTTCGTGCTGGCGGCGGCGCCCTGCCCGCTTCTCTTCCTCGCGTAAATCCAGCTTCTTCTTGCCGGGATAACGGTCGATGCCGTGCGACATCAGCGCGTGCGCCGCGTCAAGCGTGCGCTCGACCTCGGTGCGGCCGTAGCGCTCCTCGCATTGCATCACGTATTTCTTGGCGAAATCCAGGTAGTCGAGAATCCCTTCGGCATCGGTCCACTGCTTGAACAGGTAGTTGTTCTTGAAGAAGTGGTTGTGGCCGAAGGCGGCGTGCGCGATCACCAGCGTCTGCATCGTCGCCGTGTTCTCCTCCATGAGGTAGGAGATACAGGGCGAGGAGTTGATCACGATCTCATAGGCGAGGCCCATCAGGCCCTTGCGATACGACGCCTCGTGATACGCAAAATGCTTGCCGAACGACCAGTGCTTATAGAACAGCGGCATGCCGACGGATGAATAGGCATCCAGCATCTGCTCGGCGGTGATCACCTCGATCTGGTTCGGGTAGACGTCGAGCCCAAGATCCTTCAACGCCACCTCCTCGCAGGCATCGGTGATGCGCTGCAAGGTGTGGAAATCCCAATCGGCGCCTTCGAACAAGCGTTCCGTCATGGAGCGGCTTTCTCCTGAGAAGTCTCGCGGCGCTGGAACAGATCGTGGAACACCGGGAAGATCTCGCTGCGCTCGCTGACCTTGCGCATCGAGAGCGGTGCGCCGCCGTTGCGCAGGCGCTCATAAAGGGTCCAGAGCGAGGAATCGGACAGATCGAAGGCGCTGCCGCCGGATTCTCCGACCTCGAGATAGGCAAAGAACTGGCAGACCGGCAGGATTTTCTCGGTCAGCAGCAGGCCGGTGAGCTCACCGTCGGAATAGGAATTGTCGCCGTCGGAGGCTTGCGCCGCGTAGATATTCCAGTCCGCCGGATTGAAGCGTTCGCGCACGATCTCATGCATCGCCTGCAGCGCGCTGGAGACCAACGTGCCGCCGGAGGCCGGGCCGTAGAAGAAGGTCTGCTCGTCCACTTCCTCGGCGCGGTCGGTGTGGCGGATGAAGACGATCTCGACATGCTTGTAGCGACGCTTCAGGAACACGTAGAGCAGCATATAGAAGCGTTTGGCGAGATCCTTCATATGCTCGGACATCGAGCCGGAGACGTCCATCAGGCAGAACATCACGGCCTGCGCCACCGGCCGCGGCACCTTCTCGTAGCGGCGGTAGCGGATGTCGAGCGGATCGATGAAGGGAATGCGCTTGGTCTTCGCCTTCAGCTTTTCGAGCCGGGCGAGAAGCTCCACGCGTTCGTCCTCGTCGGCGCAGGCGGCGATCTCGGCTTCCAGCGCTTCGATCTCGTCCTTGCTGGGACGCTTGAGCGCGATGCGGCGCGCCAGCGCGAGCTTTACGGTGCGGCTGACCGAGATGTTGGCGGGCGACCCCGACGTGGTATAGCCGACGCGCTGGATGCCCTCGCTCTCCGTCTGTGCAATCTTGCGCTTGGCGAGATCGGGCAGCTCGAGATCGTCGAGGAAGAGATCGACGAATTCGTCGCGGCTGAGCACAAAGCGGAAGGCGTCCTCGCTGTCGCCTTCGCCGGGACCGGAATCCTTGGCGCTGCCCTGGCCGGAGCGCTGGAGGTAGTCGCCCTCGATGAACTTCTTGTTGCCGGGCAGCACCATGTCGCGCGTTCCGCCTTCACGGCGGAAACGCGGCTCGTGCATGCCGTCGAGCGGTATCGTGACCTCACCACCCTCCAGGACGTCCTTGATGTCGCGTTCCTGCGAGGTCTTCTTGACGGCGCCCTGCACCAGGGATTTGGCCCGACGCAAGAACCGCTGCCGGTTCTCAAGACTCTTGCCGCCTGGATTCAGGCGCCTGTCAATAATGTGAATGGCCACTTTCTCATCCGTCTCAACCGGCTTGCTTCACGCGCATGTACCATTCGACCAGTCGGCGAACCTGACGCTCGGTGTAGCCGCGCTCCACCATGCGTGCGACGAACTCGCCGTGCTTCTTCTCCGTCTCGCCGTCCTTCTTAGACCCGAACGAGATGACCGGAAGCAGGTCCTCGACCTGAGAGAATATCCGCTTTTCGATCACATCGCGAATCTTCTCGTAGGAGGTCCAGGTCGGATTCTTGCCGCCGTTCTGGGCGCGCGACCGTAACGAGAATTTGACCACCTCGTTGCGGAAATCCTTCGGGTTGGCGATGCCGGCCGGTTTTTCGATCTTGGTCAGCTCCTGGTTCAAGAGATCGCGATCAAGGAGTTGTCCGGTGTCGGGATCCTTGAAATCCTGGTCCTCGATCCAGGCGTCGGCGTAATCCACGTAGCGGTCGAACAGGTTCTGGCCGTAATCCGAGTAGGATTCCAGATAGGCCTTCTGGATCTCGTTGCCGATGAACTCGGCATAACGCGGCGCAAGTTCCGCCTTGATGAATTCGAGGTAACGCTTTTCGATTTCCTCAGGAAGCTGCTCGCGGCGGATCGACTGTTCCAGCGCATACATCAGGTGCACGGCGTCGGCGGCAACCTCCTGCGGATCGTGGTTGAAGGTCGCGGCCAGGATCTTGAAGGCAAAGCGCGTGGAGACACCGTCCATGCCTTCGTCGACGCCGGCGGCATCCCGGTATTCCTGGACGCTGCGCGCTTTGGGATCGGATTCCTTCAGGCTTTCGCCATCATAAACCCGCATCTTGGCAAACAGCGTGGAATTCTCGTGCTTGCGTAGCCGCGACATCACCGAGAATCGCGCCATCGTTTCCAGCGTCGCCGGCGCGCACGGTGCAGACGCAAGCTCGGAGCCCTGGATCAGCTTTTCGTAGATCTTCTGCTCTTCGGTGTAGCGCAGGACATAGGGCACCTTGATAACGCAGATGCGGTCGATGAAGGCTTCGTTGTTCTTGTTGGCCTTGAAGCTCGACCACTCCGCCTCGTTGGAGTGCGCGAGGATGACGCCTGTGAACGGGATCGCGCCGATGTTCTCGGTGCCGATATAGTTGCCTTCCTGCGTTGCGGTCAGCAACGGATGCAGCATCTTGATCGGCGCCTTGAACATCTCGACGAATTCGAGCACGCCCTGATTGGCGCGGTTGAGGCCGCCGGAATAGCTGTAGGCGTCGGGATCGTTCTGCGCGTAGGTCTCGAGCTTGCGGATATCGACCTTGCCGACCAGCGAGGAGATGTCCTGGTTGTTCTCGTCACCGGGCTCGGTCTTGGCGATACCGATCTGGCGCAGCCGCGACGGCTGAATCTTGGCGACGCGGAATTGCGAGATGTCGCCGCCGAAGGCCTCCAGCCGCTTGTAGCACCACGGGCTCATCAAGCCGGTGAGACGCCGGCGCGGAATGCCGTACTTCTCTTCCAGCATCGGACCGAGCTGATCGGGATCGAACAGGCTGAGCGGGCTCTCGAACACCGGCGAGAGTTCATCCCCGGCCTTGAGCACGTAGATCGGATGCACCTCCATCAGCGACTTCAGCCGCTCGGCGAGCGAGGATTTGCCGCCGCCGACCGGTCCGAGCAGATAGAGGATCTGCTTGCGTTCTTCCAGGCCCTGCGCCGCATGGCGGAAGAAACCGACGATGCGCTCGATGGTTTCTTCCATGCCGTAGAAGCCGGCGAAGGCCGGATAGGTGCGGATCGTGCGGTTCAAAAAAATACGGCCAAGGCGTGGGTCCTTGGCCGTGTCGATCGTCTGGGGCTCGCCGATCGCCGCCAGTAACCGTTCGGCCGAGTTCGCGTATTTCATGGGATCGCTTCGACACGATTCCAGGTATTCCGCCATCGACATGTCGTGCTGGCTTCTCGCCTCGAACGACTTAGCGAAAGCGTTGAATAGAGAATCGTTGTACATGATCCCTCTCCGCGTGAGTTCCGCTACAAGCTGAAACGAAAGCAGTTACTGGACCGTTCCTCAGGCCGCTTCTCGAATCAGCGTGAGCACATGACCATCATTGGACACCCGGGTGCCGAGACGACGCAACGCACAAGGTAGGCACTCGCTGAATTACGAACAGGCACTTGCCTGTAATTTGTGCGAATCTCTATCCATCTTCGCTCATTTCCAGAAAATGTCACTCGCTCGCCACATCCGGGCAATACCGGGGACGAGTCCCTCGGGCACTGCAACATGACAATTTGCCAGCGGCAAACTTATGACGCTTGCAGAGCGATGCCTTGCGCGCCGCGTTCATCTTCCTGCTGCGATGCGATGCGTGGGCAAGCGCGCAGCGCTGTATCATAATCGGTCGCCAAACCCTCCGAACGGATAACGTCGTTCTGCGTGGCGGCCCGGATGCAGAAGAGCTGCCGCGCTTGACTTGAAGGCAAGCCGTCTGAAAGCAAGCCTTTTGAAAGCAAGCCTTTTGAAAGCAACGCTTGCGCGCCGCCGCATCATCGCGAGGTGCGCCGCGACCAGGAGCCGCATGACGGATTGACCGATGTCGAGATCATGGGATGCGCCGATGCAGACGGTCGACGCGATCGATGGCCCGTGATCGGCTACGGCGACGCCATCAGGATTTGCGTGCATGCTTCCCCCAGCATGGCCATTCGCGACCGAGCCAATGACGATCAGACGGATCGATAACCGCTGACGACACTTCGCGACGCGACCGATGTCCTCACGCAACAACGCCTCGGCCGAACCATCGCGGCCAAATTTTTATTACGCAAAAGGACAACTGCCGCCTGGATCGCCATGATCGCGACGGAGTTAAGCTGAGAGAATGACGCCAATACCCTTGATTGGTTCCCTCCCGGGAGCATGTGAGATTGGTTCCCTCCCGGGAGCATGTGAGCTAAAGGATAGCGCGTCAGGACCGGCGCGGAAACCCCCTCCGCCCGCAGGCTTGGAGATAAATAAGCATCATGAATCCCGTCAAAGAACTGGAAAAGCACGGACAAGCCGTCTGGCTGGACTTCCTCGCCCGCGGCTTCATCGCCAAGGGCGACCTGAAGCGGCTGATCGACGACGACGGCCTCAAGGGCGTCACCTCCAATCCGTCGATCTTCGAGAAGGCGATCGGTAGCTCGGACGAGTACGACGCCTCGATCGGCAAGGCGCTGAAGCGCGGCGACCGGACCGTGGCCGATCTGTTCGAGGCGGTCGCGATCGAGGACATCCAGAACGCCGCCGACGTGCTGCGGCCGGTCTATGACCGCCTCAAAGGCCATGACGGCTATGTCAGCCTCGAGGTCTCGCCCTATCTGGCGATGGACACCGCCGGTACCGTCACCGAGGCACGGCGGCTCTGGAAGGACGTCAACCGCAAGAACCTGATGGTGAAGGTGCCGGCGACGCCTCAGGGCCTGCCGGCGATCGAAACGCTGATCGGCGACGGCGTCAGCATCAACATCACGCTGTTGTTCTCCAAGGCAGTCTATCTCGAGGTCGCCGAGGCCTATCTCGCCGGCCTCGAGAAATATATCGCCGGCGGCGGCGACCCCTCGCATGTCGCGAGCGTGGCGAGCTTCTTCGTCAGCCGCATCGACTCCATGGTCGACAAGCAGCTCGACGAGAAGATCGCGCGGGCCAACGACCCATCCGAGAAAGAGCGGCTCGCCGCGCTGAAGGGCAAGGTCGCGATCGCCAACGCGAAGGTCGCCTATCAGGATTACAAGCGCCTGTTCTCGGGCCCGCGCTGGGACAAGCTCGCCGCCAAGGGCGCCAAGCCGCAGCGCATGCTGTGGGCCTCGACCGGCACCAAGAACAAGGACTACAGCGACGTGCTCTATGTCGAGGAGCTGATCGGCCCCGACACCATCAACACCATGCCGCCGGCGACGCTGGATGCATTCCGCGACCACGGCAAGCTGCGCGACAGCCTGGAGGAGAACGTCGACGACGCCCGCCGCGTGCTGGAAGAGCTGGAGCGCTCCGGCGTCTCGCTCGATGCCATCACCGAGGAACTCGTCAAGGACGGCGTCAAGCAGTTCGCCGACGCCGCCGACAAGCTCTACGGCGCCGTCGCCCACAAGCGCGCCACCGTGCTCGGCCCCGCGATCGACCGCCAGCAGCTCTCGCTGGGGGACGGCCTCGGCAAGGCCGTGGCCAAGAGCACCGAGGAATGGCGCGCATCGGCAAAGATCCGCAGGCTGTGGCAGCGCGACAAATCGGTCTGGACGGGGACGGACGAGGACAAATGGCTCGGCTGGCTCGACAGCGCAGCGAAAGCCGACGTCGCCGACTACGAGGACTATGCCAACCGCGTGAAGGGCCAGAACTTCTCCGACGCCGTCGTGCTCGGCATGGGCGGATCGAGCCTCGGACCGGAGGTGCTGGCCGAGACCTTTGCGAGGAAAGCGGGCTTCCCGAAGCTGCACGTGCTGGATTCCACCGATCCGGCGCAGGTGCGGGCGATGGAGGCCAAGATCGACATCGCCAAGACCGTGTTCATCGTCTCCAGCAAATCCGGCGGCACCACCGAGCCGAACGCGATGAAGGATTATTTCCATGAGCGCGTCGCGCAGGCGCTCGGCCCGAAGGCCAAGACCGGCTTCCGCTTCATCGCGGTGACCGACCCAGGCTCCTCGCTGGAAAAGGCGGCGAAGAAGCTCAACTACGCCCGCGTCTTCCATGGCGAACCGTCGATCGGCGGCCGCTATTCGGTGCTGTCGCCGTTCGGCCTGGTGCCGGCGGCCACGGCCGGCATCGACGTCAAGACCTTGGTCAAGCATGCGCTCTCGATGGCTCGCTCCTGCGGACCGGACGTGCCGCCAAGCGAGAACCCGGGCGTCCAGCTCGGCCTCGCCATGGGCCTCGCCGGACTCGAAGGCCGCGACAAGGTGACAATCCTGTCGTCGAAGAAGATCGCCGATTTCGGCGCCTGGGCCGAGCAGCTCATCGCGGAATCGACCGGCAAGGAGGGCAAGGGCCTGATCCCGATCGCCGGCGAGCCGCTGGGCGAGTCCTCGCTCTACGGCAACGACCGCTTCTTCATCGACATCCGCACCGAGGGCGAGACAGACGCCGCGCACGACTCGGCACTTGCCGGGATCGAGGCGGCCGGCCATCCCGTGGTGCGCATCGTCATGAAGTCGATCGACCATCTCGGTCAGGAGTTCTTCCGCTTCGAGATGGCGACGGCGGTGGCAGGCTCGATCCTCGGCATCAACCCGTTCGACCAGCCCGACGTCGAAGCCGCCAAGATCAAGACCCGCGAGCTGACGTCAGCCTACGAGAAGACCGGCGCGCTGCCGGCCGAAGAGCCCGTGGTCAGCACCGCGGAATTCGACCTCTACACCAACGACACCAACGCAGTCGCGTTGCGCACGATGGGAGCCAATGGCGACCTCACCTCCTGGCTCAGGGCACATATCACGCGCTCGCGGCGCGGCGATTATTTTGCCCTGCTCGGCTACATCGCCCGCGACAAGGCCACAATCGAGGCGCTGCAGGAGATGCGGACGGCCGTGCTGGAGAAACGGCATCTGGCGACTGCCGCCGAATTCGGACCGCGCTTCCTGCACTCCACGGGTCAGGCCTACAAGGGCGGGCCCGACAGCGGCGTGTTCCTCCAGATCACCGCAGATGACGCCAAGGACCTGGCCGTGCCGGGCCAGAAGGCAAGTTTTGGCGTGATCAAGGCGGCGCAGGCACGCGGCGATTTCGACGTGCTCACCGAGCGCGGCCGTCGCGCGCTTCGGGTGCACCTGAAGGGGCCGCTCAAGAAAGGTCTCGCTGCGCTCAATGCCGCGCTTACTGACGCGCTGAATTAAGAGGAATTTCTCAATGCAACTCGGCATGATCGGCCTCGGCCGGATGGGCGGCAACATCGTTCGCCGGCTGATGCACCACGGCCATTCGACCGTGGTCTATGACAAGGACGCCAAGGCCGTCGCCGGTCTCGCCGCGGATGGCGCTGTCGGCTCGGCGACGCTGGAAGAGTTCATCTCGAAACTGGAGCGGCCGCGCGCGGCCTGGGTGATGCTGCCTGCGGGCCGCATCACCGAGCAAACGATCGACACGATCGCGGGCGTGATGCAGGAGGGCGACGTCATCATCGACGGCGGCAACACCTTCTGGCAGGACGACGTCCGGCGCGGCAAGGCGCTGAAGGCGCGCGGCATCCACTATGTAGACGTCGGCACGTCCGGCGGCGTCTGGGGGCTCGACCGCGGCTATTGCATGATGATCGGCGGCGAGAAACAGGTCGTCGACCGGCTCGATCCGATCTTCGCAGCCCTAGCGCCCGGCGCCGGCGATATTCCACGCACGGAGGGACGTGACGGGCGCGATCCGCGCATCGAGCAGGGCTACATCCATGCCGGTCCCGTCGGCGCGGGCCATTTCGTCAAGATGATCCACAACGGCATCGAATACGGCCTGATGCAGGCCTATGCGGAAGGATTCGACATTCTCAAAAACGCCAATATCGACGCCCTGCCTGCCGATCATCGTTACGATTTCGATCTCGCGGACATCGCCGAAGTCTGGCGGCGCGGCAGCGTGATCCCGTCATGGCTGCTCGATCTCACCTCGACCGCGCTCGCCGACAGCCCCGCACTGGCTGAATATTCCGGCTTCGTGGAGGATTCCGGTGAGGGACGCTGGACCGTGAATGCGGCGATCGACGAGGCCGTGCCGGCCGAAGTCCTGACGGCAGCGCTCTACACACGTTTCCGTTCCCGCAAGGACCACACCTTCGCCGAAAAAATTCTCTCGGCGATGCGCGCGGGGTTCGGCGGCCACAAGGAGCCGAAGCAGCCGGACGCTTCGAAGCCCGAATAAGAAGTCGAAGCAACAAGCAACACAGCGAAGGCCAATCGTTCGTGACAAAAGACCCGCAAGCAAAGCCCAAGCCGGAAAATTGCGCCTTCGTCATTTTTGGCGCCACCGGCGATCTCACGCACCGTCTCGTGATCCCCTCGCTTTACAATCTTGCCGCAGAACATTTGCTGCCGGAGAAATTTTGCGTCGTCGGTGTGGGCCGCAACGCCATGTCGGATGACGATCTGCGCGACGGTCTGTTGAAGGGCCTGAAGCAATTCGCAACGCGACCCGTGGACGACGATATCGCCCAGAGACTGCTGGAGTGCGTCACCTTCGTCGAGGCCGATCCGAAGGACCCGCCCTCCTTCGATCGCCTGCGCGAGCATCTGGATTCGCTGGAATGCGCGCAAGACACCGGCGGCAATCGCCTGTTCTATCTGGCGACCCCGCCCGCTGCATTCGCACCGACCGCACGCGAGCTCGGCCGCACCGGCATGATGAAGGAGAACGGCGCCTGGCGGCGGCTGGTGATCGAAAAACCGTTCGGCACCGATCTCACCTCGGCGCGGGCCCTGAATGCCGAGTTGCTGAAGATCATGGGCGAGCACCAGATCTACCGGATCGATCATTATCTCGGCAAAGAGACGGTGCAGAACATTCTGGTGCTGCGCTTTGCCAATGGCATGTTCGAGCCGATCTGGAATCGCAACCACATCGACCACATCCAGATCACGGTCGAGGAGAAGCTCGGCGTCGGCCACCGCGGCGGCTTCTACGACGCCACCGGCGCGCTGCGCGACATGGTGCCGAACCATCTGTTTCAGCTGATGTCGCTGGTCGCGATGGAGCCGCCGGCGCGTTTCGACGCCCATTCCGTGCGCTCCGAGAAGGCGGAGGTGCTCACCGCGATCCAGCAGCCGAGTCACGAGGAGGCGCTCAAGAATTCTGTCCGCGCGCAATATCTCGCGGGCCGGATCGGCGACGACGAAATACCGGACTATCGGAAGACCGAGGACGTCAAGCCCGGCAGCGCCACCGAGACCTTTGTCGCGCTGAAGCTGATGATCGACAATTGGCGCTGGGCCGACGTGCCGTTCTATCTGCGCACCGGCAAGGCGTTGGGACATAAACGAACGGAAGTCGCAATCAAGTTCAAGCAGGCGCCGCTCTCGATGTTCTCCGGCACGGCGGTCGACCGTCTCTCGCAAAATTTCCTCACCATCGGCATTGCGCCGACCGAGACCATCGAGCTTCAGTTCAACGCCAAGATTCCGGGACCGAGCATCACCATCGACGGCGTCGAGATGAAGTTCAAGTACGGCGATTATTTCCAGGCCGATCCCTCGACCGGATACGAGACGCTGATCTACGACTGCATGATCGGCGACAACATCCTGTTCCAGCGCGCCGACGGCATCGAAGCCGGATGGCAGGCGGTGCAGCCATTCCTCGATGCCTGGAAGAATGCGGGCAGCAACGGCATCGAAACCTACCCCGCCGGCAGCGACGGCCCGGCCTGTGCCGACGAGCTGCTGCGGCGCGACGGCCGCAGCTGGCGGAAATTTTCGTGATGGCGACGGCCGGGCAGCCGAAGCTGATCGTCGTGGCCGACGCGGAAGCCCTGGCGCAGGCCGCCGCGGAGCGGGTGGTGGCGCGGGTGGTTGCCAATCCCGGCCGGATCGCAATCTGCCTCACCGGCGGCTCGAGCCCGAAGAAGCTCTATCAGCTGCTCAGCAGCGAGGCTTGGCGTGGCAAGATTCCATGGGATCGCGTGCACTGGTTCATCGGCGACGAGCGTTTTGTCCCCGAGAGCGATCCTCTCAACAACATGGCCGTCGCGCGCGAGATCTTCCTCGATCGCAACGCGCCACCAGGCCATATCCATCCGATTCCGACCACAGCCGAGAGCCCCGACCAGAGTGCGGAAACCTATGCGCGCGAGCTGCAGGCCTTCTACGGCTCGGACCAGCTCGATCCGGCGCGGCCGCTGTTCGACCTCGTCCTGATGGGCGCAGGCCCTGATGGCCACACCGCCTCGCTGTTTCCCGGCTATCCCGCCGTCGAGGAGACCGCGCGCTGGGTCGTCGGCGTGCCCAAGGCCAATGTCGCGCCCTTCGTGTCGCGGGTCTCGCTGACGCTGCCTGCGCTGGCCTCCTGCCGCGAGATGCTGTTCGAGATTGCCGGGCATGACAAGCAGCCGATCTTGACGCGCCTCCTCAATGGCGAGACTCTGCCGGCTGTACGCGCGCGCTCGAATGGCGAGACCCTCTGGCTGGTCGACCAGGCCGCGCTTCCGGAGGGGATTCGTGGCGGGCGCTAAAGCACCTTGTGCGTTGATCGTGATGGGCGTGTCGGGCTCGGGCAAGAGCACGGTGGCGGAATTGCTCGGCAAGCGGCTGGGCTGGCGATTCGAGGACGGCGACAGCTTTCACCCCCCGAGCAATGTCGAGAAGATGAGAGCCGGCCATCCGCTCACCGACGAGGACCGCTGGCCCTGGCTCAACGCCATCGCCGACGAGATCGCGCGGGTCTGCAACAAGGGCGAGCACGTCATCATCGCCTGTTCGGCGCTCAAGCACACCTATCGCGACGTGCTGCTGCGCGGACGCGACGACGTGCGCTTCGTGTTCCTGAAGGGCACGCAGGAGCTGATCGCCGACCGGCTCGCGCACCGCAAGGGTCATTTCATGCCGCCCGGGCTCCTCACCAGCCAGTTCAACACGCTGGAGCCGCCCGAGGCGAGCGAGCATGTCATCACGGCGTCGATCGATGAATCGGTCGAGGCGATCGTGGACGGCATCGTGCGGCAGTTGAAAATCGACGGCGGGAAACGCAAGCCATGACGAAAATCTCACTGGTGGTCTCCGATGTCGACGGTACGCTGCTGACCAAGGACAAGACGCTGACGGAGCGCGCGAGGTCCGCCGTGCAGCGGCTGCACCAGGCCGGCATCGGCTTCACCATCACCTCCAGCCGGCCTGCGATCGGCATGCGCTTCCTGATCGAGCCGCTGGCGCTGTGGCTGCCGGTCGGCCCGTTCAACGGCTCCTCGATCGTCGATCCCGAGATGAACCCGGTCGAGCAGCATTTGATCCCGAAAAGCGCCGCCGAACGGTCACTGCGGATCCTCCGTGAATTCGGCGCCGACATCTGGCTGTTCACCTACGACAAATGGCTGATCGACAACCCGGCCGGCAAATATGTCGCGCATGAGCAGCACACGATCCGCTCCGATCCGACCATCGTAACGGATTTCTCGCCCTATCTCGCCAGCGCCTGCAAGATTGTCGGCGCCAGCGCCGATGCGGCGGGCCTCGAGGCTTGCGAGAAGGCGATGCAGCAGGCGCTCGGCGGCGAGGCCACTGCCGTCCGCTCGCAGACCTATTATCTCGACGTCACCCCGCCCGGCTTCGACAAGGGCACGTTCGTGCAGGCCATGGCCAAGCGGCTGGGCATCTCCACCGACGCGGTAGCAACCGTCGGCGACATGCAGAACGACCTTGCGATGTTCCGCGTCAGCGGCGTCTCGATCGCCATGGGCAACGCCACCGACAGCGTCAAGGACCAGGCGACAAACGTCACCGCAACCAACGAGCAGGATGGCTTTGCGGAAGCGATGGAGATGATCTTGAAGCGGAACGGGGCCGGCTAAGTCACTACTTCGATCGCTGCATCGCCGGCTTCTCGCTCGCGTGCCTTGCTGCCGAAAGATTGTGCGCGGTGTTGATGAGCGCGATGTGGGTCAGCGCCTGCGGGAAATTTCCGGTCTGGCGGCGGGCGACGGAATCGTATTCTTCGGCGAGCAGCCCGACATCGTTCGCCAGCGCAGCGACGCGATCAAACAGCATTTGTGCCTTGTCGAGATTGCCCGCCAGCACATGGGCGTCGGCCAGCCACAGCGTGCAGGCCAGGAACGCGCCCTCGATCGGCTGTTTCTCCTCGGAGATCTCGCGGGGATCGTGCCGGAGCACGAAACCGTCGCGCATCATGTGCTTCTCGACGGCGGCGATGGTGCCGCGGATGCGCGGATCGTCCGACGGCAGGAAGCCTACGCCCGGCAGCAGCAGCACGCTGGCATCGAGCAGTTTCGAACCATAGGATTCGACGAAGGCGTTCTCCTCCGCATCAAATCCCCTGTGGCAGACGTCGCGGTGAATGGCCTCGCGCAAGGCGCGCCAATGCAAGAGCGGCGCCTTGAAGCCGAAGGTCTCGGCGCTCTTGATGCCGCGATCGAAGGCGACCCAGGTCATCACCTTGGAGAAAACGTAATGCTTCGGCTTGCCGCGCCGCTCCCAGATGCCGTGGTCGGGCTGGTCCCAGACCTCGGCGAGATGCTGCAGCACGGCGCGTTCCAGCGCCCAGGTCGCTTCATCGTCGAGCTTGAGCTTGGCCATGCGCGACTGGTGGAAGGCGTCGATCAGCTCGCCATAGACGTCGAGCTGGAGCTGGGCGTGGGCGGCATTGCCGACCCGCACCGGCTGGGCGCCTTCATAGCCATCGAGCCAGCCCGCCTCCCATTCCAGCAGCCGCCGCTGGCCCCAGATGCCGTACATGATCTGCATGTTCGCCGGCGAGCCAGCGGCGGCGCGCAGGAGCCAATTGTGCCAGGCCGAGGCTTCCTCGGTGTAGCCCGAGTTCATCAGCGCCAGCAGCGTGAAGGTGGCATCGCGCAGCCAGCAGAAGCGGTAGTCCCAATTTCTGGCGCCGCCGAGCTTTTCCGGCAGCGACGTGGTCGGCGCCGCGACGATGCCGCCGGTCGGGCCGAAGGTCAGCGCCTTCAGCGTGATTAGCGAGCGCATGACGAGCTCGCGGTAGTCGCCCTCGCGAACGCAGCGGCCACTCCACTCCGTCCAGAATTTCCCGGTCTCCTGGAACGCGATTTCGGGATCGATTGGCTCGGGCGGATCGAGGTGCGAGGGACCATAGGTCAGCACGAACGGAACGGTCTCGCCGGCCTTGACCTCGAAGTCGGAGACGGTGGTCAGGTCCTCGCCGCGCGTCTCGACCGGCGTGCGCAGCACCGTCATGTCCTGGCCGGCGACTGCCAGCAGCGAGCGATCCTCGCAGCGGCGCACCCAGGGAATGTCCACACCGAAGCCGAAGCGGATCACGAGCTCCATCCGCATCTTGACGGTACCGGTGAGGCCGCGCACCAGCCGCACGATGTCGGAGGCCTTGCCCCGCGGCGGCATGAAGTCGATCAGCGCAACGGTGCCGCTCTTGGTCTCAAATCGCGTTTCGAGGATGAGGGTATCGCCGAGATAGCGGCGCGAGACCGCGGTGACGTCCTTGCCCGGCGCGACCAGCCAGCGGCCGGCCTTGCGCGTGCCGAGGAGCGCGGCAAAGCAGGCGTCGGAATCGAAGGCCGGCCAGCACAGCCAGTCGATCGAGCCGTTGCGCCCGACCAGCGCCGCGGTCTCGCAGTCGCCGATCAGCGCATAATCCTCGATCTTCTCTGACAATGTCTTGCGAGCCTGAAAGATACCCGCCTATCAACTCCCGCCGATCAGGGAACGTTCCCGCGTCGCGGCCCTTAAAGCCGCGAGATCGACCTTGGCGGCGATCTTGTCGAGCGCAACCGGCAGACGCTGGCGCCAGTTCGGATGCTCGTCGATCGTGCCGGGAATGTTGGGCTGGTCGATCACGCCGAGCAAATCTTCCATCGACACCGCGAGCAGCCGCGACGGCGTGCGCGACAGGAAATTGAGCACGGAATAGAGATCGTTGCCGGTAATGCCGTTCTGGCGCAGGATCTGGTCGAGTCCGCCGAGCGCGTTCCACCGCGCCTGGTCGTCCTCGCCGGGATCGAGCCCGAGCGAGCGCTTCATCCTGAGATCGCTAAAGGAGCGCCAGCCCGCATAGGTGCAGAGATCATGCGTGTTCAGCGTCACCAGCGCGTTCGGCCGGTAGTGGTCGATATTGCGGAAATGGCCGGCATCGTCGCGCTCGAACATCATCACGAGATAGGACCAGATGCCGAAATCCTGCATGGTCTCGCGAAAACCTTCCGGCACGGTGCCGAGGTCCTCGCCGATCACGATGCATTTATGGGTGACGCTCTCGCGCACGACCGCGGCCAGCAGCGCCTCGAGCGGCATCTGCACATAGGCGCCGTTGTCGGGCTTGAAGCCGCGCGGCACCAGATACAAACGCTTCAGGCCCAGCACGTGATCGAGCCGGATCGCGCCGGCATGCCGCATCGAGGCGGCCACCATGTTGGCGAACGGCACGAAGGATTGCGCCTCGAGGCCGCCGGCGTTGAAGCCGGCGAGGCCCCAGTCCTGCCCGACGGTATTGAGCACGTCGGGCGGCGCGCCGACCGCAAGGTGGCGGGAGATCGCCGTCTGCTCGTTCCAGGCGTCGAAGCCGTTGGACTGTACGCCGACGGCAACGTCGAGATAGAGCCCGACGCGCATGCCGAGCTCGGCAGACAGCTGCTTGGCGGCGTGCAATTGCGCGTCAGCGGTCCACTGCACGAATTCGACGAACTCGACCTCGCGGCGGTCGGGACCCCTGCGGAGCTCGGCGCATCTGGCATCGTCCGGTTGCCGCCATTCCACCGGCCATTCCCACCATGGCACATTGAAACGATGTCGCAGCACCTCGAAGCAGGCGAAGCGCGACAGCAGCGGCCCCCGATCGGCACGGAAAGCGTCAAACTGGTTGCGGCGGACGCCGCTCGCGCTTTTCACGAAACTGTCAAAGGCGGCGCGCAGGCCCAGCCATTTAAGAGCCGCCATATCGGCATACGGGACACGATCACCTCGGCGCAGCCGCGCGGCGGTCGTGGCCGCGTCCGGGATGAAGTCTGCCGAGAATTCCGGGATGGCCTCGACGTCGATATAGAGCGGATTGAGAAACAGCCGGCTGTTCGGCGAATAGGGGCTGCAATCGGCCGGATGATCGTCGAACAGGACGTGCAGCGGATTGAGCCCGACGCCGTCGGCACCCAGTTGCTTGGCGAGCCTGACCAGGCCGGCCAGATCGGTGAGATCGCCGATGCCCCAATTGCGATTCGAGCGGACGCCGTAGAGCTGCACGGCGAGCAGCCAACCGCGGTCGAAATCGCCGCCGAAGGCGCGCTCGGGTGCCACGATCATCGGCACCTCTTCCGTCGCACCTGCCGCGTCGGTCAGCGTCAACCGATGATAACCAAGCGGCAGGCCGTTCGGCCAGGCGATCACGGGCTCGCGCGTCTCGCCTTGCGCGATCACATTGCCGCTGCCCGTGATTTGCCATTGCAAGGGCGCAGCGCCGAGGGCGGCCAGCTCGGTGCGGGGACTGCCGAGAGCGCGAACCACGACCGGCCCGCTGACGAAGCGGTAAACCCGCTTCTCGGGCAGGGCGTCGAGGATCGATTTCAGCGCGCCGGGCGCGGTGACCCGCAGCTTTCCGAGGGCATCGACGAATTCGGATTGAACGCCCTTGATCCGGGCTTGAGCTAAAAGGTCCATTCGGCACGCAGCTTGCAGGCCATTCTCAGGCCGGGGGCATCGATTTTAACGTGGTCGCGGAAGAAGTTAGCTGCACTTAACTCGCAAACTGCGCCTGCCGTTCCCAAGGGAACCAATGACACACAAGCGGCTTTCTATATAGGTACCAAGCGTAGGTTCCCGACAAGGGAAACGGGCCCCTGCACTCTTGTCAATGGCATCACCGTGAACAAGACAATTCAAACTGTCGAGAGTGCCGCTGCCGGCAGCGCTTTCCTGATCGAAGACGTCTATCCCTTGATCGACGGCGGCCGCTTCGCCGTGAAGCGGATCGCGGGCGATCGCGTCGAGGTGTGGGCCGATATCTATCGCGACGGCGACGCCACAATCAGCGCCGCGCTGATCTGGCGCGGCGAGCAGGACCGCGAATGGCAGCGCGAGATCATGACCCACCATGGCGATGACCGCTGGTCCGGTGCGTTCACACCAGTCGTATCAGGTCAATATGTCTACGCCATCGAAGCCTGGACCGACGAATTCGCCACCTGGCGTCACGGGCTCGAGCGCAAGCAGCTGTCCGGCGGCGACGTCACGCTCGATGCGATCGAGGGCGCGGGCCTGCTGACCAAGGCGCATGGTGCGCGGCAGGACGCCGCGGCCGTGATTGTCAGGCAATGCGAAAACTATCTCGGCAGCGGCGATGTCGCGCCGCTGCTTGCGGCCGAATTGGGCGCGGCCATGGCCGAGAGCCAGGCGCGACCCGACCTCACCCGCTCGCCGCTGTTTCCGTTGGTTATCGACCGCGACAGAGCGCGCTTCGGCGCCTGGTATCAGATGATGCCGCGCAGCCAGAGCCAGGTCGCCGGCCAGCACGGCACGCTCCGCGACTGCATCGCGCGGGTACCCGATATCGCCGCGATGGGTTTTGACGTGCTGTATTTCACGCCGATCCACCCGATCGGCCGTACCCGCCGCAAGGGCCGCAACAATGCACCTGTCGCAACCGAGGGCGAGCCCGGCTCGCCCTATGCGATCGGCGCGGTCGAGGGCGGCCATGATGCGCTGCATCCCGAGCTCGGCACCATCGAGGATTTCCGCGCGCTGGTCGCGACCTGCCTGGAATACGGCCTCGAGCTCGCGCTCGACTTCGCCGTGCAATGCTCGCCGGACCATCCCTGGCTGATCCAGCATCCGGAGTGGTTCAAATGGCGGCCGGACCGTTCCGTACGCACGGCGGATGGTCCCTATTCGGATATCGTCATCCCCGATTTCGCCTCCGTCGACCGGGTCGGGCTCTGGAACGCGTTTCGCGACGCGATGCTGTTCTGGATCGACCACGGCGTGACCATCTTCGCCATCGACAATCACGACACCGCGCCGCTTCCGTTCTGGGAGTGGCTCATCCTGGACATCCGCCGCCGGCATCCCGAGGTGGTCCTTTTCTCCAAGACCTTTGCACGGCCGAAGCTGATGAAGGGCCTCGCCAAGCTCGGCTTCGCGCAATCCTTCAGCTATTTCCCTTGGCGCACCGGGAAGTGGGAGCTGGAGCAATATCTCGGCGAGCTGACGCGTTATCCGGAGCGCGACTTTTATCGGCCGAACCTGTTCGTCAACACGCCGGACCTGCTGCCCTATCACCTCCAAAGCGGTGAGGCCTGGGCGTTCAAATCGCGGCTCGCGCTGGCCGCAACGCTGTCGGGCAATTACGGCGTCTATAGCGGGTTCGAGCTGCTCGAGCATGAAGCCGTTCCCGGCCGCGAGGAATATCAGGATTCCGAGAAGTATCAGATCAGGCAGCGCGACTGGGACAAGGCCGGCAACATCAAGCCCTACATCACGGAGTTGAACCGCATCCGCAACGAGAACGCTGCGCTTCAGCAGACGGTGGACCTGCGCTTTCTCAGCATCGAGGACGGCGAGACCATCGCCTTCGCCAAGGAGGCGGTTGATCCGGCCAACACCGTTGTCGCGGCAATCGCACTCTCACGTCATGCGCGTGAGTTCTGGTTGCCGCTAGGCGACCTCACCATCGATGTCGGCGGCGAACGCCGCCACGTCACCGCCCTCGAAAATCTCCTCACCGGCGAACAGTCCCGCATCGAATGGGGCGGGATCAAATTGCGTATCGATCCCGACCGCGATCCGGCGCTCTTGTTCCGCTGTCTGGCGTAAGGATTCACGCCATGAATGTTTTGTCTTCCGTCGATGCCAAGAAGGTCGAGGCTGCCGAGATCGTGGATGAGCTCTGGTACAAGGACGCCGTCATCTACCAGCTCCACGTCAAGGCCTTTGCCGACAGCAACAACGACGGCATCGGCGATTTCGCGGGCCTGACCGAGAAGCTGCCCTATCTGCAGGATCTCGGCGTCACCGCGCTGTGGCTGCTGCCGTTCTACCCCTCGCCCGGCCGCGACGACGGCTACGACATCGCCGACTACGGCGCCGTCAATCCCGATTTCGGGACGATGAAGGATTTCAAGCGCTTCATCCAGGAGGCGCAGAAGCGCGGCTTGCGCGTCATCACCGAGCTCGTCGTCAATCACACGTCCGACCAGCACAAATGGTTCAAGCGCGCGCGCCGCAGTCCTGCCGGCTCGAGCGCCCGCAACTGGTATGTCTGGAGCGACACCGACCAGAAATACCAGGGCACGCGGATCATCTTCACCGACACCGAGAAGTCGAACTGGACCTGGGATCCCGAGGCCGGTGCGTTCTACTGGCACCGCTTCTTCTCGCACCAGCCGGATCTCAATTTCGACAATCCGCGCGTGGTCAGCGCTCTCATCCAGGTGATGAAGCGCTGGCTCGATGCCGGTGTCGACGGCTTCCGGCTCGATGCGATTCCCTATCTCTGCGAGCGCGAAGGCACCTCGAACGAGAACCTCCCCGAGACGCATGCGATCATCAAACGTCTGCGCCAGGAGATGGATGCCTACTCCAAGGGAAAGCTGCTGCTGGCCGAAGCCAATCAATGGCCGGAGGACGTGCAGGAATATTTCGGCCGTGGCGACGAATGCCACATGGCCTACCACTTCCCGCTGATGCCGCGCATCTACATGGCGATCGCGCAGGAGGACCGCTTCCCGATCACCGACATTCTGCGGCAGACGCCGGACATTCCCGCGAGCTGCCAATGGGCGCTATTCCTGCGCAACCATGACGAGCTGACGCTGGAGATGGTCACCGACGTCGAGCGTGACTATCTCTGGACCACTTACGCCAATGATCCGCGCGCCCGCATCAACGTCGGCATCCGCCGGCGCCTCGCGCCGCTGATGGACAATGACCGGCGCAAGATCGAGCTGATGAACTCGCTGCTGCTGTCCTTCCCCGGCACGCCAATCATCTATTACGGCGACGAGATCGGGATGGGCGACAATATCTATCTCGGCGACCGCAACGGCGTGCGCACGCCGATGCAGTGGAGCCCGGACCGCAACGGCGGCTTCTCCCGTGCCGATCCGGCCCGCCTCTACGCACCGCTGATCATGGATCCCGTCTACGGCTACGAGTCGGTCAACGTGGAAGCGCAGTCGCGCAGCCTGTCCTCGCAGCTCAGCGCCACCAAGCGGCTGATCTCGGTACGCAAGTCGACGCTGGCCTTTGGCCGCGGCACCATGACCTTCATCCGCCCGGCCAACCGCGCCGTGCTCGCCTATGTCCGGCAATATCGCGACGAGGTGATCCTCTGCGTCGCGAATCTGTCGCGCGCGGCGCAGGCGACCGAGCTCGATCTGTCGCCGTGGAAGGACCGCATCCCGCAGGAGATGCTCGGCCGCACGCGTTTTCCGCCGATCGGCGAGCTGCCTTACATGATCACGCTGGGGCCTTACGGCTTCTACTGGTTCCAGCTTCAGGAGCGCGACAAGTCCGAGCTGGTGGCGCCGAGCGCCGTGCCGGAATTCGAGACGCTGGTGGTCCCGGTCAATTCGACCTGGGTATCGCTGGCCCGCGAACGCGGCGTGTTCGAGCACGACGTGCTGCCGGGCTTCCTGTCGCGAACGCGCTGGTATCCCGAGCACAACCCCAAGCACATCAAGCCCACGCTGACCTCGGCGGTGCCGTTCTGCGACATCGGCGACAACCGGCCCTGGATCGCATTCTTCGAGACGGCGAAGGACGGCGTCACCACGCGCTATGTGCTGCCGATGCAGATCGAGTGGATGCGCTTCGACCGTGAACGCTTCAACCCGAAGGCACTTGCCGCCGTACGCCAGGGCGCGCGCGAAGGCACGCTGCTCGACGTCGCCACGGATCAGATCTTCATCGGACTGTTCCTGCGAGGCTTGTCGCAGAACCTGGTGGTGGAGGAGAACAATCTGAGGCTCGAATTCAGGCCGACCAGCCTGTTTTCCGAGTACATCGTGAAGGAGCCCGCGCGCATCCGCGCGATCGAGCAATCGAACAGCACAGCCCTGGTCGACAACCAGTATGTCGCCAAGATCTATCGCCAGCTCGAAAGCGGCGCCAACCCGGAGATCGAGATCGGCCACTATCTCACGGAGATCGTGCGCTTCCCCAATACACCGGCGCTGCTTGGCAGCGTCGAGCTGGTCGAAGGCGATAGCCGCAGCGCGGTCGGCGTTTTGCACGCCTATGTCGAAAACCAGGGCGACGGCTGGGCCGTGACCACGGGTTATCTCGACCGCTACATCGATGAGCAGCGGCTGGGGCCGGTGGACGAGATGCCCCGGGCCACCCAGGAGCAGGCGCCCTATCTGCATTTCATGGCGCAGACCGGCCGGCGACTTGCCGAGCTGCACGTGGCTCTGGCCGCCGCAAAGCCCGCCGCTCTCGCGCCAGAGCCGATCGGCTCCGCGCACGTCAAGCGCTGGATCTCAGACCTCAAGGCTCGCGCTGAGCGCGTCATCGAACGGCTGGCTGACAGCCGCGATGGCCTGCGTGAGGGCGACCGTCCGCTGATCGACCAGCTGGTCGCGGTGCGCGCGACCCTGCCCGACCACCTCAATGCGCTCTTGCCATCGGACATCGGCGGGTTGAACATCCGTCATCATGGCGACTTCCGCCTCGGGCAAATTCTGATCGTGAAGGACGACATCTTCATCATCGATTTCGACGGCGATCCGCGTCTCGCGCTGGCAGACAAGCGGGGCAAGCTGCCTGCCGCGCGCGACGTCGCGGGTCTGGTCCGCTCGATTGATCTTTCGGTTAACGCGGCGCTTAACCGGGCGATCTCCGGGGGCAGCGACGAGCAGGGCCGGCTCACGGCGGCGCTGGACGAATGGCGCGAGCGCGCCACCGCGACCTTCCTGTCCGCCTATCGCGAGGCCATGACCGATCGACGGCTCTGGCCGGAAGAGAACCATTCCGCGGACGGCATGTTAAGGTTTTTCCTGCTTGATCAAGCGTTCGACGAGGTAGAGTACGAGCTGTCCCACCGGCCGGAGGGGCTCAATGCGCCGCTGACCGGCCTGCTTCGCATTCTGTCCAATGCCGAGAGCGAAGCCCATGCCTAAACTGCCAGCCGAAGCCTACGCGATCATCGAGGGCCGCCACTCCGACCCCTTCCACTATCTCGGGCTGCACCCCGAGGGGAGCAAGAGCGTGGTGCGCGCCTTCCTGCCCGAAGCCTCGAATGTCGAGGCCGTCGGCGAGCATGGCGAGGTCGCCCAGCTCGACCGCGTCCACGATTCCGGCCTGTTCATCGGTGCCCTGCCCAACGGCTCGAAGCATTACCAGCTCCGCGCCAAATTCGGCGACAACGTCGTCGAGTTCGAGGATGCCTATCGCTTCCCGCCGATCCTGACCGATTTCGACCTCTACCTGCTCGGCGAAGGTACCCATCAGCGGATCTACGACAAGCTCGGCGCGCATCCGATGCGGCTGGAGGGCATCGACGGCATCGGCTTCGTGGTGCTGGCCCCGAATGCGCGACGCGTGTCCGTGGTCGGCGATTTCAATTTCTGGGATGGGCGGCGTCACCCGATGCGGGTGCGCGGCGCCGGCTATTGGGAATTGTTCATTCCGCACGCCAAGGCCGGCGACCACTACAAATTCGAGATCATCGGGCCACACGGCCATCTGCTGCCGCTGAAATCCGACCCGCTGGCATTTGCCAGCGAGGTTCGGCCGAAGACGGCCTCCATCGTGTTCGACGAAGCGCATTTGCCACGGCCGCGTCCTGCGCCCGACGGCATCAACGCGCTCTCGGCGCCGATGTCGATCTACGAGGTCCATCTCGGCTCGTGGCGGCGCAAGAACGGCGACGAATGGCTGACCTATCGCGAGCTCGCCGAGCAGCTGCCGGCTTATGCGCGCGATATGGGCTTTACTCATCTCGAATTCCTGCCTGTCAGCGAGCATCCGTTCGACGGCTCCTGGGGCTATCAGCCGACCGGCCTCTATGCACCAACCAGCCGCTTCGGTTCGCCCGAGGATTTTGCCGCCCTGGTCGATGCCTGCCATCGCGAGGGCATCGGTGTGCTGCTCGACTGGGTGCCCGGTCATTTCCCGGACGATCCGCACGGGCTCGGCAGCTTTGACGGCACCTCGCTCTACGAGCACGCCAACCCGCTGCAGGGCCGCCACCTCGACTGGGGCACGCTGATCTACAATTACGGTCGCACCGAAGTGACGAACTTCCTGGTGTCGAACGCACTGTTCTGGCTCGAACGCTACGCCATCGACGGCCTGCGCGTCGATGCGGTCGCGTCCATGCTCTACCTCGATTACAGCCGCCCGCCCGGCGCGTGGATCCCGAACCAGTATGGCGGCCGTGAGAACATCGAGGCCATAAACTTTCTGCGCCGCTTCAACACCGAACTGTTCGCGCGCTTCCCGCAGGCGACCACGGCGGCCGAAGAATCCACGGCATGGCCGCAGGTCTCGCGTCCGGTGGAATTCGGCGGGCTCGGCTTCGGCTACAAGTGGAATATGGGCTGGATGCACGACACGCTGAACTACATCAGCAAGGATCCCATCCATCGCAAGCATCATCACGGCGATATCCTGTTCGGCCTGCACTACGCGTTCTCGGAAAACTTCATCCTGCCGCTGTCGCATGACGAGGTCGTGCACGGAAAGCGCTCGCTCCTCGGTCGCATGCCCGGCGACGAATGGCAGCGCTTTGCCAACTTGCGCGCCTATTACAGCTTCATGTTCGGCCATCCCGGCAAGAAGCTGCTGTTCATGGGCGCGGAGATCGCGCAGAGCCGCGAGTGGAATCACGATCAGTCGCTCGACTGGCACCTGCTCGAATACAAATATCATTCCGGCATCCAGGCACTGATCCGCGACCTCAACCGGGCCTATCGCGCGGTGCCGGCGCTGCATCAGATGGATTGCGACCAGGCCGGCTTCGAATGGCTGATCACGGATGACGCCAACCGCAACGTGTTCGCCTGGATGCGCAAGGGATTTGACGAGCACGCGCGGTGCCTGGTGATCGTCAACTTCTCTCCGAACGTCTACCGCAACTACCGCGTTCGCGTGCCGTTTGCCGGCAAGTGGAAAGAGGTGTTCAATTCTGACTCCGCCCATTATGGGGGCACCAATGTCGGGAACATCGGCGAGGTCCAGACCGTTGACGGCAAGACGCCCGAGCTCCGCCTCACCATTCCGCCGCTCGCCGCGATCTTCCTCGTTCCGGAAAGCTGACCGATGCGTCTGACTACTGGATCGCACGCACGCCTCGGCGCAAGCTGGGACGGACGCGGCACCAATTTCGCGCTGTTTTCCGCCAACGCGCAGAAGGTCGAGCTCTGCCTGTTCGACCCCCAGGGCCGGCGCGAGCTGGAGCGCGTCGAATTACCGGAGCGTACCGAAGACGTCTGGCACGGCTATCTCAACGACGTCTCGCCGGGCCAGCTCTACGGCTACCGCGTGCACGGCCCCTACGAGCCCGAGCACGGCCACCGCTTCAATTCCAACAAGCTGCTGCTGGACCCCTACGCCAAGCGGCTTGCCGGACGGCTGGTCTGGAGTGACGCGCATTTCGCTTACCGCACCGGCTCGGCGCGCGAGGATATGTCGTTCGACCGACGCGACAATGCGCGCGGCATGCCCAAGGCCGTCGTGGTCGACGAGACATTCAACTGGGGCCGGCGCGAAATCCGGCCCAATATTCCCTGGGAAGACACCATCATCTACGAGGCTCACGTCAAGGGCCTGACGCAGAAGCGCGATGACGTGCCGCCGAATTTGCGCGGCACCTATGGCGGCCTGTCGTCGCCGGCGATGATCGAGCATCTGAAGAAGCTCGGCGTCACCACGGTCGAGCTACTGCCGATCCACGCCTTCGTCGACGACCGCGTGCTGGTGGAGAAGAAGCTCGTCAATTACTGGGGTTACAACACGCTGTCCTTCTTTGCGCCGGAGCAGCGCTACGCCCAGGACAACGTGCTCGATTCCTTCCGCACCACGGTAGCGCGCCTGCACGATGCCGGCATCGAGGTGATGCTCGACGTCGTCTATAACCACACCGCCGAAGGCAATCATCTCGGACCGACGCTGTGCTACCGCGGCATCGACAATGCCTCCTATTACTGGCTGAACCGCGAGAACCCGCGCTACTATGACGACTTCACCGGTTGCGGCTCGTCGGTGAACCTCACCCATCCGCGCGTGCTGCAGATGGTGATGGATTCGCTGCGCTACTGGGTCGAGGTCTGCCATGTCGACGGCTTCCGCTTCGACCTCGCCACCACGCTGGCACGCGGCCCGAACGGCTATGATCGCGGCATCTCGTTCCTCACCGCGATCCGGCAGGACCCGGTGCTCGCGACCGTCAAGCTCGTTGCCGAGCCCTGGGATCTCGGCCTCGGCGGCTATCAGGTCGGCGCATTCCCCTCGCAATGGTCGGAGTGGAACGACCGCTATCGCAGCGCCATGCGCCGCTACTGGAGCGGCGAAGGCAGCCTGATCGGCGACATCTCCAGCCGCATGACCGCGTCCTCCGACCTGTTCAACCACGACGGACGGCGCCCCCGCGCCAGCATCAACCACATCACCGTGCATGACGGTTTCACGCTCGCCGACCTGTTCAGCTATAACGAGAAGCACAACGAGGCCAACGGCGAGGACAATCGCGACGGCTCCAGCGACAACCACAGCAACAATTGCGGTGTCGAGGGCCCGACCGACGATCCGAACATCCTCAGCCTGCGGCGGCAGCTGCGCAAGAACGTGCTGGCCTGCCTGATGCTGGCGCAGGGCATTCCGCTGATCCTCGCCGGCGACGAGGTTGGCAACACGCAGTCCGGCAACAACAACGCCTATTGCCAGGACAACGAGGTGGGCTGGGTCGGCTGGGACAATCTCGGCAAGGACGGAGACGACATGATCGATTTCGTCGCCGACCTCGCCGAGATCCGCCGCCGGTTCTCGCAACTTCGCAGCCATCGCTGGCTCGACGGCCGACCGAAGGACGGCATCTCCTACGGCGCGCTGTGGCTGACGCCCGCCGGCGACGAGATGACGGAAAACGACTGGAAATTCCCGGAGGGCCGGTTCCTCTCTTATGTGATGGGACCGATGGAACCGGGCAGCGCGGCGATCTTTATCGTATTGAACGCCGCCCCCGAAGAGATCGCATTCAAATTGCCAAAAATGCCCGAATACAAGAGCTGGCAGCAGATCCTGAACACGACGGATGCCAAGCTGAACAGCGTTGATTTCCTGCCCGGAAGCGACAGCAAGGCGCCGCCGCGCTCGGTGCTCGCCTTCGCGGGGGCGCTATGAGGCCATCGTTCGGGGCGAAGCCGACCAAGGACGGCATATCGTTCCGATTGTGGGCGCCTGGCGCGCGTCGCGTCGATCTCCTGCTCGGAAGAGGGCACGCGATGCAGCGCCGCCAGGATGGCTGGTACGTCACCGAGATCGCCGGGCTGCCGGTCGGTAGCACCTACAAGTTTCGGATTGACGACGAGATCGACGTGCCCGATCCGGCGTCGGCCTTTCAGCCCGAGGATGTGTTCGGCCCGAGCGAGGTGATCGATCACGATGCCTTCGCGTGGCGCGCGAAGGATTGGCGCGGCCGCCCCTGGGAAGAGACGGTGCTGATCGAGACCCATGTCGGCACCTTCACGCGCGATGGCACCTACCGCGCCATGATCGACAAGCTCGATCATCTCGTCGCGACCGGCATCACGGCGCTGGAGCTGATGCCACTGGCCGATTTCGCCGGCCGCCGCGGCTGGGGCTATGACGGCGTGCTGTGGTATGCGCCCGACAGCGCCTATGGCCGCCCCGAACAGCTGAAGGCGCTGATCGACGAAGCCCATCTGCGCGGGCTGATGGTGTTCCTGGACGTCGTCTACAATCACTTCGGCCCCGAAGGAAACTATCTTGGCCGCTACGCGCCGACCTTCTTCACCGACGCGCACACGCCCTGGGGCAGCGCGATCGATTATCGCGTGCCGCAGGTGCGGGCCTTCGCCGTCGAAAACGCGCTGTCCTGGCTCAGCGACTACCGTTTCGACGGGTTGAGGCTGGATGCCGCCAACCACATCATGGCGATCCCCGGTGAACAATCAGTGCTGCACGACCTCAGCGCGGCCGCCGGTGAGCTCGCCAAGGCCACCGGACGACACATTCATCTGGTGCTGGAGAACGGCGACAACCGCACCAGCCTGCTCGATGCCGCACAGGAGCCGCCGAACGGCAAATATCGCGCGCAGTGGAACGATGATTATCATCACGTCTGGCATGTGATGCTGACCGGCGAGCTCGCCGGTTATTACGGCGACTACCAGACGCCGCGCCTGGATCTCTCGCGCGCGCTCGGCTCGGGTTTCGTCTACCAGGGCGAGATCTCGGAATTCTGGGGCAAGAAGCCGCGCGGCGAAGCGAGTGGCGAATTGCCGCCGGCAAGCTTCGTCAACTTCCTGCAAAACCACGACCAGATCGGCAATCGCCCGCTCGGCGACCGGCTGGAGAGTTTGGCATCGCCACAGCAGATCGAGGCTGCACTTGCGGTCACGTTGCTCGTACCGATGGTGCCGATGCTGTTTCAGGGTGAGGAATGGGGCTCGACGGCCCCCTTCCCATTCTTCTGTGATTTCCACGGCGGCCTTATCGACGCTGTCCGCAAAGGCCGCCGGCAGGAATACGCCTGGGCCTACGAGAAATATGGCGATGACGTGCCGGATCCGTTCGATCCGGCAACACTGCAATCGGCCGTGCTGGACTGGACCGGGCGCACGCCGGCGCAGGATGCACGGCTCGCGCTGGTGCGAAAGCTGCTCGCAGTTCGTCGCAAGGAGATCGCACCGCGGCTCAAGGACGCGAGCTTCGGCGACGCCGAGGCTTCCGACAACGGCTTGCTTGCCGCCCATTGGCGCATGGGCGACGGCACCACGCTGCGCCTGACTGCAAATCTGTCGGACAAGGATATCGCGCATTCCATCGGCAATGCGGGCGCGCCGATCTGGGGCAGCGCAAGCGGCGATCGGCTTCCGCCCTGGTCGGTGATCTGGCATCTCGGAGGTTGATATGCCCTCCGCGATTCCTCTCGCGACTTACCGGCTCCAGCTCACCGCGGATTTCGACTTCGACAAGGCCGCGGCGGTGGTGCCTTACCTGAAGGCGCTTGGGATCACGCATCTCTACGCCTCGCCGGTCATGAAGGCGCGCAAGGGCTCGACCCACGGCTACGACACCGTCGATCACAGCCAGTTCAATCCAGAGCTCGGCGGCGAGGCTGGCTTTGCGCGGCTCAGCGACGCGCTCGCGCAGCACGATCTCGGTCTCATCATCGACTTCGTGCCGAACCATGTCGGCGTGCATTTTGCCGACAATCCCTGGTGGCTGGACGTGCTGGAATGGGGGCAGACCTCGCCGCACGCGGCCGCCTTCGATATCGACTGGGATTTGCTGCCCCACCGGGCCCGTGGCGGCGTGCTGCTGCCGATCCTTGGCTCCTCCTATGGTGAGGCGCTCGAGCGCGGCGACATCGCGCTGCGCTATGATCCCGAGGAAGGCAGCTTTTCCGCCTGGTATTTCGAGCATCGCCTGCCGATCGCGCCGGAGCGCTATGGCGAGCTGCTGCGGATGATCGTGAAGGAGGCGGACGCTGCCGAGACCGAGGCCGGCAAACGCCTGCTCTCGCTCGCCGCACGCTACACCGGCCTGCGCCGGCCGAACCGCAAGGAAGCTCCCGGCTTCAAGACGGAACTGAAAGAGATCGCCGGCGCCGCCGACATCATCGCGCACGGCCTCGCCGCCTATCGCTCAGGAAAAGATCGCCCGGCGCAAACGCTGGCGCTGCATCATCTGCTGGAGCGGCAGAACTACAAGCTCGGCCATTGGCGCCTTGCGTCGAGCGACATCAATTATCGCCGCTTCTTCGACGTCAACGGGCTCGCCGGCCTGCGCGTCGAGGACGCAAGCACCTTCGCGGCCACGCACCGGCTGGTGAAGCAGCTCGTTGCCGACGACAAGCTACAGGGCATCCGCCTCGACCATATCGATGGCCTGCGCGATCCCGCGCAATATTGCCAGCGGCTGCGCCGGCTGGTGCGCGACGCGCAAGGCAACACAAAGCCGTTCTACACGGTGATCGAAAAGATCCTGTGCGAACACGAGCGACTGCCGCATTTCGCCGGCGTCCAGGGCACCACCGGCTATGAATGGATGAACGCCATCACCCAGGTGCTGGTCGACGCCAAGGGGCTGGAGGCACTGGACGAGACCTGGCGGCAGATCAGCAACCGGCCGCCGCGACTGGCGCCCTATGTCAAGGACGCCAAGCGGCGCGTGCTGGAGACACTGCTGACCAGCGAATTTACCGTGCTGGCCCGGCTGCTCGCGCGCATCGCCAATGGTCACTACTCGACCCGCGACTTTTCCGCCGACAGCTTGCGGCAGGCGCTGGAATTGTATGTGCTGCACTTCCCGGTCTATCGCACTTACCTGACGCATAGCGGCCCGACGGCGCTCGACCGAAAACTGATCGACGACACCATCGCGCGCGCCCGCGCCGAATGGTTCGCCGCGGACGAAGGCATTTTCGACTTCCTGCGCGATGCGCTCACCATGGACCTGCTCAAGCCCGGCCGCCCGCCGCACAGCGCCCCGCGCGTGCGCCGTTTTGCGCTGAAGGTGCAGCAGTTCACCGGGCCGATGATGGCGAAGTCGCTGGAGGACACGGCTTTCTATCAATTCCACCGGCTGCTGGCGCTGAACGAGGTCGGCGGCGATCCCGCAAGCAAAGGCCTCAGCATTTCCACCTTCCACGAGGCGATGCGGGCCCGCGCCAGGGAATGGCCGCAAGGGATGACGGCGACCGCGACCCACGATACCAAGCGCGGCGAGGATGCGCGTGCGCGGATCGCGGCGCTCAGCGAAATTCCGGGCGAATGGACCAGCGCGGTTTCGCGCTGGAAGGTGCTGAACGCACCGCACCTCGCGCTCCACGGCAATCTGCGCGCGCCATCGGCGACGTTCGAGTATATGCTTTACCAGACCCTGCTCGGCGCCTGGCCGCTCGAGGAAAGGGATGCCAGTTTCGTCGAGCGCATCCAGGCCTATGCGTTGAAGGCCGCACGCGAGGGCAAGGAAGAGACGAGCTGGCTCAATCCGCATGAGACGTATGAGAGCGGCGTAAAGAGCTTCATCGAGAAAATCCTCGATCCCACGCTGTCAGGCGAATTCCTGGAGGCGATGCAGACCCTCGCCCGCCGCGTCGCGCTGCTCGGTGCGCTGAATTCGCTGAGCCAACTCACGCTGAAGGCGACGCTGCCGGGCGTGCCCGATTTCTACCAGGGCACCGAATACTGGGACCTGTCGCTGGTCGACCCCGACAACCGCCGCCCGGTGGATTTTGCCTTGCGGCAAGCGGCGCTGGGTTCGTTGGAAACGCTGGACTGGAGTGGACTGATCAAGAGCTGGCTGGACGGACAGCTCAAGCTCGCCTGGACGCGGCATCTCCTCAAACTGCGCAACGAGCTCGCCGACGTCTTCGCGCAGGGCGACTATCAGCCGCTCGATGTCCGTGGCGCACACGCGGACCACGTCATCGCCTTTGCCCGTCGCCGCGGCCGCGCTGCCGCCGTGGTCGTGGTCGCACGCCAGTTCGCACCATTCACGCAAGCCGGGCGGGAATGGCCCACACTCGAAGGGTTTGACGCCACCGTCGACATCAGCGGCTATACCGCGCCGGGCCTTGCGGGCAACGAACTGCCGCTGGCGCAGGCCTTTCGCGACTTTCCAGCTGCGGTCATCGAAACCCGCGCAGCAAGCGCCATCAGGCCTCCGAGACAGCGCGTCCGCGCCTGACGCCTATTTTCTCTCGTCCTTGGTCAGCAGCAATTGTCCACGCTTGCGGATAGTCGCCTGCGCCATCTCGGCGAAGCGCTGCAGCAGCCACGGCAGCACCACCTCGACCTTGACGTGATCGTCGGCGACATCGACTTGGCCCGTCGCAATCTGCCCAAGCGCGCGAATGCGAAAGGCCAGAGTGTCGCCGCTCCAGCGCTCCTCCTCGACCTGGATCACGGGAATGCTCGCCGCGGCGCGGCCGAGCCCGGTCTTGAGCCGATGCACCGCTTCCTCGCGGCCGAGGCGATGCGGAATGGAAACGACAAGCGGTGCTGACATGGCCCTGCCTGTGCTGGCTGATCCTCACATAGTCATGCCGGTCGGACGGTCAAAGGTTCCATGCAAGTTGGGAGCTGTCGACCCGTTTCAAATCCGGAACTTTAGAACCTGCGGCAAGTTGGCTCCGAACAACGGGACAGGTTGCAACGACCCTTCAACAAAGGGCTGGAGGAGACTAGCATGTCTATTGGTACGATCATTCTGATCATTTTGGTCATCGCGCTGCTCGGTGGCTTCAGCGGCATCGGCGGTGGGCCGTTCTACGGCACTGGCTATTACGGCGGCGGCGGCCTTGGGCTCGTCATCATCATCCTGCTGATCCTCCTGCTGTTGGGGCGGATCTAGTCGATATCTCGTAGGGTGGGCAAAGGCGCAACGCGCCGTGCCCACCTCTTCGTTGCAAGACAAAAAGGATGCTGGGCACGCTTCGCTTTGCCCAGCCTACTTCATTTTCCCCGCCAGCTCCTTCACCGCCGCCTTGATCGACGTAGCCGCTTCGCCGTAGCCGCTCCAGGCTTTCGAACGCGACAACAAGGCGGGCACGGTTCTCACCGTGAATTTCTTCGGATCGAGATCGCCCTTCACCTGCGCCCAGGTGACCGGCATCGACACGGTCGCGCCATCGCGGGCACGCGGTGACAGTGGCCCCACCGCGGTGGACATGCGATCGTTGCGCAGATAGTCCAGAAAAATCTTCCCGTTGCGCAGCTTCTTCGACATGTTGAGCAGATAGCGGTCGGGATCGTCATCGGCCATCCACTGGCAGATGCCTTGTGCGAACGCCTTGGCTTCCTTCCAGCTCACCTTGTCGCGCGCGCCGTGGAGCAGCGGCACCACGACGTGGAGGCCCTTGCCGCCAGTGGTCTTGCAAAAGCTCTCCATGCCGACATCGGCCAGCCGCTGGCGCATCGCCTTTGCCGCTTCGACGACATCGGCAAATTTGACGTCCGGCGCAGGATCGAGATCGAACACCAACCGGCCCGGCGTGTCATAGGCGTCGGGCGCGCAATTCCAGGGATGCAGCTCGACGCCGCCGATCTGCGCGACCGCGGCAAGCCCCTCGACGCGGTCGATCTGCAGGTATGGCTTACGATCGCCGGAGACTTTTGCGAGCTCGAGCAGGTTCGAGGTGCCCTGCATCGCATGCCGCTGGAAGAATTTTTCGCCGCCGATTCCGTCCGGCGCACGCAGAATCGAGCAGGGGCGCCCCTTGAGATGTCCGATCATCCAGCCGCCGACGGCCTCGAAATAGCGCGCGAGATCGAGCTTTGTGACGCCCTCGGCGTCGCCGCCGTCCGGCCATAGCTCCTTCTCCGGCTTCGAGATGACGACGCCCATCACCTCGGCGGTGGCAGCGCCCTTCGATTGCTTGCCCGTCTTCGGCACAGCGCGCTTCCTGGCGGAAGGCTTCGCGAGTTCGGTATCCGCAGGCGTTTCCGCCTCGACCTCCTCGGCCGGCTTGTCCTGCCGCAAGCCCTTGAACGCGGCCTGGCGAATATTGCCATCGGCGGTGAAGCCGGCGAACTCGATCTCGGCCACCAGCTCCGGCTTCAGCCAATGCACCTCGCGGGTCTTCTTGGGCGCGTTCTTGCCGCCGAACGGGTTTTCGTTCGACGCAGCCTCCTTCAAGAACGGCATGATGCGCTTGACCTTGTCGGCGCCAAAGCCGGTGCCGACTATGCCAACAAAGGCGAGGTGATCGCCGCGATAGACGCCCGCCATGAGCGATCGGAATTTCCCGGCCGTCGTCTTCCAGCCGCCGATCACGACCTCATGCCCGGCGCGGCATTTGGCCTTGGTCCAGCTCTCGGTACGACCCGACCGGTAAGGCGCATCGAGCTTCTTCGAGACCACGCCTTCGAGCTCGAGCTTGCAGGCCGATTGCAGCACCGCGTCTCCGCCGCTTTCGAAATGCTCGACATAGCGGATCTGGCTCGTCTTCTTCTTGCGCGCTTCGAGGAGTGCCTTGAGGCGATCCTTGCGCTCCCCAAGCGGCAGACGACGGTCATCGAGGTCCTCGGCAAACAGGAGGTCGAAGGCGAAGAAGATCAGGTCCTCCGTCCTCCCGTCCGACAGCGCGGCCTGGAGCGAGGAAAAGTTTGGCGCACCGTTGTGGTCGAGCGCGACGATCTCGCCGTCGATCAGCGCGTCCGGCAGTGCACTGGCCTCCTTCGCGATCGAAGCGAACTTATCGGTCCAGTCGAGGCCCTTGCGCGTCTTCAGCGTCGCTTCGCCGTCCTCGACGCGAAGCTGCACGCGGTAGCCGTCGAACTTGATCTCGTGGCACCAGCCGTCGGCCGCCGGCGGCCGCTCGACCGGAGTGCAGAGCTGCGGCGCCACGAAGTCTGGCATCTCCGAGACCTTCTTGGCCGTGGTCGCGGCCGTCGCCTTCTTTTTCGAGGTTTTGACCCTCTTCAAAGCCGCGCGCGGCGCTGGCTTGACGGTCCGCCCCCTGGTCTCCTCGGCGCGGTTGGACTGCCAGACCGCATCGGCCTTGCCTTTGGCCTCCTTTGCCAGCATGAACGGCTTTGGGGCGCGGCCCTTGCCGCCGGCGATCTGCTCCATAGCGCGGCCGGACGCGACGGACTTGTCCTCGCTCAGAATATCCTCATCCTCGCTGGCATATTCGTCGCGGTGCTTGATCAGCAGCCAGTTGGTTCGCTTGCCGCCGCTGCGGTCGTGCCGCATCCGCACCAGCACCCAGCTGCCATGCAGCTTCTCGCCGTGGAGGGTGAACTTGAGGTCGCCCTTTTTGAAGCCGGCTTCGGGATCATCGGATTCCCAGGTGCCGCGGTCCCACAGCATCACCGTGCCGCCGCCATACTGGCCTTCGGGAATGGTCCCCTCGAAATCGCCATAGTCGAGCGGATGGTCCTCGACCTCGACAGCCAGCCGCTTGTCGTGCGGATCGAGCGAAGGGCCCTTGGTCACCGCCCAGGACTTGAAGACGCCGTCGAATTCGAGGCGGAAGTCGTAATGCAACCGGGTCGCGTCATGCTTCTGGATCACGAAACGTCGCTGCTTCGAGGGCGTGACCGCCGATTCACCTGACGGCTCGGGCGTCTTCTCGAAATCGCGTTTCTGTCGGTAGGTGGAGAGTTTTCGCAGCACGACCGGTCCCGCATTCTCTAATTGCGTTGAAGCCTATCACGGCCAAAGTCCCACCCGGAACCAAAACCCTATGGGGTGGTTGGGGTTCCAAAACGCATTGAGAACGCTGGAGAATGGAAATGGCGCCCCGTGCTTATTGGAAGGGAACGTTGAAACTGTCGCTGGTCAGCTGCCCGGTCGCGCTCTACCCCGCGACTACGGCGGCCGAGAAGACGCGGTTTCACATGATCAACCGCGAGACCGGCAACCGGCTCAAGCAGCAGATGGTTGATTCCGAGACCGGCGATGTCGTCGAGAGCGACCAGAAGGGCCGCGGCTACGAGCTGCGCAAGGGCAAATCTGTCGAGATCGAGCCTGAGGAGCTCGAGGCGGTCCAGATCGAGAGCAATCACACCATCGACATCGAAAGCTTCGTGCCGAGCGAGGAGATCGACCAGCGCTATCTCAACCATCCCTATTACATCGCGCCCGAAGGCAAGGCTGCGGTGGATGCCTTTGCCGTGATCCGCGACGCCATGAAGGACCAGGATCGCGTGGCACTCGCCAAGATCGTGCTCACCAACCGCGAGCACATCATCGCGATCGAGCCGCTCGGCAAGGGCCTGCTCGGCACCACGCTGCGCTTCCCTTACGAGCTGCGCGACGAGGACCAGTTCTTCGACGACATCAGGAGCCCGAAGATCTCCAAGGACATGGTCGAGCTCGCCGGGCACATCCTCCACACCAAGGCGGCGCATTTCGACCCGAGCAAGTTCAAGGACGAGTACGAGACCGCGCTGAAAGCGCTGGTCAAGCGCAAGGCCAGCGGCAAGAAGATCGCGATGCCCGAGCCCGAGGAACGGCCGAGCAACGTCGTCAGCCTGATGGATGCGCTGAAGCAGAGCCTGAAGGGGCGCGGCGGGAAGAAGGCGGCGGCGAGGTCGCATGCGCGCCGCGCCACGGGGCGACAGAGGGCCACGCGGAAAACGCAGCGGACGACGGCGCGGCACAGGAAGGCGGGGTAGCAAAGCCCCGGAATGACAGCGGAGCCTAATCGCCTGCCTTCAGCCGGTACCCGATCCCCGTCTCGGTCAGCACATATTGCGGCCGCTCCGGATCCGCCTCGATCTTCTGGCGAAGCTGGCGGACATAGACGCGCAGATATTGCGCATCGGTCAGCTCGTCCCAGAGCTCTTTCAGCAGAAAGCGATGGGTCAGCACCTTGCCGGCGTGCTGCACCAGCACGCGGAGAAGGTCGTATTCCTTCGGCGAGAGTTTGACGTCGCGCTCGCCAAGCCTAACGATGCGGCGAACCAGATCGACGGAGAGATCACCGGAGCGGAAGATCGGGCGCTCGCCCTGCACCTGAAGCTGGTGGCGCAAGGCTGCACGCAGGCGCGCCAAAAGCTCGTCCATGCCGAACGGCTTCGTCAGATAATCATCGGCACCGAGATCGAGCGCCTGCACCTTGCCGGCCTCGTCGCCGCGGCTCGACAGCACCACGATCGGCACGGCTTCATTGCGCGCGCGGATGGTGCGCAGCAACTCGTGGCCCTGGATGTCGGGCAGGCCGAGATCGAGGATGATCAGCGCGGGCTCTTCGGTGAGCTTCTGCAGCGCGATCTTGCCGTTCGACGCCTCGAGGATCTCGTAGCCCTGGGTCGAAAGCCCCATCCGCAGCAATTTGCGGATCGGCGGCTCGTCGTCGATCACTAGAACCTTGATCTGGGCGGCGCTCATGCGGCGGTATCCAATGCGTGGGTCTGTGCCGGAACGGGCAGACGGATGGTAAGGACCGCGCCGCTCCGGTCAGTGCGGTTGGCGGCCGTGACCGTGCCGCGCATCGCCTCGACAAAGCCGCGCGAGATGGCAAGCCCGAGCCCAGTTCCGGGACGGACATGGTCGCCCTTCTGCGCACGATAGAACTTGTCGAACACGCTTTCGAGCTCGTCGGGCGGGATGCCGGCGCCCTCGTCGGCGATCTCCAGCGCCACCTGATCGCGCTCGCGCCGGCTCTTGATCACAATCGTTGTCTCTGGCGGCGAGTATTTCGCGGCATTGTCGAGCAGGTTGAACAGCACCTGCTCGAACAGCACGGCGTCGAGCTCAAGCATCGGCAGATCGGCGGCCAGAACCAGCTCGACCTTGTGCGCGGTCAGGATCTTTGAAGCCCGCCGCAGCGCGCTGCCGACGATCTCGCCAAGATCGTGCAGCGCCGTGTTAGGCACGATGGCGCCGGCCTCGAGCTTGGTCATGTCGAGCAGATTGGCGATGAAGCGATTGAGCCGTTCGGACTCGTCGATCACGGTGGCGAGCAGATCGCGCTTCTCGGTGTCGGACAGCGCGCCGGCGAGATCGCGCATGGTCGACGCTGCGCCCAGCACAGAGGCGAGTGGCGTCTTCAGATCGTGCGAGATCGACGTCAACAGCGCCGAGCGCAGCCGCTCGGACTCAACAGTACGCTTGACCCGGTCCATGTCCTCGACCAGCAGCACGCGCTCGATCGCGAGCGCGCCCTGATCCACCAGCGCGTCCAGCAGCCGTCGCTGGTCCGGTGTCAGCAGCGGTCCGGTGCGGTCGTTGTCGATGCCGATGACGCCGATCGGGCCGCGCCCGGTGCGCATCGGCAGGAACAGGCGCTTGGCGCCCGGCAACGTATCCGAACCGCGGCCGGCGGGACGGTCGTTGCTCCAGGCCCAGTTGGCGGCGGCGAGATCGGCCTGGTCGAGCTGGTCCTCTGGCGGATAGCCGGATTTCACCGTTAAAAGACCCTCCTCCGGCAGCAGCAGCACGACGCGCACTTTCAGCATCAGCGCGATCTGATAGGCAGACGCCCACAGCACGTCGTCGAGCGTGGCGGTGCCGGCGAGCTTGCGGCTGAAGGCGTAGAGCTGCTCGGTGGTCCTGATGCGGCCAATCGCGGTGTCGGCCTGCGTGCGCACGCGCGCGGCGACGTTCGAGACCAGGATCGCGATCAGCATGAAGAAGAAGAACGCCGCGACGTTGGTCGGATCCGTGATGGTGAAGGTGTAGACCGGCGGCAGGAAGAAGAAATTGTAGGCGAGCGACGCTGCGAGGCTCGCGAGCAGCGACGGCCACAAGCCATAGCGCACCGCGACCGCCACCACGGCGGTGAGCAACACGAGGTCCACGTTCTCGATGCCGAAGCGCGGCTGCAGCAGCACCGCGGCGCCGAGGCCGACCAGCACGATGCCGAGCGCCTTCAGATAGGGCCGCGGATTGAACGGCTCGGACCGCGCCGCGGTCTGCACCGCCGCCTTGGGCGCCGCCTCGTTCGGCAGCTCATTGCCGGGGATGACGTGAACACTGATATTGCCGGCGCGGCCGACCAGATCATGCACGACAGAGCCGCGCGTCATTTCGAACCAGCGCGAGCGCGTCGATTTGCCGATCACGATCTGGGTGATGTTGTTGCCTTGCGCGAAGTTGATGACGTCGTCGGCGATCCGCCGACCAACGGCTGGAATGGTCAAGCCTTCGCCACCCAGCGATTCGGCAAGCCGTAGCGTATCGGCGAGCCGGTCGCGCTCCTCATCAGAGAGCTGGAGCGAGCGCCGCGTCTCGATCGAGATCGCAGTGAACGGCGCGTGCAGCCGGTCAGCCAGCCGCTTGGTGTAGCGCACGAGCCCCGCCGCGCGCGGATCCTCGCTGACACAGACGAGAATGCGCTCGCCCGCGGCCCAGGGACCGGCGATAGCGTTCGCCTGCATGTGAGTGAGCAGCTGCTCGTCGACCCGCTCCGCCGTACGCCGCAGGGCGAGCTCGCGCAGCGCGGTCAGATTGCCCGGCGAGAAATAATGCTCCAGCGCCCGCTCGGCCTGCTTGGGGATGTAGACCTTGCCCTCACGCAGGCGCTGGATCAGATCGTCGGGCGTGAGGTCTATCAGCTCGATCGCATCGGCGCGGTCGAAGATCGAATCCGGCACCGTCTCGCGCACCCGCACATGTGTGATCTGCGCGACGACGTCGTTCAGGCTCTCGATGTGCTGGATATTGACGGCAGTGTAGACGTCGATGCCGTGCGAGAGCAGCTCCTCGACGTCGAGATAGCGCTTGGGGTGACGGCTGCCGGCTGCATTGGTGTGGGCAAGCTCGTCGACCAATGCGATCTTCGGGCGCCGCGCGATCACGGCGTCGAGGTCCATCTCTTCGACGATCTGGCCGCGGTAATCGAGCTTCTTGCGCGGGATCACTTCCAGCCCCCGCACCAGCGCCTCGGTCTCGGCGCGGCCATGGGTCTCGACGAATCCGACCACGACATCGATGCCGCCCTTGCGCCTGGCATGGGCGCTCTGCAGCATCTCGTAGGTCTTGCCGACGCCGGGAGCGGCCCCGACAAAGATCTTCAGCTTGCCGCTCGCGCCCTCCTCCCGCCGCGCGGCTTCCAGCAGCGCCTCGGGAGACGGACGTTGTTCGGGATCGCGGCGCTCTCGTACCATCAGGCCAATATAGTCACCGGAGCGCCGCGAGCCTAGACCGCTACTTCGCGGCGGCGCGATCGAGCGCGAGGTTCAGGGCCAATACGTTAACGTGCGGTTCGCCGAGCAGGCCGAGCAGACGGCCCTCTGTATTGGAAACCACGAGCTGGTTGACGGCGGTTTCCGGCATATTCCGCACCTTGGCCACACGCGGCACCTGGAATTGCGCCGCTTCCGGCGAGATATCCGGGTCGAGCCCGCTGGCCGAGGTCGTGACCAGATCAACCGGCACGGCGGCGTTCGGGTTCTCGGCTTTCAGTCTGTCCACGTCCTCCTTCAGCCGGTCGGCCAGCGCCTTGCTGGTCGGACCGAGATTGGAGCCGCCCGAATTGGCGGCGTTGTAGGGCGCCGAGACCGTCTTGGTCGAATCATTCGGGTCCGGCGCCAGCGTCGCCGAGGGACGGCCGTGGAAATATTTCTCGTCCTTGAACTCCTGTCCGATCAGGGCGGAGCCGACCACTTTGCCGTCCTTCTCGATCAGGCTGCCCTGCGCCTTTGCCGGAAAGATCGCACCGGCAATGCCGGTCATGGCGAGCGGATAGGCCAGACCCGTGATGGCGGTCAGCACCAGCAGGAGGGTGATGGCGGGGCGGATTTCTCTGAGCATATGTATCTCCTAATTTTTTTCGTCATTGCGAGCGAAGCGAAGCAATCCAGAATCTTTCCATAGAGGCAGTCTGGATTGCTTCGTCGCTTCGCTCCTCGCAATGACGGGGGTTAGGCCAGGTGCAAAGCGACAACAACGAGGTCGATCGCCTTGATGCCGATGAAGGGAATGACGATACCGCCGAGACCGTAGATCAGCAGGTTGCGCCGAAGCAGCGCGCCGGCACCGACCGCGCGATAGGCGACACCCTTCAGCGCCAGCGGGATCAACCCGATGATGACAAGCGCGTTGAAGATGATCGCCGACAGGATGGCGCTCTGCGGGCTCGAGAGGTTCATGACGTTGAGCACGTTGAGCTGCGGGTAGAAGGCCAAGAACATCGCCGGGATGATCGCAAAATATTTTGCGACATCGTTGGCGATCGAGAAAGTCGTCAACGCGCCGCGCGTCATCAACAACTGCTTGCCGATCTCGACCACCTCGATCAGCTTGGTCGGATTGGAGTCGAGGTCGACCATATTGCCGGCCTCGCGCGCAGCCTGCGTGCCGGTGTTCATGGCGACACCGACGTCGGCCTGCGCCAGCGCCGGCGCGTCGTTGGTGCCGTCGCCGCACATGGCCACCAGCTTGCCCTTGGCCTGCTCGTCGCGGATCAGCTTGAGCTTGTCCTCGGGCGTCGCCTGCGCCAGGAAGTCGTCGACGCCGGCTTCCGCTGCGATCGCGGCCGCCGTCATCGGGTTGTCGCCGGTGATCATGACGGTCCGGATACCCATGCGGCGCAGCTCGGCAAAGCGCTCGCGGATACCGCCCTTGACGATGTCCTTGAGCTGAATGACGCCGAGCAGCCTGCCGTCCCTGGCCACGGCCAGCGGCGTACCACCAGCCTTCGAGATCTCGTCCGCCATGGTCTGGATCTCGCGGCCGATATCAGAGAGCCCGGCGGGCTGAATGGCGCGCGCCGTGTTGCCGGAGGCAACAGCCAGCGGCGCGCCGCCGCCGACGTAGTTGAGCATCGCGTCGACCGCGCCCTTCCGCACCGACGATCCGCCGGCATCGACGCCGCTCATACGGGTCTGCGCCGTGAACGGGATGAAGGTGGCACCAAGCTCCGCCATCTCGCGGCCGCGGATGCCATACTTCTCCTTGGCCAGCACGACGATGGATCGGCCTTCCGGCGTTTCGTCGGCGAGCGAGGCGAGCTGGGCAGCATCCGCCAGTTCCTGCTCGCTGACGCCGCGCACGGGACGAAACGCGGTCGCCTGGCGGTTGCCGAGCGTGATGGTGCCGGTCTTGTCGAGCAGCAGCGTATCGACGTCGCCGGCGGCCTCGACCGCGCGGCCGGACATCGCCAGCACGTTGAAACGGACCAGGCGGTCCATGCCGGCGATACCGATCGCCGACAACAGCGCACCGATCGTGGTCGGGATCAGCGTCACGAACAGTGCAACCAGCACGACGACCGAGATCGAACCACCGGCATAGGCCGCGTAGCTCGGAATGGTGACGGTGGCGAACACGAAGATGATGGTGAGGCCGGCGAGCAGGATGTTGAGCGCGATCTCGTTCGGCGTTTTTGCCCGTTCGGCGCCCTCGACCAGCTTGATCATGCGGTCGATGAAGGTCGAGCCTTGCGCCGCCGTGATGCGGACGCGGATCCAGTCGGACAGCACTTGGGTGCCGCCGGTCACCGCCGAGCGGTCACCGCCGGACTCGCGGATCACGGGCGCGGATTCACCGGTGATGGCAGCCTCGTTGACGGATGCGACGCCCTCGATCACCTCGCCGTCGGAGGGAATGGTGTCGCCCGCCTCGACCAGCACGATGTCGCCGACCTTCAGGCCCGTGCCCGGCATGAGCTTGAAATCCCGGCCCGCGCCGGTCAGGAGCTTGGCCTGGCTTTCGGTGCGGGTCTTGCGCAGCGAATCGGCCTGCGCCTTGCCGCGTCCTTCGGCGACGGCTTCAGCAAAATTCGCGAACAGCACCGTGAACCAGAGCCAGAGGATGATCTGGAAGGTGAAGCCGAGATTAGCACCACCCGTGACGAGGTCGCGCAGAAAAATCACCGTGGTGAGCGCGGCCACGATCTCGACCACGAACATCACGGGGTTCTTGATCATCAGCCGCGGATCGAGCTTGGTGAAGGATGCGCGGATCGCGGGCACGACGATCTTGGGATCGAGCATTGCCGAGACGGAGGCGCGTTTTTGCAGTTTCATTGTGTCCACGGAGGTCACTCCAAACAATCAGAAGACGTTACCGGCGTTCATCGCGAGATGCTCGACGATCGGGCCGAGTGCGAGGGCCGGGAAGAAGGTGAGGCCGCCGATGATCAGGATCACGCCGACGACGAGACCGACGAACAGTCCGCCGGTGGTCGGGAACGTGCCCGCCGACGGCGGAATGGATTTTTTCGCTGCCAGTGAACCCGCGATCGCCATCGCCGGAATGATCATGAAGAACCGGCCGACGAACATCGCGCTGGCGAGCGTGAGGTTGTAGAACAAGGTGTTGCCGGTGAGGCCCGCGAAGGCCGAGCCGTTGTTGCCGGTCGCCGACGTATAGGCGTAGAGCACCTCGGTGAAGCCGTGCGGGCCGGCATTGGCCATCGAGGCGACGGCGGGCGGATAGACCACGCCGACCGCGGTCCAGCCCAGATACATCAGCGGCAGCACCAGGATGGCCAGCATCGCCATCTTGACCTCGCGCGCCTCGATCTTCTTGCCGACATATTCCGGCGTGCGGCCGACCATCAAGCCGGCGACGAAGATCGCGAGCACGACAAACAGCAGCATGCCATAGAGGCCCGCGCCGACGCCGCCGATGATGATCTCGCCGAGCTGCATGTTGATCAGCGGGATCATGCCGCCGAGCGCGGTGAAGCTGTCATGCATGGCGTTGACCGCGCCGCAGGAAGCGGCCGTGGTGATCACCGCGAACAGCGAGGACGCGACGATGCCGAAGCGGACTTCCTTGCCCTCCATATTGCCACCGGTGAGGCCGAGCGCCTGCAGCGTCGAGGTGCCATCGGCTTCCGCCCAATAGGTGACGGCGACGCCTGCGACGAACAGCACGCCCATCACGGCCAGGATCGCCCAGCCCTGGCGCTGGTTGCCGACCATCCGGCCGAACACGTTGGTCAGCGCAGCGCCGAGCGCGAAGATCGACAGCATCTGCACGAAGTTCGACAGCGCGGTCGGGTTCTCGAAGGGGTGCGCGGCGTTGGCATTGAAGAAGCCACCGCCATTGGTGCCCAGCATCTTGATCGCGACCTGCGATGCGACCGGGCCGACCGCGATGGTCTGCTTGGCGCCTTCCAGCGTGGTGGCCTCGACATAGTCGCCGAGCGTCTGCGGCATGCCCTGCGAGATCAGGAACAGCGTGTAGACGACGCAGATCGGCAGCAGCACATAAAGCGTACAACGGGTGACATCGACCCAGAAATTGCCGACGGTGCGCACCGAAGCGCGCGAGAAGCCGCGGATCAGCGCGACCGCGAGCGCAATGCCGGTGGCCGCCGACAGAAAATTCTGGTGCGTCAGGCCGACCATCTGCACGAGGTAAGAGAGCGTGCTCTCGCCGCCGTAGTTCTGCCAGTTGGTGTTGGTGATGAAGGAGATCGCGGTGTTGAAGGAGAGGTCTTCAGCGACCGCGCCCTGCCCGGCCGGATTGAAGGGCAGCACCGCCTGCAAGCGCATCACGCCATAGATGATGAGGAAACCGCCGACATGGAACAGCAGCATCGCGACCGTGTAGGTCAGCCAATGCTGCTCGCGCTTCTCGTCGACGCCGGAGATCCAGTAGATGCCGGCCTCGATCGGACGCAGCACGGGCGAGAGGAACGTCCGCTCGCCGTTGAACACGCGCGTCATGTACCAGCCGAGCGGCTTTGTGAGCGCGACGATGATAAGGCAGAAAAGAATGATCTGGAGCCAGCCGATCACAGTCATGGCATCAACCCTTCAGGCTTGGTGTCCGCCGCAGCAGCGGCAGGAGCACCACAAGCAGGCAGCCGACGAGCGCAACGTCCGCCAGCAGCAATTCGACAAGCAGCAGCAAGGGTCAGAACCGTTCCGGCCGCAGCAGCGCGTAGGTGAGGTAGAACAGGAGGCCGAACGAGACGGCACCGGCGAGCGCATAATCGAAGATCATGGTTCGCTCCCTCACAACCGTTCGCAGGCGTAGGTGTAGCCGATCGCAAGGGCGAAGAAGCCGAAGCCCAGCGCCAGCATCAGAATGTCCATCATGGAATTGCTCCTCGTTGCATCCCTCTATCGGGAGCAACACTTTCTCGGGGTCCCGGCGGAGCCCGTGGAGAAAAGCGCGACGCATTTCCACGGCCCAAGCGGGACTTTTGACCGGGCTGAAGTGCCACCGCGGGCATAGGTTTTCGAGACGTGGGCTATGACGAAGTTATAGGAATCTCATAAAGGGTGGGACGGTTGACGGCGCATCGCATCGCCCGCATTTATGAAATCCTTATATCTCCCATCCCCTTCCCATCTCGTTTTCCAATGTCCTTCTCGCCATCCTGAAGACGCCGGCCGACTGACCGACGCCAATTCCAGGAGGCCTGACATGACCGTCGCTTATCGGCACTACGATGCCCCGGCCCTCAGCGAGCCCCTGCGCAATGCACTGGGCATGACGCGGCCGTTGATGCTCGAGATCATCGACAAGGCCTGCCGCCGCTTTCACTCGCTCGGACAGACCGAGCGCACCGCTCGCCTCATGCGCCTGATCGACGCGGAGGCCTGGGCCGACGCCGCGCTGGCGTTGATGGAACTCGAACTGCCGCTGTGGCACGTCCGCCGGATCGCCTATGACGAAGGTGAATGGCATTGCGCGCTCTCGCGTGAACGCGAGCTGCCGGATTGGCTCGACGCGGCTGTCGAGGGATGCCACGGCGACCTCGCGCTCGCGCTGCTGTCGGCGTTCGTCGAAGTCCAGGCATTGGCCGTGGAAGCGCCGCGACCGAGCGTCCCCAACGTGCGGCCCGCCCCGGATCCGCTCTATGAGCCGGCCGCGTGCGAGAATTTCAGCTGATCGAACGCCGAGCCTTGATGCGAGGCCTTATGGCGCTCCTATGAGATCGCCGCGCGCCCTCTCTCGAAATCCTATCCAATCGAAAAGATATTGATCCGGCCGATGTGGGAGAAGATCCCGCCCCCCGCGTCAATTGGAAGGATACCATCCGTGAAACTCGTCGAACCTCCCTCGTGCAGCGCGCCCTCGACCATCGTCTTCATCGGCCAGAACCATCGGGGCCAGTGGATCGCGCAACAGCAGAGCGGTCTCTATGGCGGCCTGTTCGTCAGCCGCGCCCAGGCCATCAAATACGCACTGTTCGAGAACGGACAGCATCCCGAGACCATCGTCGAGCTGCCGCGCGAGATCGAGCTCGACATGGGTAAACACCCCGACCTCTCGCAGCGCGCCGCCTGAGCCGGCGCCTTTCGGCGAGCAAGCCATGTTCATTCCCCCCTCAGCCTGGTTCACCGGCTTCATTCCGGATCTGCCGACGCCGTTCGATGCGGCTGACACGATTGACCTCAAGGCGTTCGCCGCACTCTGCGAGCGCCAGGTCGCGGCCGGCGTTCCCGCGCTCGTGGTCTGCGAGACGGCGGGCGAGGCACCGACACTCTCGCCCGCCGAGCAGGAGCTCGTTATTCGCACCGCAGTCGACGTCGCCCACGGCCGGTCGCGGGTCGTCGCGGGCGCGATGTCGAATGCCACCGGCCGCGTTGTCGAACTTGCGCGGCGCGCAGAAGCGGCTGGCGCGGACGCCATCATGGCGGTGGTGCCCGCCTACAACAAGCCGATGCAGGAGGGGATGCTCGCGCATTTCCGCACCATTGCCGGTTCAACCGGACTTCCGGTGATCCTGCACGACGCTCCCGCCCGCACGCTGCGCCCACTTGCCGACGAGACACTTTTGCGCCTGGTCGAGTCTCGCCAGTTCGTCGGCCTGCGCGATGCGAGCTGTGACATCACCCGCCCGATGCGGCTGAACCGACTGCTGCCGGCAGGCTTTCGCCTGCTGTCCGGCGAGGATGCGACCACCTTCGGCTATATCGCCAGCGGCGGCGACGGAGCGATCTCGGAAGTTTCCAACATCGCACCGGATCTGTGCCGGACGATCTTCTCACAGGTCAGGCAAGGTCGCCTGCAAACAGCGCGCTATCTGCAAAAGCGCCTGATGCCACTCATCGCCTGTCTCTCCAAGGACAGCCCCGCGGCGCTCAAGAGCGCCCTGAGCGTCCTAGGTCTGATGTCGCCGGCCACACGGCTACCGATCGTGCCGCTGGACGCGGCCGCGCAGAGGGAGGTGGTTAGGGCACTCGCCGCCATCGCCGACGAGGTGCTGATCGACGGCGTAGGTGCCTGAGGCGTCAAGAGGCAATTTCATGCTGCAGTCACCCGAAGGACCTCACAGGCTGCTCCGCGCCTGGCAGCTAGCGCTGCTGCGCCTCGCCGTGACGCGGGATGAATCCGACAGGCTCAACGTGGTGGCGCTGGCGGCCGAGCTCGATTGTCTCGGCGGCGAATCCCTCCACTTCTTCCGGCGGACCAGCTGGCAGCTCTGTGCGGCCCTCAGGGGACAGCTGCAGGATGCGGAAGCGACGCTGGAATGCTTCTGCAGGCAAATCGAGGAACCGCGGCTGCGGCTCGCCTTTGCCGCAGCGATCGGCATGCCACATTCCAATCATGCACCGTCTCGGGCTCCCTCGAAGCGGAACTCCGATCTCTTCAGAGGGCTACCAGCGCGTGGAACGGCGTCTTTATGACATTCCTATGCGGCGGCGCCAGCGGTCATCTCGCAATCTTACGCGGCGGTGGCCATCATACGAGACAGATCGGAGCGGCCGTCTCGCCGCATGAGGCAAGGACTTACAAAATGTCGATCCTGACACATGGCTTTGACCGGCCCCTCGGGTCCGAGCTTCCGGCGCGCATCTCCGGGGCGCGCAAGGCGCAGCTCAAGGATCTCGCTCTCGGCGCGCTCACTCTGCTCTCGATGGGCAGCGTGCTCACTGCGCTCATCGCGCTGAAGACCGCAATCTATGTCTGGCACCTGAACGTCTGAGCAGCGGGAGGCTCCCATGACCTTGCAGATGTGTGAAGAGGCCGCCATGGCCGCAATTGCCCTTCAGGCCCCTCGTCGCCAGGCCGACGCCAAACAGGCGGCGGCACTCAAGCCACTCGATCCGGATGTCATCAGTACCGCCATCCCCGTCTTCTTCATCGGGCGCAACAACGCCGGCCTCTGGGTCGCGCGCGAAGCGAGTGGACAGGTCGGCGGCCTGTTCCTGTTCAAGAGCTCGGCGGTGGATTTCGCGCAGCGTCAGAGCGCGCCAACGCGGTGCGCGCTGGTGTTCCCCACCGAGAGTTTCGAGCTCGATGTCGAGAACCGCGGCAGTTTCCTGATCGTGCTGGCGGCGGCAGCCAGGCAGCTTCTTGCACGCGTGACGACAAGGCCAAGGACATGATCGAGTTCAAGATCGCCATCCTGGTCGCTTTACTGGGTGCATTGCTGCTTGGCATGCGCTTCGGCGCGGCTCCTGCCGCGGACAAGTAGCATGCATTTCCTCAAGGGACATCTCGAGCACGCCGTCACGACGACGATCCTGACCATAACGCTGAGCTTGGTCTGGGGTGCGGTCCTCACGATCGTGATCACGCTCGCAGCCCGCGGGCTTGGAATCTAGCACCTCGACCGCAAATTGACCATGACTGCCCATCGGGCGAGCAACCGTGCACGAGCCGTGGTCGCGCTCCCGGGATAGTCCTTCTATCCGGTCGGAAAACGCCCGGCCGATCTGGCGCTGTTTCACGGAACCGTGTAGATCGGTTTCATGAGCACAAGCAGCGTCAACGTCGTCGCCCATCCCCTGGTCCAGCACAAGCTTTCCTTGATGCGGGAGAAGGACCGCTCGACCAAGAGCTTTCGCGAAATCCTGAACGAGATCGGGATGCTGCTGGCCTACGAGGTGACGCGCGACCTGCCGCTGGAGCTGGTCGAGATCGAGACACCGATCTCGCCGATGCAGGCGCCGAAGATCGCCGGCAAGAAGCTCACGCTGGCGCCGATCCTGCGCGCCGGCGTCGGCTTCCTCGACGGCATGCTGGCGCTGATGCCCTCGGCCCGCATCGCCCATATCGGGCTCTACCGCGACCCCGAGACATTGCAGGCCGTGGAATATTACTTCAAGGCGCCGCAGGACCTGTCCGACCGCACCGTGATCCTGATGGACCCGATGCTGGCAACCGGCAATTCAGCCTGCGCCGGCGCATCGCTGCTGAAGGATCGCGGCGCCCGCGACATCCGTTTCGTCTGCCTCCTGGCCGCGCCCGAGGGCATCGCAAAGTTCCAGAGCGAGCATCCCGACGTGCCGGTCTGGACCGCCGCGATCGATGAACGGCTCAACGACCACGGCTACATCGTGCCAGGCCTGGGCGATGCCGGCGACCGGATGTTCGGCACCAAGTAGACAGGTTTGCGCGATCGGGCTACTCCGGTCGCCATGCATGCCGACGATGTTTCACTGCATTCGCTGATCGGATCGGAGACAGCTGCCGATCCTGCCTTCGTGTTCAACGGCACGCCCGTGTCGCGCACGGAGTTTTCAAGGATGGTCGAGCAGACCACGGCCTGGCTCGCGGCGCAGGGTATCGGCAAGGGCGACGTGGTGGCGGTCTGGTTGGTCAACCGGGTCGAATGGATCGCGTTGCTGTTCGCCGCCGCCCGGCTGGGTGCGGTCGTTGCCGCCGTCAACACGCGCTACCGCGGCGCGGAAGTCGCGCATCTCCTGAAAGTGTCGGGCGCCAGGCTGCTGGTGCTCGAGGCGGCGTTCCGCTCGATCGATTTCGCCGCTGTTCTCGCCGACATTGCCAAGGCCGATGTGCCCGCATTGCAAAAGCTCGCGGTGGTCGGCGCGGATGCGATCCCCGCGCAATGGCCCTGCATTCGCTTCGATGCGTTCGAGAAACCCTATCCGGCGGGCCCCATCCAAGATGACGTCGACCTGCCGGTGCTGCTCTACACCACATCAGGCACCACCAAGGGGCCCAAGCTGGTCGCGCATTCGCAGCGGACGCTGGCGACCCACGCCAACTCCGTTGCCAAGACGCTCAAGCTCTCGCCGCAGCGTCACTCGCTGCTGGCGATGCTGCCATTCTGCGGCACCTTTGGCATGACGAGCCTGCTTGGCTTCATCGCAGCCGGCGCGACTATCCACGTGCCAGACGCCTTCGAGGCGGCACCGGCGCTGAAAATCCTCAGCGAGCACAAGATCACGCACTGCTTCGGCTCCGACGAGATGTTCCGCCGTATCCTTGCGCTGACCGATGAGCCACGTCCCTTCCCGCATCTCGAGGTCTGCGGCTTCGCCGCGTTCCAGCCCGGCTGGCGCGAGCTGGCTGCGGAGGCCGAGGCGCGCGGCCTGCCGCTATTCGGCCTCTACGGCTCGAGCGAGCTGCAGGCATTGTTCTCGATCGCCCGTCCCGGCGACGCCTTCGCCGATCGCATCGAGGGCGGTGGCTGGCCAATGTCCCCCGAGGCCAAGGTCCGCGTGCGCGACACCGAGACCGGCGAGCTTGCAGCGCAAGGCGTCTCCGGCGAGATCGAGATCAGCGCGCCGTCGCGCTTCCTCGGCTATTTCAACAACCCCGATGCGACGCGCGATGCGTTCACCGCGGACGGCTTCTTCCGCACCGGCGACATCGGCCGGCTTCGCGATGGCGCCTTCGTGTATGAGACCCGCGCGGGTGACGCGATGCGGCTCGGCGGCTTCCTGGTCGCACCCGGCGAGATCGAGGACGAGCTCAAGTCCTGTGCCGGCGTCGCCGATGCCCAGGTCGTCGCGGTCGACCTGAAGGGCCAGGCGCGCTGCGTCGCCTTTGTCATCCCGGCCGGCACTTCGCCGCAACAGGAGGTGCTGACGGCACGCCTGCGCGAGCGGCTCGCCGGCTACAAGGTTCCGGCGCGGATCTATGTCGTGGACGCCTTCCCCGTGACCGACAGCGCCAACGGCGTGAAAATCCAGCGCGCCCGGCTTCGCACCATGGCGATGGAGCGGATAGCGGCCGAATAGACCGCTCCTATTTCAGGTAGCTCGCGAGATTCATGCCGAGGATCTTGGACATTGCCGAATAGGAAGCCGTCAGCTGCGCCTGGTAGGTGGAGAGCTGGGCGGTGATGGCGGCGACATCGACGCCGGTGAGGTCGTTCGACAGGCTTTCGGCGTAGCTCTTGTAATCGGTCTGTTGCGTGCTCGCCGACTCGATCGAGGACGACGAACTCGAGAGTTTTGCCTGCACCGCCGCGGTGTCGTCGAGCGCCGTGCTGGCGAGGTTGAGCGCGCTGGAAATGTCGGAGGATGACAACGAGGTGCTGTTGGCCACGAACTTCAGCACGCGCATGACTTCCTCGAACGCCGAATTGTCGGCGGTAACACCATACGACACGGTGTTGTCGGCGGCGACGCGTACCGAGGCGATCTCGTCATCGCCCGTGTAATAGCTGGTGTCCGCCGTGGTGATGGAACCGGTACCCGGCGAAAAGCTGGTGAGGTCGACCGGCGCCGTGTCGGTCTTGCCACCGGCAAAGACATACTGGCCGTCATACTGCGTGTTCATCAGCGAGCCCATCTGCTCCAGCATCTGTTGGGCGGAGGAGATCACCGAATTCGTTTCGGTCGAGCTTCCGGTTGAAGCCGCGCTGAGCTGAGAGCGGAGCTGGGTGATGATGTCCGTCACCGAGCCGACGACCGAATACATCACCTGGACCTTGCTGTCGGCCAGCGTGGCCGCATCGATATAGGATTGCGCGCGCGCCACCGACACCTGGAGATTGACGACATGCTGCGCGTTCGAGCCGTAGCCGCCGAAATCGGTCGAGACGACGCCCGACGATTCCTGAACTTGCTCGTTCGCCATGACCGACTCCACGCGCATCGCGTCGGCGATCATCTTGCTCGACTGGGCGAAGGTGGCGATCCGCATCGCGACCATGGAGCTGCTCCCGCGCGCTTTACGACGACTGCACGGCGGTGATAAGCGCCGAGTACATACTGTTGATAGCCGAGATCAGCGCGGATGCTGCCGAGTATTGGTTTTGCAGCGTGCTCAGATTGGCGGATTCCTCGTCGAGGTTGACGCCCGACTGCGACGACAGCGAGCTCGCATAGGTCGACTGCGCGGTCTCCTTGGCAGTGTAATTGGTGGACGCCTGCGAGGCCTTGCTCGCAACATCGGCCACGATTGTCGAGGCATAGTCGGCAAAGGAGCCGGTGGTGGCGGCGAGCCCCCCGGTGGAGGAAAACGTCCGTGAGGCCGTCAATGCGCTGTAGAGCGCATTGACCACGGTCGCAGATCCGGACGTCAGCACATTGCTGCCGACCGTAAGGCTCGAGGAGGAGTCCAGTGTTGCAAGCTGCAATGCGCTGGTGCCGGACAGTATCTTGCTGTTGACCGCGATATCCGACGCGCTTGTTCCAGTCACGAGGTCGTTGAGGCCGAAATAGTCGGAAAATCCCTCGCTCGAGCTACCGACCGAACTGGTCATCTCATTGATGGCGACACCATTGCCCGAGCCTGTCGCCGTGATCGAGAGATGCCCGTCCGCATCGACCGATGCCGACATCCCGGAAATGCCATTGATGGCAGTGACGAGATCGCCGACCGTGGAGTAGGACGACAGGTCGAGATCGCTGTAGGAGACCAGATTGCCGCTCTGGTCGGTCACGGCGAGGCGCACTGCGCCGGTGGCGGACAGCGCCGTGCTGCTGGTGACGCTGGTGGTTCCGGTCAGGCTGGTCGGCGCCGGTACCGAGGAGGCGCTGTTCGAGACCGTGTTGACCGCAGAGGCAAGCTGCGTTGCGAGCTGGTCGAGCTGGGACTGCGCCGCCGGCAGGGTTTTGTCGCGGAGTGAGATCAGCGCGCCGATGTCACCGCCGGTGATCTGCGAGGTGATGTCGACGCCATTCACCGTGATCGCGCTGAAACCGCTCGACGATGAGCCCGCCGTGTAGGTCGTCGACGACGACACGTTGGCGGCGGCGGTATAGCTGATCTTGTGTGCGGAGCTGTCGACCAGCGCCTGCCCCGTCGTGGTGTAGACCTGAAGATCGCCGTTCGACGCCGTGTAGTAGCTGACGTTCATCTTGGAGGCGACGTCCTGCAGCGCGGTGTTGCGCTGGTCCTCCAGGTCCGCGGTCGACTGCCCGGTCGCCGCCGTCTGCTTGATCTCCGCGTTCAGATCCGCGATGGTCTGCAAGTCCGTATTGACGTCGTCGATCGAGGACGAGATGTCCTGGTCGGCATTGGAGCGGAGCTTCTGGATGCCGCTCGAGGTCTCGCGCAGCTGGCTCGTGACGTCGTCGAGCGCGCTGACGACGTTGGATTGCAGCGAGGCGCTGCTCGGCGTGCTCGCCAGCGACGACAGCGCCGATTCCAGCGAGGCGATGCCGTTGGCCAGCGAGGTCCCGGTCGACGAGCTGTCGGTGCTGCTGGTCGAGCCGTAGAGCTTCTCCAGCGAGGTCAGGTAGGTATTGGCCGTGTCGGCCGAACCGAGGTCGGAGTCGGCACTGACCAGCGACTTCAGCAGCAGCTTGTCGACCGTCGAGGTGATGCCCGTCACCGTGACGCCGGTACCGACGCCGTTGGTGACGCTGCTCGACTGGTTTGCGGTCTTCTTGGTATAGCCCGTCGTGTCGGCGTTCGAAATGTTCGACGACGTCACGCTGATCTGCACCGACGTGGACGACAGGCCGCTGAAGGCGATCGATCGTGCGATATCGAGCGACACGGCGGGCTCTCCTGCTCGTCAGGCGCTGCGGCTGGTGCCGCTGGAGACGGCGCGCGCAGCGACCCGGCCGGAGGCGCCATAGGGCGATACCGCAGCGATCTGCTCGCGGATCGCCTGCATGACGGCCTCGATCCGGCGGTTGCTGGCCTCGATCGCCGCACGCAGCCGCACCAGGTTTTCGTCCATTGCCGCGCGCAGCTTCAGGATCCGATCCAGCAACTGTTCGCGTAGGATCCGGTCCCGCACGTTCAGGGTGGTCCCGCCCACCGCACATTCGGCGACGGATCGTTCGAAGATCTCCGCCAGGCGATTTTTTTCGTCGACCTGCTTCAGGCGTGAGGCCGGCAGACCTTGGGCGAGCTCGGCATTCTCTTCCGCCACCAGCGCGGTCAGAACGTCGATCAGTCCGATCAGCGACTTGATCCGGGCGTCGCCATTTGCGGCGTTGGTCCGCGTGGCTTGGCTATTGGCTTGGGCTACACTCATGGTCATCGCCTTCTTCTAATTTTGCCGTTTGCCGCGATGGACTTGCGAGTTGCGCAAATAAGCGCCGATCGCGGTCGTCCTGACGGTCGCCTGTCTCATTTCGCCCTCGACCGCTGCGCATTCCTTCAACAAGCCGCGGCGGGTCGTCTCGAGATCGTCGAGCAAGGCAAGCACCTGCTTGTGGTCACTGTCCGTCACGGTAGCGGCTCGTGCCACCAGCCGTCGCACCCGGCGCAGCAGCGCTTCTCCGGCGGCCTTGGCCTCCTCGCCGCGCATCGCTCACCTCATCGCCGAGATCAGGGTGTCGTACATCTTGCTGACGGTGGAGATGACCTGGGACGCCGCCGAATAGGCCTGCTGCGCCGAGATCATGCTCGAGAACTGGCTGGAGGTGTCGGTGGTCGAGGATTCCAGCTCGCTGCCGTAGATCGTGCCCGCACCGTTCTCGCCGGACGCTTGCAGCGCGGCATTCCCCGACGTCACGGTCGCGGAATAGAGGCCGTCGCTGGCTGCGGAAAGCCCGGTTGGATCGGCGAAGGTCGCCACCGCTATCTTGTAGATCGCGATGGTCTGGCCGTTGGAATAGGTGGCGTCGACGATGCCGTTCTTACCAATCGAGATGCTGGACAGCTTGCCGTAGGAGAGGCCGTCCGAGGAGATGCTGGTGACGTTGACGGTCGGCGTCGTCTCGCCCGAAGCATATTGTGTCAGACCGTCCGTGCCTCCGGCGGTGCCGAGGCTCATCGTGATCGTGCTGTCCGCCGCGCCATCAGTCCAGCCCGTCACCGCGACGGTCGCCGGGCTCGGGCTGGTGCTCGCCAGCGAGCCGTCGCTGTTGAAGGTGATCGCGATCGTCCCCGAAGCCGTGCCTGTCGCGGTCGTGGTATCCGAGGTCGAGGTCGGATTGGCGAAGCTCGCGCTCCAGGTGTTGGTCCCGGTCTTGGTCCAGGTGACCTGCATCGAGTTCGCCGCGCCGAGCGAATCGGTGACGGTCATCGAGCTGGTGTAGGTGTCGCCGGTCGCGGCATCCGACGGCAGGTTCGCCGCAATCGTGGTCTTGGTGGTGGCGCTGCCGCTGGTCGAGGCGACCTGGGTGTTGATGGCCTCGAGATTGCTCGCCGATTCATTGCCGACGACATTGCCGTCCGAATCGGTGCGCCATCCCTCCAGGTAACTGCCATTGTTCTCGAGATAGCCGGCGTTGTCGGTCGAGAAGGCGCCGTTGCGGGTATAGGACGTGGTGCCGCCCGACGTGGCGCTGGTCGCGACGAAGAAGCCCGAGCCCTGGATCGCGACGTCGGTCGCGTTGGAGGTCGCGGCGAGCAGGCCTTGCTGGGTGATGTTGGCGCGGCCCGAAACGGTGACGCCGCCCGAGGCATAGGAGGTCGCGTTGCTCGATGCGGTGACGAGGTCGTCGAACATCGCCGACGTCGTCTTGTACCCCGTCGTGCTGGTATTGGCGATGTTGTCGCTGATCATCGACAGGGACTGGCTCTGCGCGCTGAGCGCGGAGATCGCCGAAGAGAGTGCACCGGTGAGACTCATGATGAAACTCCAGAGGGATCAGGACGCAGGATCAGGACGTGACGCCGATGATGTCGGCGGCGCTGACGGAGACACCGTTCACCGTGAGCGAAGGCGTTGATGTTGAGGTGTCGATGCCCGTCACCGTGCCGGAGATGGTGGTGTAGTTGAGCACCGAGTTGCCGGCGGAATCCGTCGCGGTCACCGAGATTGTGTACTGGCCGCCGTCCGTGAGCTGGGTGCCGCTGGAATTCTTGCCGTCCCAGGTGAAGGTGTTGGATCCGGAATTGCCGGTCCCGGTGCCGGTGTAGACCGTGTTACCCGAGGCGTCCTTGATGGTGACCGCGACGTCGGAAGCGGCCGAGGACAGCGAATAGCCGAACGTCGCCGAGCCGTTGCTCAAGGTCGACGTGTCGGTCTTCGCCTCGACGGTGTGGCCGATATAGTTGACCGAGTTGAGCGTCACGAGACTCGAGAAGGAGCTGGAGAGCGACGTCAGGTTGGAGTTGATCGACTGCTGCTGGCTGAAGTTGGCGTAAGACGTGAGCTGATTGATGAAGTCGGTGGTCGAGGTCGCGTTCAGCGGGTCCTGGTTCTGAAGCTCGCTGACGAGCAGGCTCAGGAAATCGCTCGAGGTCAGCGTCGAACTGGACGAGGTGCTCGACGAGGACGACGTCGTCGTGGTCGCAGTCGTTGCAGAACTCGTTGCGGAAACTGTCATCAGAAACTCCGGCTTTCTCGCGCAACCGGCGACAGCGATGTCGGTCAGCGCGCTTGAAATCTGTGTGCTGATGAAACGCGTGGCCGCGCGGATTCAGGCGCGGATTCACGGCTGCGAAATTCGCTTTCGACGCGGCAAAATCTGCCGCGTGGAGGCGCGAACGCTTCCACGACGTCATGGCCGGGCTTGTCCCGGCCATCCACGCGATGCTTGCGAGCTTAAGAACGTGGATGCCCGGGACATAGGCGAGCGGAAGCGACGCCGTCCTTCAGACGGCTATGCCCGGGCATGACGATCTCTTGGAGCAAGTGGAGATATGAAGAATTCGAAGAGCCGATCAGCTCCCCGCGGTCTCGCCTTCGGTGCGCGGCTCGGCGGTGTCGGTCTTCATTTTCGCAGCGGCGGCGGCAATACGGTCGGCGAGGCCGGCGGGTGCCCGCACTGGAGGTGCCGCGAGCGCCTGGCGCAGGGCGCGCATCTCTTCAAGCAGTGCCTGGGCAGCAGAGGAACGTTTCAACAGCTCTTCAGCGGGCAAGCGCCGATCTTCGGGCCAGAGGGAGAGATCCTCGCCCAGCCGGTCGATCAGTTCTTCAAACTCGGTGACGTCCATCGCCCGCCGATCCCGCCTCGGTCAGGCCCCTCATAAAGCATTGCAAGCGCGTCGAAAACCGATTTCCCGCCGCTTCGCGCGCCAAAAGCGCCCGGAGCACTACGGGAACGGGCCAAACTGCGGTCCGCGGCGGTCGTGGTTTCAGCCCGTGCGGGCCGAATCGGACGGCGCGATCTTGCCGCCCCGCGCCGTCGCGTCGACGTGCTCCCAGGCCTCCCGCAACTCGGTCACGGCCGCGATGATCCGCCGAAAACTCGTCGGGGCATGCGGCCGGCCGAACGCCTTGTGGCTCGCCACGATCAGGCTGTTGTAGGTCTGGAACAGCCGCTCGGCCACCGCCCCGCCCTTGGTGAAGTCGAGATTGTGGCTGAGCCCGCGCAGGATCGCGGTCGCCTTCAGCAGATATTCGTGCCCTTCCTCGAAGCGCCGCGCTTCCTGTGCGGCCAGCGACTTCTGGAAGAAGGTGATCGCGCCGCCAAGCAGCATCGAGATCGCCTTCAGCGGCGGCACGCTGGTGGCCGCGCCCCGATAGGCCTGATTGGCCATGTACGCCATCGGATTATGCATTATCAACCACTCGAGCTGGAGTTAAGCAAGGCCTTGAGATAGGTGAGCGTGTTGTTCGCGCTCGTGATCGCGGCCTGGTAATTCGCGTATTGGGTCTGGAGCTGGGTCTGGTAGGCGGACGCTGCACTCTCGATGTCGTCGACCTTCTGCTGGAGGTCGGTGTCGCGGTCCGTCAGGTTCGTGATCAGCGTCTGCAACGAGCCCGAGGTCGACGAATAGGTCTTGGACAGCTGATAGAGCTGCGTGGCAATGCCGGAGGTCGAGGTCACCGTGATCGATTGCGACGTTGATCCCGAATAGGTGAAGGCCATGCCCGCATAGGCCGTTCCGGCCGCGCCAAGGATCGTCGTGCCGGTCACCGTAAATAGCGAGGAATCGCCGCCGACCGACGCAGAGCTGAGATTTCCGGACGAGTCGACGGTCAGGTCGAAGGTGAAGGATTGCGGCGACGTTCCGGTATTGACGACGCTGAGCTGGCTCGACGAGGTCTTGGTCTGTGCCGACAGCAGCGTGGTGACACCGCTCAGGTTCGTGCTGAGAACATTGGATAGCGTCGAGGAGTCGAGCTCGAGCTCGTTCTTCTCATTGAAGGACAGGCCGAGGTCCGCCATGGTGAGGCCGCCCACCGTGCTGTTGAGCGCGTTCTGGAGCGAATCCATGATGTCGCGCATGGTGCCGTCGCCGAACAGCACCGCGCTCGAATCCGCCGTGCCGTCGGAAGCCGTTGCCTGCTGCGCGATCACCGCATCGCGGAACGTGTTGTAGTTGGTGACGAGGCTCTCGACCGCCGTTTCGATCTGGCTGGTGTCGGGCTCGATGCTGATGCTGAGCGATGTTCCGCTGGGCGTCGCCTGGAGCAGGTTGAAGGTCACGCCCGTGAGCACGTCGGTGATGTCGTTGGTATCCCGCGTCATCGAGATGCCATCGAGAGAAAAATCAGCCGCCTGCGACGTCTGCAGCACGTCGGCAAAGGCGCCCGTGCTGTCGGTCACGCCAAGCTTGTTCAAGATATCGTCGCCGGAGGTGCTGGAATAGCTGATGTCGGCGGCATCCTCGGTGCCGGACAGCACCATCTCGTACGACCCGCTCGACACCTGGACGATCGAGGCCTGCACGTTGGTGGTCGAGGTCTGGGCGTTGATGGCGTCCACCACGTCCTGCATCGACATCGTGCTGGTGACGGTGATGTCGGCGGTGTTGCCGCTACCGAGACCAAGGGAGAAGGTGCCGGAATAGCCGAGCGCGCTGGTCTGGCTCGACTGCGAGGTGCCGATCACCTTCTGCGCGGTCGCGACCTGGCTGATGGTCAGCGTGTGGTCGCCGGTCGCAGCACCGTTGCTGACGGACATCGAGAGCGCGGAGGAGGCGCTGACGTCGCCGGACGAGCTGATGGTCGCCGCCCGCGTGGCGAAGGCGTTGGTCGCGAGCGAATTGACGACGGCCGTCGCGAGCGAGGAAAGGCCGCTGGAGAGCGTCGAAAGATCGGTCTGGAGCGTCTTGTAGGCGGAGATCTTGGCTTCGTTGCTGGTGATCGAGGTCGAGATCGTGGTCGCTGCCGTCAGCTTGGCGTTCACCGCCGCGGTGATCAGCGCGCTCCAGTCCACGCTGGTCGATGTGGTGGTGCCGGTCGTAGTCACCGTGGACGCACTCGATGTGCTGGTGCTCGCAGTGCTGCTGGTGCTCGAACTGACTGACGTCACTGTGCTGCCCGATCCATCCCAGGGTAAACCGGGCCGGCATCAAGCCGGCCCGGCGATCGCTAGCCTCAGCGCTTAGCCGAGCAGCTTGAGCAGGTACTGCGGCATCTGGTTCGCCGCGGATTCCGCCGACACCGCGGCCTGGGTCTTCACCTCGGCCGAGGACAGCGTGGCCTGCTCGGCCGCAATATCGACGTCCTTGATCGCGGAGTTCGCCGACTGCAGGTTCTGGGTCTGGGTCGAGATCGAGTCCGACGAGAAGTTGAACCGCGATTCCTGCGCGCCGATGCTGGCGCGGGCGGCGGAGACGGTGTCGATCGCGGTATCAAGCGTGGTCAGTGCCGAGGTCGCGTCAGAAAGGGAGCTGACGTCGAGCGAGGACACGCCGAGCGAGGATGCTGTCAGGCTCGTCAGCGTGATTGTGATGTTGTCCGAGCCGGAGGAGCCGACCAGCACCGAGACGCCGGAGGCGAACACGCTGGAGCCATCAAGCAGGCTCTGGCTGGAATAGCGGGTGCCGGTCGCGATCGAATCGATTTCGCTCGTCAGCTGCGTGAATTCCGAGTTGATGTAGGCGCGGCTGGAGTCGGTCGTGGTGCCTGAGGCCGACTCGGAGGCCAGCGACTTCATGCGCGCCAGGATGTCCGAGATGTTGGAGGCGCCACCGTCGGCGGTCTGGAGGATCGCGGTCGCCTGCGAGGCGTTGGTCGCGGCCTGCTGCAGCGTGGTGACGTCCGACGAGATGCGGGTCGAGATCGCAAGACCGGCGGCGTCGTCGGAGGCCGAGGTGATGCGCGAGCCGCTCGACAGCTTGGCGAGCGCGCTGCTCTCCTGCGCGGAATTGATGTTGAGGTAGCGGACTGCAGAGTTCGCCGCGCTATTGGTGGAAATTGCAGGCATTGGAAACTCCTGTGCTGATGGGCATGGCGTGCCGCATCGTTGAAGACGATTGACGACGCGGACCGCAGCCCCGTCCGTTCGCTCAAACGGCGGAGCGCACGGAGATCAGGCGCGAAAATTTTCGCGAGCCCAGTTTTATGGTTAGCAATCGGTAAACGCGGTGCGGATATCGCGCTCGTGCTTGCGCAGCAACTGACGCAGTTGCTGACGTCCGCGCTTGAGCAAGGACTCCACCGCGGCCACCGTGGTGTCCATCACCTGGGCAATCTCGCCGTTGCTCATGCTCTCGTGGTACGAGAAGATCACCGCGATGCGCTGCTGCTCGGGCAGGCGCTGCATTGCGAGTTCCAGCATGCCGTTCAGCTCATTGCGCTCGATGATCTCGACGGCGCCGGGCTGGCCGTCGGCGACCTCCGGCACGGTCTCGACATTCTCGTTGCGCGGCTTGCGGCGCAGATCGATGCAGCGATTGGAGATGACGCGGTAGAGCCAGGTCGAGAATTTGGCGCGGCCGTGCTGCCAGCGCCCGCGATGGCTCCAGATCTTGAGCATGGTGTCCTGCACCACGTCTTCGGCATCGGCAGCATTGCCGACGATACGCAGCGCGATCGCATAGGCGCGATCGATGTGACGCTCGACCAGCATGCGGAACGCAGCCTCGTCGCCGGTGGCAAGTCTGTCGAGAAGTTCGCTGTCCTCATCGAAGACGATTTCGGCAGCGACCGGCGTGCTGTCCGGCGCCAGCGGCACCGACGGCATCACAGGCACGATCTCTTCAGCCGGCAGCGTCGTCGTGATCCCGGCCTCGGCGGGAGCCCAGACATCAGCAGCGTAACTCATCCCGCAATCTCCAACCCGCAATGCCGGCGGCGCACATGCCACACGGCTTCCAGGCGTTGAACGCGGGGCAAAAACAATCCAGGCGGATAATTTTTGTTATTTTTCAAGATGTTAGCCGGTATCTTTTGCCGAGTATCGGGCAATTATTGCCGAGCGCGCGCTACTCCCGCGCATCAATTCCGCAATCATCAGATCGTCTCGCGCCATGGCGGATCATCCATCCTGACCAGATGTCATTGAGAGAAAACGCTGACATTACGCAGCACTAAGGTGATCAAGCGCGACGCGCGCCTTGCGCATCAGGAAGCGATTGTTTCCGAGTGTGAATGAACGCGAGACGACTTCCGCACCCGGCAATTTTTTCCGAATCACCTTTTCGAACCTAGCGATTTTTTTGAATCTGTCAGTCGCGACGAATGCGTTTTTGAATCGCGCGTGAATTATTTTCGCGCTTGTGGCGCCTGACATGGTGAACGTGCGCGTTAATTGATCTGATTGGCGGGGAATCTTCACATGACGATCGCAACGGCCGGCACGAAGCGCCGCGCGCAAATTGTTTCTGCTTGGTCATTCGATGTTTTCGATACATTTCTGCTGCGCACCTGCACGACGCCGGATGGCGTATTTGAAAGGACTTACGAGCTTTCCGGCATTTCACGGACTTGTCCGAATGTTTCCGCGAGTTTCGTTCAGCATCGTATCCAGGCCGAAGCACGCGCGCGGAGGACCGCGAAAGAGAAGCGCGGCGGCAGCGAAATTCGCATCGATGAAATCTATTCCTGTTTTCCATTCAAGCTGTTCGGTCTCACGCGTCATCATCTGAGCGATCTCGCCGAATCAGAGTTCGCAGCCGAGCTCGAGCTCTGCCGCGCCAATCCGGACATGCTTCGGCAATATATGGACATGAAGCAGGCCGGCCATCGCGTCGGCTTCATCTCCGACACCTATTGGGATTCCGCTTCGCTGGCGCGGTTGCTGCGGGCATGCCGCCCCGGGCTGACATGGGACTTCCTCTACGCCTCCTGCGACCACGGCAGCGGCAAAAGCGAGACGCTTTTCGCCAAATACCTGTCCGAGCAGGGTATCGACGCGGGCGTCTCCTTTCACGTCGGCGACAACGACAAGGCCGATATCAGGGGCGCGAAGCGCCACGGCATTCGGCCGCGCTATTATCCGCAGGCGACGCCGCAACTGGCCTCGAAATTCCAGCGCGAGACCGCGCTGCTCGAGCTGTTGTGCGCCGGCGCGCCGGTGCGGCTCGATCATGGCGCGCGGACCTTGCGGCGCATGGTCGCCGCGCGCAACGCCGAGAAGTCTCCCGCCTTTCATCTCGGCTTGAGTGTGCTCGGTCCGGTGATGACGGCCTTCGATGCCTTCATCGCCCTGCGCTGCCGGGAGGTTACCGGCTCCGGCCGGAAGGTCGCGCTCGCCTTCCTCGGTCGCGACGGCTTCTTGCCACACCGGATCTGGCAGGACTTGCACGGCACCACATCGGTCTATCTCGAGATCAACCGGCGCGTCAGCCTGATCGCCTCGGCCGATACCATGCAGCCGCTCATTGACCTTCTCGGCAAGGTGTTGAAGATCGACGCGCCGACCTTCCGCGACATGATCAAGACTTTGCCGCCGGAGGTCGCCGCGTTCTTCGCGGCTTATCCTGACGGAATTGCTCCCGGCGAGGATCTCGCCGAAGCCCTGCCGAAGCTGATGGATGCCGGCGAGATCGTCGATCTCGCCACGGCACTGCGCGCGCGATTGCTCGCCTACCTGCGTCACGCGATCCCGGATTTCGACGACTGTACCGACCTGGTGCTCGCCGATCTCGGTTATTCCGGGAGCGTGCAGAAGGCATTGCGTCGCGTGTTCGACATGGAAGGCATCAAGATCCGTCTCCACGGCGCCTATCTGATCTCGCTCGACGATGCCTTCGATGATGTCGCCGAACAGGACACCGCGGCGGGCTTCATCTCGGACCTCGTGGTGACGCCGCATATCAAGCGCATGCTGACCCGCAACATCGCGCTGCTGGAGCAGATCTGCTGCTCCGCCGATGGCTCGGTCCGGGACTATGACGGCGACCAGGTGCTGCGCGAGATCAATCCGCGTCCGGCCAGCCAGATCGCGCTCGCCGCGGAGATTCAGGCCGGCGCGCTGGCCTTTGCGAAGAGCGCCGAGGACGCCGCGCTCGACTTCTGTCTCGACCCCAATGCTGCGCCTGATATCGCTGCGCGCTGGTGCACGGCGACACTGGCGCGCTTCCTGCTGCTCCCTGATGAGGACGAGCTGGCGCTGCTCGGCGGGCTGAAACACGACGTCAATCTCGGCACGCATGCGTTGGCGCCGATGATCGACAGCGACTTCCTCCGCCGGCAGATCACCGCCCGCGGTTTTTCCGCCGCCTGCGCGTCAGCCGCCCCGCCGATGTGGCTCGCCGGCAGCTTTGCCCGGCTGTCACCGTCGAACGCATATCTCTACACGCTGTTCGGGGCCAACCGTCTGCCGGCCGACGTCTTCGAAGAGAGCCCTTGTGGTCAGGTCCAGATCGGACTATTCCGCGCCAATTCGCCAGCCACGCTGGACACCGTGACCCTCTATCGCACTGGTTTCGGTGAGCTGCGCCTGCGCATTCCCCTCTCGCGCACGATGGCCATCGCCATGATCGCGCTGCCGCTACCGAAATTCGCCGCAGAAGGTCTCCTTCATGGCGTGACCGTCCAATCGGCCGACGACATTCGCGACGCCGCCGAGAGCCAGGATGTGGCCGGTATCGCCGCCGATAGCCTTATCTCAGCCGGCGTGCGGCACAACGGTGCCCATTATCGCACCGAGAACGACGATGCCTGCCTGCTGATCCCCGTCGGCCCCATGGCGCATGACATCGCGATCTATTCGGTCGCGATCACCCCGCTCGGTTCCAGCCCCAAATAGCGCGCCTGATCGCGCCGCCCCGGCCGTTCAAGTCCAAGGGCTGACTGGCGAGGCGAGGGGCACGGAATTGACGGACGGGATGCACGCAAACCTTGATGACCTCCTGCAATCCGGCGGCATCCGGCTCGGCCGGGCCCAGCGCGATCGACTGGACTGGCTGACCGACCAATATGGCGCCCGGACATTGGACGCCGGGAGCGGGCGCAGCGGCGTTGTCATCCTCAAGGAGCCGCCGAGCGGCGCGGCCGCGGATCTGTTCTACCGCTCGCTCAATCCCGGCTGTGCCGTCGTCATTCCGGCCAGCGAGAACCCCGGATTCGATTTCCTCAAGTCCAAGCTGACCGAGTTCGGCACGGTCGGCCCCTGCGGCGCGGACGGCCCGCACGAGATGTGGTGGGGCGGCATCGGCTGGTCGAAATTCCTGGCGGCCGCCGATACATCCACCGCCCGCCCGCGGATCGTCTCCTGTTACCCGCGCGGCGGCGACGCGACCGCCGCGTTCGAGCTCCGGCACTCGCTCGAACGATTTGATCTCGCCTGTCATATCGAGCCGATCGACACCCAGTTCGGCGACCGCCTGCTCTGCTTCGAGAAGGCGGAGTTCATGCTGCGGATGTGGAACAAGTATCGCGAGCCGCTGCTCTTCATCGAAGCCGGCGCCGTGCTCCGCGAGGCGCCGCTGCTGCCGTCCTTCCTCGGCTGCGATGTCGCACTCCACAAGTGGAATCGCTGGGAGATGTCGGCCCGCACGCTCTATCTCGGCCGCACCGGGGCTGCCGAGATGTTGCTGCGCACCTGGCAGCATCTCGCCGCGTCCTATCCCGCGATCTGGGAGGGCTACCTGCTCGACCAGGCCTGGAGCCTGACCTCGTCGCAGGTGCCGCTCGACACGGTGTGGCTGCCGCGGTCCTATCACGCGCTGGCGGGCGATCTCGGCGCGATGCGCGCCACGGTTCTGCATCACCAGCAGACGACGACGCTGGAGCTCGGGCCCGATCCCACCTTCGCCGGCCTCGTGCGCACCGCACGCCGGGCCGGCCGTACCGGCGCGCGCGATGCCTTCATGGTCATGACGTCGAAGGCCGAGGCCGGCAAAGGCATCGCGGTGATCCTGCGCGATATCTCGGCCAGCGACGCCGGCGCGGTCGCCGCCACCGTCGAAGCCGTGACTGGCGCCTATGCCACCGATTGCGGTGGTTATGGCCGCCTCGAACTGTCGCTCTGCGCCTGGCAGGACGATGTCGGCGCGGCGCGTGATGCGGCGGCGCTGGCGCATTACCGCATCCTGGAGATCGCGCCGGGACAGCGCATCGCCAACGACTTCTTTGCACACTGCGCAGCCGACGACGCCGTCATGACCGCCCGCCATCTCTTCCTCTGAGGGACATCACGCGATGCTCAAGACCATCATCCTGCTCACCGACACCGTGCAACAGCAGCAACCGCTGGCCAACCTGCTGCGCGAGCACAATCGCGAGCTCGCGTTCTGCTCCGCGCTCCGCGCCCAGGACCTCAGAGCCATCGAGCCGGAGATCCTGAGCGAGGCACGTCTGGTGTCTTTCGCCGCCGACGTTGCGGTCCCCGAAAGATTCCTGCTGCAGCTCGGCTACGGTGCCTACAAGTTCTACGCCGCGGCGACGCAATATCCGGGGCTGCCGCCTGCGCCCGACGAAAGCGACGAGAATCCGCACTGCTACTCCGTCATCGCGCAATCGATGATGATCTGGCCCGACTTTAAGAAAGTGGTCGGACTGGAGACCGTGACGATCCCGGACGGCACCGTTGCCGCCGAGCGCGAGCGGCTGGTGTTCTCGCGCCTGGCCCATTTGTTCTGGCGGATGTCGATCATGATCGCGGGCGAAGTGACCGATCTCCCCGGGATCATCGGATCTGCGGAGAGCGAGCGGCCGACGCTGGCCATGATGAACTGAGCTAGCGCACAGGGCTGCGGAGCTGCTCCGACAACACATCGCGCTGCTCCGGTGCCGCGATCGCGATCATCCGCCGCGCGCGCTCGGCGAGACTGCAGCCGCGTAGCTCGGCGATGCCCCATTCGGTGACGATGGCATCGACATCGGCGCGGGGCGTCGTCACCGTCTCGACATGGGCGACGATCCGGCTGGTGCCATCCGATGCCGTCGCCGGCAGCGCGATGATCGCCCGCCCGCCGGGAGACGCATTGGCCCCACGCACGAAATCGAGCTGCCCGCCGATCGCCCCGATCGCAATGCCATTCAGCGTCTCGGAGTTCACGCTGCCGTCGAGCCCGACCTGAAGCGCCGAATTGATCGCGACCAGCCGGTTGATCCGCGCCAGCACACCGTGGCCGTGCGTGTAGGACGTCGGCCGCACTGCGACCGCCTTGTTCTCGTGCACGAAACGATAGAGCCGCTTCGTGCCGATCACCTGGTTGGTGACCGTGACCCCCGCATCGATTCCCTTCTCCGCATTCGTGACCGCGCCGCGCTCGATCAGGTCGACCACGGCATCGTTGATCAGGCCGGAGTGAATGCCGAGATTGCGTGCGTGGGAGAGCGACGAGAGGATCGCGTCCGGAATGCGCCCCACACCGAACTGGAGCGTGCTGCCATCTACGATCAGGCTCGCCGCGTGCGCGGCGATGCGCCGTGAAATATCATCGAGCGGCGGTGACACCAATTCGACCGGCGGGCGTAGGGCCGCCACCCGGATGTGGATCGGCACGTCGCCCGGCCATTCGGCTCCGAATGTGAAAGGTCCATCCCGGTTGATCTCCGCGATCACGAGGCGCGCACCACGCGCGGCATCGATGACGTAATCGTTGGAGAGGCTGGCACTGAGCCGCCCCCCGGACTCGGCGAGCTGCACCAGGACGACATCGGCCTGATGGCGCCGCGAGGCGAAGTCGGCACAGAAGGCGCTGTAGTTGCTCGGGATCGTTTCGAGCCGCCCAGCCCTGGCGAGCCGCCGCGTATTGCCGATCACGCCATAACTCTTAAACGACACGTTGGGCGCGCAGGCCGCGAAGAACGTTTCCGAGAAGATCGGCCCGACCATCATCCGGAATGCCGGCAGATTTCCGGCCTGCGCCATCAGCGCTTCAGTCAAGGTGACCGGCTCTGCCGTCGCCTGGCCGCACACCACGAGATCGCCCTCACGGACCAAGCCGGAGAAGCCGATTGGCGCGGTGTCCCCGGGCATTGCCGCCTCAATACGACTTCGCGAGGCCCAGCACCTTTTCCGCAATGAAGCTGAGCGCGAGCTGCGGGCTGACCGGCGCGATGCGCGGGATCAGCACCTCGCGCAAATAACGCTCGACGTGGAACTCCTTGGCGTAGCCGAAACCGCCATGAGTCATTACCGCCTGCTCGCAGGCATGGTAACCGGCTTCACCTGCAAAATATTTCGCAGCATTCGCGCCGGCGCCGCACGGCAAGCCCTTGTCGTATTGCCAGGCCGCCTGCATCACCATCAGCCAGGCCGCCTCGAGCTCGACCCAATTCACCGCGAGCGGATGCTGGATGCCCTGATTTTTGCCGATCGGACGATTGAAGACGACGCGCGTCTTGGCGTATTCGGTCGCGCGCGACAGCGCGAGCTTGCCGAGGCCGACGGCTTCCGCCGCGATCAGGATGCGCTCGGGGTTCATGCCTTCGAGGATGTACTGGAAGCCCTTGCCCTCTTCGCCGATGCGGTCCTCCATCGGGATCTCGAAATCCTCGAAGAACAGCTCGTTGGAATCGACGACCTTGCGGCCCATCTTCTCGATCTCATGGACCTTGATCTTCTTGCGATCGAAATCCGTGTAGAACAGGCTGAGACCATGGGTCGGCGAGCGCACCTCCTCCAGCGGCGTGGTGCGCGCCAGCAGCAATATCTTGTGCGCGACCTGTGCGGTCGAGATCCACACTTTCTGGCCGTTGACGATGTAGCGATCGTTCTTGGCGACCGCGCGGGTCTTGAGCTGGGTGGTGTTGAGGCCGGTGTTGGGCTCGGTGACGGCGAAGCAGGCCTTCTCGCGGCCTTCGACCATCGGCGGCAGCATGCGCTTGCGCTGCTCCTCGGTGCCGAACACGACGACGGGATTGAGACCGAACACGTTGATGTGCACCGCGGAGGCGCCCGACATGCCGGCGCCCGACTCCGCGATCGTGCGCATCATGATCGCGGCTTCGGTGATGCCGAGCCCCGAGCCGCCATAGGCCTCCGGCACACAGATGCCGAGCCAGCCGGCGTCAGCCAGCGCCTTGTGGAAGTCATGCGGGAAACCGCCGTCGTGGTCCTTTTTCAGCCAATAGGCATCGGGAAAGCCTTCGCAGATCTTGGCGATGGCGTCGCGAATGGCTTCCTGCTGATCGGTTAGCGCGAAATCCATGGTGGTCTCCTTGTGGAGGCTCGTTGTGCCTAGCGCCCCATCTGCGACGGCAGCCAGAGGATGATAGACGGAAACGCCACCAGAATCGCGATCGCAATCAGGTGGGCGATGAAGTGCGGAAAGGTGCCGTGGAACACCTCCGCCACCGGCCGCTTGGCGTAGCGTGCGACGATGAAGCAATTCAGCCCGACCGGCGGCGTGATCATGCCGACCTCGGCGGTGACGATCTTGATGACGCCGAACCAGATCGGATCGAAGCCGAGCGTCTTGATCAGCGGCAGCACGATCGGCACGGTCAGCACCAGGATCGCGATCTGGTCCATGAACGAGCCGAGCACGATGTACCCGCACAGGATCAACGTAATGATGACCCAGCGCGAGGCCGGCAGCGAGCCGATCCAGGCGACGAGGTCCTGCGTCACATGAGTGAGCGTGAAGAAATAGCCGAAGATCGAGGCGCCAACCAGAATCATGATGATCATGCAGGTGCCATGGCAGGCGCGCAGCAGCGTCTTGTAGAGCGAGGACGGCGTGATCTTGCCCTTGACGATCGCGAGCAGGAAGGCGCCGAACGCACCGAAGGCGGATGCCTCCGTCGGCGTCGCGACGCCGAGATAGATCGTGCCCGTCACGATCGAGAACAGCACCACCATCGGCGAGACCTGCCACAGCAGCGCGAATTTCTCGCGCCACGGCACCGATTTCGCGGCCGGCGCGCGCGAGGGATCCTGCCAGACCAAGAAGTAGATCGTGGCCATGATGGTGAAGGTGACGAGGATCGCGGGGATGATGCCGCTGATCAGGAGCTTGCCGATGTTCACCTCGGCGAGCAGGCCGAAGATGACGAGCGCGACGCTGGTCGGCAGCAGCATCGACAGCGTGCCCGAGATCGCGACCACGCCGGCAGCCATCTTCGGCTCATAACCCTGGCGGATCATCGCGGGAAGGCTGGTCGAGGACAGCGTCGCAGCCGATGCCGTCGAGGTGCCGCAGATCGCGCCGAAGCCTGCGCCGGCAAGCGCTGTCGCCATGCCAAGGCCGCCAGGAACACGCCCGACCCAAGCAGAGGCTGTCTTGAACAGATCATCCGCAACGCCGGACAGCAGCACGAGGTCCGCCATCAGGAGGAACATCGGAATGGTGATCAGCTCGTAGGAGGAAACGGTCGAGAGCGGCGCGGTCTCCAGGATGCCGAACAAGGTCGGAAAGCCGCCGACCATCACGAGGCCGACCGAGCCGGAAAAGGCCATGGCAAAACCGACCGGCGTGCCGAGCGCAAGCAGGCCGAACAGCAGAGCGAGAACGATGAGAGGTGTCATGGATATCCGCCGTTACTCGAAGCCGCGCGCTTCGCCGACGCCGGTGACCGGCGGCAGCGGATAGAGGTCGCGTCCGCTGACGAGGCTCAGCACATTGCCGACCAGCTGCAGCGCCAGCCGCAGCACCAGCACGCCGCAGCCGAACGGCACCAGCGCCGCCGAAATCCAGGTCGGCCAGGGAATAGCGCCTGACAGCACGTCATGCTGCTCGTAATTCTCCAGCGCGCGCGCGAACCCGACCTTGCAGATCAGGACGAACACGAACAGGCCTGCCAGCGCGGTGACGATCTCGGACAGCCGCCGCCCCGCCGGCGAGAAGCGCGACAACAGGATGTCGACGCCGACATGGACATGCTCGCGCAAGGCATCCGACAGCGTGAAGAAGAACACGCCCGCGAGCAGATAGAGCCCGATCAGATCATAGGTGAAGGAGAATGGGCTGTTCAGCGCGTAGCGCATGAACACGTCGGTCACGACCAGCACCATGATCACAAACATGAATAGCACCGCGATCACCGTCAGCGCGCGCTCCAGCGCGCCGAGCATATGGCCTGCTCGTTCGATCATTTCGCGCCTCCCTGTTCGATTTGCGGATTACTTGCTGCCGGCGGCAAGCAGATCTTCGAATTCCTTCAGCGCGGCAGACGCCTGCTTGCCACGGCTGTCGAGACCGGCTGCCCATTCATGACCGACGCCTTTGAGCTTGTCCTTCATCTCGGCGCGCGTCGCTTCCGGCAGCGGATCGAAGCTGACGCCTTCGTCCTGCATGTGCTTCTTGGTGACTTCGCCTTCCTTGTCGACATCGGCGCAAGCCTTCGGCGTGATGGCATCCGAGGCCTCGTTCATCGCGGTCTTCACGTCGTCGGGCAGCTTGTCCCAGACCGACTGGCTGATGGAATAGGCGACGATGAAGCTGCCGAAGCTGACGCCTTCGGTCGCGTGCTTGACCAGCTTGTCGAGGCCATAGGCGACGACGCTGTCGAGCGGGAACAGCAGCCCGTCCATCGTGCCGCGCGACAGCGACTCATAGGCATCGGGCGCGGCCATGCGCACCGGCACGGCGTTGAGCGCCCGCAGCGTGAGATCCTGCGCGCCGCCGGTGGTGCGCAGCTTCAGGCCTTGCATGTCCTTGGTGGTCTCGACCTTCGACTTGACGGTCCACACCTGGTAGGGCGGCAGCACCACGGCCATCAGCAGCTTGATCTTGTTCGGCGCGTATTCCTGCTTGGCCAGCACGCCTTCGCGCGCGGACTTCCAATAAGCAAGCGTGCCCTGGCAGCTGGTCGCGAACGCACCCGGCAACTGCGCGACTTCCGATAGCGGCATCTTGTCCGAAACATACGACGGCCCGATGTAGCCGATATCGACCACGCCCGATTGGGTTAGCCGCAGCATGTCGGCGGCTTTGCCGATCTGCTGGTTCGGGTAATAGGTGAAGGTCACCGCGCCGTTGGTGCGCTTGGTGACGTCGTCCATCCAGGGCTTGAGCATCAGACGGACGAGATAATGTCCGGCGGGGAAGCTGTCGGCGACTTTGAGCTCAAGCGCCTGCGCCGACAGTGTCGAGACCGGCAGCGACAAAGCGAGCACGGCTGCAGCCCGGACCAGATTTGTCTTCATTTCATTCTCCCTGACGCGTCCCACGCCGAAGGCGGCAGCCGTTTGCTGCCAAGCCGTTCGGCCCCACGCTCCATTTCTTGCTTGAGGAAAAAGTACATATATGTGAATTTATCTGTCAAGTATATGAACTATGCATGGAGCTATGCGTTGCTCGCCGGGCCCAGCCGATTGACATCGCCGGTTTATGAATTCTAACTCCACATATATGAATTAATCCCACGAGGCCCCATGGGACCGCTCGCCGGCTTCACCATTCTCGACCTGACTTCGGTGCTGATGGGCCCCTATGGCACCCAGGTGCTGGCGGACATGGGCGCTGACGTCATCAAGGTCGAAAGCCCCGAAGGCGACATCGTTCGCCAGATCGGCCCCGGGCGCACACCCGGCATGGGCGGGATGTTCCACAATGCCAATCGCGGCAAGCGCAGCATCGTGCTCGACCTCAAGACGCCCGAAGGACGCGATACGCTGCTGCGGCTGGCGAAAAGCGCCAACGCGCTTGTCTATAATGTGCGCCCGCAGGCGATGGCGCGGCTCGGCCTCGATTACGAGACGCTTCGCTCGATCAATCCGTCGCTGGTCTATGTCGGCGCGTTCGGCTACGGCCAGTCAGGCCCCTACGCCGCCAAGCCCGCCTATGACGATCTGATCCAGGGCGCCGCCACGATTCCGACGCTGCTTGCGGCCGCCGGCGACGGCACGCCGCGCTACGTTCCCGTCACCATTGCCGACCGCATCGTCGGGCTGATGATGGTCAATGCGATCATGGGCGGATTGATGCACCAGCAGCGCACCGGTGTGGGCCAGCGCATCGACGTGCCGATGTTCGAATCGATGACGGAGTTCGTGCTGGTCGATCATCTGGGCGGCCTCACCTACGATCCGCCGCTCGACCATGGCGGCTATGCCCGCCTGCTGTCGCGCTATCGCCGTCCCTACAAGACCAGCGACGGCTATCTCTGCGTCCTCATCTACAACGACAAGCACTGGCGCAGCTTCTTCGAGGCAATCGGGCAGCCGCATTTCCTCGAGCAGCCGCGCTTTGCCAACCACGCCGCGCGCACAAAACACATCGACGAGATCTACGAGGAGATCGGGCACATTTTCCTCACCCGCACCACTGCCGAATGGCGCGAGTTGCTGGAGAGCGCCGACATTCCGGTGATGCCGATGCATACGCTGGAGACGATCCTCGATGACCCGCATCTCAAAGCCATCGACTTCTTCAGGACGGTGGACCACCCCGTGGAAGGCCGCATCCGCCAGATGCGCGTACCCTCGACCTGGAGCGTGACCCAGCCGGAGGCTGCTGGCCCGGCACCGACACTCGGCCAACATGGCCGCGACATACTGCGCGAGGCCGGCTTCTCGGCCGACGAGATCGAGCGGCTCGCAGAGCAGAAGGCAGTTCACCTGGCGCCGCCGCCCTAGCGGCAGGCGCTGGCCAAATCGCAACAATACCGGGAGGAAACCGCGATGGCCGGACTTTATTTCGAAGACTTTTCCGTGGGCCAGGAGTTCAGGCATCCGCTGACCCGGACCGTCACGGAGATGGACAATACCATGTTCAGCCTGCTGACGCTCAATCCGCAGCCGCTGCACATCGACGCGCATTTCTCCGAAAAGACCGAGTTCGGCCAGCGCATTTTCAACAGCCTTTACACCCTCGGCATCATGATCGGCATGACGGTCTATGATACGACCATGGGCACCACCGTTGCCAATCTCGGCATGACCGACGTGACTTTTCCAAAACCGGTCTTCCATGGCGACACCCTGCGGGCGACGACGAAGGTGCTTTCGTTGAGAGAATCCAAATCGCGCCCGAGAGCGGGCATCGTCGAGTTCGAGCACCACGCACTGAACCAGAACAACGAGATCGTCGGCAAATGCCGCCGCATGGCGATGATGCACAAGAGGCCGGTCTGATGCGTTCGATGCTGTTCGTGCCGGGCGATTCCCCGCGCAAATTTGAGAAGGCGAGCGAAGGCAAGGCCGACGCGCTGATCATCGATCTCGAGGATTCCGTCGTCACCGACAAGAAGCCGGAGGCACGCGGGCTGACGCTGGCGATGCTGAAAGGCTCTCGCGGCCCGCATCAGCTCTATGTCCGCGTCAATGCGCTCGACACCGGCGTGACGCTGACCGATCTCGCCGCGGTGATGCCGGGCAAGCCCGATGGTATCGTACTGCCTAAATCGCAAGGTGGCGACGACGTGCGGCAGGTCGCGACCTGGCTGGAAGCTTTGGAAGCAGCGGCCGGCATCGCGGTCGGCACGACGCGCATCGTCTGCGTCGCAACGGAGACCGCCGGCTCGATCTTCGGCCTCGGCAGCTACAAGGGCTGCTCCCCTCGCCTCGCCGGATTGATGTGGGGCGCGGAAGATCTCTCGGCTTCGCTCGGCGCGACCGAGAAGGGTTCGGGCGGTGTGTTCCACAGCCCCTATCGCCTCGCGCGCGATCTCTGTCTGATGGCGGCGGCCGCGGCGGAAGTGGCGCCGATCGACACGGTCTATACCGACATCGACAATCTCGCAGGCCTCGAGCAGGAAACGCGCGCGGCGCGGCGCGACGGGTTTTCAGCGAAGGCGCTGATCCATCCGAAACATGTCGACGTCGTCAACGCGGCGTTCGCGCCGACGGACGCCGAGCGCGCATGGGCGGAGAAGGTGATCGCGGCGTTCGCGAGCAATCCAAATTCCGGCACGCTGCGGCTCGACGGCCAGATGATCGACAAGCCGCATCTTCGCGCCGCGAAGAAGATCCTCGGCCAGCCCTAAATTAGGACGCAAAGCCCCGCCATGATCGTTCGCCAAGCCGCAAACGTCCTGGAGATCATGGAATTCTTCGCGCAAACGAGGAAGCCGGCGACGCTTGCCGAAATCGCCGATCATTTCGGCTGGCCGCGCTCGTCGACCTTCAACCTGCTCGCGACGCTGTCGGAGAAGGGCTATCTCTACGAACCGCGTCCGCGCGCCGGATTCTATCCGACGCCGCGATGGCTCGCGATGGCGCGGATGATCTCCGAGGTCGAACCGCTGCCGCCCTGGACGCATACGCTGATCGCCGATCTCTCCGCCGAGACCGGCGAGACCGCGTCGATCGTGGCGCCGGCGGGCGTGATGGCGGTGTTCATCGACGTCGTCGAGTCCCAAGCCGCGATCCGCTATTTCGCGACCATCGGGCACCGCGTGCCGATTCACGCCACTGCCAGCGGCCGCGCGCTGCTGCTGCAATATTCGCCGGAGGAGCGCGACTCCGTCTATCGCAAGATCGAATTCAAGCAATACGGCCCGTCGACGCCGATCAGCATCGAGGCGGTGGAAGCCGAGCTGCGCAATTCGATCGAGCGCGGCTACTGCCAGAGCTTTGCCGACTACAGCCGCGACCTCGCCGGCGCCGCGATCCCGCTGCCGATCGGCGACCGCCGCCTGTCGGTTGTCGTCGCAGGGCCGGAGTTTCGGATTGGGCCGAAGGTGGCAGACGTCGCGTCGCTGATCGCGCGGACGGTCGACCGGCTGCGACCGAAGTCTGCGGCGTAAGCCACAGCCTCAGTCGAATCCCTGAACGGGCGGCGTCGAGGTCTCTGCCGGCGCCGCCGGAGCGGCTTGAACGGCCTGCACCGCAGGCACGGCTTGAACCGGCGGATTGCTGGCAGCTCTCATCTGGCCGTTGGATTCGATCGCCGCGCGCGTGGACTGTGGAGCGCTGGTAGTGGCCAAGCGGTTCGCCTGACGTCGCTGCGGCTGCCGGTATCGTGCCGACCGCGAACCTCTCACGCCCCATGACCTCGCGATCGAAGGTCCGGCGGTGTAGCCGACAACTGCGCCTGCGACCGCACCGATCGGGCCCAGCACGACGGCGCCGGACACGGCGCCGAGCGCCGCAGCGCCAGCGCGCTCCTGCGCAACGGCACTTGCGGGCACGCCAGCCAGCATGACGACGGCAGTGATCAGAGCTTTCTTCATTGTAGCGCCTCCCTCAGGGGAGATCACTCTTACTCAAATATGGCCGCACGAGGTTTGTTCGTTGCCCAACGGAGGGCAATGGCCGATGGAACTCCGGCAATTCAAAGACCTTCGCCGCCATCATGGTGCGATGTCGCTCGGCCCCTCGGACGCCTCACCGACAAGCTGCAGTCTTCTCCCTCGCCCCGTTCTTACGGGGAGAGGGTTGGGGTGAGGGGCTGCATCCGCAATCACGGTGAGGACTGGACTCGCGGAGAGTCCCCCTCACCCGTACTGCCGCCATTAGACGATCTTGATCGACATATCCGGGAGGCCCTCGAGCTTGCACAACAGCACGTCGCCCTTCACGACCGGCCCGACATTCTCCGGCGTTCCGGAATAGATGATGTCGCCGGCCTTCAACTCGAACGCTTCCGAGAGCTTTGCGATCTGCTCGGCAACGCTCCAGATCATCTTGCTGAGATCCGAGCTCTGCTTCACGGTGTCGTTGATCGCGAGCGAAATGGCGCCCCTCTCGAAATGGCCGGTCTTGCTCGCGGGATGGATCGGACCGAGCACCGCCGCATGGTCAAAGCTCTTGCCGATCTCCCACGGCTTCTTCTCCGCGGCCATGCCGTTCTGGAGATCGCGCCGGGTCATGTCGAGGCCGAGCGCGTAACCATAGACGTGGTCGAGCGCCTTCTCGGCCGGGATGTTGGCGCCGCCGGATTTCAATGCGGCGACCAGCTCGACCTCGTGGTGGTAGTTCTTGGTCAGCGACGGATAGGGATGATCGGCGACCTCACCGATCGCGACGTTCTGGATCGCGTCCGTCGGCTTCTGGAAGAAGAATGGCGGCTCGCGATTCGGATCCGAGCCGCGCTCGATCGCATGCGCGGCGTAGTTGCGACCGATACAATAGATGCGGCGGACCTGGAACACCTGAGTCTCGCCAACGATCGGGATCGCGACCATCGGCACCGGGAAGATCGGCTTGGGTGCGGCCTGCGCTGCGGCCGGCGCCGTATCGGCAAGGCCCGCCGCGGTCATCGCGGCTGCGGCGGTGAGCACGTCACGTCGAGAAGTTTTCGTCATGATTCTGTTCCCTGGCTTATCCGCTGGTTTGCAGCGGCGCTATTCTTGGGGCGAAAGGGTCAATGGGCTAATGGATCAGGCCGCATCTGCACTTTGTAGACCTTAGGTGAAGCCTCCTTGCCGCCTTCCCCATGGAAGCTCGCCCGCGTTCCGGTCGTGCTCCACAGGCCACGACCTTTCCAACCGGTATCGGGGTCGTCGATCCGCCCGTCGACATTCTTGGTAAAGAAGCCGAGCGGGTATGGATTGCGCAGATTCACCAGCTCGCCGTTGACAAGGGCCAGCAGGGACTCGCTGCCATTGGCGCTCGCGATCGGCACGTTCGCGCCGAGGCCGAACGTGTTGTAGCGGTCCACCCAGACATAATAGGCATGATTGGCGCTGCCGCTGGCGTCGAGCCCCCTGAACTGCGGCCCGGGCATGCGCCAGGTCTTCCATCCCTCGGGACACTGCTTGCCCTCCGCCGTGGTCGGGCCGTTCAGCGGGCCCTTGCAGAGCTTGCGATCGAAGCTTGCGAGATGACCACTGGACAAGACCGTCCACACCACACCATCAAGCCCGATGTCGAGACCGCGCGGGCCGAACGTGCCCTCCGGCGGCTGATAGACTTCGGCGAGCGCGGTATTGGCGGGATCTGGTCCCGGCACCACGCGCACGATGTAGCCGGGCTGATCGATGCGGGAGAAGCCTCGATCCATCGCCTGGCCCCAGATCGTGTCGTCGACCGGACTCGGCATGATGCCGTAGAAGGACGCGGCGATGCGCTTGTCCTTGGCCGGATCGACGGGATCCTTGTGCTCGACATAGGCATCGCGCTTGCCGTTGCCGTTGGTGTCGATGATCAGCGGCGTCCAGCCCTGCGATTTTACGTTGTCGAGAGTCTCGCGATACTGCTTGGTGTTGAGCCAGCCGACAATGCCGCCGCCGAGGCCCGGACCACCGGAGCTGGTCCACAGCGTTTGGTTGGCATCGTCGTCGAAGTAGAGATGATGGGTCGTGAAGCAGGTGTTGATCAGGTCCCATTTGCCGGTCGCGGGATCGTAGCGCGACAATTGGCGCAGCGAGGTCGCCTGCGGCGCCACCTTCGCCGACGGCAGATCCGAGCCCTGCTTGCAGTAGTCAGGGTTGGCCGGCGGGCGCAGCCGCGCCGTGAACCAGACCTTGCCCTGCTCGTCCATCATGACGTTGTGGATACTGGTGTGGCCATCCCAGATCGGTTCGTCGCCCCAATAGGCCGACGGTCCGCGCGGCGCGTCGGTCGAGGATGGCGTGTTAGGATCGAGATAGGGATGCTTGATGGTCCCGGCGACATTCCTGACCGGGTCGAGCGTCGGCACGAGATCCGAACTCTCCTCCGACGATCCGTAGATCAGGCCGTTGGCGTTGACCCGCGGGTTACGCTTGTCGGTCGAGATCGCATCGTGCTGATAGTGCGTCGGCGTCGCCCAATCCCACATCGTGAAGACGACGTTGCGCTCGATGCCCTTGGGCCGCTCGGGCTTGGCGAACGGTAACTCGCCGGCTGCGATACGATCGGTCCATTTCGAGAACAGGTCATAGACCTTTTCCGGACCCATGCTGGCCAGCACCGTCGCCATGTATTCCTGGGCCTGTCCGGCCTGGGTGCGGACGGCCCATGCCGTGTGGGAATCGTACCCATCGGTGAACACCTTCGGGATCTCGCGGATGCCGCGCGTGCCGAGCGCGTGGCAGGACTGGCACATGTTCTTGACCGTATCGACCCACTGGGCCTGCGACTTCATGGTATCCGGCATCTTGTTGCCCTTGTCGCCGGTGCCGGGAAACTCCTCAGGTCTGGGGATGTCGAGCATCGAATACCAATACATGCCCGGATAGTTCTGAGCGTCTTTCTTCGGCGAGGCCTGGGCCGCTTTGAAGTCGAGGATCTTGCCCGGACGTGCGTCCTGTTGCGCCGTGTCCTGCAAGCCATAGCCGCGCACCCAGACCTTGTAGCCGGCTGCGGGAAGATCCGGGATGACGAACCGACCCTGATCGTCGGTCACCACCACCTTGGCGTATTTGGTGGGGAGATCCTTGGTTTCGGCGATCACCCAGACGCCCGCCTCGGCGCCCTTGTCGCTGGTCACCTGTCCGCCAATATCACTGGCGGATATTTCGACACTCGCCGCCATCGCGACGCCGGCATACAACAGCGCCATCGCGCCGAGATAGCCAGCAAGCATTCGCTTCAAGCGCATCATTCCTCCCATTCGTTATATTGCGTCGCGACGATGCGGGCGATGATTTCGTTTGAGCCGCCGGACGGGAACGGCACGACGATTTTACCTTATTGTTAGCCTTGCATTACGCGCTGAGCAATGGTCCCAACCTCGCAGCGTCATCAAGCCGTTCGAGATTGCCGATCTGGTCGATCAGCTTCTCGGCCCTGTCACTGCCCAGCACCGGCGCAATCAGATCCCGCGTCTTCGCCGCGACGGCTTCCGTGCTGAGCGGATTCTCCTTGGTGCCCGGCGGATATTTCGTGAAGTGCTCGATCTTCTTGCCATCGGTCAATGTCACCTCGACGACAGCGCCGCGCGGCGCGACCGGATCCATCAGCGTCTTGTCACCGGCCAGCGTCACCTTGGCACGCTGCTCCAGGATCTTCGGATCACGCATCAGCGCGACATCGTGGCTGTCGTTGAACGACACCCCGCCCTTGACCAGCGCGACCGCCACAAGGTGCTGGCAATTGACATCAGGCATCGCGCTTTCGCCCACGATCCCCATCGCATCGGTCGGCAACCTGACCAGGATGCTACGGACGCTATCCGGCGTGAGGCTATACTGCTTGCGCAGCGTCAGCATCGCATCCAGCGGCGACTGGATGGGATAGCCGACCGAGAATGTCTTGATCGCGGTTTCCGTGACATAGAAGAGCTTGCCGAGATCCTTCACCATCTCCTCCGGCTTCGGATCGGTCGAGAGTGCGATGAAGAGATTATGGGTGCCGTCGAGCACGTCGTCGACGCCGGTCAGGCCGCTGAGCACCATGTCAACAGCCATGACGCCATTGCGGGCTCCCATGCCGGCGAAGTCAAAAGCCTTCTCGATGTGATCGTGGTCCTTGACCCAGCTCCATAGGCCGGAGACCTGTTGCGACGAATAGGAGATCGCATAGCGCATCCCCTTCTCGTCAAGCCGCGCCAGTGATGCAGCCGCACCGAGCGCGCCGAAGGTCGATGACGTTCCTTCGGCGCTCCGGTGGGCGCCACGCACGAGATCGGGGCCCAGTGCCATCAGCAGGCGGCAGGTCAAATCGTAGCCCAGCGCGACGGCCCGAATGACATCCTGTCCGCTGCGATGTTCCCGCTCGCCGATAGCGAGCGCGGCCGGCACGACCGAGCATCCCGGATGCGCCTTGGTGACAGGCTCGAAATCGTCGGTCTCGTCGGCATGGGCGCACATCGCATTGGCCAGCGCTGCGTTGACCGCCGTGGAGCGGAAGTCGGAGCCGACCACGGAGGCCTGGGCGTCACCGCCGAGTGTGCGCACATATTTCAACGCCATCTCGCCCGGCTTCATCCGCGAGCCCGAGATCATCGCGCCGAGCGTATCGAGGATGCGGTGCTTGCATTCGCGCAGCACCTGCTCGGGCAACTCTTGATCGCGTGCGGCGACCATGTAGCGGGCGAGACGCTCCGTCACGCCCGGGCCGGCTGCGACGGCCATGCGGCCGCCGGTGGCGGCCAGAGCGGCAACCGAGCCGGCGGACCGCAGGAAATGGCGGCGCGATGGCATGCTTCCCTCCTTCGCGATCAGACCGCGACCGACATCTTGGCGATCTCCGCCGCACTCGGCAGGTTCTCGATATTCCAGCAGGCGTCCATCACGCGCCGGATCGTCGCAGCGGGAATGATGCCGTCGGCAAGATCGGAGAACTTGGTTTCGAGCTGCTTGTCGGTCATCGGCACCTCGACGCTGCCGATCGCGTGCTCGATGTAGCGGTTCAGCTTGCGGCCGTCCTTGAGCACGATGGTGAGATCGACCTGCTCCGGCTTGATGCCTGATGTTATGATCGGATTGACCTTGCCGCGGAGCGCAACGATGGTCGGGTCGGTCACCGCGCGGTCGCTGAACTGCTTCTCGCCGCCAGCGCCCTCGACAATGGCCACCGCCACCGCATGGTAGATGCTGAACTTGCCTTCGAGGCCCTGGCTTGGCGTCCTCTTGCCCGTCAGCTCCAGTACCAGCGGGTGGACCTTGAGATCGACCCGCTCGATCTGGTCGGCGGTCAGCCTGTTCTCGTTGCGGAGCTGGATCGCCGCATCGATCGCGGGATGAATGACGATACCGCAGGCGAACGGCTTGTAGGTGTTGAGCGCCGCCTCATAACGCTTGCCGAGGTCACCCAGGATCTCGTTGTAGTCCTGCTTGGTGCTGATCGCGTTGGCCCAGCCACGCTTGGCCTCGATCATCGCGTCGGACGAGGTGAAGTTCCTCGATGCCAGGATCGCGGCGAAGATGCCGCTGGAAGCCGCGCGGCCCGGATTGAAGCTCTTGTTCATCGAGCCGAAGGATTCGCGCAAGCCCACCGGCTGCGACGCCGCAAGACCCAGCGCCCAGGTCATCTGCTGCTCGTTCAATTTCAGCAGCTTGCCTACGGCCGCGGCCGAGCCGAACACGCCGGCGGTGCCGGTGATGTGCCAACCGACATCGTAATGGTTCGGGTAGACCGAGTTACCGATCCGGCACTCGGTCTCGACGCCGAGCACCAGTGCGTTCAAGAACTCCTTGCCGGAGATCGGCTGCATTTCCGACAGCGCGAGGATCGCCGAGGCTACGGGACCGGCCGGATGGATGATCGTCTTCAGATGCGTGTCGTCGTAGTCGAAGATGTGGCTCGACACGCCGTTGATGAAGGCGGCGTTCATGATGTCGAACCGCTCGCGCCGCCCAAACAGGGAAGCCTGCTGCGGCCCGGAGAACGGGCCGAGCGCGGACACCGCGATATCGACCGTCTCGTGATGCGAGCCGCCGATGGCGACGCCGACCCAGTTCAGGAGCGTGCGGATGCCCTCTTTCCGGACATTGGCCGGCAGGTCGTCATAGCTTGCGGTGACGAGATAATGCGCGAGCGCGCGCGTGACGTCCTTCGGCGGCGCCGCGGCAGGAGCCGCAGGCGAGGCTTGCGCAAAGGCCGTGTTGGTGGCGACAGTTGCGAAGGGCAGCGCGGCTGCCGCCTGGAGCAGGGTTCTGCGATCAGTGTGCATAGGCGGCCTCCTTGACCTTGATCGACACCAGCTTGGCGGCCAGACGTACCGCGCTCTCCAGCGCGCCGGTGTTGGCGACGCCTTGGCCTGCGATATCGAACGCGGTGCCGTGTGACGGCGTGGTGAAGACGGTCTCGAGCCCGGCGGTGACGGTGACGCCGCGGTTGAAACCGCGCAGCTTGGTCGCGATCTGGCCCTGGTCGTGATACATCGCGACCACGCTGTCGAACTCGCCGGCGAAGGCGCGGATATAGACTGTGTCGGCGGGATAAGGTCCGGTGCAGGCGATGCCGGTCTGGGCGGCGGCTTCGACCGTCGGGCGGATCATCTCGATCTCGTCGCGGCCGAACAGGCCGTTCTCACCGGCATGCGGATTGAGCGCCGCAACCGCAATGCGCGGCTTGGCAACGCCGGCTCGCCGCATCATGCGGTCGACCAGCTCGATCGCATCGGTGATGCTCTCCGGATTGATGCCGTCGAGCGCTTCACGCAGCGACTGATGCCCGGTGACGCGCGACATCCACTGGCCATCGAGCACGTTCATCTCGGAGAAATAGGTCTTGTGCCCGAGCAGGCTCGCGAACATCTTGTGCTCGTCGGGAAACTTCCAGCCGCCGTCGAACATTGCGCGCTTGTTCAGCGGCGCGAAGGTGATGGCGTCGACCTCGCCGTCCCTGGAGAAATCGATCGCGCGCGACAGCGTCTCGCCGGTCAACCGGCCGGACTCGGCGCTGGCCTTGCCGAGCGGGATTTTGGCGGGATCGGTGTTGCCGAGATCGACGAGCTGCACCGTGCCGCGGCCCCATTTGGCGGCCTTGGGCGAGGCAATCCGCTCGACCTTCAGCTTCACGCCGGCATGATCCATGCCCATGTCGAGCACGCGGGCATCGCCGACCACGACGAGGCGCGCGACGTCGGCGAGGCGGTCGTCGGAGAGGATGCGCGCGACCTGTTCGGGACCGATGCCGGTGCAGTCACCGGGAGTCAGCGCGATGACGGGAAGTTCGTTGGTGCTGGTAGCCATATTGGAGACCTTGGATCCTTACTTCGCTTGCTGGATTTGTGCGGCGGACTGCGCCCAGTCCTCGCGATTGAATTCGCCGTCCCATTTGGCGACCACGATCGCGGCGACCGCGTTGCCGATGGTGTTGGTGATGGCGCGCGCCAGCGACATGAAACGGTCGATGCCGAGCAGCAGTGCCAGTCCTTCCGCCGGCAGCCCTGCGGCGACGACGGTCGCAGCAAGTGCCGCGAACGCGCCGCCGGTGACGCCGGCCGCGCCCTTGCTGGTGAACAGCATCACCACGAACAGGCTGAGCTGCTGCGCGGCCGACAGCTCGACGCCATAGACCTGGGCGATGAAGATGGTCGAGAGCGGCAATGTCAGCGCGACACCGTCGAGATTGAAGGAATAGCCGGAGGGAATGACGAGGCCCGCGACAGCACGCCCTACGCCCGCCTTCGGCAACTTTTCCATCATGCCGGGGATGGCGGTCTCCGACGACGAAGTGCCGAGCACCACGAGCAGCTCGGTGCGCAGCAGGCGCAAGAGGTCCATCAGGCGAATGCCGACCAGGCGGCAGATGGTGCCGAGGATGACGAAGATGAAGAACGCCATCATCGCCCAGGCAGTGCCGACCAGAAGCGCCAGCGCATAGAGCGTCGCGGCACCGAACTTCGCCACCGTGAACGCCATGGCGCCGAACGCACCGATCGGCGCCAGCGCCACCACGACATGGACGACACTGAAGACGAGCTCGGTCACCCGCTCCAGGCCGGTCCGCAACGGACCGGCCTTGTCGCCGAGCAGCAACAGGCCGATGCCGCAGAGCAGCGCCAGCACCAGTACCTGAAGCACGTCGCCGGCCGCGAACGCACCGACAAAGCTCTCCGGCACCATGTGCTGGATGTAGGCGGACAATGATCCGACATGAGCCTGCTGATAGCGCGCGACCGTCTCGGCCTGCTGCGCGGTGGCATGCGCCACGCCGGCACCGGGCTGGACCCAGCGCACCACGACGAAGCTGATCGTGAGGCAAATCGTCGTCACCACCTCGAAATAGGCGAAAGCCTTGAGCCCGATGCGGCCGACCGCCTTCATGTCGCCGACCTGCGCGATACCGGTGACCACGACCAGGAAGATCAGCGGCGCGATCGTCATCTTGATCAAGGAAATAAAGACATCGCCGAGCGGCTTGAGCTCCACCGCAAAATTCGGAAACAGAGCGCCGAGCAGAGCCCCGAGCGCAGCACCGGCAACCACCAGGACATACTGCTCGCGCCAGAGCGGCTTGCGGCGGCGGCCGGACGTGGAGCTCGATATGGGTTCAGACAGCGGCGTCGCGGCAATCTGCAATGTATTTTCCTCCAACGTCGTTGGCGCCATGCGTTGAGGGCGCTTCGTTCTTGTCTTTCGATGGCGTTTACATTGGACCAGCGGCGTGTCAGGCGCTAATGCCGTATCGGTATGATTTGAGGACAAAACGTTATTATGGACCTGGTCTGGCTGGAGGACTTCCTTGCCATCGCCGAGGAGGGCGGGTTCTCCCGCGCCGCCGAGCGACGGCACGTGACCCAGCCGGCGCTGAGCCGCCGCATCAAGTCGCTCGAGGACTGGCTGGGGACGCAGCTGTTCGAACGCTCGACCCACACCATCACGCTGACGGCCGCCGGCGAGAGCTTTCGTCCCGTCGCGGAGGACGTGCTGCGCCGGATCCTGGTCGGTCGCGAGGAAGCGCTCGAGGTCGCACGGCTGAAGGCCGAGACCATCACCTTCGTCGCCACGCATTCGCTGTCGCAGACCTTCTTCCCGGAATGGATCCGCAACTCGGACGGCGCGCGCGACGGCTCGGCCGTGCAGCTCGTCGCTTCGAATTTCGCCGGCTGCGAGAAGCTGCTGCTGGACGCGCAGGCCCACTTCATGCTGGCGCATTACCATCCGTCATTGGTGAGCCGGCTCGACATGGACCGCTTCCAGCGCATCGATCTCGCAACCGACGTGCTGATCCCGATCAGCGCGCCGGCGGCAAAGCCGGGCCGCGGCGGACGGCGCAGCAAGAGCACGCAGCCGCGCTACGCCCTGCCCGGCGCATCCGGCGCGCCGCTGCCCTATCTCGCCTATCACCCGGGCTCGGGTGTGGGACGGCTTGTCACATCGTTCCTGGCGGCAAAGGATCCGGTGGCCTGGCTCGTTCCCGGTTTCGCCGCGCCAGTCATGCTGCTGATCGACATGGCGCGCGAGGGACGCGGCGTGACATGGGCGCCGATGAGCCTCGTCTGCGCCGATCTCGACACCGGCCGCCTGCTGCGTGCGGGCGGCGGCGAATGGGACATTCCGATCAACGTGTCGCTGTTTCGCACCCGCGCCCGCATGACCCGGGCGGCCGAGAATTTCTGGAATTCGGTGCGCAAGGGCCGGCCGGGCGTGAAATCCGCCGCATCTGCGTCTCGGGCCAAGTGAGCCCTAGCAGGTGAGCCCTGGCAAGCGAGCCCTGGCAAGTGAGCCCTAGCATGGAACTTGCATAAATTCTGGGCGACAGGGACGCCGCATGAACCTCATCAGTCTCGATATCCGCATGCTCCGGTCGCTCATCTCGGTGGTCGAGACCGGCAGCATCACCGAGACCGCGCGCCGGCTGGGCCGCACCCAGCCGGCGATCACGCTGCAATTGCAGCGGCTGGAGGAGCTCACCGGCAAGCAATTGTTCGAGCATGTGGGCCGGCGGCTGATGCTGACCGACGACGGCACGACGGTTCTCACCTACGCCAAGTCCATCCTGCGGCTGCATGACGAGTTGATTTCGCAGCTGGCGTCACAGGAGATCGAGGGCCAGGTCGTGCTCGGCACGCCCGACCTCTACGCGGCCTTCATGCTGCCGTCGATCCTCAGCGTATTTCGCAAATCGTTTCCGCGCGTGCAGGTCGAGCTCAATTGCGCGCTGTCGACGCCGCTGGTCGGTCTCGTCAAGCGCGGCGACGTCGACATAGCACTCGTCACCCGCATGAACGATTTCACCGGCGGGCAGGTGGTGCGGCGCGAGCAGCTTGTCTGGATGACCGGCGAGCAATCCGCCGCGCATCAGGAGCGCCCGATCCCGCTCGCGCTGCTGCCACCGGGCAACATCTATCGCGACTACGCCATCGATACGCTGGAGCGCGCCAATTTGCGTTGGCGCATCGCCTGCGTCAGCGAAAGCGTCGGCGGCCTGCAGGCTGCAGCCTTTGCCGGCATGGCCGTCACGGTGCTCGGCCGCAGCGCACTGGTGCCCGCGATGCGCGAGATCGGCCCGAACGAGGGCCTGCCCCCGCTGCCGAAGATCGAGCTCCTGCTCTACAAGTCGAGCGGCGCCACCTCGAAGGCGGCGACTGCGCTGCACGACTATCTCGCGCATTATCTGCGCCTCGACGAAGAGCTCAGCGGCCGCGGTGCTCCGATCGAGTTGTCTTGAACCGCCACGCGAAGTTCGCAAGCGCAGCAATATCACGAACGTCTTGACAGCGACTTTCAGCTGCATATTTTTTGCGCCGAGAGATCTAGAGATCTCTCTCTCACCCTCGAAATTCAAGGACCCAATGCGACCGTCGGAGACGATGATGCTCAACGAATCTCTGCCTCAAATTCGCGTGCACAGGAATAACATCCACCGTTATCGGCGACTGCTGAAGACCAGGCTGACAGAGATAGAACGCCAGTACATCGAGAGACGCCTGGCAGAAGAGCAGTCAGCCCTTGATAGCCTCGCCGCCGCGGCCTTTCCGGTTTCCATCTTCGCCTCGAAGGCACCGATCGATACGGGAGCGGCGCAATGAACGTCGCCCGGGACCTGCTCATTCGAGGCAGCGAGAAGGTGATCGGGCACGACGAACTTCTTCCTGCCAGCGCGAAGACCGAGCATGAGCGCGAACTCTATCGGCAACGGATAGAGCGCGAGCGGCGGTTGATCAGGGATTTCCAGGGCGAGCTCGATCGCCGGACGGCATGAGCTGTCCGGTGGTGAGGCTCCGCCGTCGGCGGTTGCTGAAGGTCAGGTCTCCGGCAATCGACTTAGCGAACGAGGCGGGCATCATGCGCCGTGCCGCTCTGCGGCGGCCCAAGGCCGCCGTAGACGCATCGGGACACCGCCGCCACGCGGCGGGTCGTCGTCGTCATTGTCGCTGTCGAGCCGGCGCAGGGCCGCGAGAATATCGGCGAGCCGGACGGTGTGGCTCATGCCGGGGACTTCGCGCAAGGCCGGACAGGATTCGACCGCGTACATATCGGACGCCCAGGACGACAGTATGATCCGTTTCTCCGGTGCAGATAGCTCTTCTGCGTTCAGGACATCAGCGGGCGAGCCGTAGTGCGCCGCCGGGTGAAACAGTAGGTTGAGATTGTCCGAATTCGTGTTCACGTTGGTCATCGGTTGTGCCTCCCTTTACGCTCCTTTCGAAGGGATGGTAGGTTGATGATGGGATGGCGGCGGGCACCGCCGCCATCCGCGTTCAAGCTAATGCGTGTTGATCGCGATACGCTTGATGCCTTCCCGCGCCTTCTCGGATTTGGGCAACGAGACGGTCAGGACGCCGTTCTTGAACGACGCCTCGGCCTTGTCTTCCTCGACGTCTTCGAGCGGGACTTGCCGCTCGAAGGCGCCGTAGTAACGCTCGGTGAAGTACCTGCCTTCGCCGTTGCGCTCGGCCTTCTTCTCGCCACGGAGAGTGAGGACGCCGTGGGCGATTTCGACCTCGACGTCCTTCTCCGTCAGTCCCGGAAGTTCGGCCGTGACGGTCAGCATATTGTCGGTCTCGCTGAGTTCGACCTTGGGCCAGCCGAAACGGCCTTCCATAATGGGCGACAGGTTGCTCCCGGCAAAACCGCGAAACACGTCGTCAAACAGACGGTTCATCTCGCGATGAAGCGTCAGGAACGGATCGAAGCTGTCGCGGACCGGCGCAAGCTCCTGGCTCTTTGACCAGGGAATGAGATCACGAAAAGCCATGGTTCTCTCCTTCATGCATCTGGGAGCGCGGCGCGCATCTGAGCGCCGCGTTCCGCCAATCCCTCGACCGCGCGTTAGGCTGCTTCCTTCTGCTCGATCTGAGATGCAGGAGGGGCCGCACCCGCGATCTGGATCCGGCGCGGCCTCATGGCTTCGGGGACCTCACGGACCAGATCGACGATCAAGAGGCCGTCCTGGAAAGACGCCTGCTTCACCTGGACGTAGTCGGCGAGGTTGAACACGCGCCGGAATGGACGCGCAGCGATGCCGTGATAGAGATATTCGCGCGCAGCGTCGTCGGGCTTCCGACCTTCGATTGTGAGCGCGTTCTGTTCGGCCGTCACTGTGATGTCGTTGACGCCGAAGCCGGCCACGGCGAGGCTGATCCGGTAGTGGTCTTCGCCGGACCGCTCGATGTTATAAGGGGGGTAGTTGTCCTCGGTCGTCTGGCGCAGCGTGCTGTCGACGAGGTCGGCTAGGTGATCGAAGCCGATGGTGGAGCGCCACAGGGGCGCGAAGTCAAAGCTGGTCCTCATAACCAAGTCCTCCAAAGAGCAAGATGGATACGAAGGAACGCGGGACAGGGTTTTCAGACGGGATCCGAAGACACCGGCCCAGCGCCCGCGCCGGGCCCTCTCGGGCACCCGGCACACCGCTCTCGCGGCGAAAAATGACTTAGAAGAAGGGATGTCGGTTTCAAGAGGGCGGTCGAAAAAATTTCGAGCGCGCGGGGGGACGTGCTGGCAAGACGACGGCCGGTCAGTTCCAGGCCGGATTTGCCTCAAGCCTTCGCGTGGGCACGGTCCGGTTCGCGCAAGGCCAGCGGGGGCCAGAACTTAGCCCAAGGCTGCGCCGCCTCGAACGCCGCCGCAATGCGGAAGATGGTTGGCTCGTCGAGCCATGGCGCAACGATCTGAAGGCCGATCGGCAAACCGTCGCGATCGAAGCCGCAGGGTAGCGTCGCCGCCGGAAGACCAGCAAGATTGATCGGCCAGGTAAAGGGCGACCAGCCGAGATGCGGATCGATCTTGCTGCCGTCGATCGTGTCGACGCCGATCCGGCCGGCCTCGAATGCGGTCACCGCGACCGTCGGAGTCACCAGCGCATCGACGCGCTCGAACAATTTCAAGAACGCATTGCGGGCCTGGCCGCGCCGGTAGCTGGCTTCGATATAATCCGTGCCGCTGTAGTGGCGGCCGGCGCTGACGACGTCGCGATAGTCAGCTTCGGAGCTGGCGAGATCGGCCGTGCTTCTGGTCGCCACCGCCGCCGCCTGCTCGGTGAAGGCGATCGGCTTCAGCGTGTGCTCGAGAATGCCAGGGTCGAGACCCGGGCCATCCATGGTGACCTGCGCGCCGCAGGAATCGAGAATGGCAAGCGCCTTGCCGAACGCCGCGCGGACGTCAGCGTTGATCGGGGCGTAGCCGAGATCGGCGCTCGCACCGATGCGGAGGCCGTTCAATGAGGCCGCGTTCGTATCGAAGCAGCGCGGCGACACCGGCAGGCTCGCGGGATCGCGTGGATCGTAAGCAGCGATGATCTCCAGCACCAGCGCGGCATCCGCGACCGTCCGCGTGATCGGGCCGGTGTGCGCGAGCGAGGCCCAGGACGGCGGCGAGAAGCCGGGCGAGCGCGGCACCAGGCCGAAGGTCGGCTTCAGCCCGAACACGCCGCAGAACGATGACGGTACGCGGATCGAGCCGACGCCATCGGTGCCGATCGCGATCGGGCCGCAGCCCGCGGCCACACCCGCAGCCGCGCCACCGCTCGAGCCGCCGCTGGTTCGGCCGGGATTCCAGGGGTTGCGCGTGGTGCCGGTGACGGGGCTGTCCGCCGTCAGCTTGTAGCCGGACTCGCAAGTCGTGGTCTTGCAGGTGATGATCGCGCCGGACGCTTTCAGCGCCGACACCACGGCAGCATCGACATCGGGTACGAACGCCTTGTTCATCGGTGAGCCGGCATAGGCCGGCACGCCCGCGACAAACACGAGATCCTTGATCGTGACAGGCACGCCGGCGAGCGATCCCTTCGCCTCGCCCGCGCGCATCTCCCTGGTGAGACGGTCGGCCTCCGTCCTCGCCTGCTCGTACATCGGTGTCACCACCGCATTGCAGGCTTCATTCGTGGCTTCGAGCGCGGCAATGGTGTCGTCGACGACATCGCGCGGGGTGAACGCCTTGCGGCGGTAGCCGGCCATGATCTCGTTAGCAGAAAGCGCGCCAAGGCCAGTCGGCGCCGGCGGGGAGGCCGCTCGGCCGGAACCATCAGTCATCATCAACCCTAAGAGCTAGCTGAGCGCCGCGTCGACGGCGCGCTTGGCCATCACCGTGACGAGATGCGCACGGTAATCGGCTTCGGCGTGGATATCGGAGGTGAGACCGTCGTTGTCGATCTTGATCGCCGCAATTGCGGACGGATCAAAATTCTCCGACAGCGCCACCTCCATCGGCGGCACGCGGAACACGCCGGGACCCGCGCCGGTTACGGCGACGCGGACACCATCGGCGAATTTCGCGACGAATACGCCGACCAGCGCATAACGCGACGCCGGCGCCTTGAACTTCGAGTAACCTGCCTTGAGCGGCACGGGAAAACGGATCGCAGTGATGATCTCGCCTACTTCGAGCGCAGTCTCGAACAGGCCGAGGAAGAACTTGTCGGCTGCGATCTCGCGCGTGCTGGAGACGATGGTGGCGCCGAGACCGAGCACGCCGGCCGGATAATCCGCCGCAGGATCATTGTTGGCGACCGAGCCGCCAATTGTGCCGCGGTTGCGTACGGCGGGATCGCCGATCATCGAGGCCAGTGCCGCGAGCCCGGGGATTTTCGTCTGCACAAGCCTGGAGGCAGCCACCACGGCATGCGGCGTCATCGCGCCGATGGTGATGGTGGCGCCGTCGTCGGTGATGCCTTTGAGAGACCCGAGCTTTGACAGATCGACCAATGCGACGGGGCTCGCCAGCCGCTGCTTTATCGTCGGGATCAGCGTCATGCCGCCGGCGACGAGCTTGCTGTCCTCGATCGAGGTCAGCAGCTTGGCTGCATCCGGGATTTGGCCGGGCTGGTGATAGGCAAATGGTTTCATTGTTGATGTCCTCCCTATTCCGCGGCGACCGGCAGCGACGCGTTTTGCAGCAGGCGCCAGATCCGGTTCGGCGTTGCCGGCATGTCGACATGGGTGACGCCGAGATGCGCGAGCGCGTCGACCACCGCGTTGATGACGGCGGCCGGCGAGCCGATGGTGCCGACCTCGCCGCAGCCCTTCACGCCCATCGGGGTGTGCGTGCAGAGCGTGGAATGGGTCGCAACCTTCATCATCGGCATGTGATCGGCTCGCGGCATGCAGTAGTCCATCAACGAGCCCGACAGCAGCTGGCCCGAGCCTTCGTCGTAGACCGCGTTCTCGAACAACGCCTGGCCGACGCCCTGCACGATGCCGCCGTGCAACTGGCCCTCGACGATCATCGGATTGATGACCGTGCCGACGTCGTCGACCGCGGTGTAATTGACCAGCGTCACCGTGCCCGTCTCCGGATCGACCTCGACCTCGGCGATGTGGCAGCCGCCGGGATAGGTGAAGTTGACGGGGTCGTAATAGGCCTGCTCTTCCAGCCCCGGCTCCAGCACCTCGAGCGGATAGTTGTGAGGCACATAAGCGGCGCCCGCGATCTCCTCGAACGACTTGATGCGGTCCGTACCCGCGACTGAGAAGTTTCCGGCCTCGAACTGGATATCGACTTCAGCGGCCTCCAGCAGATGCGCCGCGATCTTCTTGCCCTTGGCGATCACCTTGTCGGTCGCCTTCGACAACGCTGCTCCGCCCACCACGAGGGAACGCGAGCCATAGGTGCCCATGCCGAACTGCACGCGATCGGTATCGCCGAACACGATGTCGACATTCTCAAAGGACACGCCAAGCTTTTCCGAGACGATCTGCGCAAACGTCGTCTCGTGGCCCTGGCCGTGATTGTGCGTACCGATCATGACCGTGACCTGGCCGGTCGGATGCACGCGCACCGTGGCGCTCTCGTAGAGACCGCCGCGTGCGCCGAGCCTTCCTGCGAAGCGCGACGGCGCAAGGCCGCACGCCTCGACATAGGTGGAATAGCCGAGCCCGCGGAATTTGCCCTTGCTGGCAGACGCTGCCTTGCGCACGCCGAAATTCTTGACGTCGGCGGCGACGAGCGCGCCGTCGAGGCATCCCATCGGATCGCCGGAATCGTACTGCACCAGCACCGGCGTCTGATACGGATAGGCCTCCTTCGGGATCATGTTGCGCCGGCGAATCTCGACGCGGTCGATGCCCATCTCGCTGGCTGCGACATCGACGATGCGCTCCAGCACGAAGGTCGCCTCGGGCCGGCCCGCGCCGCGGTAGGCATCGACCGGCACGGTGTTGGTGAAGACCACCTTCACGTTGCAGTAAATTGCGGGCGTGGTGTAGACGCCGCCGAGCAGCGGACCATAGAGATTGGTCGGGATGTTCGGTCCGAAAGTCGAGAGATAACCGCCCATATTGGCGAGCGTATTGACGCGGAACGCCAGGAACTTTCCGTGTTCATCCAGCGCCAGCTCGGCCTCGGTGACGTGATCGCGGCCGTGACGATCGGAGACGTAGCCTTCCGAGCGGCTTGCGACCCATTTGATCGGCCGCATCACGCGCTTGGCGGCCCAGGTGATCACGGCCTCCTCGCCGTAGTGGAATTGCTTGACGCCAAAGCCGCCGCCGACATCGGGTGCGACGACGCGCAGCTTGTGCTGCGGGATGTTCAGCACCAGCGCGCCCATCAGGAAGCGCACGACGTGCGGGAACTGGCTGGTGGTCCACAGTGTGAAGCGATCGGTGCCCGGCTCGTATTCGGCGATCGCCGCGCGCGGCTCCATCGGGTTGCCGATCAGGCGGTTGTTGACGAGGCTGAGCTTGGCGACATGCGCAGCCTTGCGGAACGCGGTTTCGACCGCGGCCTTGTCACCGAGCTCCCAGTCGCAGCAGATGTTGTTCGGCACGTCGTCGAACAGTTGCGGCGCGCCGGGCCTGACGGCTTCGAGCACGCCGACCACGGAGGGCAGCACCTCGTAATCGACCGTCAGCAGCTCGGCCGCGGCATTGGCCTGCCCCGGCGTCTCGGCGATGACGAAGGCCACCATGTCGCCGACGAAGCGCACCTTGCCCTGCGCCAGCATCGGGAATGGCGGCTCCTTCATCGGCACGCCCTTGGCGTCCGAGATGCCCCAGCCGCAGGGCAGAGAGCCGAGGCTGTCGGCCTTGACGTCGTCGCCGGTCAGAACGGCGATGACGCCGGGCGACGCCAGCGCCGCGCTCTTGTCGATGCCCCGCAACACGGCATGGCCATGCGGAGAACGCACGAACACGCCGGCCGTCATGGCCGGACGCTTGATGTCGGAGACGTAATTGCCGCGGCCGGTGAGGAAGCGCTGGTCTTCCTTCCGCTTCGGTGAGGCGCCGATGCCGATCACATTGCCCATGGTCACTCTCCCTTGGCGGCGTTCATGGCGGCGGCGCCGGCCAACACCGAGATGACGATGTTCTGGTAGCCGGTGCAGCGGCAGATATTGCCTTCGAGGCCATGGCGGACATCGGCCTCGGTCAGATCCGGTTTCCCGGTGGCGAGCGCGATCGCCGTCATCAGCATGCCGGGCGTGCAGAAGCCGCATTGCAGGCCGTGATGCTCGCGAAACGCCTCCTGCATTGGATGCATCTGGTTCGAGCCGGGCGCTCCTTGCAGACCTTCGATGGTGAGCAGCGTCGCGCCATCGAGCGCAGGCGCCAACAGCGTGCAGCTCTTCACGGGCAGGCCATCGAGATGGACGACGCAGGCGCCGCACTGGCTGGTGTCGCAGCCGATATGGGTGCCGGTGAGATTGAGCTGCTCGCGCAAGAGCTCGGCGACAAGCGTCGCCGGTTCGACGTCCACGGTGGTGGGCCGGCCGTTGAGTGTGAAGGATATCTGCAAGGTCATGCTCCTGCGCGACGGGTCTTTAGGCGAGTGGAAGCGCGCTGCCGGTGGCCCATGTGGCCATGACGACGTCGCCGACGGTGAAGGGATCTGCGAAGAAGGTCTTTTCCGGCACATAGGCGACGAACTCGTCGTCCGGCACGGTGTCGAGCATGACCTTGACGAAATAGCCCTGGTACTCGATCGCGAGCACCCGGCTCGGCAGCGAAGTGGTGCAGCCCGGCGGCAGATCCCTGCCCGGCCTGACCAGCGCGACGTCGTCGCGGCGCACGGCGATATCGACCTTGTCGCCGACGCTGACGGCCGGGCGCGCCTGAAGCGGCACCTCGATGCCATCAGGCGCGGCCTGTGCCAGCGTAAAGCTTGCACCGTTGACCTTTTCGACCCGGCCGGAGAGCACGTTCTGGCCGCCCATGAACTCGGCGACATAACGATCGTGCGGATGGGCGTAGACGTCGCGCGCGGCACCCGCCTGTTTGATCTTGCCCTGCTCCATCACCACCACGAGATCGGCAAGCGCGATCGCCTCGAGCTGGGTGTGGGTGACGTGGATGAAGGTGATGCCGAGCTCCTGCTGCATCCGCCGCAATTCCTGGCGCATCTGCACGCGGAGCTGCTCGTCGAGCGCCGACAGCGGCTCGTCGAGCAGCAGCACGCGCGGCTCGGTGATCGCGGCGCGCGCCAACGCCACGCGCTGCTGCTGGCCGCCGGAGAGCTGCGCCGGCAGGCGATCTGCGAATTGCGTCAGCCGCACCTTCTCGATCATGGCGTCGGCGGCACGCAGGCGGTCGGTTTTGGACTGGCCTCGCACGCGCAACGCAAAAGCGATGTTCTCGCGGACCGTCAAATGCGGGAACAGCGCGTAGGACTGGAACATCATTGCGGTGCGCCGCTGCACCGGCGCGAGGCCGACGACGTTCTGGCCGCCAATCACGATCTCGCCCGCGGTCGGGTCCTCGTGGCCCGCGATCATGCGCAGGATCGTGGTCTTGCCGCAGCCGGAGGGACCGATGAAGCAGCAATAGGCGCCGTCTGCGATCCTGAGATTGACGCCGTCGACCACGTTGGTCACGCCGTCAAAGCTCTTGCAGACGCCTGCCAGTTCAATATCGCCGCGATCGTTCTTCATTCCCAAATCAACCCTTTGCACTGCTACCGCGCCTCTTTTGAATCAGCACGATGCTGCCGAGGCTCGCACCGATGACGATAAAGGAGACGATGGTCGTCACCGTGCCCAGCGCATAAAGCGAGGGCGAGGTGACGTTCAATGTCATGCTCCAGATCTCCAATGGCAGCGTGTTGAGCGAGCCCGCGGTCTGGAGGCTGCGCGCGAACTCGTCGTAGGAGAGCGTGAACCCGAACAGCGCGACCGCGACGAGGCCGGGCGCCAATACCGGGATCATCACCAGCCGGATCGACTGCCAGCGGCTGGCCCCGAGATCGTAAGCCGCCTCCTCCCAGACGTGATCGAAGCGCGACATCACCGCGAACATCACCAGCACGCCGAACGGCAGCGTCCAGGACAGCTGCGCACCGAGCGCCGAGGTGTACCAGCTCGCATTCAGCCCGAGCGCCTGGAACAGCAGACCGGTGCCGAGGCCGAGCACCAGGCCGGGGGCCACCAGGCTGCCGATCATCATGTAGAAGACAAAGGTGTCGCCGCGAAAGCGCTTGCGGAAGCCGAGCCCGGCGAGAAACGAGACCACCACCGTGATGACAGTGACGATGACGGCGAGCTTGATCGAGCGGTCGAACGAGCCCTTGACGTCACCGGTCCGGACCTGAGTGAAGAGGTCGACAAACCAGTGCAGCGAATGGCCCTTCATCGGAAACACGAGGCCGCCGCGAATGTCCTGGAACGACAGGACATAGATGCAGAACATCGGGCCGTAGAGCGCGATCACGTAGAGCCCGAACAGCGTCGCCAGCACGTAGAACGTCCAGGGACGCCCGCCCTTGCTCGGCGCGATCGCCTTGGTCGTCGCGGGTGCGACCCTCTCGGGCATGTCGGCGAGAACAGCGCTCATCGCGTGATCTCCTGCCTGATATCGACGGTGCGCAGGATCAGCGAGACGATCGCGACCAGCACCAGCGTCAGCAGCACGGCGCTCGCCGCCGCGGTCGGATATTGCAGCACGCCAACATCCTCGTAGAAGGCGCTGACCACCGAGGCCGAGCCGCCGCCGGACATCACCTTGACCACGAAGAAGTCGCCCATCACGATTGACACCACGAAGATGGTGCCGAGCGCGATGCCGCTCTTGGACATCGGCACGACGATCAGGCGCATGATGTCGAAACGGCTGGCGCCGGCATCGATCGCGGCCTCGATCAGCTTCTTGTCGATCCGCGCCATGGAATTGAAGATCGGCACGATCATGAAGATCGTGAGCTGGTGGACATAGGCAATGACCACCGCGAGATCGGAGAACAGCAGCACCTCCAGCGGCTGATGGATCACGCCCAATGCCAGCAGCGCCTGGTTGATCAGGCCTTCCTTGCCGAGCAGCGGGATCCAGGAAATCATCCGGATGATGTTCGAGGTCCAGAATGGCACCGTGCAGAGCAGGAACAGGCCGATCGCCAGCAACTGGTTGCGGACGTGAAACACCAGGAAGTAGGCGACGAAGAAGCCGATGATCAGGGTGAAGACCCAGGTCAGCACGGTGAACTTGATGGTCGCGAGATACAGCTTCAGCGTCAGCGCCGAATGCAGCACCTCGACATAGCTTGCGAGCGTGAAGCCCGGCGTCAGCCCGCCAAAGCCGTCAGTGGCGAAGAAGCTTGCGGCCAGCACGACCAGGATCGGCGCCACGAAGAACGGCACCAGCACCAGGACCAGCGGCGAGACATAGAGCCAGCCGGCGAGATTGGAACGCGATGGAGCTTGAGCTGAGCTCGAACTTGGCTGCATATCAGCAAATGCCTCGAAGTCGGTCTTGTCGCACCGGCGCGTGACGGCGCCGGTGCTTCTTCAGGTAGGGAAAGCAGGTTTCAGGCCACCTTGAAGTCGTTCCAGCGCTTGTTCATGTAGGCCGCCTCGTCCATCAGCGTGTTCCAGCACGAGATGTTCTTGACGCGGTCGAGGAACGAGCCGCCGTCACGCTTGGTGCCGGCCTTCTCCATCGCAACGCCGTAGGGATCGTTAATCACTTCCGGCGCCGGCTTGCCGTCGTACCAGAAGTCCCATTCGGCAGCGGTCAGGAACTTCTTCGCGGTCGACGGCACCGGACTGTAGTAGCCGTAGCGGCCGACGAAGCCGCCCTGCCAGCCCGAGAGATACCAGTTGAGATATTCATAGGCGGCGTCGAGCTTCTTGCCGGAGAGGTGCTTCATCAGGCCCATGCCATTGCACCAGCCGCGATAGCCTTCCTTGCCGTTCTTGACGTTGACAGGCGCATAGACGCAGGGGATTTCCTTGACGCGGACCGCGGCCACTGCCGGCGACCACATCGACTGGATCACCACTTCGCCTGCGGCCATCAGCTGCACGGACTGGTCGAAAGTGGTCCAGGTCGCGCGGAACTGGCCCTGCTTCTTCAGCTCGATCAGCTTGTTGCAGGTGAAGTCGATCTCCTCCTTGGTCATGTTGCCCTTGTTGCCGTACTTGATCAGTCCGGCACTTTCGAAGCAGAGTGCGGCATCCATGATGCCGATCGCGGGCACGTCGAGGATCGCGGCCTTGCCCTTGAACTTGGGATCGATCAGATCCTTCCATTCGGTCACTTCGTGGCCGACGAGATCGGGGCGGTAACCGATGGAATCGGCGTTGTAGACCTGCGGCAGGAAGGTCGCCCATTCGGTGACGCCGTCGTTCAGATCGGTCGAGTCGGGCTTCGCGATGTACATGGCTTCGTAGGGCGAGATGCCCTGGCGCGGGATCTTGTGGCCGTCGATCTCGCCTTTGGTGAAGATCGGCAGGATGTTGTCGAACTCCTTGATCTTCTTGACCTCAATGCCCTGGATCACGCTGCGCTTGGCGGCGAGCTTGGCCTGCCAGCCCTCGAGATCGGCGATATCGACCGTATTAGGCTGGCTTATGAAGCGGTTGATGGCGGCAGAGGTGTCGAGGTTCTGCATCGTCACCTTGAAGCCGAGATCCTTGGCGGCCTGGTCGCCGATCGCCTTCACCACGGAATAGGAGACGCCGACATGGCGCAGCTCGATGTCCTTGATCTCCTGCGCCCAGATGGTCGGGAATCCGCGGATCGCATCCGATCCTGCGGCTGCGCCCGCAACGGCCGCCGCACCCTTCAAGAGTGTGCGCCGGCTCAGCTTTTTCGTCGACTTGACGTCCGTTCTGGCCCCCGTTCCCGCCGGATCGGAAGTGAACGTCCCCTTAGTCCCGTCAGACATGGCAACCCTCGTTGGTTACAGTGAACGCTCGCACCGATCGCCATTGATCGGCTGCGGATGTGATCATTACGCGCAAGGCTAGGGGCGGAACTTTGCGAAGTAAAATTGGAAGTAAAAATTCGCCGTATAAATGCGGCTAATGGATCAGGCTGCTGCATTTGGTTTTGGCAGCGGCGCATAAGAAGGCGTCAGAACGTGCATACAAGGCGATGGCTTCGATCGGGCGGGCTCGTTGGCGCAACAGGCGCAACAACGATTGCGCTATTGAGTGCCGCAACATTGTGCGCGGCGCGCGCCGGCGATGTGTCCGTTGCGCCGACAAAGCTGAAAGCGATCGGCACGATCGATGCGCGCTTTCAATCCTACAACATCGAGATGACGGAAGTGACCGGCGGGCGGTTCTGGAAGCCCTATCCGCCAACAATGCGCGCGCTTGATGCGCGGGATCGTTACGGCACGCGGCCGCCGATCGATCTTGCCAATGCGCGGCTGCGCAAGCTCGCCGCCGCCTTGGCGCCGGCCTATCTGCGCGTCAGCGGCAGCTGGGCCAATGCGACGTTCTTTGCCGACATGGATCCTGCGCCGGCCAAGCCCCCGCCGGGATTCGATTCCGTGCTCGGCCGCAACCAATGGCGCGGCGTCATCGACTTTGCGCGCGCGGTCGATGCGGAGATCGTGACATCCTTTGCGATCAGTCCGGGCAGCCGCGCGGCGGATGGCGCATGGAAGACCGATCAGGCCGAGCGCCTGATCGACACGACGCGGTCGCTCGGTGGCCACATCGCGGCGGTGGAGTTCATGAACGAGCCAACACTCGCCGCGACGAACGGTGCACCGCCCGGATATGACGCGAAGGCCTATGGCCGCGACTTCAGGACCTTTCGCGAATGGATGCGGCGCCCGGCGCCCGAGACGCTGATCGTGGGTCCGGGTTCGATCGGCGACGCGCCATCGCCATCCGGGTCGGGCCTCACCACGCGCGACCTGCTTGCCGCGTCCGGCCCTGGCCTCGATCGCTTCTCCTATCATCACTACAATACGCTCTCGCCGCGCTGCGGTGGCCGCGACGATCCGGCGCAGGCGCTTTCCGAGCAATGGCTGGCGCGCACCGACGCGACTCTCGCAATCTACAGTGCGCTGCGCGACAGATTCGAGCCGGGCAAGCCGATCTGGCTAACCGAGACCGCGGATGCCGCCTGCGGCGGCAATCGCTGGGACAAGACGTTTCTCGACGCATTCCGCTATCTCGACCAGCTCGGGCGGCTGGCAAGAGCCGGAGTCCAGGTGGTGATGCACAACACGCTGGCCGCCAGCGACTACGGCCTGCTCGACGAAGCGACGTTCCGTCCGCGACCGAACTACTGGGCTGCGCTGCTCTGGCACCGGCTGATGGGAACGATCGTGCTCGACGCGAGCTCGGTCGCAGCGCCGGATCTCCATCTCTATGCGCATTGCCATCCGGGCCTGCGGGGCGCGGTGTCCGTGCTCGCGATCAACGCATCGCGGCATGCATCATTCGCCCTGACGCTGTCGCATCCGGCCGAGCGTTACACGTTGCATGCGACACAGCTGCAAGGCGCGACCGTGCAGCTGAACGGCAAGACGCTCGCGCTGAGTGCCGATGATGAACTGCCCGGGCTTGAGCCGCGCGCAGCATCGGCGGGCGCGATCCGGCTTGCGCCGGCGACCATCACCTTCCTGGTATTTCCAGCAGCCGCGAATCCCGCCTGCCGTTAGCCGCTCTCAGGATCTCAGCGAGTTGCGCGCGGTCTCCGGCGCAATCAAGGTCGCGACGATCGTGATGATCGACAGGGCGATGATGTAGAGCGACACCGGCCAGTACGATCCGGCCCAGGCAAGCAGCGCGGGGGGGGGGGGGGGGGGGGGGGGGGGGGGGGGGCGGGGGGGGCCCCCCCGGGCGCCCCCCACACACCCGCCCGAAGCCCCGCGGCGGGGGGCAGCAGCTGCACGAAAAAACCGG
>NZ_JBEPOT010000015.1:0-227622 GCF_040546905.1 Bradyrhizobium sp. S3.3.6 | reverse complement strand
TGCCCGCCGGCCTCCCGTCCCGGCGGGTAGCTTGAATCACCAAAACGCTGATTTGTGAATCCCCAACGATTCAGTCAGATGGGCTAACGCTCTAGCAAGCCGGCCGGGCTGACCAAAAAATTCGCCCCGGAGAAGCATGGCCTCTCCAGGGCGCTTTCGTTTTGCCGTGATCGCGACGATCAGTTCAGCTTGCGCTTCGGTACCGGCGCCTCGAACTGGGCGATCTCAGCGGTTTGCGACGCCTTGCCGTTGAAGGTCAGCACGTTGCCTTCGGACGAGATCGCGACCGTATCGCCATCCCGGACGTCGCCGGCCAGGATCATCTCGGCGAGCGGATCCTGGAGATAGCGCTGCACCACCCGCTTCAACGGGCGAGCCCCGTAGGCGGGATCCCAGCCCTTGGCCGCGAGCCAGTCGCGCCCCGAAGCGTCGAGCGTCAGCACGATCTTGCGATCGGTCAGCAGCTTCTGCAGCCGCGCGAACTGGATCTCGACGATCCGGCCCATCTCGCTCCTCTGCAGGCGATGGAACAGGATGATCTCGTCGACGCGGTTCAGGAACTCGGGACGGAAATGTGCCCGGACCATCCCCATCACCTGCTCACGCACGGCAGAGGTGTCTTCGCCCTCGGGTTGATTCACCAAAAATTCCGAACCGAGGTTCGAGGTCATGATGATCAGCGTATTGCGGAAATCGACGGTACGGCCCTGGCCATCCGTGAGGCGGCCGTCATCGAGCACCTGCAACAGGACGTTGAAGACGTCCGGATGCGCTTTCTCGATCTCGTCGAACAGCACGACCTGATAGGGCCGGCGCCGCACCGCTTCGGTGAGCGCGCCGCCCTCGTCATAACCGACATAGCCCGGAGGCGCGCCGATCAGCCGCGAGACCGAATGCTTCTCCATGTATTCGGACATGTCGAGGCGGACCATCGCGGTCTCGTCGTTGAAGAGATACTCGGCGAGCGCCTTGGTCAGCTCGGTCTTGCCGACGCCGGTGGGCCCTAAGAACATGAACGAGCCGGTCGGCCGGTTCGGATCCTGCAGGCCTGCGCGCGAACGTCGCACGGCGGTCGCGACTGCACGCACGGCCTCGGCTTGGCCGACGACACGCCGTCCGAGCTGCTCCTCCATCCTCAGGAGCTTCTCCTTCTCGCCCTCCAGCATCTTGTCGACCGGCACGCCGGTCCAGCGCGAAACCACCTGCGCGACGTGGTCGGCGGTAACAGCCTCCTCCATCATCTCGCCGGAGCCTTCACGCGCCTCGATCTCGGCGAGCTGCTTCTCGAGCTGCGGGATCCGGCCATAGGCCAGCTCGCCGGCCTTCTGGAACTCGCCGCGCCGCTGCGCGTCGGCGAGATCCACGCGCAGCGCGTCCAGCTCGGACTTGAGCTTCTGGGCGTCGGAGAGCTTGCTCTTTTCGGCGCTCCAACGCGCGGTCAGCGACGCAGATTTCTCCTCAAGGTCGGCGAGCTCCTTCTGGAGCGTTTCGAGACGCGACTTGGAGCCGAGGTCGGTTTCCTTCTTGAGCGCCTCCTGCTCGATCTTGAGCCGGATGATCTCGCGGTCGAGCGAATCCAGCTCTTCCGGCTTGGAATCAACCTGCATCTTCAGCCGCGCCGCGGCCTCGTCCACGAGGTCGATCGCCTTGTCAGGCAGGAAACGGTCGGTGATGTAGCGGTTGGACAGCGTCGTCGCGGCCACGAGTGCGGAATCGGTGATCCGCACGCCGTGGTGCTGCTCGTACTTGTCCTTCAGGCCGCGCAGGATCGAGATCGTGTCCTCGACCGAGGGCTCGCTGACGAAGATCGGCTGGAAGCGCCGCGCCAGCGCCGCATCCTTCTCGACGTGCTTGCGGTACTCGTCGAGCGTGGTCGCGCCGATGCAGTGCAGCTCGCCGCGCGCAAGCGCAGGCTTGAGCAGGTTGGAGGCGTCCATCGCGCCATCGCCCTTGCCTGCGCCGATCAGCGTGTGCATCTCGTCGATGAACAGGACGAAATTGCCGTCGCTCCCAGTGACCTCCTGGAGCACGGCCTTCAGCCGCTCCTCGAACTCACCGCGGTATTTTGCACCCGCAATCAGCGCGCCCAAATCGAGCGACAGCAGCCTCTTGTCCTTGAGGCTCTCGGGCACGTCGCCATTGACGATGCGCAGCGCGAGGCCCTCGGCGATGGCGGTCTTGCCGACGCCGGGCTCGCCGATCAGGACGGGATTGTTCTTGGTCCGGCGCGACAGCACCTGGATGGTGCGGCGGATCTCCTCGTCGCGGCCGATGACCGGGTCGAGCTTGCCGTCGCGCGCAGCCTGGGTCAGGTCGCGGGCATATTTCTTCAGCGCGTCATAGGCGTTCTCGGCGGTCGCGCTGTCGGCCGTGCGGCCCTTGCGCAGCGCCTCGATCGCGGCGTTGAGATTTTGCGGAGTGACGCCGCCCTTGGCGAGGATTGTGCCGGCCTCACTGGTCTTCTCCAGTGCGAGACCGAGCAAGAGCCGCTCGACGGTGACGAAGCTGTCGCCGGCCTTCTCGCCGGCCTTTTCGGCCGCATCGAACGTGCGAGCGAGCTCGGGCGCCAGATAGATCTGGCCGGCACCGCCGCCACTGACCTTCGGCACCTTGTTGAGGGCGTCCTCGGTCGCCTTCAGAATCGCGCGGGAATTGCCGCCGGCGCGGTCGATCAGACCGGCAGCCAGCCCCTCATTGTCGTCCAGCAGCACCTTCAGGACGTGCAGGGTTGAAAACTGCTGGTGGCCTTCGCGCACCGCAAGCGACTGCGCGGACTGGACGAAGCCCCTGGAGCGTTCAGTATACTTCTCGATATTCATGGTCTTTTCTTTCCCTCGGCCTGCCCCTGGGGCCCTCTAAGGCACCCCAAACGGCATCTTCATTGGGTTTCCGCTTATACGTTGACGTTCCTCAACGCATCAGCGGTCGTTATCAGCCGACGCTGGCGCCGGCCTGACCCAGATGTGGGAAGCGTGCCCTCGGATCGGAAGAGGAACGTTCACAATTTCGTGCGCTGATCGGCCGGCTTGGCGGGCACGGAGCGAATCCCCTAAGTAGGCCTATGACAATCAGCCAGACTGCCGAAATCAGCGGCCTCTACCGCTATCCGATCAAGGGCCTGACGCCGGAATCCCTGGCCCGGGTCCCGTTGCGGACCGGCCAGACCCTCCCCGCCGACCGCCGCTACGCCATCGAGAACGGCCCGAGCGGGTTCGACCCGGAGGCTCCGGAGTGGAAGCCGAAAATCCAGTTTCTGATGCTGGCCCGCAATGAGCGGCTGGCGTCCCTCGACAGCCGGTTCGAGGACGCGACCAACAGCCTTACCATCCGCAAGGACGGCCGGATCGTCGCCAGCGGCGATCTCGAGAGCGCGGCGGGGCGCGCCGCCATCGAGGGCTACTTCACGGAGAATTTCCAGCCGGAGCTGAAGGGTCCGCCCAAGGTGCTGTCCGGCCACGGCCACAGCTTTTCCGACGTCGCCCGCAAGGTCGTCTCCATCATCAATCTCAACAGCGTTCGCGCCATCGAGACCATGCTCGGCGGTACTGCCGTCAATCCCCTGCGCTTCCGCGCCAATCTTTACGTGAAGGGCTGGCCGGCGTGGTCCGAGCTCGACCTGGTCGGAGAGACGCTTGCGATCGGGCAGGCCCGGCTAAAGGTGGTCAAGCGCATCAAGCGCTGCGCCGCCACCAATGTCGACCCCGAGACCGCACAGCGCGATCTCGAAATTCCGCCCACGCTCTCGCGCAATCTCGGCCACATGGACTGCGGCATCTATGCCGAGGTCATCGCTGACGGCGAGATCGGCGTGGGTGATAAGGTTGTCGTGGAAGAGCCGAAGCTGGTGTGAGCTAGCACCACTGCCGTAGGGTGGGCAAAGCGAAAGCGTGCCCACCATTCCGGTTCTCAGACTTTGAGACATCGCTGGTGGGCACGGCGCTTGCGCGCCTTTGCCCACCCTACGCACCGTCGCCTCAATTCGGCATCACATACGCATAGATCCGGCCGCGCGAGATCGGCGCCTCGCGGACGCGGTTGCCGTTGTTGCCGGAGATCATGATCGGATTCCCCTGCGCGTCGACGCCGGTGATGATGCCGACATGACCGCCGCCGCGCCGCCCCATCACCGCGATGGCGCCGACCTGCGGACCGGAGACACGCGTGCCGTAATGCGCGAACGAATTCGCCATGTCGGAGCCGGTGCCCTGATGGCCGGTGTGCTGCAGCACCATGTTCATGAAGCGCGCGCACCACAGGCTGCCGCGTCCGGTCGGGTTGCCGCCGATGTAGCGGCGTGCCTCGGAGACGAGACCCGACCCGCCGCCGAAGCCACTGCTTGCAGCCATGCCGTTATGGGCCATGCCGCCGCCGGCGTTCGGATTGTAACTGGCCTGCGTGTCGGCAAAGCCGCTCGCCTGCAACTGCGCCGCGCCGCGCTCGAAGCGCGAACTGCGTGCATGATGGCGATAGTGATTAAGTCTGGCGTGATGCACGTAAGCGTGCCGCTCTGCGCTATGACGATGATGCGGCCGCGCTGAGGCCGGAGAAACGAACGCGGCAACCGCCGCGAAGAAGATCGCCAGCGCGACAACACAACGCGACAGGCGAGACGCAAACAACTCGAACATTCTTCATCCTTCGTTGACACCCCCACTTCCAATCGGCCCATGCGGTGGGCCGACATCCGTCTGGCCGTTAAGCCGCCCGATGTGGCGAGAAAAAGACGCCGCGGCCGCGAATAGCTGCGATGATCTTGCGTCAGTGCTGGCTCGAGGCTGCCTCATTGCGGACAACAGCATTAACTGCGATTCTGAACTCACGGCTTGAAGAGAGGGAAACGGTTAATGCCCCATGCCACGACCAGGGACAACGTCCGCATCTATTTTGAAGAATCGGGTCAGGGAACGCCGATACTTTTTCTGCACGAGTTCGCGGCCGACTACTCCAATTGGGAGCCGCAGATGCGTTACTTCTCGCGCGGCCACCGCTGCATCACCTATTCCGCGCGCGGCTACACGCCATCTGATGTGCCGGCGGGTGAGGTCTACAGCTACGAACATTTCTACACCGACGCGCTCGCGGTGCTCGATCATCTCAGGATCGAGCGCGCGCATCTCGTCGGTCTTTCGATGGGCGCCTATTCATCGCTCCAGATCGGATTGAACGCGCCGCAGCGCGCACTGTCGATGACGCTTGCCGGCGTCGGCTCCGGCTCGGAGATCGAGAATCTCGACAATTGGCGCAAGCAGTGCCGTGCCAATGCCGAGCAATTCGAGGCGCTCGGCTCCGCCGAGGTCGCAAAAGTCACCCGCGAGGCGCCGAGCCGGATTCCATTCCTGGTGAAGGACCCGCGCGGCCACGCCGATTTCTACGCCGCGCTGGCGCGGCACGATTCCAAGGGTTCGGCCAACACCATGCGCGGCTTCCAGGGCGGCCGTCCCTCGATCTACACCATGACGGATGCGATCAGAGGCGTGGCAACGCCGGCATTGATCATCTGCGGCGACGAGGATGATCCGTGTGTGGGGGCTAGCCTGTTCCTGAAGAAGCATCTGCCGGCAGCGGGGCTCGCGATGTTTCCGAAGTCCGGTCACGTGCTCAATCTCGAAGAGCCCGCGCTGTTCAACGCGAGCGTGGAGCGGTTCGTGACGCTGGTGGAAGCGGGACGGTGGCCGGTGCGCGACCCAAGGTCGGCGGCGGCGCATTAGGGCGAAGGCCTTGGCTCGCACTCCGTCATTGCGAGCGCAGCGAAGCAATCCAGAATCTTTCCGCGGTGGGATTCTGGATTGCTTCGCTCCGCTCGCAATGACGATAAATTACTTCCCCTGCCCGCGGCTCAGCAAAAACACGCCCTGCTCGCCGAACAGATTCCACACCCACCATGGCAATCGCAGCCGCAGCGGACGGCCGTAGAGGTCGAGCGCTTCGGCACGCTCCATCTTGACGCCGATGGTGTCGCAGAGCTCGACGAAATCCTTGATGGTGCAGAAATGGATGTTGGCGGTGTCGTACCAGCTCGCCGGCAGATTCTCCGTGCGCGGCATGTGGCCGCCGACCAGGAGCTGCAGGCGCATCCGCCAGAAGCCGAAATTGGGGAACGACACGATGGCGCGGCGGCCGATGCGCAGAAGATTCTCCAGCACGACCTTGGGCTGGCGCGTCGCCTGCAGCGTCTGCGACAGGATCACATAGTCGAAGGCGTCGTCGGGATAGTTGACGAGGTCGGTGTCGGCGTCGCCCTGCACCACCGCGAGGCCCTTTGCCACGCAGCGGTTGACGCCCGCGCGCGACAGCTCGATGCCGCGGCCGTCGATGCCGCGGGTCTCCAGCAACTGAAGCAGATCGCCCTCGCCGCAGCCGACGTCGAGCACTTTCGAGCCCGGCTTGACCATCTCGGCGACCAGCAGATGGTCGGCGCGAAACGGGCCGGACTGCTCCGCAGCGAGGCCGTTGAGCGGCAGCACTTCCTGTACAGACATCGCTAGCCGTCCTTGTCAGTCATTCCCGGTCAGTCATTCTTGCCGGTGAGCCCGCGCGCCTTGCCTGCCGATTGCAGGAAGGCGCGGGAGATGTCGAAGAATTCAGGCACGTCGAGCAGGAAGGCGTCGTGGCCGCGATCGGTCTCGATCTCGGCGAACGACACCCGCGCACTCGACGCATTCAGCGCATGCACCAGCGCACGCGATTCCGAGGTCGGGAACAGCCAGTCGCTGGTGAAGGAGACCACGCAGAAGCGCGTCTCGATTCCGGCGAACGCCTTTGCCAGCACGCCGCCATGGTCGCCGGCGATGTCGAAATAGTCCATCGCGCGCGTGAGATAGAGATAGGAGTTGGCGTCGAAACGCTCGACAAAGGACGAGCCCTGGTAGCGCAGATAGGACTCGACCTGGAAATCGGCATCGAACGAGAAGGTCGGCAGCTCGCGGTCCTGCATGCGGCGGCCAAACTTGCGATGCAGCGCGGCGTCCGAGAGATAGGTGATGTGTGCAGCCATGCGCGCGACCGCGAGGCCGCGATGCGGATGGATGCCCTGATCGGCGTAGGCGCCATTGTGCCAATCGGGATCGGCCATCACGGCCTGACGACCGAGCTCGTGGAAGGCGATGTTTTGTGCCGAGTGCCGCGTCGAACAGGCAATCGCCAGCGCCGAGTAGACGCGCTTGGGATAGGCCGCGGTCCATTGCAGCACCTGCATGCCACCCATCGAGCCGCCGACGACCGCGAACAGCGTGTCGATGCCGAGCCGGTCGATCAGCATCGCCTGCGCGCGCACCATGTCGGGGATGGTGATGACGGGGAAATCCAGGCCCCACACCTTGCCGGTCGCGGGATCGATCGAGGCCGGCCCGGTCGAGCCCATGCAGCCGCCGATCACGTTGGAGCAGATGATGAAGTAGCGGCTGGGATCGAGCGGACGGCCGGGGCCGACCAGCGTCTCCCACCAGCCGGACTTGCCGGTGACGGGGTGCACATTGGCGACGTGCTGATCGCCGGTCAGCGCATGGCAGATCAGCACGGCGTTGGACCGATCGGCGTTGAGCTCGCCATAGGTCTTGTAGGCGATCTGGAACGGGGTGAGATCGATGCCGCAATCGAGCCGCAGCGGTTGGTCGGCGCCGAACTGCGCGACCTCCGAACTCGGATGATCGACCTCATGCGACCGATCGTCGGCACTGATCGCGGGACTGGGGACAGACTTGACGCCAACCATCTCTGACCATCGACCTCGTTTGCGATCGGACTTCAGATCGCGACTGACATCAGGCCATAAAAAACCCGGCCTGAACGATAGGTTCGGCCGGGATCGGAAGTGTCCCCGGCCTGTTTAGCGAGTTTTTTAACGTGGCTGCAAGCCGGCCGGCTCAAATGACCACGGAACAGGCAAAAACCTACCGGCTTGGGCGCTTTTCGTCAAGTCGCGGTTCGGATGAGCCAAATTCGCTCCCGTGCTGCCAGCCGACGCGGGCCTGACTTCTCTTTGCATTTCTCTTTGCTTTCGCCGCCCATCCTGCCTAATCAGAACCTCGACCACAGCCTCTCAACAGCACGTCGCAGATATGTCCCAACGTCCGCCCGCGCCACCATCGCTCCAGGAATTGCGCAAGGAGATCGACGCGATCGACGAGGGCATGCATCGCCTGTTGATGCAGCGCGGCGACATCATCGACCGCCTGATCCAGGTGAAGCAGACCCAGGAGGTCGGCTCGGCGTTCCGCCCGGCGCGCGAAGCCTCCATGATGCGCGACATCGTGCAACGTCATCGCGGCATCCTGCCGCTCGACACGGTCGAGAGCATCTGGCGCGTCATCATCTCCACATTCACCTATGTCCAGGCGCCGTTCTCCGTGCATGCCGACGTCTCGGTGAGCGAGCCGGCGATGCGCGATTCGGTGCGCTTCCATTTCGGCTTCACGGTTCCTTACGTCGCGCATTTCAGCGCGCAGGCAGCGGTCGAAGCGGTGGCGAAGTCCAAGGGCGATCTGGCGCTGGTCTCGGCGACTTCGAGCCGCACGCCGTGGTGGCTGGAGCTGGAAGCGGACGGCGCGCCAAAAATCATTGCGCGGATGCCCTTCGTCGAGCGCGCCGACCATCCGGCGGCGTTGCCCGTGTTCGCGGTCTCGCGCGTCGCCGACAGCGCCGTGGTGACGGAGGTCGAGACCTTCAGTGTGCGTGTATCCGGGTGGAACGTCGAGGTCGCGCGGGCGCTGTCGCCGCTCGCCGAGATCGTGGCGGTGCCCGATACCGCCTTCGACGGCGCGGCGCTGCTGGTCTCGGTCACGAGCGCCTCCAGCATCGACAAAATCAGGGCTGCCCTGATCGAAGCAGGGGCCTCGGTGCGCTCCACGGCCCTCGTCGGCAGCCACGCAACGCGCTATACGGTGCCCCCGACCGGGTCGAAATCGTAAGTCGCGAACTGACCTGGCCACACCGGAGTTGAAGATGTCCCGCCCCGTGCCGAATCCCGGCATTCTCGATATTGCGCCCTACACGCCCGGAAAGAGCCCGGTCGCGGAGCCGGGCCGCAAGGTGTTCAAGCTCTCGGCCAACGAGACGCCGTTCGGACCCTCGCCCAAGGCGATCGAGGCCTTCAAGCGCGTGGCGGACCATCTGGAAGATTATCCCGAGGGAACCTCGCGCGTGCTGCGCGAGGCGATCGGCCGTTCGTTCGGGCTCGATCCGAACCGCATCATCTGCGGCGCCGGCTCGGACGAAATCCTCAACCTGCTCGCCCACACCTATCTCAGCCATGGCGACGAGGCGATCTCGACCACGCACGGCTTCCTGGTCTACCCGATCGCGACCATGGCGGTCGGCGCCAGGAACGTCATCGCGGCGGAGAAGAACCTGACCTGCGACGTCGACGCCATCCTCGAGGTGGTGACGCCGCGCACGAAACTGGTCTGGCTCGCCAACCCCAACAACCCGACCGGGACCTATATCCCGTTCGACGAGGTCAAGCGCCTGCGCGCCGGCCTGCCCTCGCACGTGCTGCTGGTGCTGGACGCCGCCTATTGCGACTACGTCTCTCGCAACGACTACGAGATGGGGATCGAACTCGTCGCCACCACCGACAACACGGTGGTGACGCATACCTTCTCCAAGATCCATGGTCTCGCCGCACTGCGCATCGGCTGGATGTTCGGCCCCGAGCACATCATCGACGCGGTCAACCGCATCCGCGGTCCGTTCAACGTGTCGACGCCGGCGATGTACGCCGCCGTCGCCGCGATCGAGGACACCGCGCACCAGGCGATGTCGAAGCAGTTCACCGAGACCTGGCGCAACTGGCTGACCGAGGAGATCACCAAGGTCGGGCTGAAGGTGACGCCGGGCGTCGCCAATTTCGTGCTGATCCATTTCCCGACCGACAAGGGCAAGACCTCTGACGACGCCGATGCGTATCTCACCAAGCGCGGCCTGGTGCTGCGCGCGTTGAAAAACTACGGCCTGCCGCATTCGCTGCGCATGACCATCGGCACCGAGGAGGCCAACCGCCTCGTCGCCGAGGCCTTGCGCGACTTCATGGCCGGCAAATGAGCGTGGACCCGCACTTCCAGCGCGTCGCGCTGATCGGCTTCGGCCTGATCGGCGGCTCGATCGCGCGCGCAGCGAAGCTCCAGGGGCTGGCTTCCGAGATCGTCACCACCGCGCGCTCGGAGAAGACCCGCGCGCGGGTGCTCGAGCTCGGCATCGTCGACCAGGTCGTCGCGACCAACGCGGAAGCGGTGAAGGATGCCGATCTCGTCATCCTCTGCATTCCTGTCGGCGCCTGCGGGCCGGTGGCGCAGGAGATTGCTGCGCATCTCAAGCCCGGCGCTGTTATTTCCGACGTCGGCTCGGTCAAGGGCGCGATCGTCAGGGACATGGCGCCGCACCTGCCGAAGGATGTTCATTTCGTGCCGGCGCATCCGGTCGCGGGGACCGAGCATTCGGGCCCGGATTCCGGCTTCGCCGAGCTCTTCATTAACCGCTGGTGCATTTTGACGCCGCCGGAAGGCACCGACGCCGCGGCCACCGCGCACTTACGCGCCTTCTGGGCGGCAATGGGTGCCAAGGTCGAGGTGATGACGCCGGATCATCATGATCTCGTGCTCGCGATCACCAGCCATCTGCCGCATCTGATCGCCTACACCATCGTCGGCACCGCCGACGAGCTGCAGCAGGTGACGGAATCGGAGGTCATCAAGTTCTCGGCCGGCGGTTTCCGCGACTTCACCCGCATCGCGGCCTCCGATCCGACGATGTGGCGCGACGTCTTCCTCGCCAACAAGGACGCGGTGCTGGAGATGCTCGGCACCTTCACCGAGGATCTCGCAAAGCTCACCCGCGCGATCCGTCGCGGCGACGGCGAGGCGCTGTTTGATCACTTCACCCGCACCCGCGCCATCCGCCGCGGCATCGTCGAGATCGGCCAGGATTCGGCAGCGCCGGACTTCGGCCGGCCGCATGCGGCGCTGAAGAAGCCGTAGCTGAAGTAAACCCGGATGGGGCGCAAGCGCGGCTCCCTGCCTAGAACGGATAGTACCGGATCTGCGTCATGACGATGTTGTCGTCGGTCTTGGGCGCGCCGCCGACACCGGCGAAGGCGAACCGCTGCGTGTAGGAATACTGCACGCCCGCTTTCAGCGTGCCGTAGTTGCCCTGGTAGATGGTGTCGTAGATGCCGGCGGTGATCTGCCGGACTTCCCTGGTGTTACCGTTACAGGTCGCGGCCGGCGTGTTCTCGGTGAAGCAGCCGGTGTTGTTGTAGAGCGGATTGCCGTAGCCGAACGGAGTGATCCCGACATTGGCAAAACTGGCCTTGGCCTTTTCCAGACCGGCGTAGCTGTAGACATCGAGGCTCGGCGTCGCGTGCCAGATCAGGCCGACCGCGGCCGCCGTGATCGTCAGCGGCAGCACCGTGCCGTCCTGCGCCACCGCCGCATCGGGGAACGGCGTCGCCGTGAAGCGGCCGAGCACGCCATGCGCGCCGTAGAGCTGGAGGTCGAGGGTCTTCGGAATCAGCTCGGCGAAGACGTGGCCGCCGAAGCTGCCGGTGTCGTAGCCGTGGTTGGCGCCATTGAAGCGATCGAACAGCTGGCGATAGAGCGCCCAGGCTTCGACATGCAGCTTGTAGGGCCCGAGCCGCGGGTCCCACGCCGCCTTGACGGTGACGTCGGGCACCTGGTTCAAGCTGACATTGTTGAGGTTGTTGAAGAAGCTGCCGCCCGGCCCGGTCAGATTGACCTGGAGGTTCGGATTGAGCACGCCCTGCGGACCGGCCGCGGGCGTACCGACCGTCGGCATGTTGCCGCCGAAGAAGGCGGTCTGCGGATTTTCGACCGACGCGGCGAGCTTGAACTCGGGCCCGAGATCCTTCCAGACGCGCAGACCTGGCTGGCGTGCCGCCAGAAATCCCGGAACGGATTCGAAGTCGATCACGCCGGGCGCGTCGACGCCGCGAGGATCGATGCCCGTCTTGGTCGGCGCGTTCAGCGACCAGGATTGGCCGGCGAGGAAGTGCAGGCCGAGATCGGTCCGGTCGAGCTCGAGACTGAGCTGCCGCATCCGCGGATTGAAGGAGTTGGTGGCAACCGAGCTCGCCGTCTGCGCCGCGCCCTCGAAGTCGATTTCGCCGTAGCCCGCGAGATGCGTATCGGGATCGGCATTGCCTTCGGCCAGCACCGAGAACCGGCTCTGGCGCGCGGAGAACCGCGTCTCCGGGAAGTAGAAATTGTGGCTCTGCTGATAGGGAATGAAATTGTAGACCGAGCCGGTGTCGGAGGCGATGTTGCGGGAACGGTAGATGCCGGTGAGATCGACCCAGCCGCCGAATGTCAGCGTGACGCCCTTGTAGCAGATCTTGCCGCCCGCACATGCCTCGACGGGCAGCGCCTTGTAGGTCCCCGGCATCGGCATGGCTTTGGCCTGCACTTCGACCTGACGCGTCTTACGCGCCTCCGAATCCACCTTCTGCTGCAGCTCCTTCAGCTTGGTCTTCAGCGCCTGGATTTCGGTTGTGACATTGTCGTCGGCACGCGCCTGTCCCGAACAGGCAGCGAGTAGTCCCAGCATCAGTCCGCTGTTGATGATCCGCACGTAAGCCTCCCTCCACTTGGGAAGCAGGTGCTGTTGGTTGCGCCTCCGGCGCGTGCATGCTTCCCTGGTGTGGAGTGATGCGAATGGGCGAGCAGTTATTCGCAGGCCTGCGCATCTTCTGCGTCACGTTTTCCTGACGATCATGTCCGGAATATTTTCGCCGCTCGCCCGATCCGCACGCGCGCGATCGCCGCGCCGGTGATGCAGCGCGCATTGGGCCCGACCGGGACCATCACGATTAGGCGAAGCGGCCGTGACGTAGCCAGTGAGAGTGACGACAGCTAGTACAGCGGCGGAATCTGGCCGACCTGGACCGGGCCGAGCAGCACGGCGCCGTCGACGAATTTCAGCGGGAAGCTGCGGGCCTTCTTGCCCTCGAGCGTGCTCTCGGTGCCGATCGAGTTGATGCCGGCGGCCACGCCGGCATTGGCGTTCTGCTTGATGACCTTGCCGAGGCCGGGAACGGCACGGTCGAGCGCGCCAAAGAGATTGTTGAGGTCCTTGGACTTCACGCCGGGCGCGACGCGATCGAGCGTTGCCTGCGGCACGCCCTCTTCCAGCATCTTCTCGATGCCGAGCGCCGGGATGACGCGTTCAAGACCGGCCACGGTCATCTGCAATTCGCCATCCAGTCGGCCATTGGCCGAGAGGCCCAGCGTGCCGGCCGCGACCGCGATCATCTCGCCCTGCTGGATCCGCGACTGCACGATCTCGATGTGACCGCCGGCGGCCTGGATCTCGCGGAAGCGCTGCGGCCAGGGTTTTGGGGTGAGATCGGAAAGCCCGGTGATCTTCGCGCGCGTGTCGGCTTCGAACGGCTCGGCGAGCAAGGGATGAACGCCCTGGATGCTGCCCTGCGCGATCTGGAGCACGGTCTCGATCACAGGATGATCGGCCGGCGATCCGTCCGCGATGCGCCCATGCAGCTCAATCTGCTTGGCGCGCGCGAGCGGCACCTGCACCGAACCATCAAGCCTGACGATGCTGGGATCATCGAACACGATCGAGGCGCGTTCCGGGATGGCCGGCAAGCCGACCACGCTGCTGCGGCCGTTGCTCCAGTTCACCACGAAGGTGTTTTGCGTGACGCTATCAGTCAGCGTTGCCGGCGCGGAAAATTCGGCGATGACGTGCTTGGGATCGTAGACCTGCGCCAGAACCAGAATGTTGTCGAGCTTGGCCGTGAACGGCGTCTTGCTCGCATTCTGCGAGACCAGGGCGACGTTGGCGCCGGAGCACTGGACCTCGAAGCGGAACGGGAAGCCGGCAATCGAGCGCTTGGCGCAATCATAGATGCGGCCGGATTTGGCCTCCTGCGCGCGCCAGGCATCGGCCGCGACCTCGGCCTGCGAGGCCGCATAGAACCAGAAGCCGCTCCAGGCGATGGCGAGGATCAGGAGGAGGACGGGAGCAATGAAGAGCCCCCAACGGGAGCGCCGGCCTGCGGCAATAGTCATATTGGACATGCGGCGACCCTTTGACCCCAGATTTTGTCAAATGTAAGCGAGGCCGGCCCCCGACGAAAGGCGGAGAATTCGCTTCGCTTGGGGGCACGGTTCTGCTAGCCGTGCCCGAAATGTCGGAAATCACCCTCCCCTCCGTCACCAGCGCCAAGGGCGACCTCTGGGTGTTCGGCTACGGCTCGCTGATGTGGCGGCCGGGCTTCGAATTCGAGGAGCGCATCCCGGCGCGGCTGGTCGGCGAGCATCGCGCGCTCTGCGTCTATTCCTTCGTGCATCGCGGCACGCCGGAGCAGCCGGGCCTGGTGCTGGGCCTCGACCGCGGCGGCGCCTGCCGCGGCATCGCCTTCCGCATCGCTGAAAAGAACCGTGCCGACGTGGTCGCCTATTTGCGGGCGCGCGAGCAGGTGACCTCCGTCTATCGCGAGGTGATGCGCTCGGTGTGGCTGGAGAACGAAGCGCGCGAGCGCGTCTCGGCACTCGCCTATGTCGTCGACCGCGGTCATGTGCAGTACGCCGGCCGGCTGTCGCTCGCCGACCAGCACCGCCATGTGCTGCAGGGTCACGGCCAGTCCGGCGCCAACCGCGACTACGTGACGGCGACCGTGAAGGCGATCGAGGCCGAAGGCTTTCGCGACACGCAATTGCATCAGCTCGCGACCATGCTGCATGGCGACGCGCATTCGCTGCACGCGCCCGCTCCCGCGGAAGATCGAGAGAACCGCTAGCTCTCCGAGGGAGCGTAGCTCGGCGCGCTGCCGATCAACTGCTCCTGCTCGTTGCGGCCCGCTTCGACGATGCGAGCGGTCGCATCCTCGATCGCCGTCTGCACGCGCGCGAGAAACTCACCCTTGGGCAGGCCCGGAGGCAACGGATCGAGGAACTCCACCACCAGCGTGCCGGGATAGCGCATGAAGGTGCGGCGCGGCCAGAACAGGCCGGAATTGAGCGCGATCGGCAGGCACTGCACGCCACAGGACGAGTAGATCTGTGCAAAGCCGGTCTTGTAGTCCGGCGGTGCTCCCGGCGCACGGCGCGTGCCTTCCGGAAAGATGACGAGCTGGCCGCCTGCACGCACCGTCTCGCGCGCGCGACGTGTCATGTCCAGCAGCGCCTTGACGCCGGCATTGCGGTCGATCGCGATCATCCCGGTCTTGACCAGGAACTGGCCGAACACCGGAATCTGCATGAGCTGGCGCTTGAGGATGAAGATCGGGCGATTGAAGAAACCCAGCAACACGAAGGTCTCCCAGAACGACTGGTGCTTCGCCACGATCACCAGCGGTCCCTGCGGGATCTTCTCGACGCCGCGGAATTCCACCCTGATGTTGCAGACCACGCGCATCAGGACCAGTGTCGCCTTCGCCCACCATCTCGCGACCGTCAGCATGGCACGCGGCGGCAAGGCGAAGGTCGGCAGCGCCACGATCGCGAGGCACACCAGCACCGCGTAGAACAGCACGTTGAACAGCAGCGAGCGCAGGAAAATCAGGAACATCAAGAATCCGATCAATTGGCCTGTGCGGTGGCGGGCCGCCTGGATTGCAGGCCCGCAGGCTGCTCCGACAGTTCGGGGGAAAGGTCAATCCCGAAATCTTCCAGCCGCACCCTGAGCTCGGCGGCGACGTACTTGACATATTCGGACAACAGCAGCCGCAGCGTCGAGGCCGAGGTCCACCACGGCTCCTCGCGCCATTTGTCGCCGACCACGGCGAACGGAACCAGCGTGGTCCCCGGCATGGCATGCGAGAATTCCACCAGCGCGCGCGGCATGTGATAGTTCGAGGTGACCACGATCAGCGATTTGAAGCCGCGCCCCTCGGCCCAGCGCCGCGCCTCCGCCGCGTTGCCGCGGGTCGAGAGCGCGGTGCGGTCGAGATCGACGCAGCAGGCCATGAAGGATTGGTTCTCCGGCAGCGTCCGGGAGATGTCGCTCGCGGTCGAGGTCGGATGCACGCCCGAGATCAGGAGCCTTTTGCCGTAGCCGGCCGCCAGCAGCTCCATTGCATCCGAGACCCTCGAGGATCCACCGGTCAACACCACGATGCCGTCAGCCTTGCGGTCCGGCGCAATCTCGGCGCCGCGCAATTGCGACAGGAACGCGACGAAGCCCGCCGCTGCGCCGACGAAAACGAACGCGATCGTCGACACGACGGTCGCGCGCAGCCAGCCGCGCGGCAGTTTCGGCGATGTGTCGTCGATCGGCGAGGTCATATGATGTCGGTGATCCCTTCCCCGGATTATTTTAGGACGTTTTGAGGCGAAGTGGAGTCCGGTTTGTCGGGCTCAATCCACGTCGTTCAGTGTCGAGAAAAGGGTCTGGCGCGAGGCGACCGCTGTGATGGCGCCGATCAGGACGGCCTGCACCGCGAGCACCACATAGCCGGACGGCCGCAGCGAGAAGGTGCCGAGCAGGGCCGCGAACTGGTCGCCGACCGGGGTGCCGGAGAACCAGCCCGCGATCGACTCGGAGAAGCCGAACAACAGCATGGCGACGCCGCCGCCGATGACGCCGCCTTCCAGGCCGAGCCTGAGGAAATGCCGCAGGAAATGATTGGCGATGTAGCGGTCGCCGGCGCCGACGAAATGCAGAACCTCGACGATCGGGCGGTTCGCCGCCATCGCGCCGCGGGTCGCGAACGAAACCGAAATGATGGTTGCGACGATGACGAGCGCGAGGATGCCGATGCCGGCGAGCACGGTGGCGTTGGTCATCGAGCGCATCCGTTCGATCCAGGCGCGGTGATCGTCGACGCTGGCGCTTGGCGCCACTTGCGTCAAGCGGGCGCGCAAGGCGCCGAGATCGAGCGCTGTGCCCGGCTGCACGCGCGCAATGATCATGCGCGGCACCGGCAGATCGTCCATCGACAGCCCGGTGCCGAGCCAGGGCTCGAGCAGCTTGCCGCTCTCCTCCTTGGTGAACGGCTTGACCTCGACGATGCCGGCCTGCGCGCGCATCGCCTCGGTGACGGCAGCGGTATCGCGCTCGATGTCGCGTCCGGATTGCGGGCGGACCTGGATGGTGATCTCGCTCGCGACATCGGACTGCCATTCCGCGGCCGAGGCGCTGACCAGCAGCACGGTGCCCGTCGTCATCGAGGCGAGGAAAGTCATGATGGCGACAACGGCGACCAGCGCGCGGCCGTGGATCGAGGCGCGCGGCACGATCGGCGACATGTTGCGCGCCCTGGCCGGCAGCTGCGGACGTTCCTGTCCGAGATCGACCAATACGCCGCGCTCGTCGGTCCTACTCATAGACGTGCAGCCGGCCCTGATGCAGCACGAAGCGGCGCGCTTCGTACTGGTCCATCAGCGCGATGTCGTGGGTTGCGATAATGACGGCGGTACCGGATTTGTTGAGCTCGATGAACAGCCGCAGCAGTCGCCGCCCGAGCGTCGGATCGACGCTGCCGGTCGGCTCGTCCGCAAGCAACAGCTGCGGCCGCGAGATCACCGCGCGCGCGATTGCCGCGCGCTGCTTCTCACCGCCGGACAGGATCGGCGGCAGCGCATCCATGCGCTCGCCGAGCCCGACCCAGCGCAGCAGGTCGATGACTTCCTTGCGATAGCTCGATTCGCTGCGGCCCATGACGCGGAACGGCAGCGCCACGTTCTCGTAGGTCGTCATGTGGTCGAGCAGGCGAAAATCCTGGAGCACGATGCCGATGCGCTTGCGCAGATCCGCGATCTCGTCCTTGCCAAGCCGGGAGATGTCGTGGCCGAACAGATTGACGAGGCCACGGGTCGGCCGATGCGACAGGAACAACAGGCGCAACAATGACGTCTTGCCGGCGCCGGACGGGCCGGTGAGGAACTGGAAGGAATGCGCCGGAATCTGGAAACTGAGGTCGCGCAGGACCTCCGGCCCCAGACCGTAGCGCAATCCGACATTTTCGAACCGAACCAAGCTCAGCTCCGTTCGAGAGGGGACGCAGGTCGCACGCCAGCAAGGTTTCGCCGCATGCAATCAAGGGGTTGTGCGACCGTTATGGTTTCCGGTTCGTTAACGGTCGCCCTGTAGCATCCGAGGCAGCATCTTAGAACTATCCTTCCTTAGAAGTCCCTTGGCGCCCGGCTCCGCGCGACAAGGTCATCGTCGAGGCCGTCCATGCATATTGTCTGCCCCCATTGTACGACATCCTACGCGATCAAGCTTGCGAGCCTTGGGGCCAATGGGCGGACAGTCCGCTGCTCCCGCTGCAAGGAGACGTGGATGGCGCATCCCGCGGATGCCGTCGGGGAGGCCGCCGTGCCGGCCTTGGCCGAAGCCAGCCAGACTGACGACCAGTCCGACCTCGCCGAGCAGTGGAACTCCTACGCCAAGGACGATTCAACCGCCGAAACCCCGATGGTCGAAAGCCCCTCGATCGCCAGCGACTGGCCGACAGAGGACGCCGCCGAGCCCGAGGACGAGTGGTCGGCGGCGGCCCGCGCCGCCGAGGAGGAAGTCGTCGGCGCGCAGCACCAGTCCTGGTTCAGCGGCCTTTTCAGCCGCCGCGGGGCAAAGGTGAGCCGCCCGGCCCCGGCCGTGGCCCGGCGAAAATCCCATTTCGGCCTGCCGACCGCCTGCGCCGCCATGGGCGCGCTGGTGCTGGCGCTGGTGATCTGGCGAGGCGACATGGTCCGCCTGCTGCCGCAGACTGCGGCCTTCTACAAGATGGTCGGCTTTGAGGTGAACCTGCGCGGCCTCGCCTTCAAGGACGTCAAGCTCTCGACCGAGACCGTGGACGGTAAGCAGGTGCTGGTGATCGAGGGCGCGATCGTGGGCCAGGGCAAGAGGCCGCTCGATATTCCGCGCCTGCGCTTTGCCGTGCGCGACGCGCAAGGCGCCGAGATCTACGCCTGGAATTCGGTGCTGGAGCAGACCGTGCTGCAACCGGGCGAGCGCGCCTTCTTCCGCTCGCGCCTGGCCTCGCCGCCGCCGGAAGGCCGCAATATCGACGTTCGCTTCTTCAACCGGCGCGACATTGCCGGCGGCAGCGTGTAATCAGGCGCCGTCGCGTGCCGCACGGGAGGTTGATCCAAAGGTTGGTGTCATGCCAAGAGTGTTGATCGCCGATGACGAGGATTCGATGCGCCAGCTGGTGGCGCGCGCCATCGCCATGGACGGCCACGAGACCGTCACCGCACAGGACGGCGCCGAGGCGCTGGAGATCCTGACCCGCGAGGACGGCGCGTTCGATCTGTTGCTCACCGACATCCAGATGCCCGTCATGGACGGCATCGCACTCGCACTCTCCGCTGCGCGTGACTTTCCCCAACTGACCATTTTGCTGATGACCGGCTTTGCCGATCAGCGCGAGCGTGCCTCGAACCTCAATGCGCTGGTGCATGACGTGGTCACAAAACCATTCTCGGTCGCGGATATCCGCACGGCGGTGGCGGATGCGCTGGCGGCGAAGAAGGGGTAGTGGGCGGGGGCGGCCACATATTCCACTGTCATGCCCCGCGAAGGCGGGGCATCCAGTACTCCGCGGCCTCTCGATTCAATCACCGTCGTCTCTGGAATACTGGATCGCCCGCCTTCGCGGGCGATGACAGTGAGCTTGTGGCGACCCCGCCTCAAAAATCCTTCAGCAGCCGCTCGAGATAGTCGAGCTCGATCTGCGGACGCGCGGGGTCGCCGAGGCGGCGGCGGAGCTCCTCGAGGATGCGGCGAACGCGCTGGACGTCGATCTCGCCGGGGATCTTGACCGTGTAGTCGTCGCCGAACTCGCGGCCGTGCAGCGGACGGCCGAGCGGGTCGGTCTGGTTGCCGCCGCTCTGCTGGCGCCCGATGCGATTGCCGGGACCGTCGCCCTGGCCGTCGCCGTCGCCCTGCTGCATCGCCTCGGCCATCTTCTGCGCACCCTTGCGCATCGCATCCAGTGCCTTGCCTTGGGAATCCACCGCGCCGTCAGCATTGCCGTCGCCGAGTTTCGAGCCCGCATCGCCCATGGCGTTGTCGGCGGAATCGAGTCCGCCGTCATCATCACCCTGGTCAGCGTCCTGATCGCCATCCTGGCCGGGCTGGCCCTGGTCGCCTTGCTGTCCCTGCTGGCCCTTCTGTCCCTGCTGGCCTTTCTGGCCCTTCTGCGAGAGGCCGCGCTTGGCCATCTCGTCCTGGAGCTTCTTCAAGCGGTCGCGCAGCGACTGCTGGTCCTGCTGCAGGTCCGACATCGACTGGTCGCCCTGTTGCTGCTTGCCGCGCATGCGATCGCGCCGGGAGTCCTGGCCCTGCTTGTAGGTCTTGTCGCGCAATTGCTGCTGCTTGCGGATCATGTCGCCGAGCTCGTTGAGCGCCTGCTCCATGTCGCTCTCGCCGGACTGCCCCGGCTGCGCCATCTGCAGGCCTTCCAGCATCTGCTGGAGCTGATCGAGCAGCTGCTTGGCCGCGTCCTTGTCGCCGGAGCGCGACAGGCGCTCCATGCGGTCGATCATGTTCTGGAGGTCCTGCTGGCGCAGGATCTTGGTGTTGGGATCAAGCGGACGCGCGAGCTGCTGGGCATCCTTGTTGTTGCGGAACTGCTCGGCGAGCTGGCGCATGAAATTGTCGAGCGCCGCCCGCAGATCCTGCGTGAGCTTCTTGATCTCCTCGTCGCTGGCGCCGCGCTCCAGCGCCTGCTTCAGCGCGTCCTGCGCCGCGCGCAACGCCTTCTCGACGTCGGAGATGTTGCCGTCCTCGATCGTCACCGCGAGCGCCCACAGGCTCGCCACCACCTCGCGCAATGAATCATCCGTGCGCGCGGCCTCGAGCTGGTGCGCGACACTGTACAGGCCGAGATATTGTCCGGCCTCCTGCGTGAACAGCTCGGGCGCGATCATCAGCGCGTCGAGCGCGGTGTAGACGTCGGAATTCTTGTTGGCGTCGAGCGCGAGGATGCGGCGCTGCTCGATCAGCGCGCGTGCGAGTGGCTTGGTGAACAGCCGCTCGGGCAGGCGCATGTTGAACGGCTCGCTCTTCGCCTCGTTACCGGCCTCGTCCTTGGCGGTGAGCGTCAGCGTGACATCGGCGCCGGCATAAGGATCCTCGCTGAGATCCTTCACCGTCTGACCGACGCCGTTACGGGTGCGCGCATTCGGCAGCACCAGCGGAAATTTCGGCGGCTGGAACAGCGGCCGCGCCGCGGTCTTGTTATCAGTCTTGCCATCGCCGTCCTTGCCCGCATCGGCGGAACGCGGAGCGACTTGCGCCTCGGCGCCGGTGACGCCGTAATCGTCCTCGATCTTGTAGACGAGCTGGAGCGCGCCGCGCGCCTGGCGCTCCGGATCCTTGGCCAGCGCAATGGTCGGCGGGCGGTCCGGCGTTGCCGCAAAAGCCCATTGCGGCTGGCCCGAGGGGGCGCGGACATGCGCAGTGCCGTCGCCGGTGATGGTGAAATGCTTCTCGTTGGTGCCCTTGGGCGTGGCCTCAGCCGGCGCGACTTCCTTGAGGCCGCCGGACACCACGACATCCAGGCTGCCGCCGGAGGAGCGCACGATCAGCGTCGAGCCGGCGGGAACACCGAGCGGGCCGGAGGCCGGAAGCGCGGCCGCTTCCTTGTTGGCGGCCGACAGAATCACGGGCGGCTTGCCGGTGTAGAGCGGCGGCGTGACCCAGGCGTCGACACGGACATTGGTCGGCGTCAGCACGCCGTTCCAGTCGAAGGCAGCGCCGAGCCGCAATCCGCGCTCGTCGCCAGCGGCGAAGAAGGTCGCGACCAGCATCACCATGACCAGCGCACGCAGCGCCCAGGGGTCATGGATGGCGAGGTGCGGGTGCGGCAAACCGGCGCGGATGCGCTTGAGCGAGGCCAGCGTGCGCTCGCGCTGTGCCTGCCAGAGCGCCTGCGCAATCGGATCCTGCGAGGTTAGCGTGTCGGTGAGCGTCGTGGCCGGGCGATGACGGATGCCCGAACCGCGGTCGAGCCGGGCGAGCGCCTCCTCGCGGCTCGGCCAGCGAAACCGAATCAGGGGGAACAGGGCGGCAGCCGCAAGGCCTGCGAAAATGACGAGACCGATGGCACGGGTGACCAGGGGCAGTGCCAGCCAGAGGCCGGCCCAGGACACCACCAGGAATAGGCCGACGACGGTGAGAATACGCGCCAGCCCGGGCCAGGCACGTTCCCACGCGATGGCATAAGTGGACCGCTTGAGGGCCTGCGCCAGCTTCAACCGCGACAGAGCGTCGCCATCGCGGATCGGGTCTGACGGCTCGGGGGTGACGCCGTTCAATCAACTCTCCAGGTTACCCGGTGGAGTGAAGCGTACCACAACGGCAGCACTGAGGCATCCGTTCCTGTACGGGACATCCCCCTTTTCCCGCATAACACGAGGACGTGACTGCTCCGGCTCAACCCCGTAGTTTCCGCGCCGCCATCCAAGGAAAACAAGGAAACGTCATGGACAAGAAGATGCACGACAAGGGCCTGGAAGTCCGCAAAGCGGTACTGGGCGAGGCCTATGTCAACAACGCGCTGAAGAACGTCGACGACTTCAACCGTCCGTTCCAGGAGATGCTCAACGAATATTGCTGGGGCACGGTGTGGGGCCGCGAGGAGCTGCCGCGCAAGACCCGCAGCATGCTCAACATCGCGATGATCGCGATCCTCAACCGCCAGCATGAATTCCGTGCGCATCTGAAGGGCGCGCTCACCAACGGCGTCACCCGCGACGAGATCCGCGAGATCCTGATGCAGGTCGCGATCTATGGCGGCATGCCGGCCGCCGTCGACAGCTTCAGGATCGCGCGCGAGGTGTTTGCGGAGATCGACGGAAAGGCGTGAGGCCGACAAACAGCATTCAACGTATTGCTCCGTCATTGCGAGCGAAGCGAGCAATCCAGAAAGCCTCTGCGGCAACAGTCTGGATTGCTTCGTCGCTTCGCTCCTCGCAATGACGACGGGAAGGAAATAACACCATGGATATCGGATTCATCGGCCTTGGAAACATGGGTTTCCCGATGGCGCGGCGGCTGGTCGAGGCAGGACACAAGCTCGTCGTGTTCGACACCCGCAAGGAGGTCGTTGACAAGCTTGTCGCGCGCGGCGCGACCGCTGCGGCATCGCCGAAGGATGTTGCCGACAAGGTCGAGACTGTGATGGCGAGCCTGCCGTCGCTGCAGGCCTCGCTGGAGGTCGCAACGGGCGCGAACGGCGTGATCGAGGGCAGCCGCGCCAAACGTTTCATTGATCTCTCCACAGTCGGCTCGGCGATGGCGGCGAAGATTCACGGCCTGCTCGCCAAGCGCAACATCGTGCAGATCGACTGCCCGGTGTCCGGCGGCGTCGGCGGCGCCGAGAAGGGCACGCTGGCGGTGATGGTGTCGGGGCCGAAGGCGGAGTTCGAGCTGTTGAAGCCCGCGCTCGACGTGATCGGAAAGGTGTTCTTCATCGGCGAGAAGCCGGGCGCTGCACAGACCATGAAGCTCGCCAACAATTTCCTCTCGGCCACCGCGATCGTGGCGACGTCGGAAGCCGTGGTGATGGGCGTCAAGGCCGGGCTCGATCCCGCCGTGATGATCGACGTCATCAATTCAGGTTCGGGCATGAACACGGCGAGCCGCGACAAGTTTCCGCGCTCGGTGCTGCCACGGACCTTCGACTTCGGCTTCGCCACGGGGCTGATGGTGAAGGACGTGCGGCTGGCGCTGGAGGAGATGAAGCAGCTCGGCCTGTCGATGGAGGTCGCGGATGCCGTCGGGCGGCTGTGGGAGACGGTGATCAGCGCCGAAGGCGCCGAGTCCGATTTCACCGCAGCGATCAAGCCGATCGAGAAGAAGGCAGGTGTGGTGGTCGGCGGCAAGACCGGCGGATTGGCGGGGAAATAACCGCGCAGCCCGAGCTGTCGAGACGCCATCGCGCCCTGATCCTCACAACCGAGACGCGAAGCTGCGGGCTGCTTCGCGAGGTGGCGCTTCATCCTTGAGTTGTATTCGTTGTGGGGTATCCTGCGGGCCCTACACGACTGCAAAAAAAATCAGGGAGGACGGAATGAAGCGTCATCGACACTTACTTGTCGGTGCGACCACGGCCCTGTTTGCCTGTGTCGCACTCGGTACGTCGCCCGCCATGGCGACGGCGTGCACCAATCTTCGATCCTTGCAACTGCAGCACACGGTGATCAATTCGGCGGACGACAACACGACCGGCACCTTCGTGCCGCCTGGCGCGAGCCCGATCACCGGCCTTCCCGCCTTCTGCCGCGTCACCGCAACCGTGATCCCGAGCTCGGATTCCAGCATCAAGATCGAGGTCTGGCTGCCCGAGACCACGTGGAACGGCAGGTTCCTCGGCACCGGCGGCGGCGGCTTCCAGGGCGTGATCACCTACAACGAGCTCGCCATCGGCATCCAGGGCGGCTTTGCCGCGACCAACAGCGACCTCGGCACCGGATCATCGGGATGCAATCCGCTATTCTGCGGCTCGGCCGGCAACATGGGAAATCCGCTCGCGATCGAGTTCGGCGATCCGACGGCGCCGTCGACCGGCCTGTTCGGGCATCCCGAGCGGATCAAGGATTTCGGCTACCGCGCCATCCATCTGATGACCGAGCGGGGCAAGGAGATCGTCAGCGCGTTTTACGGCCATCGATCGCAACGGGCCTATTTTGCCGGCTGCTCCACCGGCGGCCAGAACGCCCTGATGGAGGCACAGCGCTTCCCCAACGATTATGACGGCATCCTCGCCGGCGCCGCCGCATTCAACCGCACCCATTTGCACATGGCGGGACTCTATGGCTGGCAGAACACGCATGCGAGCCCCGGCCGGTTCATCCAGGCCGGCCAGATGACGCTGATCAACCAGGCCGTGCTGAAGCAATGCGTCGGCCAGGACGGCGGCGCCAAAACCGATCAGTTCCTGACCGATCCGCGCGACTGCCATTTCGATCCGAAGGTCCTGCTCTGCACCGGCGGCAACGCACCGCCGGCCTGCCTGACCCCCGACCAGGTCACGACCATGCAGCGCTATTACGCCGGCACGATCGACCCGGTGAACGGACAGCTCGTCAATCCGGGCTCCGAGCGCGGCAACGAGACCGACGACATCCTCGCCCTCGGCCTGGCGTTTCAGGAACGACTGCCCGAGCCGGCCTTCGACGGCCTGTTCTACTGGGTGTTCGGCCCGAGCTTCGGCTATCCGGCAAGCCCGACCAATTTTGCCAATTTCGATTTCCACCGCGACATCGACAAGGTCGACGACCAGCTCGCCACGGTGCTGAACGCGACCAGCACCGATCTCGGCGAATTCAGGGGACACGGCGGCAAGCTGCTGATGTACCACGGCTGGGCCGACCCGCTGATTCCGTCCCAGAGCAGCATCAACTATTTCCTGGCCCTGGTGGGGAATGAAGGCCCGGGATTCCAGCAAGGCCTCCAGCCGGTCGGCTTCTTCGATCACGGCAACGGCAATCCGGCGCTGCGACGGACCCAGAGTTACGCGCGTCTGTTCATGGTGCCCGGGCTGTACCACTGTTCCGGCGGCCCCGGTCCCAACACGTTCGATGCGCTCACACCGCTGGTCAAATGGGTCGAGGCCGGCGTCGCGCCGGAGACGATCCTCGCCACGAAGTTCGTGGCCGATACGCCGCCCGCGGTTCAGATGACCCGGCCGCTCTGCGTCTTCCCCAAGGTCGCGAAATACAACGGCAGTGGCGACACCAACAACGCAGCGAGCTTCACCTGCGTCACCGACGAGAACGATTTCAACCAGAAACCGGCTCCGAAATACGGGCCGTGACAAACACGCGGCGCCGGCGAGCGCATGCTCGCCGGCGTCCTCACAGCCACGGCGCCGGCGTATCCATCGCGATCAGCTGCTCGACCTCGATGCGCGGGCGCACGACCGCGTATTGATCACCCTTCACCAGCACCTCAGGCACCAGCGGTCGCGTGTTGTAGGTGCCGGCCTGCACGGCGCCGTAGGCGCCCGCGGTCATGATGGCGATGAGATCGCCCACCTTCGGCGTCGGCAGCGTGCGGTCGAGAGCGAGGTAGTCGCCGGTCTCGCAGACGGGGCCGACGACGTCGGCCACGACGGTCGCCGCGCCCTTTGCCGGCTGCGTCACCGGCAGGATGTCGTGATGCGCCTCGTACAGCGTCGGGCGGATGAGGTCGTTCATCGCGGCGTCGATGATGACGAAGTTCTTGCCGTCGCCGTGCTTCACATAGATCACCTTGGCGACGAGGATGCCGGCATTGCCGACGATCATGCGGCCCGGCTCGAACATCAGGGTGCAGCCGAGATTGTGGCTGACGCGCCTGACCATCGCGGCATAGGCATCCGGCGCCGGCGGCGCCTCGCGGTCCATGTAATAGGGAATGCCGAGCCCGCCGCCGAAATCGACGTGGCTGATGTTGTGGCCGTCGGAACGCAGCGTCTGCACGAATTCGGACAGGATGCGGAACGCGGTCTCCATCTTGGACAGGTCGGTGATCTGGCTGCCGATATGCACGTCGGTGCCGGTCACTTGGATGCCCGGCAGCTTCGCGGCCCGCGCGTAGACCTCGCGAGCATGCGCGATCGGGATGCCGAACTTGTTCTCGGACTTGCCGGTGGAGATCTTGGCATGCGTGCCGGCATCGACGTCCGGATTGACGCGGATGGAGATCCGCGCGGTCTTGCCCGTCTCGGTCGCAAGCCGCGAGAGCAATTCGAGCTCGGGCTCGGATTCGACGTTGAGACAGAGGATGTCGGCGGCGAGCGCGGCGCGCAGTTCGTCTTCGGTCTTGCCGACGCCGGAGAACAGGATCTTGCTGGCAGGGATACCGGCGGCCAGCGCGCGCTTCAGCTCACCGCCGGAGACGACGTCAGCGCCGGCACCAAGCTTCGCCAGCGTGCGCAGCACCGACTGGTTGGAGTTCGCCTTCATGGCGTAGCAGACCAGCACCTTCTCGCCGGCAAAGGCATCGGCGAAGACGCGGTAGTGCCGCTCAAGCGTGGCTGTTGAATAGCAATAGAACGGCGTGCCGACGGTTGCGGCCAGCTCGGACAGGTTCACCGCCTCGGCGTGCAGCACGCCGTTGCGGTAGTCGAAATGGTTCATGGCATTGGCTCGGTTGCCCCAGCCTATCGGCTGGGCTTATCGTCCAGGAGCGGGTCGAGGATAAACGGTTTCTTCTTGCCCTTGGTCGCCGCCGGGGGGGCATCCGCGCCATAGGTCGGATTGAACACGCTCGGCGTTTTCTGGGCTTCGGTCTCGGTGTCGGTCGGCGCGGCGATATTGGCCGTGGACGCGTTGGAGGCGGTCGGCGGCAGATCGAGCGGGCCCTTGCGGCCGCAGCCGGCGAGCGCAAGCGCGCTCAGGCTCAAGACAATGATGGCCCACCCCGAGCCGGCCGGGCGAAACTTTGACGTCACGACGAAATCCCCACTACGCGGGGCGCACCATACAGAGATTGGCGCGCTCTGGCGAGAGCCGGATGACCATGAAACATAAGCGAAATTTTGCCTTCAGCCCAATTTTCGCTCTTTTTCCAGCCGCTTCGCCCAGGCCTTGGCCTGCGACGTCACGTTCTTCGGCGCGGTGCCGCCGAAGCTGGTGCGGCTCTTCACCGACGATTCGACCGAGAGCACGCCAAGCACGTCCTTGGTGATCCTGGGCTCGATCGCCTGCATCTCCTTCAGCGGCAGCTCGTGCAGCGCCACGCCGCCCTCGGCGGCCTTGGCGACTATGCGGCCGGTGACGTGATGGGCCTCGCGGAACGGCATCTTCAGCGTCCGTACCAGCCAGTCGGCGAGATCGGTCGCAGTGGCATAGCCCTCGCCTGCGGCGGCCTTCATTTTTGCCTCGTCCGGAATGAGGTCGCGGACCATGCCGGTCATGGCGCGGATCGCCAGCGACAGCGCTGCAAAGCCTTCCATCGCGCCCTGCTTGTCCTCCTGCATGTCCTTTTGATAGGCGAGCGGCAGGCCCTTCATCACGATCAGGAGACCGTTGAGCGCACCGATGACGCGGCCGGTCTTGGCCCGCACCAGCTCGGCCGCATCAGGATTGCGCTTCTGCGGCATGATCGAGGAGCCGGTGGTGAACTTGTCGCTGAGGCGGATGAGGCCAACCAGCGGCGAGGTCCAGATCACGATCTCCTCGGCGAAGCGCGACATGTGCACGGCGCAGATCGAGGCCGCCGACAGCGTCTCCAGCACGAAGTCGCGGTCGGAGACCGCATCAAGCGAGTTCGCCATCGGACGGTCGAAGGCCAGCGCCTTGGCGGTGGCATGACGGTCGATCGGGAACGAGGTGCCGGCGAGCGCGGCCGCGCCGAGCGGGGATTCATTGAGCCGCTTGCGCGCATCCTGGAAACGGCCGCGATCGCGCGCAGCCATCTCGACATAGGCGAGCAGATGGTGACCGAACGTCACGGGCTGCGCGGTCTGCAGATGCGTGAAGCCGGGCATCACCGTTCCCGCATGCTCCAGCGCGCGCTCCACCAGCGCCTGCTGGAACGCGGCGAGCGCGGCATCGGTCTCGTCGACGATCTCGCGGACATAGAGACGGAAGTCGGTCGCGACCTGGTCGTTGCGCGAGCGCGCTGTGTGCAGGCGGCCGGCGGCCGGCCCGATCAGCTCCGACAGGCGGCTCTCGACATTCATATGAATATCCTCGAGCGCGCGCTTGAACTCGAAGCCGCCCTTCCCGATCTCTGACAAAATCGTGTCTAGACCCTTGCCGATATTTTTCGCATCAGAGGCCGTGATGATGCCTTGGCTGGCAAGCATCGCGGCGTGGGCCTTGGACGCGGCAATGTCCTGGGCGAAGAGGTGACGATCGACGTCGATGGAGACGTTGATCTCTTCCATGATCTCATCGGGACGTTCCGAGAACCGGCCGCCCCACATCTTGTTGCTCATGATCCCCTGCTCACGCCTTGCTTTGCCGCACGTTTGCTGGCGGAGGCCAGCCGTATTAAGAGGCCCCTGATAGCCATATCTGCGACCGGATGACAAACGATATGCTCGACCAGAAGCCCTCCGCCACGCGCCGGATCCCCATCGTCATCGCCACCGTGGTGGTCGGCGGGCTGGCCGGCTTCGCCGCGCTGTACGGGCTGGGCCTGAGCCGGGCGCCATTAGGCGATCCGGCCTGCCGGGCTGCGGTGGCCACCGCCCAAAAGATCGCTCCGCTCGCCCATGGCGAGGTGGCGGCACTGACCATGGCGAGCGCCCCCCTGAAGCTGCCGGACCTGGCCTTCGAGGATGCCGATGGCAGGCCGAAGAAGCTGTCCGATTTCCGAGGCAAGACGCTGCTGGTCAACCTCTGGGCGACCTGGTGCGTGCCGTGTCGGAAAGAGATGCCGGCGCTGGACCAGCTCCAGGCCAAGCTTTCCGGCCCGAATTTCGAGGTGATCGCGATCAATATCGACACACGCGACCCCGAGAAGCCGAAGAATTTCCTGAAAGACGCCAGCCTGACTCGGCTTGGCTACTTTACCGATCAGAAAGCCAAGGTTTTTCAGGATCTTAAGTCGATAGGCCGAGCCCTGGGCATGCCGACCTCGGTGCTCGTCGACCCGCAGGGCTGCGAAATCGCGACGATTGCGGGACCGGCCGAATGGGCGAGCGACGACGCGCTCAGGCTGATCCGGGCCGCGCTGGGGCCGACCGCTGCGTCGCTTTAAGCGGTGATATTGAGGTTGCCGCCAACGCCTGCGCCGACATTGGCGAGCGAGGGCTGACCAGCGCCCAGCAGCGTCAGGACGGCGGATTTCTCCGCATCCGCGTTCTGCTTCATCAGCGTTGCCGAGATGTTCGACTGCAGCGCGCCTTGCTGAGAGGCCAGCATGGTGCTGACCATCGCCATCGTGTCCATTACGCAAATCCTCGTACCGGCGGCAGCCTAGGGGCGAGCGGTTAACGCGACATGAATTGTCACAAGATGGATCAGCGCGTCGGAACCGGCTTGGCACCGCGGTAGTCGTAGAAGCCGCGCTGCGTCTTGCGGCCGAGCCAGCCGGCCTCGACGTATTTCACCAGCAGCGGGCACGGGCGGTACTTGGAGTCGGCCAGGCCCTCATGCAGCACCTGCATGATCGAGAGGCAGGTATCGAGACCGATGAAATCGGCGAGCTCGAGCGGGCCCATCGGATGGTGGGCGCCGAGCTTCATCGCCGCGTCGATCGCCTCGACGTTGCCGACACCTTCGTACAGCGTGTAGATCGCCTCGTTGATCATCGGCAGCAGGATGCGGTTGACGATGAAGGCCGGAAAATCCTCGGAGACCGCGACCTGCTTGCCGAGCTTGGCGACGAATTCCTTGGACGCCTCGAAGGTCGAATCGTCGGTGGCGATGCCGCGGATCAGCTCCACCAGCTCCATCAGCGGCACCGGATTCATGAAGTGAATGCCGATGAAGCGCTCGGGCCGGTCGGTGGCGGCGGCGAGCCGCGTAATCGAGATCGAGGACGTATCGGAGGCGACGATCGCCTCCGGCTTCAACACCGCGCAGAGCTCGTGGAAGATCTTGCGCTTGACCTCTTCCTTCTCAACCGCGGTCTCGATCACGAGATCGCAGTCGGCGAGGTCGTCGAGCTTCTCGGCGAGCTTGATGCGCGCCATCGCCTTGGCCTTGTCGTCCTCGGTCACGCCCTTCTTGGAGACCTGGCGGGCCAGATTGCCGTTGATCGTCGCCATGCCCGACTTGAGGCGGTCGGCCGAGATGTCGTTGAGCACCACGTCGAAGCCGGCCAAGGCCGCGACATGCGCGATGCCATTGCCCATCTGACCCGCGCCGATCACGCCGACCTTCTTGATTACTGCCGCCATAATGTCATCCACCGGAACGGCGCGCAGATCGCGCCCTGCCTATCCCCTGAGCCGGGGAAGTCTGATTTATCAGAAGCTCGATTAGATCAGAATCCTGGCTCGAAACCTAGATTGGATCGCTTCGAAGGCGTGCCCCACGCCAAAGAAAACGCCTCGAAAAAGCAACACCGGCCGGAGTTTATGCCTCCGGCCGGTGTTTTTAACGCGTTTTACTTGCCGAGTTTGCCGAGTTCGGCCGTCAGCTCCGGAACCGCCTGGTAGAGGTCGGCGACCAGGCCGTAGTCGGCGACCTGGAAGATCGGCGCGTCCTCGTCCTTGTTGATCGCGACGATCACCTTGGAGTCCTTCATGCCGGCCAGATGCTGGATCGCGCCGGAAATACCCACCGCGACATAGAGCTCGGGGGCCACGACCTTGCCGGTCTGGCCGACCTGCCAGTCGTTCGGCGCATAGCCGGCGTCGACCGCCGCGCGCGAGGCACCGACACCGGCGCCGAGCTTGTCGGCGAGCGGCTCGATGTACTTGGCGAAGTTCTCGCGGCTCTGCATGGCGCGGCCACCGGAGACGATGATCTTGGCCGAGGTCAGCTCAGGACGGTCGCTCTTGGCGACTTCCTCGCCGACAAAGGACGACAGGCCCGGATCGGCCGCAGCCTGAACGCTCTCGACCGGCGCGCTGCCGCCGGCAGCTGCCGCCGCGAAGGTCGAGGTACGGACCGTGATGACCTTCTTGGCGTCCTTCGACTTCACCGTCTGGATGGCGTTGCCGGCATAGATCGGACGCTCATAGGTATCGGGCGCGACCACCTTGGTGATCTCCGAGACCTGCATGACATCGAGCAGAGCTGCGACGCGCGGCATCACGTTCTTGAAGCGCGAGGTCGCGGGCGCGACGATCGCGTCATAGGAGGGCGCCAGCGAGACGATCAGGGCGGCCAGCGGCTCGGCCAGATCGTGCGCGTAGGGCTCGCCTTCGGCGACCAGCACCTTGGCAACGCCCGTGAGCTTCGAGGCAGCCTCGGCCGCAGCCTTGGTGCCCTGCCCGCCACCGGCGACCAGCACATGGACGTCGCCGCCGAGCTGGGACGCCGCGGTCAGCGCCTTGTTGGTGGAGTCCTTGAGGACTTCCTGTTCGTGTTCGGCAATCAGCAACGTCGTCATCAGAGCACCCCGGCTTCGTTCTTGAGCTTCGACACCAGCTCGGCGACGTCCTTCACCTTGACGCCGGCCTTGCGGCCCGCGGGCTCAGCCGTTTTCAGAACTTCGAGGCGCGCGGTGATGTCGACGCCGTAATCGGCGACGGTCTTGTCCGCGATCGGCTTCTTCTTGGCCTTCATGATGTTGGGCAGTGAGGCATAGCGCGGCTCGTTAAGACGAAGATCGGTGGTGACGATCGCCGGCCCCTTCAGCTTCACGGTCTGCAGACCGCCGTCGACTTCACGCGTGACCTTGAAGTCGCTTCCTTCAACTTCGAGCTTCGAGGCGAAGGTCGCCTGCGACCAGCCGAGCAGCGCGGCCAGCATCTGGCCGGTCTGATTGCTGTCGTCGTCGATCGCCTGCTTGCCGAGAATGATCAGGCCGGGCTGCTCTTCTTCCGCGACCTTCTTCAGGATCTTGGCGACGGCGAGCGGTTCGACGGTGCCGTCGGCCTTCACCAGGATGCCGCGGTCGGCACCCATGGCGAGCCCAGTGCGGATCGTCTCCGATGCCTGCGCCGGTCCGATGGAGACCACCACGACCTCGGTAGCCTTGCCGGCTTCCTTCAGGCGCAGCGCTTCCTCGACCGCGATTTCATCGAAGGGATTCATCGACATCTTGACGTTGGCGAGTTCAACGCCCGATCCATCGCTCTTGACGCGGACCTTGACGTTGTAATCGACCACCCGCTTTACCGGCACTAAGACCTTCATCGATCCTCTTTCACTCAATTTGGGAGGGGGGCTATTCAACTGGCGCGGAACCTAAAGGCCTGATCCGGCCCGGTCAACGCGCGACAGGGCCAAATTTTAGACCTTGGAAATGCGCTGCTCAATGGGTCAGCGGTTCTGGCCCGGAATCCAGAGCACGTCGCCGGCGCCATTATGGTTGGCCGCACGGCTGGCCACGAACAGGAAGTCCGACAGGCGGTTCATATACTGGATGCCAGCTGCACCGACCGGCTCTCCGGGCCGGGCCGCCAGTTCCACCATCATACGTTCCGCCCTGCGGCAAATCGTGCGGGCGACATGAAGGTAGGCGGCGGCCGGCGTGCCGCCCGGCAGCACGAAAGACGTGAGCGGCGCGAGCTTGTCGTTGAGCGCGTCGATATCGTGCTCGAGCCGCTCGACCTGGCTCGCCACCACGCGCAACCGTTCCGCTTTGCCTTCCCGCTCGGGCACCGCGAGGTCAGCGCCAAGGTCGAATAGATCGTTCTGGATCCGGCCGAGCATCGCATCGAGCTCGGGCGCATCCTTTGTGTACAGGCGAACAACGCCGATCGCGGCATTGGTCTCGTCGACCGTGCCATAGGCCGCGATGCGCAAATCATATTTCGGACGGCGCTCGCCGGTTCCGAGTGCTGTCGTGCCGTCGTCACCAGTCTTGGTGTAGATGCGGTTGAGCACGACCATGTTAGCGCCCCATGGCCCAGACGGCGAGCATGGCAACCACGATCGCCACGAACTGAAGCAGTACGCGCAAGCGCATCAACTTCTGCGAGGTGTTGGGCGAGCCGCCGCGCATCATGTTGACGAGACCGAGCAGCAGCACAATCGCCACGGCGCCGGCTGCCACCGGCAGGATGAAAGTACTCAGGAGAGATGCCATCAGGGCTAGATAACACCGTGTGCGCCGGTCCGCTATGGCGCACGCCGTCATTCCGGGCTCGATGCTCGGGCTTGCGCTCCGCGCGGTCCTACGCATCGCCCCGGAATGACAACGGGGGAAACGGGTAGCGTTTTCGCGATCTGGCTTTTAGGCCAATTATATCAGATGTTAGCCCAATGATCTTGAGAGCGATCCGCTACATCTACGTCGTCGCGATGGACGCGTTTTATACCTTCCTGGCCGACGACGGCTGGGCGATCGCGAGCCACATCGCGCTGTCGACGCTGATGGCGCTGTTCCCGTTCCTGATCGTGCTGACGTCGCTGGCCGGCTTCTTCGGCTCCAAGGAGCTCGCCGACCAGGCCGCTGGTCTGATGCTTCAGGTGTGGCCCACGCAAGTGGCGGATGCGCTCTCCGGCGAGATCCACGACGTGCTGACCACCACCCGCACCGGCGTGCTGACGATCGGCGCGGTGCTGTCGGTCTACTTCGCCTCGAACGGCGTCGAGGCGCTTCGCGTTGCGCTGAACCGCGCTTATGCGGTGGTGGAGATGCGGCGCTGGTACTGGCTGCGGCTGGAATCGATCGGCTACACGCTGGTCGCGGCCATCACCGCGCTTGCCATGGCATTCCTGATCGTGCTCGGCCCGCTCTTCATCGAGGCAGCGCGACGCCACATTCCGCTGTTCGTCGAATCCAACGAGAGCATCCTGACCTGGCTGCGCTACGGCATCACCATCAGCGCGCTGGTGGTGGCGCTGATCATCCTGCATACTTGGCTGCCGGCCGGACGGCGCGGCTTCCTCCAGATCCTGCCCGGCATCGTCTTCACCATCGTGGCGTCGCTGATCTCGGGCGTCGTGTTCGGCCAGTACCTGGCGCGCTTCGCCAACAATTACGTCACGATGTATGCGGGGCTCGCCTCGGTGATCATCGCGCTGGTGTTTCTGTATTTCATCGCCGCGATCTTCGTCTTCGGCGGCGAGCTCAACGCCGCGATCATCAAGTCGCGGCTTCCTCACGGCGTCTCGCTTCAAGCAGCGCAGTCGCTAAAGCCCGCGGGGACACAGGCTTGACCAGGAAGGCGTTGGCGCCGGCCTCGCGCGACGCCGCCTCGTCCTCGCCGCGACCGGACACGCCTATGATCGGGATCTGAGCCAGCGGCGCCTGCATCGTGCGGATCCGGCGGATCGCCTCAACGCCGTCGATGCCCGGCAACACCATATCCATCAGCACCGCATCGAAACCGCCCTGCGCGAGCCGGTTCACCGCGTCCTCGCCGCGGCCGATGAACTCGGCATGATGACCGAGCTCGGTCAAAATTGTGTTGAGCACGACGCGGCCGAACGGATTGTCCTCCACGCTGAGCACGCGCAACGCCGCCAGCGCATTCGGCTCCTCACCGCCCGATTTGCGGGACTTCGCGGGACCCGCCGCATCCAGCGACACCGTCAGCGTGAAGGTGGCACCACCGCCGCGCCGTGGCGCGACCGTGATGTCGCCGCCCATCGCGCGCGCCAGCTGCTTCACCGAGGACAGACCGAGCCCGGCGCCGCCGAAGCGCGAAGCGATGGTGACATTGGCCTGGGTGAACGGGCGGAACAGCCGCTTGATCTCGGCCATGGTCAGGCCGATGCCGCTGTCCGACACCGCAAAGGCGACGCCGACTTTGCGCTTGCCTTTCACCTTGTCCTTGGTCTTGCCTCTTCCGCTGTCCTTGGCGGGGCGCCAGGGCGTCGCCGATATCGCCACGCCGCCCTGGTCAGTGAACTTCACGGCATTGTCGATCAGATTCTCGAGCGCGGCGCGGAGGCGGACGGGATCGCCGACCACGAGGCCCGCAAGCTTGTCGGAGATATCGACCTCGGCCTGAAGACCCTTGGCGGCGGCGCGGCCGGCGAGCGAATCGCCGGTGCTGCGGGCGAGCGCCCGCAGATCGAACAAATCCTGCCGCAGCGTGCTGCCGCCCGCGCCCTTGCCGGTCTTGGCGGCATCGACGAATAGCGTGGCAAGGTTCGCCAGATGCTCGGCACCGGCCTTGATGGTATCGGCCCAGCGCCGTTCCCGCTCGCCGAGATCGGAGGTCGAGAGCAGGTCGCTGATCGCCAGAATCCCGGTCAGGGGGGTGCGGACCTCGTGGGCAAAGGCGGCCAGCGCCACCTGAACCATGTCCGGTGCGGCCGGCTTGGCGCCGCGCTTGCGTACCTTACCGGCCGCCGCGGGTCGCTTCCGCGGCGGTCGCCTGGACGCCCGCGTAGTGCGCGTTTTCGCCGCCATAAATCCCCTTCGAAGTATATCCCCTTCGAACCCCTGGCTATCGGCTAAGCATGGCACGGCGGAACCCCTGGAGTCACGGCGGCGTTTTGCTAACCCCCAGAGAAACTTAGCCTAATCCCACGAACGTGCGGATACCGGCGGGCGATATGCCCGCAGCGCGTAACTCCCGCAGACCGGTCGAGCGGTCCGATTTCGACAGCTTCCGCCCGTGGGCGTCGCGAATCAGGCGGTGGTGGCGGTAGGCGGGCTCAGGCAGGCCGAGCAGAGCCTGGAGCAGGCGGTGGACCGAGGTGGCGTGGAACAGGTCCTGGCCGCGCACGATCTCGCTCACACCCTGGAGCGCGTCGTCGACCACGACGGACAGATGGTAGCTGGTCGGCGTCTCCTTGCGGGCCAGGATCACGTCGCCCCACGCCTCGGGCAGTGCGGCGACCGTGCCGCGCTCGCCATCGGGGCCCTCACCCAACTCATTCCAGGTCAGGCCGGCAACGCGCCGGCAGGCGGCCGCCATGTCGAGCCGCAACGCGTAAGCCGCGCCGGTATCGATCAGACGCGACCGCTCGCCGGCCGCCAGCGATTTCGCGTTACCGGGATAGAGCGGTGCACCGTCGGGATCGCGCGGCCATGGTCCATGGGCCTCGCGCGCAGCCACGAGCCTGGCGATCTCGGCGCGGCTTTCGAAGGCGGGATAGACGAGGCCGAGCGCGGCGAGTTTTTCCAACGCAGCGCGATAATCGGCGAGATGCTCCGACTGCCGCCGCACCGGCGTCTCCCAGGTGATCCCCAGCCAGGCGAGGTCCTCATCAATCGCCGTCTCGAACTCCGGCCGGCAGCGCGTCGCGTCGATGTCCTCGATCCGCAGCAGCAGCCGCCCGCCGGTTTGCTGCGCGCGATCGAAATTGAGCAGCGCCGAATAGGCGTGGCCGAGATGCAAGAGGCCGTTCGGGCTGGGGGCAAATCGGAAAACGGGTGGCGGCATAGGCAAAGATCTCGTCATGGCCGTGCATAGCCGTCAAGGACGGCGTCGCTTCCGCTCGCCCATAACCCGGCCATCCATCTTCCAAGACCCTGTTACGATATGAGATGGATGCACGGGTCAAGCCCGCGCATCACGAGTTAGGCAACCATGACCATCCACCTCGAAGCCCAGTCCGATCTCGAAGAGGCCGTCCATACGCTGGTCAAGCGCGATCCGCGTCTGAAGCCGGTGCTCGAGATCGCGGGCATGCCGGCGTTACGGCGGCGCGAGCCGGGGTTTGCGGGACTTGCCCATATCGTCTGTGGACAGCAGCTCTCGACCGCGAGCGCCGCGGCGATCTGGGGACGCCTGTCCGCCGCCTTCGATCCGTTCGACCACGAGGCCGTGCGCCGTGCCCGCACCGACCGGCTGGGGCGGCTCGGCCTGTCGGCCGCCAAGATCAAGACACTGAAACATCTCGCGCGCGAGATCATCGCGGAGCGGGTGAATCTCGACGTGCTCGCCGAAGAAGATGCGGATGCCGCGCATCACACGCTGATCTCGCTGCCCGGCATCGGGCCCTGGACGGCGGACGTCTATCTCCTGTTTTGCCTCGGCCATGGCGATGCCTGGCCGGCCGGCGACCTCGCCGTGCAGGAGGGCATCAAGATTGGCCTCGGCCTTCAGGCACGGCCGACGGAAAAGCAGATGGCGCCGCTCGCCGAGCCCTGGCGTCCGTTCCGTGGTGCTGCCGCGCATCTGTGGTGGAGCTATTACCGCGCGGTGAAAAAGCGCGAGGGCGTGCTTTCGGCGTGAGGCCGCGGAACAGCGTTCAAAACTATGTTGCTGTTGCAACGAAGCGTGCGTGGTCAACGAGATGCCGGCACAGTCACAAGCCGGGATTTCGCCGCCAACAACATGAGGCGCATTCCGCCCGAGCAGAGCCACATGCTCTCGCTGCTCGGGTAACGCGCTTTCGACATCGACTGAACCAGTATAGCGTCCGACCTCAGAGGAAACGCCAGAGGAAACGCCGCGAAGACGGCACGAGGTCGCGTATGCTGGACAAGACGAAGGATATTTCCGTCTCCGCGCAAGCCTGGCTGGACGAATTCGAGCGCACGCTTGCTCGATCCGATCGCGCTGCTCTCGACCGCATGTTCGTCGCCGAATGTTTCTGGCGCGATGTGCTGGCACTAAGCTGGAATCTACAAACCATCGCCGGACGCGATAACGTCGCTCGAGCATTGACCGGCCTCGCACCCAATGCGGCGCCGAGCAATCTCAGGATCGCCACGAACCGCGCAGCGCCGCGCTGGGTGACACGTGCCGGCACAAACAATATCGAGGCGATCTTCAATTTCGAGACCGCGCAGGGCCGCGGCAGCGGCATCTTGCGGCTCGTGCCCGATGCCGCCGACGGCGATCGTTTGACGGCGTGGACGCTACTTACCGCGCTCGACGAGCTCAAAGGTTTTGAGGAACAGCTCGGCACGTCGCGACCGCGCGGCCAGGCCTATTCGCGCAATTTCCGCGGGCCGAACTGGCTCGACTTGCGCAAGGCCTCGCGCGACTATTCCGATCGTGATCCCGCCGTACTGGTGGTTGGCGGCGGCCAGGCCGGGCTCGCGATCGCGGCGCGGCTGAAGCAGTTGCAGATCGACACGCTGATCGTCGATCGCGAGACGCGGGTCGGCGATAATTGGCGCAAGCGCTATCACGCGCTCACCCTGCACAACCAGGTGCAGGTCAATCACCTGCCCTACATGCCGTTCCCGCCGAGCTGGCCGACCTACATCCCCAAGGACAAGCTCGCGAACTGGTTCGAAGCTTACGTCGACGCGATGGAGCTAAACTTCTGGACCAGCACCGAATTCGAAGGCGGCGCCTATGACGAGGCCAAGGGACGCTGGACGGTGACGCTGCGCCGCACCGACGGCAGCAAGCGCACCATGCATCCGCGTCATGTGATCATGGCAACCGGAGTCAGCGGCATCGCTAACGTGCCTGATATTCCGACTCTCGATCGTTTCAAGGGCACGCTGCTGCATTCCAGCCGCTACGAGGACGGCGAGAACTGGCACGGCAAGCGCGCCATCGTCATCGGCACCGGCAACAGCGGTCACGACATCGCGCAGGATCTTCATTCCAGTGGCGCCAAGGTGACGCTGGTGCAGCGTTCGCCGACGCTGGTCACCAATATCGAGCCGTCGGCACAGTTGGCCTATGCGATCTACAATGAGGGCACGCTCGAGGACAACGATCTGATCGCGACCTCGATGCCGACGCCGCTGGCGAAGAAGACCCATGTGATGCTGACGGAACAGTCGAAGGAGCTCGACAAGGAGCTGCTCGACGGACTGCGCCGCGTCGGCTTCAAGCTCGACTTCGGCGAGGCCGGCACCGGCTGGCAGTTCAAATACCTCACCCGCGGCGGCGGCTATTACTTCAACGTCGGCTGCTCCAACCTGATCGTCGAAGGCGCGATCGAGCTGAAGCAATTCGAGGACATCGACGGCTTCACGGCCGATGGCGCGCAGCTGAATGATGGCACTACCATCGCAGCCGATCTCATCGTGCTCTCGACCGGCTACAAGCCACAGGAATACCTCGTGCGAAAGATGTTCGGCGACGGCGTCGCCGACCGTATCGGCCCGGTCTGGGGCTTTGGCGATGGTTTCGAGCTGCGCAACATGTATGCGCGCACCGGGCAGCCCGGCCTGTGGTTCATCGCCGGCAGCCTCGCGCAGTGCCGGATCAACTCGAAATTTCTTGCGCTGCAGATCAAGGCGATCGAGGAGGGGATTTTGGGACGGGCCGCGGCTGCAAACGAGCAAGACAGAGGCAACTGAAGAGGGGACAACACATGCCAGCGATTCTCGGCACCGGCGAACACCGCTACCGCGTCGTCGAAAATTTCGCGAAGCTTCCCGACGGCTGGCAGCTCACCGACGTCGCCTCGGTGGCGGTCGACAGCAAGGACCGCGTCTATGTCTTCAACCGCGGCGCCCATCCGATGGTGGTGCTCGACCGCGAGGGCAATTTCCTGCGCAGCTTTGGCGAAGGCCTGTTCTCGCGCGCGCACGGGCTGCACATCGATGCCGACGACAATCTCTACTGCACCGATGACGGCGACCACACCGTGCGCAAATGCACCACCGACGGCAAGGTGCTGCTGACGATCGGCATTCCCGCAAAGCCTGCGCCATTCATGAGCGGCGAGCCGTTCCATCGATGCACCCACACCGCGCTGTCGCCGAAGGGCGAGATCTACGTCTCCGACGGCTATGGCAATGCCCGCGTGCACAAATACACGCCCGACGGCAAGCTTATCAAAAGCTGGGGCGAGCCGGGCACGGATCCCGGCCAGTTCAACATCGTGCACAACATCGCCACCGATGCCGATGGCTGGGTCTATGTCGCCGATCGCGAGAACCATCGCGTGCAGGTGTTCAACGGCGAGGGCAAATACGAGACGCAGTGGAACAATCTGCACCGCCCCTGTGCGCTGTGCTGCTGCGGCAGGGGCAAGAGCCCGACCTTCGTCATCGGCGAGCTCGGCCCCGGCATGGCCGTCAATCGCAAGGTGCCCAATCTCGGCCCGCGGCTGTCGATCGTGGACGCCACGGGAAAGCGCATCGCGCGGCTCGGCGGCGAGCAAGGCCCGGGTGTCGCCAGCGGAAAGTTTCTGGCACCACATGGCATCGCGCTGGATTCGAAGGGCGATATCTATGTCGGCGAAGTCGGCGTCACCGACTGGAAGACGAGCTTTCCGGACGAGGAGATGCCGGCCGCGGTCCGCGCGACGCGGTGCTTGCAGAAGCTGGAGCGGGTGCAGGAGTAGCCCAGCCCATCATTCCGGGGCACGGCCTCCCCAAATCGCGGCGTTTTTGAGCATCTGCCACCCCGCCGCCGTATTGCTTGCGCCTGAATAAGTCGCTCAACGGGCTTCACAATCCCGTCACGCTGCATGTAGTATGTCAATACATGCTGCTTCGCAGCGTATATTGGAGGCCGGGAGCGTTACTTGAACGCACATGTCTCGCAAGGCAGTTGGCCGGTGCTGGTCCTCAACGCGGACTTCCGGCCGCTGAGTTACTACCCACTGTCTCTGTGGTCGTGGCAGGACGCGATCAAGGCGGTGTTCCTCGATCGCGTCAATATCGTAGCGCATTACGATCAGGCGGTTCACAGCCCCACGCTGCAAATGCAGCTGCCGAGCGTGGTTTCGCTCAAATCCTTCGTCAAGCCGACCACGCATCCCGCCTTCACCCGGTTCAACGTCTTCCTGCGCGATCGTTTCGCCTGCCAGTATTGTGGCTCGCCTGAAGACCTCACCTTCGATCACATCGTCCCGCGCAGCAAAGGCGGCCAGACCACCTGGGAGAACGTGGTCGCGGCGTGCTCGCCCTGTAACCTGCGCAAGGGCAATCTCACGCCGGCGCAGGCCAAGATGTTTCCGCGCCAGCACGCCTTCGCGCCGACCGTGCACCAGCTCCACCGCAACGGCCGCCTGTTCCCGCCGAACTACCTGCACGACAGCTGGCTGGACTATCTCTATTGGGATACGGAGCTGGATCCGTAGCGCTCGCTCGTCGCGCTGTGCTAGGACTCGATCCGTTCGAGCGGTCGAAACCGTTGACGCATCACAAAACGACCTCGCGATCACGGTTGCAGTCCGAGCGAGGACCGGTCCTCCGCTCGCCTCACCTGATACGCAAAGACTTTAATCGGTAATTCCAGGGCTATCGGATCCAACCGTCCGTTCAGCCTGTCGTTAACGATGGCCGGTGGCGGCTTCGGACCGCAAATTGCGATCCAAAGCCGGAATCCTTTCCGGTTCGTTACCGTCCCTTAAGGCCCGCTCGGCAATCTGAGCTGCAAAGCGCAGTCTCGCCGTAAGGTCGTCATATATGCTCACCGCAACCCTGGAGCAGATTCAAGCCTCGCCACGGAAGCGGACGATCTATGTCTGCGTCATTCTCTCGCTCCTCGCAGCCATACTGATCTTCAAGGCCTTCCGGTTCTTCGAAGGCGGCCTCTGGTACGGCAACCAGACACCCGACTTCACCGCCTTCCACATCGTGGCGCAACGAATCTGGCTCGAGGATCTCGACCTGACCTACCAATTCGCGTCATTCACGAAGATGCAGCTCGCGGCAGCCGGCGGCCCGGCCGACGTCATGCCCTGGACCTACCCGCCGCAATTCGACCTGGTGCTTGCGCCCCTCGCGTTTCTTCCGGGCTGGGTCGCCTATTTTCTCTTCACGGCGGTCACGCTGGCGGCCTATCTGATGACGCTCCGCGCCATCGCCGGAAACAACTTCGCGCTCGTGCTCGTCGTGTTTTTCCCGGCTATCGCGATCACGATCGCTATCGGCCAGAACGGCCTGTTGACCGGCGCGCTGATCGGGCTGATCTGCATTAACGCGGAACGGCGCCCGGTGCTCGCCGGCATCACGCTCGGCCTGATGGTCATCAAGCCTCATCTGGCCGTTGCGGCCGGCATCTACATGCTGTTGACGCGCCGCTGGCCGGCGGTGCTGACCGCCGCGATCGTGGTGGTCGCGAGCTCGCTCCTCTGCACGCTCGCCTTCGGTCCGCAAATCTGGCTCGCGTGGCTCGGCAGCATCCGGGAAGCCGCAGGCTTTCTGGAGGAAGGCCGCTACCAGCTGTTTCGGATGATCTCGGCCTATGCGGCCCTGTACAACGCCGGCCTCCCCGCCACTGGAGCGTTCTGGGGGCAGATGGCAATGGCAGGTCTTGCGCTGGCCGCCGTCGCACTTGCGGTTGCTCGCGGACCGTCTCCCCGCTTCGCGCTCGGCATCGTCGCGGTCGTCTCCGTGATGATCAGCCCCTACGCCTACGACTATGACCTGCCGATCGTGGGGATCGGGCTTGCCCTGCTGCTTCCGGACTTTGCCAGCTTGGCGAGCTCGCGCGAACGCAGCGCGGTCTACGCCCTGCTCCTGCTGGCTAACGCCTATGGGCTGCTGCAATCGGCCCGGCTGTCCGCAGAGAACGTCACCGCGAGCGACCTGCAAAATCACGTGGCTCCGGCCGTTGGCGGCTTCGCCCTCATGGCGGTACTCGCGATATTGCTGCGGTGCCTGCTGCGCGACGCCAAGCCTGCCGCCATCCGCCTGCATGGCGAGCCCGCATAGCTCCGCGCACTGAAGCGATTACGTCCGTTGGCGCTTGGCAGGCGAGCCCGGCCTGCTCCACCGCGATTGGCGCATGCGGGCCATGGCGGGCGACGGAACCGGAAAGGTCCGCGCCCGTTCAGATCAAAGACCCCGCGACGGCTGACGCCGCAGCGCAACCGAGGGAGGCCCACCATGCCGGCAGCCGAGAAGGATCATGTCTACAAGATCCTGGAACTGGTCGGATCGTCCGAGACTTCGATCGAGGACGCGGTCAAGAACGCGATCGGCCGCGCGTCCAAGACCGTGCGCGAGATGAAATGGTTCGAGGTGGTGCAGACACGCGGCCACATCGAGAACGGCGCGGTGCGCCACTACCAGGTAACGCTGCGCGTCGGATTTACGCTGGATGGGTGAAGCGGCAAGCGCGAGGTGAAAACATCACGCCGCGGAACCGTGGTTAACATCCGCCGACGAAACTGGATCGAAATGCCGACAACTCCCTCCGGTTGAGTACGGCCCCGCGCAATCATCACAGTTGTTGCAATGGGCCGTTAAGGCCAAAGTGAGAGGTTTGCACCGAATTGGAGCAAACCCGATGGTCACCAGCCGCGAACTCGGCAAGACCCACCTTCCGCTCTGGGCGGCGGGATTCGTTGCGCTGATCTGCGTGACGATTTTGGGCTTGAGCGTCTGGCGCGAATGGGAAACGCGCGATGCGGAGCTCAGAAGCGCCGAGATCGACGTTACCAATCTGGCGCATTCGCTGATCCAGCACGCGGACGACACGTTCGAGCTCACCGATACGATCCTGGTCGGACTAGTCCACCGGCTCGAGCTCGACGGGACCGGCCCCGATACGATCACAAGGCTCCAGGCGTATTTGCCGACCCGCAAATCGTCGGAGCGCATTCGCGGCATCTTCGTCTATGACGAGACCGGCCGCTGGCTTGCCACTACTGAGCATGTCGATTTCTCCGGACTCAACAACAGCGACCGCGAATATTTTCAGCGTCATCGCGATTCGCGGGATCGCGACACGCTGATCGGGCGCCCCGTCAGGAGCCGCGCCGGCGGCCAGTGGATCATCACTGCGTCGCGCCGGATCAACCATCCCGACGGAAGCTTCGGCGGCGTCGCCCTGCTGACGATTGACGTCAGCTATTTCGTCAAGTTCTACGAACGCTTCGACCTCGGTCCGCACAGCTCGGCGTCGCTGCTGAACAACGACGGCATCATGTTGGCGCGCAGCCGCGACGAGAGCAGCGCCTTCGTCGGACGCGACCTGTCCAATGCTCCGTTGTTCAAGCAATGGAAAAGCCGTCCGGCTGCGGCGGTCTACTATTTCAAGTCGCCGCTGGATAACGTGCAGCGGCTGAGCTACTACCAGCGCAGCAGCCGCTATCCCCTGATGGTGCTGGCGAGCAAGTCGCAGGATGACGTGCTGGCCCCCTGGCGCCGCGCGGCGGGCGTACGCATGACCGTTGTCCTCTGCCTCGTCCTGCTGATCGCGGCGATCGGCTTCTATCTGGTCCGTCAGTTGTCGCAGCGGCAGCGCATGGCACAGGTCCTCGTCGCCAAGGAAGCAAATTTCCGCTTGCTGGCCGAGCAATCCAGCGACATGGTGACCCGGATCGGGCTGGATAACCGGCTGCTCTACGTCTCTCCCGCATGCGTGCGCATCACCGGCTGGCCCGCCGAGGAACTGCTGGGCACGTCGGCTCTGGCCGGCATCCACCCGGATGACATGGAACGGGTCGAGCAGGCCATCGCCGCGCTGAAGAACGGCGAAGCCGAGGAAGCGCGGTTCGTCTATCGCCAGCGCCATCGCGACAAGGGCGAGATCTGGGCCGAGGCGGCACTGCACGTGACGCTGGCGTCGGACAGTGGCGAGATCGACGGCGTCGTCGCTGTCGTGCGCGATATGACCGAGCAGAAAGACCTTCAGGACAAGCTCGCCGCGCTTGCGACGACCGACGGCCTCACCGGGCTTGCCAACCGGCGCGCATTCGATGAACGCCTGGCCGACGAATGGGCGCGCGCCCGGCGCGATGGCACGCAGCTATCACTTCTGCTGATCGACCTCGATCATTTCAAGAAGTTCAACGACCATTACGGACATTTGGCCGGCGACGGGTGTCTGCGCGCGCTGGGCCGGATCCTATCCACACAGGCCAGGCGCCCGGCCGACCTCGCAGCGCGCTATGGCGGCGAGGAATTCGTCGTTCTGCTACCGAACACCGGCCCGGACGGCTGCGCCGAGGTCGGCGAAGGAGTCCGCCAGGCGCTGCACGATCTCGCCATGCCGCATGCGCAAAATCCGGCTTCCCGGCTGGTGACGGCCAGCGTCGGCGCCGCGACGAGTTTCCCGTCCCAGATCGCGACGGACTGCAGCACGCTGATCGCAGCTGCCGACCGCGCGCTCTACGCCGCCAAGGACAGCGGTCGTGACCGGCTCGTGATGGCGGGGCAGGTCGTCCCCTGGCCCGCCAAGAGCGCATGACGGATCCATCGCTCTCCGGGCATGGCCAACGCGGGCGAACGGGCTGCTCCGTCAGGCGAGATCGACGCCGCGCCGCTCCGGGATGAGCGCGAGCAACGCCACGATGTCGATGAGGTAGAGCAGTGCAAGGCCTGCGATTGCGGTCGGGAAGCCGTAAGCGACACTGACGATGCCGACGACCAGCGGACCGAAGCCGGCAACGGCGCGACCGATATTGAAGAACACGTTCTGCGCAGTGGCGCGCGCCGCGGTCGGATACAGCTCGCTCATCAGCGCGCCGTAGCCGCCAAGCATGCCGTTGACGAAGAAGCCCATCGCGGCTCCGCCGATCAGCAGCGCACCAGCACTCGTCAGTTGCGAATAGACCACCACCATGACGGCCGCGCCCAGCATGTAGGTCAGAAACGCCGCACGGCGGCCGAAACGATCAGCCGCATGACCGAACAGGAAGATGCCGAGTGCCATGCCGGCGATGGTGACTGATGTCCAGAGCGCCGATTGTGTCAGGCCGTAGCCGAATCGCGTCGAGAGATAGTTCGGCAGCCAGATCATGATGCCGTAATAGCCGAAATTCTGCACCGAGCAGAGAATGATCATGCCGATGCCGATCCGGATCGTCTCCGCATCGGCGACGAGCGCGTGAAGTGACGAGCCGGTATTCGCCGCATTCGCCTTGTGCGCGATGAAGACGTCCGGTTCGTGCAGCTTGCGCCGGATGACGTAAGCGACCACCGCCGGAAACACGCCGAGTGCAAACATCCCGCGCCAGCCAATGATCGGCAACAGCACCGGCGTCACCAGCGCCGCCGTCAGCACGCCAAACTGCCAGCCAAGCCCCACATAGGACGTTGCCCGCGCCCGCTTGCTCGCGGGCCAGGCCTCGGCCACCAGGGCCATGCCGATGCCGAATTCGCCGCCGAGGCCGATGCCGGCGATGGCCCGGTAGGTCAGCAGGTCCCAATAGCCCTGGGCCAGCGCACACAGGCCGGTGAAAACCGCGAACAGGACGATGCTCCAGGTCAGAACCCGCACGCGGCCGAGCCGGTCCGACAACATGCCAAAGACCAAGCCGCCAACGACCGCGCCGACCAGCGTTCCCGTCACCAGCGAGGCCGCCTGCGGCTGGGTGAAATGAAGGTCTTTCGAAATCGCCGTCAGCATGAAGCCGAGGATGAGGAGGTCGAACCCATCCATGGCATAGCCGAGCGCCGATCCCCACAGCGCCCTGCGCGCTTCCGCAACGCGATCCGTCGCACGGTCCATATCAACCGCGCCGAGAGTTACATCCTGTACCTGGCTCATGCGCTCCCCTACGCCGGCCGGTCCCTTGGGATCAAGGCCTCCGACGACCTATGCACCGCGCACCTCAGGCCAGATGGCACGCCACGAAGTGCCCGCCTGCGCCTTCCTTCAGTTCCGGCGCGCTTTCCGCGCAGCGTGGCTGGGCGATCGGGCAACGGGTGTGGAAGTGACAGCCTGCCGGCGGCTTCATCGGGCTCGGCACGTCGCCCTTGAGACGGATGCGGTTGCGCTTGAGCTTGGGATCCGGCACCGGAACGGCGGAGAGCAGCGCCTTGGTGTAGGGATGCTGCGGATTGCGATAGAGGTCGCTCGCCTTCGCCAGCTCGACGATGCGGCCGAGATACATCACCGCGACGCGGTCCGAAATGTGCTCGACCACCGAAAGGTCGTGCGCGACGAAGAGATAGGTGAGGTTCAACTCGGCCTGGAGATCTTCCAGGAGGTTGATGACCTGCGCCTGGATCGAGACGTCGAGCGCGGACACCGGCTCGTCGCAGACGATCAGCTTCGGTTCGACCGCGAGCGCACGCGCGATCACGATGCGCTGGCGCTGGCCGCCGGAGAATTCGTGCGGGTAGCGGCGCATGTGCTCGGCCTTGAGGCCGACCTTCACGAGCAGGCTTGCGACGCGATCCTCACGCTCCTTGGCCGACGACCCGAGCTTATGAATAACGAGGGCTTCGCCGAGAATGGCGCCGACCGTCATGCGCGGATTGAGCGAGGCGAACGGATCCTGGAACACGAGCTGCATGTTCCGCCGCATCGCGCGCAGGTCGTTGCCGCCTAGCTTGCCGACGTCCTGGCCGTCGAATACGACCTCACCATCGGTCGGCTCGATCAGGCGCAGCACGCAACGCCCGGTCGTCGACTTGCCGCAACCGGATTCGCCGACGAGACCGAGCGTCTCGCCGCGATTGACCGAGAACGACACGCCGTCGACCGCATAGACGGTGCCGACCTGGCGCGACAACAGCCCGCCAAGCACGGGGAAATATTTCTTCAGGCCGCTGACGCGGAGCAGGGGTTCGCTCATGCCAGTGCTCCTGCCGCGTCTCCCAACTGCACATCTCCCAGATGGCAAGCCATGCGATGGCCGGGCGCGATCTGGCGCAGCAGCGGCTCCTTCTCGGTGCAGACGTCCATGGCAAACTTGCAGCGCGGCGCGAAGCGGCAGCCGACCGGCGGATTGATCAGGATCGGCACCGAGCCGCCGATCGCCTCGAGCCGCGTCTTGTGCTCGCTGTCGAGATCGATGCGCGGGATCGAGCGGATCAGGCCCTGCGTGTAGGGATGGCGCGGATCGGCGAAGAGAGCGTCGACATCCGCCTCCTCCACCACCTTGCCGGCATACATCACGACGACACGCTGCGCCGTCTCGGCGACGACACCCATGGCATGGGTGATCAGCATCACCGCCATGCCGAAGCGCTCTTTCATGTCCTGGAGCAGGTCGAGGATCTGCGCCTGGATGGTGACGTCTAGCGCGGTGGTCGGCTCGTCGGCGATGATCAGCTTTGGCTTGCAGGCCAGCGCCATCGCGATCATCACGCGCTGGCGCATGCCGCCCGAGAACTGGTGCGGATAGTTGTGCACACGGCCTTCGGCGTTGGGGATCTGGACCAGCTTCAGCATCTCGATGGTGCGCTCGAGTGCCTGCTTCCTCGTGACGTTCTCGTGGCGGCGCAGGCTCTCGGCGATCTGCTCGCCGACCGTCAGCACCGGATTGAGCGAGGTCATCGGCTCCTGGAAGATGAAGCCGATCTCCTTGGCCCGGATCTCGTCGAGCTGGTTGCTCGTCAGCGGCACCAGATCGCGGCCCTCGAAGATGATCTCGCCGGCCGCGATGCGGCCCGGCGGCATCGCGATCAGCTTCAGGATCGACATCGCGGTGACGGTCTTGCCGCAACCGGACTCGCCGACGACGCAGAGCGTCTCGCCCCTGTTGATGGTGATGTCGACGCCATCGACGGCCTGCAGGATGCCGTCGTCGGTGGAGAAGTGGGTCTTGAGACCTTTGATCTCGAGCAGCGGCGCCATCAGATCACCCGTCGCGCATCGAGCGCGTCACGCAGACCGTCGCCGATGAAGTTGATGGCGACCACCGCGATGAAGATCGCGCCGCCCGGAAACAAGGCCCAGTGCGGGCCGATGTCGAGGAAGTCCTTGGCATCGTACAGCAGCCGGCCCCAGGTCGGGGTATCCGGCGGAAAGCCGAGGCCGAGGAAGGACAGCGTCGATTCCGCGATGATCGCGGCGGCAACGTCGATGGTGCCGGCGATGATCACCGGACCAAGCGCATTGGGCAGGATGTGCTTCACCACCTGCCGCACCGGGCTCGCACCGAGTGCACGCGCGGCCTCGACGAACTCCTTCTCGCGGATCGACAGGAACTGCGCACGCACCAGGCGCGCCACCGGCATCCAGCGCAAACCGCCGATCACGAGGACGATCAGGATGAAGATGCCGCCCTCGGGGCCGAACACCTGCTTCAACCCGTCGCGGAACAGATAAATCAGCAGCAGGAGCAGCGGCAGCTGCGGCAGCGACAGAAAGAGGTCGGTGAGCCACATCAATCCGTACCCGAGCGCGCCGCGCGACATGCCGGCGACCGCGCCGACCAGCGTGCCGATGAACACCGACACTAGCATCGCGGCGAGCCCAACCGCGAGCGAGATGCGGCCGCCATAAATCATGCGCGCCAGAATATCCTGACCGAGATCGTCGGTGCCGAACGGATGAGCCAGCGACGGGCCTTGCATGCCCGCCACGATATCGATGTCGTTGATCGAAACACGCCAGATGAAGGGACCGATCACCACCGCAAGAATCAGGATGAGAAGCAGAAACGCGCTGACGACGGCGAGCTTGTGCCGGCTGAAGCGCCGCCACGTCTCGCGCCAGGGCGAGTAGACGCCCCGCTCAGCGGAGGGAGATGCGAGGGTCAAGCCAGCCATACAGCACATCCGCGATGAGATTGAAGAGCACCACCAGACAGGCGAACACGAAGGTCACGGCCATCACGACCGGGGTGTCATTGGAGAGAATGGAGGAGATCAGCAGCGAGCCGATGCCGGGAATGCGGAATATCTGCTCGGTGACGATGGCGCCGCCAAACACCGCAGGCACCTGCAGCGCGATCAGCGTGACCACCGGAATCATGGCGTTGCGCATCACATGCTTGACGATGACATTGGCCTGCCCGAGGCCCTTGGCGCGCGCCGTGGTGACGTAGTCGAGCCGGATCACGTCGAGCATCGCCGAGCGCACGAAGCGCGTCATCGACGCTGCCTGGAACAGCCCCAGCACCGCCACTGGCATGATCGCCTGCCGGATCATTTCGAGCACATAATGGATGCCCGTGGCCTTGATGTCGGTGGTGTAGACGAAGGGCAGCCAATCCAGCGTGACCGAGAAGATCAGGATGAACAGGATGCCAGTGAAGAAGGTCGGCAGCGAGAAGCCGACGAAAGCGAGCGTGTTCGCGATCTGGTCGAACAGCGAATAGGGCTTCGTCGCCGCATAAACGCCGACGGGAATCGCAATCAGCAGCGCCAGGACCTGCGCCGAGCCGATCACGTAGAGCGTGGCCGGCAGGCGCTGGAGGATGAGCGTGTCGACGTTCATCCGGCTGACAAAGGAGAAGCCCCAGTCGCCGTGCAGCATGGCGTTGAGCCAGTGCAAATAGCGAAGGTAGATCGGATCGTCGAGGCCGAACTTGGCCCGAAGCGCTTGTTGCACTTCGGGCGGCACGTTCGGATTGGTCGCAAGCTCGCTGAAGGGGTCACCTGGCGCGAGCGCCAGGACGACGAACAGCACGAGCGAGATTCCGAGCAGGCTCGGAATCGCGATCATCAGACGACGCAGGACGTATTGACTCATGCGCGAATAATCCGCCTCAACGTCCGTCCTCAGCCCTCTCGGTACCAGTCCTGGAGATTGTCGGTTTGGTTGGCCCAGCCTGACAGCGCCGGACGAAGCGTGTTGCTCGCAGCCTCCACCGCGAGACGGTGCATCACGGGAATGACGACGGTGTCCTGCCACATCAGATCATTGCACTTGATGTAGAGCGCAGCTCGCTTGACCGGATCGGTCTCGGTGTCGGCGGCGTCGACCGCGGCATCGAAATCCTTGTTGACCCAGCGCGGGAAGTTCTGCCCCTGCCACTTGTTCTCCTTTGTGGCCAGGTTGCGCGAATGGTAGCGGCGCATATGGAGGCCCGGATCGGGCTGCGTCATCGGGATCTGGAACATCTCGATATCGGCGTAGAACTTGGAATAGGTGTCGGGGTTGGCGACGTCGGAGGAGAAGAACACCGAGGCCACGACCGATTTCAGCTCGACGTCGATGCCGGCCTTCTGGCAGGCTTGCTTGACGATCGCCTGGGTCTTCTGGCGCGGGCCGTTGATCGAGGTCTGGTAGACGAACTTCAGCTTCTTGCCGTCCTTCTCGCGGATGCCGTCGGCGCCGGCCTTCCATCCGGCCTTATCGAGCAGCGCGACCGCCTTCTCGACGCTGAATTCCCATTTGGTGTTCTTGGACACGAAGTCGTCGGGACCATTGAGGTAGTTCGCGGTGGCGCGGCCTGCGCGGCCGTAGATCGCCTTCTTGATCGAGTCGCGATCGACCAGTAGCGCGAGCGCCTGGCGCACCGCGGGGTCCGACAGGGTCGGATGCTTGGTCTTCAACGACGAACGCTCGCCGTCGACCTCGGTGTTGGGATCGGTGAAGTTGATGGCGATGAACTCGATGTCGCCGCCGACGGCGTAGAGCGTCTTGCCCTTGCCGCCCTTCTCCAGGCGCAGCAGGACCTCGTCCTCCACCTGCATGTTCCAGGCGAAATCATATTCGCCGGTCTGAATCACGGCACGCGCCGCAGAGACCGCGTCGCCGCCGCCCTTCATTTCGATGCTGTCGAAGAACGGCCGGTTGGCCATGTGGTAGTCGGGATTGATCTCGCCGCGCACCAGATCGCCCGGCTTGAACTCGACGAACTTGTAGGGACCGGTGCCGACCGGCTTCAGATTGTTCGGGGCCTCACGGGACTTGCCGCCCTTGTACTCGGCGAACAGATGTTTCGGGATGATGCAGCCATAGGCACCGACGAAGGCGTTGGCCCAGAACGGCGTCGGATTCTTGAACGTGATGCGGATGGTGAGGTCGTCGATCTTCTCGACAGTGAGGTCGCTATAGGGACCGCTGGAAACCGCCGCAGTGGCGGGGTCGCTGGCATATTCCCAATTGAACACGAGGTCGTCGGCCGTGACGGGCTTGCCGTCGTGCCATTTCACGCCGGGCTTGAGCTTCCAGATCACGGTCTTCGCATCGGCGGACAGGCCGCCATTCTTGATCGACGGGATTTCGGCGGCAAGGATCGGATTGAGGTGGCCGTCGACGTCCCAGCTTGCGAGCGGCTCATAGAAGAGACGCGAACCGTCCTGATCCTTGGTGCCGGTGGCGAAATGCGGATTGAGCAGCGTCGGTCCCTGCCACCACAGCAGCTTGAGCGGGCCACCGCCGCCGCGCTTGGTTGGAGGATAGGGAGACGGGCTCTGGGCCATGGCGACGCCGCCGATGGCGAGGATCTGGTTTGCCAGGGGCGCGGTGAGGCCGACGGCAGCGAGGCGCTGGATGAAGGCACGGCGATCCATCCGCCCGTCCTTCACGTCACCGATCATCGAACGCAGTTCTTTATCCAGCATGGTTGTCCCCCGTCTGGTTCCCGTATGGATGCAGGCGGCCGCGGGGCGGCCGCCGGGTTTTGGCTGGCGGTAGATGGCACACTGAATAGGCCGCGCGTCAACTGCGACCGTGTGTGTGCAAACGGTCTTCTGGCTGTCTGTTGAGCAAAACTTCCTTCCGCAGCCCAAGGGTTCGGCATTCCCGCGTCAAAATCCGCCGGAAACCAAGTTGCACTGCGAAAAGTTTGTTCGCGAGATCAGACGAAGTATCGAGACGGAATTCTACGCCACGGACATATCGAGCGGCGGCGCGACGTGGTCCGGTAGCGGGCAGACATAAGGCGTCTTGGTCGTCCGCTTCGTGAGATCGGCCTTCGCAGCCTTGATCAGTTCCGGTTCTGTCAACGCCTTGATGCCGAGGCCAGCCATGGCCTTGGCCGCCTGCACCATGGCCTTGTGGGCATGCGGGCTCTTGCCCTGCGCGACCACCTGCCAGGTGTGGAACGGCGTGCCGATTGCAACCGTTGGTGCGTGAACCTGCACGGTCGGCACTACCCAGCTCACATCGCCGACATCCGTCGAGCCAACCAGCGGGTTGCGCTTGGCGTCGAGCGGCACCAGGAAGTCCGCCAGCGGCCGATCGGTCGGCTCCATGCCGATCGCGTAATAGATGGACGCAATGTCCTTGTCGGTCAGCGTCGCGCGGATCTGGCTCGCGAAGCTCTTGTCCGCATCGTCGAAATGCGGCGGTCCGAGCTCTTCCATGACACGGTGCAGCGCCTGCTCCAGCGGCGTATTCGGCAGGATGTTGGAGACCGCGGAGATGATCTTCATCTCCATCTTGGTCTCGGTCATAAGAGCCGCACCCTGGGCAATCTTGTTCACGCGCCCGACCAGCTCGTTCATGCCGGGGAGATCACGGGCGCGAATGGAATAGCGCACGCGGGCATGCGCCTGCACCACGTTGGGCGCAATGCCGCCAGTGTCGAGCAGCGCGTAATGCACGCGTGCATCGCTGGGCATGTGCTCGCGCATGTAGTTCACGCCGACATTCATCAGCTCCACCGCGTCGAGCGCGGAGCGGCCGAGATGGGGCGAAGCCGCGGCATGCGATGTGCGGCCGGTGAAGATGAAGTCGGCGCGGGTGTTGGCAAGCGACGGCGTCACCGCGACTTCCCAGAAACTATGCGGATGCCAGGTGATGGCGATGTCGGCATCCTCGAACGCGCCGGAGCGCACCATGAAGGCCTTGGCCGCGCCGCCCTCTTCCGCCGGGCAGCCGTAATAGCGCACGCGGCCGGGCACCTTGTTCTCGGCGAGCCAGTCCTTGACGGCCGTGGCGGCGAGCAGCGCCGCGGAACCGAGCAGATTGTGACCGCAGCCATGGCCGTGGCCGCCGGTCTCGACCGGACGGTGCTCGGCAACGCCGGCCTCCTGGCTGAGGCCCGGCAGCGCGTCATATTCGCCCATGAAGGCGATGACCGGACCGCCCTCGCCCCATTCGCCCATCACAGCAGTCGGAATGCCCGCCACCTTCTCTGTGATACGGAAACCCTGGTGGCGCAGCTCAGTGAGATGCTCGGCGGCGGAACGCGCTTCGGTGTAGCAGACTTCGGGCATGCCCCAGACCTTGTCGCTGAGGTCGATGAAACGTCCTTTGATCGTGTCGATGCCACGCCAGATGTCGCTGCGATTGTCCATGGTTTGGTCCGTGATCTCTTGGTCAAACGAAGCCGCAATGGTTAGCAGCTTCATTGAACTCCGCCTAGCATCCCGCGGGACACCAGCCATGCGACCGATGCCGGATTGGGCGGCTGCCGGCCGAATTCGGGCGAACAATTTCTGTCATCTTCGGAAATCGGCGGCGCGGCATCTGGAATAGTTGCCGTCAAGTCTTTCAAGACGGCCTCCTCCGGCCTAAATTATGCTTGCTTCGTGCGTCGTTCCGCTGCCACGGCGGAGCGATGCTCTCAGCCAGGAGAACTCCATGCCCGCCTTGACCGAATGGAGAGTGCCGCCGGCCAATCAGCCGCGTGCGAGCGATTACGGCTTCGATCTCGACCGTGCGCTCGCCTCCGTCATTGGCCTGCACGCCATCATCCCGCCGGATGCCTTCAGCGCCGAAACGCTCGGTACCGAGCGCGCCGGCAACGGCGTCGTCATCGACGACGGGCTGGTGCTCACCATCGGCTATCTCATTACCGAAGCGGAATCCGTCTGGCTTCACCTCGGCGACGGGCGCGTGGTGGAGGGACATGTGCTCGGCTTCGATGCCGTCACCGGCTTCGGCCTGGTACAGGCGCTCGGCCGGCTCGACATCGAGCCGCTGCCGCTCGGCTCGTCGGCGGAGACCCGGCTCGGCGACCGCGTCGTGGTCGGTGGCGCCGGGGGACGGACGCGATCGGTCGCAAGCCAGATCGTCGCCAAGCAGGAATTCGCCGGCTACTGGGAGTATCTGCTCGACGAGGCCTTGTTCACCTATCCCGCCCATCCGAATTGGGGTGGCACCGGATTGATCAACGCGCGCGGCGAGCTGATCGGCATCGGCTCGCTCCAGCTCGAGCGAGAACGCGACGGCAAGGCCGAGCACGTCAACATGATCGTGCCGATCGACCTGTTGAAGCCGATCCTCGATGATCTCCGCAAGTTCGGCCGCGTCAACAAGCCGGCACGGCCCTGGCTCGGACTCTATTCGACCGAGATCGACAACCGCGTGGTGGTGATCGGGATCTCCGCCAACAGTCCCGCCGCGCGCGCGGAACTCAAGACCGACGACATCATTCTTGCGGTGGATGGCGACAAGGTCACGAGCCAAACGGCGTTCTACAAGAAGATGTGGAGTCTCGGCGCCGCCGGCGTCGACGTGCCGCTCACCGTGCATCATGAAGGCGTCACCTTCGACGTCACCGTGACGTCGACCGACCGCTTCAAGCTTCTGAAGGCGCCGAAGCTGCACTGATCCGAACAAGGGAAGCGGCAATGACCGAGGCCGTGGTGGATGACATCGTGGCCATGCTGCCGCCGTTGCTCAACGCGCTGGAGGCGCTCGGCTTCTTCCAGCGGCATCTGCATCCGCTGGCCTTCGCCACCGTGATGAACGCCATCGGCGCGCCGGACGATGCGCTTCGGTCGGCACATGCAGCAATCGGCGCGTGGCCGGAGCAATTCGCCGGACTGCGCGAGCGGCTCGATCGTGCCTGCAACGAGACGCTCGCCGGCTTCGCCGCCATCCGCGATGTCGAGCGCGGCAACGGCGATCTCGTCGCGGTGTTCCGCGCGTTGCGCCATGTGCCGCGCGCACAGGAGGCGCTGTATCCGCTATCGCTGCAATTTCCGCCAGTGAGCAACTTCTTCCTCAACAGCGCCAGTCGCGAGAATGGTGAGCTGCTGGCGCGGCTGGAAGTCGGCGCCAGCGAGGACACCGGCATCTTTCACGATCACAACGAGCCCGGCAGCCGCGGCGGCTTCTCGGTCTATGTTCCCGAATATTACACGCCCGATCGCAGCTGGCCTCTGGTGATGGCGCTGCATGGCGGCAGCGGCAACGGACGCGGCTTTCTGTGGAGCTGGTTGCGCGATGCCCGCAGTCTTGGCGCGATCCTGGTGGCGCCGACAGCGACCGGCTCGACCTGGGCGCTGACGGGCGACGACGGCGACACGCCCAATCTCATGCGCATCCTCGAAACCGTGCGCGGTCGCTGGAGCATCGACGCCTCGCGCCTGCTGCTGACCGGCATGAGCGACGGCGGCACCTTCAGCTATGTCAGCGGTCTCGACGGTGCTTCGCCATTCACCCACCTCGCGCCGGTGTCGGCGACCTTCCATCCGCTGATGGCGGAGATCACCGACGCCACGCGACTACGGGGCCTGCCGATCTTCATCACCCACGGCAAGCTCGACTGGATGTTTCCGGTGCAGACCGCACGGCAGACGCAAGCGGCACTCACCGCCGCCGGCGCCGATGTCACATACCGCGAGATCGACGACCTCAGTCATACCTATCCGCGCGAGATCAACGCTGAGCTGCTGCAATGGCTGAACGGGTGATGAACGAAGCGTCCTTAACCGCGCCGCACTGTCGCGGAACCATCACTCCGGGCCCGACGTTATCCGCCCGACACCGGAGGTTCGCCATGCAGACTTTTTTCGGAATGATTTTGGGTGCGCTGCTGCTCGGCTGCGGCGTGTATGTCTATGACGCCATGCAGACGTCGTCAGTCGCCAATGGCGAGGTCGCGACTGCCAATCGCACCATCGTGAACTGGGATGTCGCGAAGGCCGACTGGGACGCGCTACGCGACCGCGCGCATAAGGACTGGGTCAGGATCTCGTCGAAGTAATCTCGATCGACCGAATATGAACAAGGCGCCGTCGCGATCCGCGGCGGCGCCTTTGTGCTGGCTGCGATCGGCCGCTTGCGCGTCAGTTCATCTTGGCTTTGCGGGCGTCGGCGATGACCTGCTCGAACTCGGCCATGCTGAGCACACCAGGCACGCGGTACTTGCCGACAATGAAGGACGGCGTGCCGCGGAAGCCGAAGGCTTCAGCCTGGTCGTTGTTGCGCTTGAGGATCGCGTCGATGTCCTTGGAGCGCGCGATGAGGTCGCGCTTGAGGCGGTCCATGTCGACGCCGGCGGCCGCGAGCAACTCGTTGATGCGCGACTCGGTCAGGCGCGAGCTGACGCCCATCATGGCGTCATGGGCCTGGTGGTATTTGTCCTGGAATTTCGCGGCGAGCGCGATCCGGGCAGCCGTCACCGAGACGGGCCCGAGGATCGGCCAGTCTTTCAAGACCAGCCTTACCTTGCCGTCGTCCTGGATGACCTGGCGCAATTCGGGCTCGAGCTTTCGGCAATAGGGACAATTGTAGTCGGACCACTCGATGATGCTGATGTTGCCATCGGGATTGCCGGCAACGGGCACGTCCGGATCGCGCAGCACCTTGGCTTCGGTGAGCACTTCGTCATCACCAGTGCCTGCGCGCGCCAAGGTCATACCGCCAGCCGCGAAAGTGCCTGCCCCGATCAGCGTCAGCGCCGCGCGGCGGCTCAGCCCAAGGCCCTTAGTCCTGAATCCAGCCATATCTCGTCCCGTTTCGGTCCCATCACCGCAATTACGGCTCCGGACCGGGAAGTGTTACGCCCCATATAGAGTGTGGCGAGGACGATGTCATCGCACCAGCAGGGTCACCACCATGGGGACCAGGAACGAGGTCACCAGAGCATTGAGGCTCATGGCGATGCCGGAGAAGACGCCGGCGATCTCGTCGACCTGGAACGCGCGTGCCGTACCTATGCCGTGCGCGGCAAGGCCGGCAGCAAAGCCGCGGGCGCGGAAATCGGTCACGCCGGTGCGGTTCATGAGCGGCGAAACAATGATCGCGCCCATGATGCCGGTGAGGATGACCGCAACCGCCGCCAGCGAAGGATCCGCGTGCAGGGATTCGGCGATGCCCATGGCAACGCCGGCGGTGACCGATTTCGGCGCCAGCGACAGCACCACGTCGCGCGGCAGGCCGGCAAATTCGGCCAGCAACACGACCGACACCACGGCCGTCACCGAACCTGCAACCAGCGCCACCAGCATTGGCACGATGGAGCTAACCACCCGCTTGCGGTTCTCGTAGAGCGGCACGGCGAGTGCGACGGTGGCGGGCCCAAGCAGGAAGTGTACGAATTGGGCGCCGGCGAAATAGGTGGTGTAGGACGTACCGGTCGCGAGCAGGAACACGCCGATGATCCACATCGCATGCAGCACGGGATTGGCAAGCGGATGGCGTCGCGTCGCCAGCGACACCGCATCCGTGGTCGCATAGACCAACAGCGTCACCGTCAGCCAGAGCAGCGGCGATTGCGAGAGATAGACCCAGAGCGAGAACGGATTGTCCTTCATCGGGCGTCCTGTTGCTTCAACAGGCGGCTGATCAGGCGGAAGGTCAGGACGGTCGCGAGCAAGGTGAGGACCACCGAGAGCGCGAGCACCAGGACGATCGCGATGCCGTGGGAGGCGAGCAGATCAAGCTTCTGCACGACACCGACGCCGGCGGGCACGAACAGCAGCGACAGATGAGCCAGCAGGCCCTTGCTTGCGGTCTCCACGCCGTCGTTTCGCAGCGGTCCGCGCGCGAGCCGTGCAAAGCGGTCGCGTGCGAGCAGCAGGACGAGAAGCAGCACCAGGCCAAGCACGGGTCCCGGCAGCGGCAGGGCGAGGCCGCGGACCACGGCCTCGCCGATCAATTGGCAGAGCAGAATGAGGCTGAGACTCGCAAGCATGACGCATCAAGGAATGCGTCGCACGGCTTGTCAATTGCCGCTAAGCCCGGGACGCGCGCGGTTCGTGCGAAGCTGCAATACGGGGCAGCATCGCCATCAGCGTTCCGGTCATGGTGGCGATCAGCGTGGTTTTGCCCTCGTGCTCTGCAAACGCCTTCGCCTCACAGAAAGTCAAGGTACGGCCAGGCTTGACCACCTCGGCCTTGAACACAAATCGCTCGCCGCGGGCAGGGGCGAGCAGCGTGGTCTTGAACTCGACCGTGAGGATATCGGCTTCGGACGGCATCAGCGTGAAGGCGGCGACGCCACAGGCGTTGTCGAGCCCCGCAGTGATGATACCGGCATGGACAAAACCGTTCTGCTGCGTGAATTCAGGCGAATGCAGCATGGCCAGCTCAACCTCGCCCGGCGCGAAGCGGACGATCACGATACCGAGTGTGCGCATCGCCGGCTGCCCCTCGAACATCGCGACCGCCGCCGCACGATAGCCAGGATTTTTCGGCTCGAACGCAGCCATGGCATTTCCCAGCCGTTTTTGATTGTTGATACGGTAGCGTATCAGACACGGGACGCGTTAGCAATACGGCACCGTATCAAGAACCGGTGAGGCTTCCTTCATGAACGACGGCAAGAGCGATGTCTGGGTCGAGGCAGGGTTTACCGAGCTCGCCCGCGCTGGTGTCGAGGGGGTGCGGGTCGAAGTGCTCGCCAAGAATTTGGGCGTTACCAAAGGCGGCTTCTACCGCCGCTTCGCCGACCGCGCGGCGCTGCTCGAGGCTATGCTGATGCACTGGCGCGAGGGACGCTCGGCATCAATTGCACAGCAGACCAGCCTGGATGGGCAAGAGCCCCGCGAGCGGCTGAGGGCGGTGATCCAGCTCTATTCCGAGCGGCTCAATCCGGAGGGCATGGCGGTCGAGCTCGCGATCCGGCAGTGGGCCCGCTCCGACGAGAGCGCTGCGGCGGCGGTGGCGAGCGTGGATGCGGCGCGGCTCAGGCACGTTGCCGAGCTCTATCGCGCGACCGGCCTCGAGGCCGAGGAGGCCGAGGCGCAGGCTTTCCTGTTCTATTGCTTCATCTTCGGCCAAAGCCTCTTGTTCGTCGAGCGTGGCCCGCGCAAGCGGTCACAGCTCGTGGCGAAATCGGCCGAGAAACTGTTGGACTAAGCAAAATGGCCGGAGCTTTGCTCCGGCCATCGCATCACATCGAAGCTCAGGCGGCGCCCTTCAGCTTCTTGTTGCATTCGCTGTAGTAGCCGCCGCCCTTCTCGATCCACTTCATGCCGCCATTGCCGTTGGTGGTCTTGTTGGCGTTGTACTGGTCGACGCAGGTATGGAGGCGGGCCTTGCCGGCGCTCTCCTTGGCGTATTTTGCATCGACCGCGTTCGGGAAGATCGCAGGGCCGGCCGGTAGGGTCGGCGCCGGAGCAGCAGCGGGGGCTGCCTCCTTCTTGGCCTGCTTCGGCTCGGCAGCAGGCGGAGGCGCAGCCGGGGCGGCCGCGGTCGGCGCGGCCGCGGGCGTTGCATCGGCGCCGCACTGGGCCTTGCGGAAGTCATTCCACTTCATGGTGCCGAGCGAGCCGTCCTTCTTGGCGGCCTGATATTTCGCGCTGCACTCTTGCGACGTCAGCGCCTGCGCCGGCGCGCTCACCATCAGCGCGGCAACGCCCGACACCGCAATCGCACACAACAATTTGGCTTGAATAGTCATCCTTGGTCTCCCTCAGGAAAGCAAAACGAGGACTGCTATCCTAGCGTGCTCCGGACATCCGACAAGGAAGTGACGCTGCTCGGCGCTAAAATATAGTGATCGCGCCGTACAGGGTTATTCATGTGGCGTTCAGCAAGGCGGGCCGACGTTCGCGCTCCTCCGCAACTCTCGCAAGAAGAGCCCATCATGACCCTCGCCTCCCGTCTCGCCGTCGTCGCGATCGCCTCCCTGTTCGCGACCGGCACTGCCTTCGCGCAGACCGCCGCGCCGGCCGCAAAGACCGATGCCGCCACCACCACCGACAAGAAGGCGCCGAAGGAGCATTCGGCCGAATCGCTCGAATGCTCCAAGCAGGCAGACGCCAAGGGCCTGCACGGCAAGGAGCGCAAGAAATTCCGCTCCGATTGCATCAAGACCGCCAAGGGCGGCATGGCCGCGCCGGCAGCCGCCGACAAGAAGTAAATCCATCACAATCCTCCCTTCGCCCCTGGCGAGAGGCGCACGCATTGCGGCATGACGAGCCTGCAATTGTGCACCTCTCGCCGATTTGCCATAAGGCGGCGTGAAGCAAATCACCGCCTCCCTGTCGTTCGAGTGGCCGAGCCGTGCCAAGGTTTTGAGCACTGCGGAGACGCTTGTCATCGGTGCCGCCGGCGGTCTGGCCTTCCTGGCCGCGGGCCTTCCGGGCGGGTTGATCTCGGGCTCGATGATCGCAGTCGGGATCGCTGCGATTGCCGGACGCCAGCTTTCGGTGCCGCCACTCCTGACCCAGACCGTGCTGGTGCTGCTCGGCATTTCGCTCGGCTCGGTGGTTTCGCGCCATCTGATCCAGCAGGTCAGCGCCTACCCTCTCACCATCGGGCTGTTGGCGCTCGCGACCTTCTGCTCGACCTTCGGCTCGAGCTATTACCTCCAGCGGATTCATGGCTGGGACCGCACCTCTGCCTTCCTCGCCGGCAGCCCGGGCGCGCTGTCACAGATCACGATATTGGCGGTCGAGCGTGGCGCTGACCTGCCGGGCATCGCAGTGGTGCAGACCATGCGCGTGATCATCCTCACCGCAGCACTGCCGATGGTGCTGGCGATCGCCGGTGTCGCACCCTCCGTGGCACCCTCGCTGACGACGGCGATTGCCTCGCCGCTCGATCTTCTGGAATTGGTCGCCGCTTCGCTGGCGGCATCGCTCGTGCTGCGGCTGATCAAGTTTCCGGCGAGCTGGATGTTCGGCGCGATGATCGCCTCCAGCGTGCTGCATGGTGCGGGCTGGGTCGAGGGCGGCCTGCCAAACTGGGTGCGCGGCGTCGCGCTGGTCGGCATCGGTGCGCTAATCGGCAGTCGCTTTGCCCGGATGCGAATCAAGACCCTCACCGGCCACATCAACGCCGCCCTGGGCTCGTTCGCCGTGGCGATCGCCGTCTCCTCGATCTTCGTCGGCATCATCGCACTCACCACGCAGGTGAAATTCTCCGATGTCGTCGTTGCCTTTGCACCCGGCGCGATGGACGCGATGCTGGCGCTGGCGCTGACGCTGCACATCGACCCGATTTTCGTCGGCGCTCATCACCTCTCGCGCTTCGTGTTCGTGACGATCGCGACGCCGGGCATCGTGCACCTGTTCGGCCGCACGCAGGACGACGTCGACGATTAGCTCTCCTCTGCCGTTGCCCGCCCCTTCAGCGCCGCAACCTGCGCCTCGAGCTCTGCAATCCGCTGGTCTCTCGCAGCCAATGCCGCCGCGACATCCGCCGCGTCGAACTTCTGCGGAATGTGCTGCGGGCAGTTGGTGTCCCAGGCCGCGATCTTGAACACGATCACCTGCTCGGGCCGGGCGCGATAACCCTTCGGCATCAGCGCCTCCGTCAGCGCATCGTCATCCTCGACCACCCGCGCCTCCCCCCAGATCTTCACCCGGCGGCGATGGGCGTAGTCCATCACGAAGATGTAGGCCTTGGCATTCTCGGAGAGATTGCCCTGGGTCAGGTATTGCTGATTGCCGGCATAATCGGCGAAGGCGAGCGTCTGCTTGTCCAGCACCTTGAGAAACCCCTTCGGGCCGCCGCGGTGCTGGATATAGGGCTGGCCGTCAGCCGAGGCGGTGGCAAAATAGAAGCTGTTGGCATCGGCCAGGAAGGCCTCGAGGTTTTCATCGACCTCGGTGCGCCAGCCGCGCTGCTCGACGCGGCCATAGGCCTCGCGAGAGCCCTTGCGCGTCTGGATCGCCTTGACCGCATGGGTAAAGGCGACGTCGCTAGCATAGGTGTGGGCTGCGGTCATGGAAACATCTCCTGAAAATTCCGGCGCATCTCCGCGTCTTTCCGGCATTAAAAATGGCTCCTCCGGCGTTCAAAACAATCAGCCTGCTTGACACTTCATCGTTGCAATATATGCAATAATGCCCATGGACCGCCTCGAAGCCATGCATGTCTTCGTCACCGTTGCCGATCTGCGCGGCTTTGCGCCCGCGGCGCGCAAGCTGCGGCTATCGCCCTCGGCGGTGACGCGGCTGATCGCGGCGCTGGAGGATCATCTTGGCGCAAGGTTGCTGCAACGGACCACGCGGCAAGTGACGCTGACCGACGTCGGCACTCGCTATCTGGAGCGCGCCCGGCGAATCCTTGCCGATGTCGAGGAAGCCGACGGCTCGGCGCGGCAAGAGCGCAACCGCCCGAGCGGACGTCTGGTGGTATCGGCCCCGGTCGGCTTCGGCCGGCTGCATGTCGCCCCGGTCATGACCGACTATCTCAAGCGCTATCCCGAGGTTGCCTGCGAACTCAGGCTCTCGGATAATCTCGTCAACCTCGTCGAGGACGCTGTCGATGCGGCCGTCCGCATCGGCCATCTCGCGGACTCCTCACTGGTTGCGCGCCAGGTCGGCGAGATGCGGCGGATCGTCGTGGCCACGCCCGGCTATCTGAAGCGCCATGGCGAGCCGAAAACGCCGGAGGCGCTGACCGAGCATCAGACCATCCGGTTCGGTCCCACGACGGCGTGGCGCTTTGCGCATGACGGCCGCGACATCGAGGTGACGCCATCCCCCCGCTTCATCAGCAACAGCGCCGACGCCGCCCTGCAATATGCCGAGGTCGGCGGCGGCATCACGCGTGTGCTGGCCTATCAGGCTGCCGAGGGCCTGAAGCGCGGGCGGTTGAAAATCGTGCTGGCGAAGTACGAGCAGCCGGCGCTGCCGATCCACATCGTCTACCCGACCTCGCGCCTCCTCTCGGCCAAGGTGCGCGCGTTCATCGATCTCGTGGTGGAGACGACGGCGTGGAGGTTTGGATAGATCTTAGGCCTTCTTCGGCACCACCCGGAATGTCCCGCTGGCCCGCGCGATCACGACGCCGTCGGCTTTGATCAGGCACTGCGCGAAGCAGATCGTCTTACCCGTCTTGATGACATCGCTCTCGATCGAACACCATTGGCCGATCTCGGCGGAGCCGACGAAATCGATCGACAGCGAGACCGTCACGAACGAGGTGGTCCAGTTCGTCACCTGCGCGCAGCTGTAGCCCATGGCATTGTCGGCGAGCGCGGCAATCAGGCCGCCATGGATCAAGCCACGGCCGTTGGTGTGCGGCCTTGCCAGACGAAGGCCGATAATGACGGCCTTGTCGGTTTTCTTCGCGTAGAGCGGCTTCCACGGTTCTGTGAGCGGGCTCTCGCGGGACAACGGCTCAAAGCCGTCGGGGATGGCGCTGTCGGTCATGCGTGTCTCGCGTCCGTTGGTGGATTGCCGCCATTGAACGCGATGTGGATGACAGTTTCACCGCCTACAAAGTTTTAAACGAGATTTGCGTGGGTGTTTGAAACGATGCTCGTCGTCGCGAGCGAAGATCCTGTAGGGTGGGCAAAGCGTAGCGTGCCCACCGTCTCCGCCGCCTAAAACGGCAATCCCACATAATTCTCCGACAGCGACGTCATCGCGGCCTGCGACTGCGTGACGTAATCGAGCTCGGCGAGCTGGATGCGCGCGCCGATGGTGCCGGTGTCGGGGAATTTGTGCAGCATCGAGGTCATCCACCAGGAGAAGCGCACTGCCTTCCAGACCCGCGCCAAGGCCTTCGCCGAATAAGCGTCGATGCCGGCGCTGGATTTCTCGTCGTAAAATTCGTGGAGCGCGCTCGACAGATAATGCGCATCGCTTGCCGCCAGGTTCAGCCCCTTGGCGCCCGTCGGTGGCACGATGTGGGCGGCATCGCCGCACAGGAACATCCTGCCGAAGCGCATCGGCTCGGCGACGAAGCTGCGCAGCGGCGCGATGCTCTTCTCGATCGACGGGCCTGTGATCAGATTGTCGGCGGCCTCCTGGTCGAGCCGGCGCTTCAATTCGTCCCAGAAGCGATCGTCCGGCCATTGATCGACATGGTCGTCGAGCGAACACTGCAGGTAATGCCGGCTGCGTTTCATCGAGCGCATGGTGCAGAGCGCAAAGCCCCGTGCATGGTTGGAATAGATCAGCTCGTGGCTGACCGGCGGCGTCTCGGACAAAATGCCGAGCCAGCCGAACGGATAGACCCGCTCGAACTCCTCGATCGCCGAGGCCGGGACACTGGCGCGGCTGACACCGTGAAAGCCGTCGCAGCCGGCGATGAAGTCGCAATCGAGCGTGTGGGTGACGCCGTCCTTGACCCAGGTTACGCGCGGGTGACTTCCGTCGAAATCGTGCGGCTGCACATCCCTGGCTTCGTAGACGGTAGTGAGACCGGCGGCGTTCCGCGCATTCATCAGGTCGAGCGTGACTTCGGTCTGGCCGTAGATCATGACCGTCTTGCCGGTCGCGCCCTTCATGTCGATGCGATGACGGCGGCCGGCGAAGGCGAGCTCGATGCCTTCATGCACCAGGCCTTCGGCATGCGCCCGCGCGCCCGCGCCGATCTGGTCGAGCAGCCCGACAGTTCCCCCCTCCAGGAGGCCGGCGCGGATGCGGCCGAGCACGTAATCCGGGCTTTGCCGCTCCAGAATGAAATTGTCGATGCCGTATCGATGCAGAAGTTGCCCAAGCAACAATCCTGCCGGCCCAGCCCCGATGATTGCGACTTTTGTCCGCAATACTTGCTCCTTCCGATCCTGTAGGCTTTGGTCGCGGCGCGCTTGTCGCGGTCGTCCACGCGCGATAATTATATCACATAACGGTTGGGCAAAAGGGGGAGTGCTTGTCGCCGCTAACGGCGAGAAATCCATGCAATATGGCTGACGTAAATGACGCGGCGGCAGTTCCGGCTTGAACGCGCCAGCCAATTAGATAACATGTTAATTAATGAGGCTGGGCCAGCGCAGCCCGCCGTCGAAAAGAGGGAGACACGACCGATGAGGAAAGCCTGTCTGGCTTTGCTGCTGACAGCAAGCGTGACGCCTGCGTTCGCGCAGGACAAGACCTTCGACCTGAAGATCTCGCATTGGGTGCCCGCCTCGCATCCGCTGCAGAAATCGCTGGAAGACTGGGCGGCCGCGATCGAGAAGGACTCAGGCGGCACCATCAAGGGCAAGGTGTTTCCGGCCCAGCAGCTCGGCAAGGCTTTTGACCATTACGACATGGCGCGCGACGGCATTGCCGACGTCACCTACGTCAATCCCGGCTACCAGCCCGGCCGCTTTCCGATCGTCGGTGCCGGCGAATTGCCGTTCCTGATCTCGGACGCCAAGGGCGGCTCGATGGGGCTTGACGCTTGGTACCGCAAATATGCCGAGAAGGAGATGAAGGACGTCAAATACTGCCTCGCCTTCGTCCACTCGCCCTCCTCCTTCCACTCCCGCACCAAGAAGATCGTGATGCCGGAGGACGTGAAGGGCATGAAGATCCGCCCGGCTCACGCCACCATGGCGAACTTCGTCACCGCGCTCGGCGGCACCAACGTGCAGTCGTCGGCACCTGAAGTGCGCGACATCATCGAGCGCGGCGTCGCCGACGGCGTGACGTTCCCCTGGGGCTCGCTGGTGCTGTTCGGCATCGACAAGGTGACGAAGTACGATATGGAGGCCCCGCTCTACACGACGACATTCGTGTTCGTCATGAACAAGGACAAGTACGACGCGATGTCCGACAAGCAGAAGGCCGCGGTCGACAAGAACTGCTCGACCGAGATGGCGGGCGTTGTCGGCGAGCACTGGGGCAAGTTCGAGGACGCCGGCATCGACAAGGTGAAGGCGGAAGAAGGTCACGAGGTCTACAAACTGACGCCGGACCAGACCGCCGCCTGGAAGAAGGCGGCCGAGCCGCTGGTCAAGACCTGGGGGGATGGCGCCAAGAAGGCCGGCATCGATCCTGACACTGCGCTGACGGATTTGAAGGCCTCGCTGAAGAAATACAACGCGCTGGCGGAGTAGTTTTCACCGAAACAGAAGCTGCGGCGGGAATCCTTCCGCTGCCGCTTTACTGCAAATTTGAGGACCCTCCACCCATGAAGCGCTGGATGGATCGCGTCATCGACTCGATCGAGTGGATCGCTGCCGCGTTCGTCGGCATCGTCGCGCTCGACATCTTCCTGTCGGTGCTGCTGCGCAACACACTGAACTATTCGATTCCCGACAGTTTCGACATCGGCCGCATGCTGCTTGGCATCCTCATTTTCTGGGGCATCGCCGCGACCTCCTATCGCGGCACGCACATCACCGTCGACCTGGTCTGGGGCAATGTCGGCCCGCGCTACCAGCGCTGGATCGACGTGTTCGCAACGTTGGTGCTGCTGTTCGTGGTCACGGTTCAGACGTGGACATTGTTCGACAAGGTCCGCGGCACCTACAAGGACAACGTCCAGACCTTCGACATGCACATGCCGACATGGCCGTTCTTCGCGATCGCCTGGATCGGCGACGTCTCGGCCGTGCTGCTGATCGCGATCCGCACTTACCGATTGATCTTCCATCCCGAAGACATGCACGACCCCAAGCTGAAGGCGACGGAGTAATCATGAGCACCGATGCCGTCGCCGTTCTCGGCTTCGTTTCCCTGTTCGCGCTGATGCTGCTGCGCGTGCCCGTCGGCATGGCGATGGGCCTCGTCGGCGTCTCCGGCTTCTCCTATCTGGTCGGCGCAACGCCGGCGCTGAAGCTGGTCGGCCAGACCTCGATGCGCACGGTCACCGACTACACTTTCGGTGTCATCCCGATGTTTCTGCTGATGGGCTCCTTCGTCAGCAATTCCGGCATGAGCCGCGAGTTGTTCCGCGCCGCCAACGGCTTTGTCGGGCACTTGCGCGGCGGCCTCGGCATTGCCACCGTCGGCGCCTGCGGCGGCTTTGCCGCGATCTGCGGCTCGTCCGTCGCAACCGCCGCGACGTTCTCCGCGGTCGCCTACCCCGAGATGCGCCGCTTCGGCTATCCGCAGTCCTTTGCTACCGGCGTGATCGCGGCCGGCGGCACGCTGGGTGCGATGCTGCCGCCCTCCACCGTGCTCGCGGTTTACGGCATCATCACCGAGCAGGACATCGGAAAACTCTTCATCGCCGGCATCATTCCGGGCCTGCTGGCGATGACCATGTACATGATCACGATCTTCCTGATCGGCTATTTCCGCCCCGACTTCCTGCCCAAGGGCAAAGTGCTGCCCTGGCGCGAGCGCTTTGCCGGCCTGAAGGACATCTGGGCGCCGGTGCTGTTGTTCGTGTTCGTGATCGGCGGCCTTTACGGCCTGCCGTTCCTGCCGCGCTTCACGCCGACCGAAGCCGGAGGCGTCGGAGCCACCGGTGCCTTCATCATCGGCGTGCTTACGGGCCGGCTCGATCGGGAGAAGATTCTGGCCTCGCTGCTCCAGGCGACACGCACGGCAGCGGCCGTGTTCACCGTACTGATCGGCGCGCTGATCTTCGGCTATTTCCTCACGGTGACGCAGACGCCGCAAAAGGTGACGGAATTCCTCACCGGCCTGGGCTTGGGCCCCTACGGCGTGCTGGCGCTGATCATGGTGATGTATCTCGTGCTCGGCTGCCTGATGGATGCCATGGCGATGATCATCCTGACCGTGCCGATCATCTTCCCGGTCATCACGCATCTCGGCTTCGATCCGATCTGGTTCGGCGTCATCATCGTCATGACCGTCGAGCTCGGCCTGATCCATCCGCCGGTCGGCATGAACGTCTTTGTCATCAAGAGCGTGGTGAAGGACGTCTCATTCTCCACCATCTTCAAGGGCGTGATCCCGTTCGTGGCGACCGACTTGGTGCGTCTGGTGATTTTGATCGCGTTCCCGTTGCTGGCGACCTGGTTGCCGACGCGCATGATGGCGCATTGAAGGTGAAGCGATGACCACACCGACGCTCGAGACGAAATACGTCTTCACCATCACCGCTGAAATCGGCGACGTCATCACCGCCGGCGAAACCGGCATCGGCGTCCGCCGCATCATTCCGATCATCGGCGGCGAGGTGAAGGGTGCGATCACCGGCAAGGTGCTCCCGTTCGGCGCCGACTTCCAGACCATCCGCCCCAACGAGCTGATCGATCTCGAAGCCAAATACGCCTTCGAGACCGACGACGGCGCCGTTGTCTATGTCGAGAACAAGGGCATGCGCTTCGGCCCGGTCGAGCTGCTGCAAAAGCTCAAGCGCGGCGAGCCGGTCGATCCCAAGCTGATCTATTTCCGCACGGTCCCGAAGTTCGAGACGGGACACGAGAAGTATCGCTGGCTGATGGAGCACATTTTTATCGGCTCAGCAGCGCGACATGCCGACCGCGTGGTGATCGACGTGCATCAGGTGGCGTAAAAGCTTCAGCGCGTAGGGTTCAAACCGCCTCAAGCTCCACTTGACAGGGGTAAGGAAGGCTTTTGGCGTCCCCCTACGAACCTTACGGGCGGTTCTCCCGCATACGGCTCTTCAGTCGTTGGACAGGGATTCTTACCGCGCATCCGCCCCGGCCTACCCGGCGCAATAGCCGCGACTTCTCACACAGCCTGCTTTGCCGAGACGACAACAGAGCATGTGGGACCTGCGGAGCCCCAACCTTCCCTCGGCTGACCCCGTATCGTATGGTCCAACCAAACGCGCCCGCTCCCCTCGGGCATTCTGGAAACGCATATGTCAGATCCCGCCTGGTCGCTGCACTCCCGCCTGAAAGAGGACACCATCGACATCGGTGATTTGCCGCTGTCGAAAGTGCTCGTTATCAAGGACGCGCATTATCCCTGGCTGCTGCTGGTGCCGCGGCGCGCCGACGCGGTCGAGATCATCGATCTCGACGAGGTCCAGCAGGCACAGCTGATGACCGAGATCTCCCGCGTCTCGCGCGCGCTGAAGGAGATCACCAAATGCGACAAGCTCAACGTCGCAGCGCTCGGCAATCTCGTGCCGCAGCTTCACGTTCATATCATTGCACGCCGCACCGGTGACGCCGCCTGGCCACGGCCGGTCTGGGGCGTGATGCCGCCCCTGGCGCATGACGCCACTGAAGTACAGAATTTCATCAGCGCGCTTCGCCGAAAAATCTGGTTGGGTTGAAAGAACAAGAAATGTCAGCATTCGACTCGTTTCCGCTGGGGCAACCGGCCTTCGTCACCAACATCCTCGATCGCGCCGCGCATATGCGCCGCGATGACGAAAAACTGTTCGCGATGGAGCAAAAGCCGTCGTCGCGCGCCTATGTCGTCTACCGCGACTCGCTGCTGGTTAAGCGCGACGGCGACAAGACGCGCGCGCTGCTGGGAATCGACGAGGCGCTGAAATGCGGCGCCAATCCCGGCACGATCTTCCTGGGCTTGCGCGATGGCGCCGCGATCTTCGGCATGGGCCTCGCTCAGGCCGCCGCCGAGAAGCTGATCGGCCGCGAAGACTTTACCGTCACCGAGCTGCGCGGCATGGCGATGCAGGGCGCGATCCCGCCCGAGGAGCTGTCGGCGATCGCGATGGCGAAGTCGATGGTCGGCTGGCACCAGCGCCACGGCTATTGCGCCAATTGCGGCACCCGCAGCGCGATGAAGGAAGGCGGCTGGAAGCGCGATTGCCCGGCCTGCAAAGCCGAGCATTTTCCGCGTACTGATCCCGTCGTGATCATGCTGGTCGCGTCAGGCGAAAAATGCCTGCTCGGCCGTCAGAAGCAGTTTCCGCCGGGCATGTATTCCTGTCTCGCCGGTTTCGTCGAGGCCGCCGAGACCATCGAGGACGCGGTGCGCCGCGAGATCCTCGAGGAATCAGGCATCCGCTGCACCGACGTGCAATATTACATGACCCAGCCCTGGCCCTATCCGTCATCCCTGATGATCGGTTGCAGCGCGCGGGCCTTGAACGAGGACGTCGTCGTCGATCGTTCCGAACTGGAAGACGCGCGCTGGTTCACGCGCGAGGAGGCGGCGCTGATGCTGACGCGGACGCATCCCGACGGGCTCGCCGGCCCGCACCCTTTCGCCATCGCGCATCATCTGCTCGGCCGCTGGGTGCACAACAAGAGCTGACCGCCGATGGCTGCATCAGGGATCGCGCCGCGCATCCTCTGCATCGGCATTCCCGTGCGCGACCTCACCTTTCGGGTCGAGGCCGTGCCGGAGCACGGCAGCAAGGCCAACGCCACGCATCTTGCCGAGATCTGCGGCGGCAATGCGCTCAATGCCGCCATCGCGATGGCGCGGCTCGGCGGCAGTGTCGCGTTTGCCGGGCCGATGGGCGATGCACGGGAGACGTCGAGCAGCTTCATCCTCGAGCGGATGACCGCCGAGGGCATCGACATCAGGCATATCGTGCGCATGCCGGGCGTGGCCACGCCCGTCTCTGCGATCATCATCGACGCGACCGGCGAACGAACGCTGACGATCTATCGCGATCCTGCGCTGTGGACCGTGAAGCTATCGGATGCCGACGAGCTCCTCGCCGGTTGTCAGGCTGTCCTCGTCGAGAGCCGCTGCGGCGCCTTCTGCATCGATCTCTGCACGGAGGCACGCCGGCGCGGCATTCCGGTCATCGTCGGCGTCGACCGCGCGATGGCGCCGGCTGACGGCCTGCTTACGGCCGCCTCGCATCTGCTGTTTTCCAGCGAGCAGGTCCAGGAGACCGCCGGCGTCGCTGACGACGGCGAGGCCTTGAAGCGGCTGGCCGGGTTGACGTCCGCCTTCCTCGCCGCCACCCGCGGCCCATTTGGCACAATCTGGCTGAACGCGGCGGGCACGCTGGAGGAGACGCCGGCCTTCCCGGTTGAGGCCGTCGATACGCTAGGCGCCGGCGACGTCTTCCACGGCACCTTCACGCTTCGGCTTGCCGAGGGCGGCGGCGTGCGAGAGGCGCTGCGATTCGCCGCGGCGGCCGCAGCGCTGAAATGCACGCGCCATGGCGGTGGCCTCGCTGCCCCGCAACGCATTGAAGTTGAAGAGTTTTTGCGAAGCGAGCGCTAGAGCGATTCCACGGACACGCCGAGAATATGGACTTGCTGTGGAAGGATTTTCTCTATATCAGTTAAATCAGCCCCTGAAATGGAACAAAGTTCTTCAAAATGACTGACCTCGCTGTCCAACTCCCCGAGACCAGCCGCCGCCTCGACGCCATCGATCGCAAGATTCTGATGGTTCTCCAGGACGATGCCTCCCTGTCCGTTGCCGAAATCGGCGACCGCGTCGGGCTGTCCTCGACCCCCTGCTGGAAGCGCATCCAGCGCCTGGAGGCCGACGGCGTGATCCTGAAGCGGGTGGCGCTGGTCGATCAGAACAAGATCGGGCTCGGCATCTCCGTGTTCGTGTCGGTGGAGAGCTCCGATCATTCCGACGCCTGGCTCAAGAAATTCGCCGAAGCGGTCAGCGCCATGCCCGAGGTGATGGAATTCTACCGGATGGCCGGCGACGTCGATTACATGCTGCGCGTCGTGGTCGCGGACATGCAGGCCTATGACATCTTCTACAAGAAGCTGATCAGCGCCGTGCCGCTGAAGAACGTCACCTCGCGCTTCGCGATGGAGAAGATCAAGTCGGTCACGGCACTGCCGATCCCGGCCGTGGTCGCGGCTTAAAGTTTGCTCTCGCCGCACGGAAGTCGTCATCGCCCGGCTTGACCGGGCGATCCAGGTACGCCGCAGCTTCTCCGTATACGGCAACCGTCTCTGGAATACTGGATCGCCCGGCTTCGCGGGCGATGACAGTGTCGGATACGGCGAACGCGCGCCCCGCCGCTCAGATCTTCTGATTGTACTCGCCGACTTCGGGATGCGTGCGCAGCACGCTGTTCACCATCTCGAACATGTCGTGCATGCGCTGCTCGGAGACCGGGCTCTCGACCACGACCACGAGCTCCGGCTTGTTGGAGGACGCCCGCACCAGGCCCCAGCTGCCGTCCTCGACCGTGACGCGCACGCCGTTGACGGTGACGAGGTCGCGGATCGACTGGCCACCGATCTTGGCGCCCTTGGCCTGTAAGCCTTCGAAGTGCTTCACCACCTGGTCGATGACGCCGTACTTCACCTCGTCGGCGCAATGCGGCGACATGGTCGGCGACGACCACGTCTTCGGCAGCGCGTTCTTCAGATCGGCCATCGACTTGCCGGGCGCACGGTCGAGCATGTCGCAGATCGCGATCGCCGACACCAGGCCGTCGTCATAGCCGCGTCCATACGGCTTGTTGAAGAAGAAATGGCCGGACTTCTCGAAGCCCGCAAGCGCGCCCGTCTCGTTGGTGCGGCGCTTCATGTAGGAATGGCCGGTCTTCCAGTAGGCGGTCTTGGCGCCCTGCTTCTGCAAGACGGGATCGGTGATGAACAGGCCGGTCGACTTCACGTCGACAATGAACTGCGCATCCTTGTGGATCGCCGACATGTCGCGCGCCAGCATCACGCCGACCTTGTCGGCAAAGATCTCCTCGCCGGTGTTGTCGACGACACCGCAGCGGTCGCCGTCGCCGTCGAAGCCGAGGCCGACATCGGCCTTGTGATGCAGCACCGCATCGCGGATCGCGTGCAGCATCTCCATGTCTTCCGGATTCGGATTGTATTTCGGGAAGGTATGGTCGAGCTCGGTGTCGAGCGGGATCACCTCGCAGCCGATAGCGTCCAGCACCTGCGGCGCGAATGCGCCGGCGGTGCCATTGCCGCAGGCTGCGACGACCTTGAGCTTGCGCTTGAGCCTCGCCCGGCTGGTGAGGTCGGCGATGTAGCGCGCCGGATAATTCTCGTGGAACTGGTAGGAGCCGCCGGCCTTGTTCTTGAAATCGGCATTGAGCACGATCTCCTTCAGCCGCGTCATCTCGTCGGGGCCGAAAGTCAGCGGGCGGTTGGCACCCATCTTCACGCCGGTCCAGCCATTGTCGTTGTGCGAGGCCGTGACCATGGCGACGCAGGGCACGTCGAGATCGAACTGCGCGAAATAGGCCATCGGTGTCACCGCAAGGCCGATGTCGTGCACTCTGCACCCGGCCGCCATCAGGCCGGAGATCAGCGCGTATTTGATCGAGGCCGAATAGCCGCGGAAATCATGCCCGGTCACGATCTCCTGCTTGACGCCGAGTTCCGCGATCAGCGCGCCCAGCCCCATGCCGAGCGCCTGCACGCCCATGAGGTTGATTTCCTTCTGAAACAACCAGCGCGCGTCGTACTCGCGAAAACCGGTGGGCTTGACCATCGGCTCGGATTCGAAGGCGTAAGTGTTGGGCAACAAGACGGATTTCGGCTTGGGAAACATTGAGACGGTCTCATGAAAAAGGCAGGAATTGGTGCAGCCTTAGCGAATGCCGGGCCGCAGCGGAAGGCGGGAATGAAGGCTTATGGCCGATAATTGCGGCAGTTTGGTAACGGAAATGATGCGCTAGGAGAGACGGCATTTCTGGCCGGATCAGCTAACCTCCCAGGCGCGCCACCTCAACTTCGACGACCGCCCTGAGAGGTGGCAGAGCCTGTTGAACGGTCTCCCACACGAAATGGGCTGCAACGTCTTCATAGTTGTGGCGATAGACATTCCCCGCCGCCGCCATCTGCTTCCACGCGATAGATGGGTGCCTTGCCTTCAAACCCTCGGGCAGACGGCGAGACGCTTCCGAAATAATCTCCAGGCATCTTGTAACCGCGTAGACCGTCCGCAGGTCCGCCGCGAATGTCTCGCGATCGAGACCTCCGGCGAACTCAGCCGCCAGATCGATGTGATACAGAATGTCTCGCAGAGTCCCGTCGGTGCGCTCAGAAGGCATAAACGGCGTCAGCTGTCGCAGCGGGAACGACGTATGATTTCAAGCCGTCGCGATTGACGACATCAACTGGCTCATCAAAGAGGTTCGCGATATACTCCTTGAGCTCGACGTAATCGAAGACCGTGATCCGCGCATCCGGATCAATCTCGACCATGATATCGACATCGCTGCCGGAACGGTTTTCGCCCCTCGCAACCGAGCCGAACAATGCGGCATGCAAAACGCCTCGCTCACGCAGAGCGGGTTCCGAACGTCGCAGGATCGCTATCGCATCGAGGCTGTTCATGGATCGAGTATAGCACCCCGCACGCCTCGACGGGAGGCCCTACCAGGTCGGCTACGGCAGGACCTACTGCTCCAGCACCATCTGACCGTTCGCATACTCAAAGCGCTTCAGGCGGGACAGGAAGGAGAGGCCGAGCAGGTTCTCGGACAACGCCTCGTCCGGCAGCACCATGGCATCGACGTCGCGTACGATCAGGCCGCCGACGTCCAGCATGGCGATGCGGGTGCGCGCGGCCTTGATGGTGCCGTTGGCGGTGGAGACGGTGGCGTTGTAGTCGCTGCGCGAGGGACGCAGACCGAAGCGCGCGGCCGAGGTCTCGTTCAGCGCCACCACGGAGGCGCCGGTGTCGACCATGAAGCCGATGCGCTGGCCGTCGATGCGGCCGTCGGCCTGGAAGTGGCCACGGCCATCGCGGGGAATGTTGAGGCTGCGGCCGCCGGCCGGCGCCGTGGTCGCGACCGCAACCGTCGTATGCGGCGCTGACGTGGCGGACGCCGAGCTCATCCTGTCCGCCATCTGCGCCATGAAGGTGCCGAGGCCGATCATGATGGCCGCGATGATCATAATGTTACGCATCACACCATTTCCGAGCCGAGAGCTCGAGTTCACCACGCGGCACGCCCGTCCGCGAGCGCAGCCACGGCAGAGCCGGTGTCATTTTGACGAAAAGGATGAGCGTACGGTTAATGGCGGGGAGTGATTTCTCACGTCCCGCGCGGCTTGACCCGCCGGGTCGGCAGCGCGCTTGCCGGATCTTCGGGCCAGGGATGGCGCGGATAGCGGCCGCGCAGATCGGAGCGCACTGCGGCGTAACTGCCGCGCCAAAAACCGGGGAGATCGCGCGTCACCTGCACCGGGCGCTGCGCCGGCGACAGCAGTTCCAGCACCAGTGGCACCTTGCCGGCCGCAATCGACGGATGGGCGTTGAGGCCAAACAATTCCTGGAGGCGCACCGCGATGGTCGGCCCCTGCTCAGCCTCGTAGTCGATCGCGAGCACGCTGCCCGTCGGCGCCTCGAAATGAGTCGGCGCCTCGCGGTCGAGCCGCGCGCGCATCTCCCACGGCAATAGCGCCATCAACGCATCGGAGAGATCGCCGGCGGAGATGTCCTTCAGCGCGATCTTGTCGTAGAGCGCCGGCACCAGCCAGTCGTCACGCCGCGCGATCAACCCGTCGTCGGAGAGATCGGGCCAGCTTTCGCCTTCGGCCTTGCGCAAGAACATCACGCGGTCGCGCCATTGCTTGGCGGCCTTCGACCAGGGCAGCCGGTCGAGACCGGCGGCGATCAGCCCGTCGGCAAAGATGCGCGCGGTGTCTTCCGAGGGCGACACGGCAAGCGTGGCCTCGGACAGCGTGATCGCATGCAGCACGCGCTTGCGTCGCGCGCGCAACGCCATCGCGCCGCGGTCGAAGGATATCTCGTCGGCCGTGTCGATGTGCTCGGCAAAATGCCGCTCGATGTCGCTCTCGGCGATCTGCGCGGCGAGCAGGATGCGGCCGCTCGCAGCCGTCCCCGTCATCTCGCCGATCGCGATATAGGGCGCACGGGCGAGCGAGGACGTCTGCTCCACCGCGGCGCCACGGCCGTTGGCGAGCACGAAACTGCCGTTGCCGCGGTTGCGCGCGACGCGATCCGGGAAGGCATAGGCGAGCATCAGGCCGGTCGAGAGATCCTCCTGAGGGCCCGCCTTTTCGGACGCTGCGACCTGCGAGGCCCAGCGCCGCGCCAGGTCGCGCGCGCTTGCCGCCCGCGGCGAACGATCGCGGCGGAACTGGTCGCGCCGGTGCTCGAGATCGGCGCTGTCGCCGCCGAGCCCGCGCTCGGTGAGAATGGCCGCGATCTCGGCGGCTTCTTCTCCCGCGCCGGCGCGATGCGAATCCACGATCATGCGCGCCAGCCGCGGCGGCAGCGCCAGCGCGCGCAGGCTCTTGCCCTCCGCCGTGATGCGGCCGTCGCCATCGAGCGCATTGAGCTCGGAGAGCAGACTCTTGGCTTCCTTCCAAGCCGGCGCAGGCGGTGGGTCGAGGAACGACAGTGCCGCAGGGTCGGCGACGCCCCATTGCGCGAGATCGAGCACCAGCGAGGAGAGATCGGCGCTGAGGATTTCCGGCTGCGTATAGGGCGCAAGCGAGGCCGTCTGCGGCTCGTCCCAAAGCCTGTAGCACACGCCGGGCTCGGTACGGCCGGCGCGGCCGCGGCGCTGGTCGACTGCGGCACGCGCAGCGCGCACGGTCTCGAGCCGGGTCAGGCCGATGTCGGGCTCGTAGCGCGGCACGCGCGCGAGACCGGAATCGACGACGATGCGCACGCCTTCGATCGTGAGCGAAGTCTCGGCGATCGAGGTCGCGAGCACGACCTTGCGCGTGCCCTTCGGCGCCGGCGCGATGGCGCGGTCCTGCACGGCGGCATCGAGCGCGCCGAACAGCGGCACGATCTCGATGCTGGCATCCTGCACGCGCTCACCGAGGAAATTCTGGGTACGGCGGATTTCGGCGGCGCCCGGCAGGAAGGCGAGCACCGAGCCGCCATCAGCGCGCAGCGCGGATGCGATCGCGTCCGCCATCTGCCGCTCGATCGGCGCATCGGCCCTGCGGCCGAGATAGCGGGTCTCCACCGGAAACGCGCGGCCCTCGCTCTCGACGACGGGCGCCTCGCCAAGCAGCTTCGCGACGCGCGCGCCGTCGAGCGTGGCCGACATTACCAGGATACGCAGATCCTCGCGCAGGCCGAGCTGCGCGTCGCGCGCCAGCGCAAGACCCATGTCGGCGTCGAGCGAGCGTTCGTGGAATTCATCGAAAAGGACGGCGGCAACGCCCGACAGCTCGGGATCGTCGAGTATCTGGCGCGTGAAAATGCCTTCGGTCACGACCTCGATGCGTGTGGCTCGCGAGATCTTCGAGCCGAAGCGGACACGGTAGCCGACCGTTTCGCCGGCGCGCTCGCCAAGCGACTTGGCCATGCGATCGGCGCTTGCGCGGGCCGCAATGCGCCGCGGCTCCAGCACGATGATCTTCTTGCCCTTGGTCCAGGGCGCATCAAGCAGCGCCAGCGGCACCCGCGTGGTCTTGCCGGCGCCGGGCGGGGCCACCAGCACCGCCGCGTTGTGCGCCTCCAGCGTGCGCGAGAGGTCATCGAGCACGGAATCGATCGGGAGGGGCGTGTCGAAGCTGCGGGGCAAAAGTCTCGGTCCGTCATCGTCCGCCGTGTGCGCAATTGCGCGCTAGGGCGGACGATCCACTCATATCGGATCCCGGCCATTCCGAAGATCTCGCCGTACTGGATACCCCGCCTTCGCGGGGTATGACAATCATATGTAGTATCAGCCCTGCACGGATGGCCGGCCGATGCTCTCATAGGTGAAGCCGGCCGCAGCCATGTCTTCGGGGCTGAAGATGTTGCGGAGGTCGACGACGACGGGCTGCGCCATGACGCTCTTCAGCCGGTCGAGATCGAGACCACGGAATTGCACCCATTCGGTGACGACGACCAGCGCATCGGCACCTTGCGCGCAGGAATAGGCATCCTCGCAATAGGTGATGCTGGGCAGCTCGCCCTTGGCCTGCTCCATGCCGACGGGGTCGAACGCCTTCACCTTCGCACCCATGTCGATCAGGCCGGTCACGAGCGGGATCGACGGCGCATCGCGCATGTCGTCGGTGTCGGGCTTGAAGGTGAGACCGAGCACGGCGATGGTCTTGCCGCGCAGCGAGCCGCCGAGCGCCTGGCTTACTTTCCGCGCCATCGCGCGCTTGCGGTTCTCGTTGACCGCCAGCACGGATTCGACGATGCGCAGGCTCACGTCGTAATCCTGCGCGATCTTGATCAGCGCCTTGGTGTCCTTCGGGAAGCAGGAGCCGCCGAAGCCGGGACCGGCGTGCAAGAACTTGGTTCCGATGCGGTTGTCCAGGCCAATGCCGCGTGCGACCTCCTGGACGTTGGCGCCGACCTTTTCCGAGAGGTCCGCGATCTCATTGATGAAGGTGATCTTGGTCGCGAGGAACGCATTGGCGGCGTATTTGATCATCTCGGCGGTGCGGCGTTCCGTGAACATCAGCGGCGCCTGGTTCAGCGACAGCGGACGGTAGATGTCGCCCATCACCTTGCGGCCGCGCTCGTCGGAGGTGCCGACCACAACGCGATCAGGGAACTTGAAGTCGCGGATCGCGGCGCCCTCGCGCAGGAACTCCGGATTGGAGGCGACGACGACGTCGGCCTTGGGATTGGCCTCGCGGATGATGCGCTCGACCTCGTCGCCGGTGCCGACCGGCACGGTCGACTTCGTCACCACCACGGTGAAGCCGGACAGCGACTGCGCGATCTCCTTCGCGGCGGCGTAGACGTAGGAAAGATCGGCGTGGCCGTCGCCGCGACGCGAGGGTGTGCCGACCGCGATGAACACGGCGTCAGCATCCGCAACCGGCTTCGACAGGTCGGTGGTGAAGTCGAGCCGCTTGGCCTTCACATTGGTCGCGACCAGCTCGTCGAGGCCCGGCTCGTAGATCGGGATCTCGCCGCGATGAAGCGCCGCGATCTTCTTCTCGTCCTTGTCGACGCAGGTGACGTCGTGACCGAAATCCGCAAAGCAGGCTCCGGACACCAGTCCGACATACCCCGTGCCGATCATCGCGATGCGCATGAAAATCCCTGTTCCAGCTTGGTTAACGAAACCCCAATCCGGGGGCGGTTTAACATTTTCCCGTCGGGAAGGAAGAGCCTGCGCTCAGAAACCGGCACGCGATTTGTACCAGTAAAGAAGTCGGAAACCACAAGGCCCCACACTGCCCCACGCCCACACAGGACCGGGCGGAACACGCCTCGAAACGAGACACCATGGCATCATCAGGCACAATCGCCGCGAGCGAGGGCACCACGGGCCCGGCTGTCGCGCGTGTCGACTGGGTCGACTATGCCAAGGGCATTTGCATCGTCATGGTCGTGATGATGCATTCGGTGCTGGGGGTCGAGCTCGCCGCCGGCGAGACCGGTTTCATGCATGTCCTGGTGGCCTTCGCAAAGCCGTTCCGGATGCCGGACTTCTTCCTGATTTCGGGCCTGTTCCTGCCGCGGGTGATCGATCGGGACTGGCGGACCTATCTCGACCGCAAGGTGGTGCATTTCGCCTATTTCTATGTCGTCTGGGTGACAATCCAGTTCGGCTTCAAGGCCCCTGCTTTTGCGGCCGAAACCAGCTGGCGCGACGCTGGCCTGCTCTATGTCGAATCCTTCATCGAACCGTTCGGCACGCTCTGGTTCATCTACCTGCTGCCGATCTTCTTCGTCGTCACAAAACTGACACGACCAATCCCGCCGCTCGCGATCTGGCTTGTTGCCGCCGCGCTGGAGACGGCGCGCATCACAACCGGCTGGACTGCGATCGACGAGTTCTGTGCGCGCTTCATCTATTTCTATTCGGGGTATCTGTTCGCGCCTTACGTGTTCGCGCTGTCGGACCGCGCGCGCAGCCACCCCGCGCTGGCGCTGGCAGCGCTCGCGACCTGGGCACTGGTCAATACCGGCCTCGTCGCGCTCGGCGCCAGCGAATGGAAGATCGCGTCACTCATGCTCGGCTTCGCCGGCGCATGTGCCGTCATTACGATCGGCACGCTGCTGGCGCGCGCGCATTGGTGCAACTTCTTGCGCTTCTGCGGCGAGCATTCGATCGTGATCTATCTCGCCTTCTTCCTGCCGATGGCGGCGACGCGCACGTTACTCCTGCACACCGGAATCATCTCCAGCATCGGCACGGTGTCGCTGATCGTCACCATCGTCGGCGTCCTGGGGTCGCTCGCGATCTGGCAAGTTGCGTTGCGGCTGCACGCCGATTTCCTGTTCGAGCGGCCCGATGCGTTCTGGATCGTGCCGAAGAAGGCGGGACCGGTGTTGCAGGCGGCGGAGTAACTGTCATGCCCCGCGAAGGCGGGGCATCCAGTATTCCAGAGACAGCAGTCGTATACCGACAGGCCACCACGTACTGGATTCCCCGCCTTCGCGGGGAATGACAGTGAGGATGTGGAGAATGACGGTGGGGGATATTGGCGCCAACGGCCCAAAAATCCCCCACCCAAGGCTGTCAAAGTCCGTAAAAATTCATACATTGCGGCCATGCCAAAAACCTCCCCGAAGACCTCCGCCAAAGCTGACACCCAACCCGCTGCTACGACAGCTGCTGCCAAACCGGTCGCGGCGAAGGCGGCAGGAAAGGGCGACCACGTCTTCCTGGTGGACGGTTCCTCCTACATTTTCCGCGCTTATCACGCGCTGCCGCCCCTCAACCGCAAGTCCGACGGCTTGCAGGTCAATGCCGTGCTCGGCTTCTGCAACATGCTGTGGAAGCTGCTTCGCGAGATGCCCGAGGACAATCGGCCGACCCATCTTGCCATCGTATTCGACAAGTCCGAGGTCACGTTCCGCAACAAGATCTATCCTGAGTACAAGGCGCACCGGCCGCCGGCGCCGGACGATCTGATCCCGCAATTCGCGCTGATCCGCGAGGCCGTGCGCGCTTTCGACCTGCCCTGCCTGGAACAGAGCGGCTTCGAGGCCGACGACCTGATCGCGACCTATGTGCGAGAGGCATGCGAGCGCGGCGCAACTGCGACCATCGTGTCCTCCGACAAGGACCTGATGCAGCTCGTGACCGACTGCGTCACGATGTACGACACCATGAAGGATCGCCGCATCGGCATTCCCGAGGTGATCGAGAAATTCGGCGTGCCGCCGGAGAAGGTGGTCGAGGTGCAGGCGTTGGCCGGCGATTCCACCGACAACGTGCCTGGTGTCCCCGGCATCGGCATCAAGACCGCGGCGCAACTGATCGTCGAATATGGCGATCTTGAACAGCTCTTGTTCCGCGCCACCGAGATCAAGCAGCCCAAGCGCCGCGAGGCGCTGATCGAGAATGCGGAGAAGGCGCGGGTCTCGCGGCAGCTCGTGCTGCTCGACGACAAGGTCGAGCTGGAGGTGCCGCTGGACGATCTCGCCGTCCACGAGCCGGATGCGCGCAAGCTGGTTGCCTTCCTGAAGGCGATGGAGTTCTCCACGCTGACGCGTCGCGTCGCCGACTATTCGCAGATTGATCCGGCCAACGTCGATCCCGAACCCGGCTATGCCAGCGGGGCCAGCGTTTTCTCGCCGCTGCCGCCTTCGGACGTCGTACCGGCACCAGGAGCCGGCACGCCGGCGCAGGTTCCGTCGGGCCAGCGCAGCGCATCGGCCACCAAGGAGGACAAGGCCGCGAGCCCGAAGGGCGCGCCGGTTTCTCTCGCAGTCGCGCGCGAAGAGGCTTTGCGCAAGCTTCCGGTCGACCGCAGCAAGTACCAGGCCATCAAGACGCTCGCGGAATTGAACGCCTTCATCGCGCGCATCCATGATACCGGCTATGTCGCGATCGAGATCCGAGGAAATTCGATCGATCCGATGCAGGCCGATCTCTGCGGCATCGCGCTCGCGCTGGGGCCGAACGATGCCTGCTACGTGCCGCTCGCGCACAAGCAATCCGGCGGCGGCGCCGGCCTGTTCGACGCCGGCCTCGCGCCGGATCAGGTCAAGCATGTCGATGCCATCCAGGCGCTGCGGCCGGTGCTGGAATCATCAGGCATTCTCAAGATCGGCTTCGACGTCAAATTCACTGCCGTGATGCTGGCGCAGCACGGCATCACGCTGCGTAACATCGACGATGCCCAACTGATCTCCTACGTGCTCGATGCCGGTCGCGGCTCGCATGCGCTGGAGCAGCTGTCCGAGCGCTGGTTCGGCCTCGCCATGCTGAAAGAGAGCGAGCTGCTCGGCAGCGGTAAGGGCAAGATCACCTTCGACCAGGTGCCGATCGACAAGGCCGCGCCGCTGTCTGCGGAAGATGCCGACATGACGTTGCGCGTCTGGCGCGTGCTGAAGCCGCGCCTCGTCGCCGAGCACATGACCACGGTCTACGAGACGCTGGAGCGGCAGCTGGTCTCCGTGCTCGCACGCATGGAGCGGCGCGGCATCTCGATCGACCGCCAGGTGCTGTCGCGTCTGTCCGGCGAATTCGCCCAGACCGCCGCGCGCGTCGAGGCCGAAATCCAGGAGATCGCGGGCGAGCCGGTCAATGTCGGCAGCCCCAAGCAGATCGGCGACATCCTGTTCGGCAAGATGGGACTACCGGGCGGCGCCAAGACCAAGACGGGCGCCTGGTCGACCACCGCGCAGGTGCTGGATGAGCTCGCCGAGCAGGGCCACGATTTTCCGAAGAAGATTCTGGAGTGGCGCCAGGTCTCGAAACTGAAATCGACCTACACCGACGCACTGCCGACCTATGTCAATCCGCAGACCCATCGCGTGCACACGACCTACGCGCTGGCCGCGACCACGACGGGCCGGCTGTCCTCGAACGAGCCGAACCTGCAGAACATCCCTGTCCGTACCGAGGACGGCCGCAAGATTCGCCGCGCCTTCATCGCGACACCCGGGCACAAGCTGGTCTCCGCCGACTATTCGCAGATCGAGCTGCGGCTACTGGCGGAGATCGCCGATATTCCCGTGCTCAAGCAGGCGTTCCGCGACGGGCTCGACATTCACGCGATGACCGCGTCGGAAATGTTCGGGGTGCCGATCAAGGGCATGCCAAGCGAGATCCGCCGCCGCGCCAAGGCGATCAATTTCGGCATCATCTACGGCATCTCGGCGTTCGGCCTTGCCAATCAGCTCGGCATCGCCCGTGAAGAGGCGTCGGCCTACATCAAGAAGTATTTCGAGCGCTTCCCCGGCATCCGCGCCTATATGGACGAGACGCGCGATTTCTGCCGGCAACACGGCTACGTCATCACGCTGTTCGGCCGCAAGTGCCACTACCCCGACATCAAGGCCTCCAACGCCTCGGTGCGCGCCTTCAACGAACGTGCCGCGATCAACGCGCGGCTTCAGGGCACCGCCGCCGACATCATCCGCCGCGCCATGACGCGCGTGGAGGACGCACTAGCCGAGAAGAAGCTCTCGGCGCAGATGCTCTTGCAGGTGCACGACGAGCTGATCTTCGAGGTGCCGGACTCCGAAGTCGAGGCGACGCTGCCGGTCGTGCAGCACGTGATGCAGGACGCGCCGTTCCCGGCCGTGCTGCTGTCGGTGCCGCTGCATGTCGACGCGCGAGCGGCCACGAACTGGGACGAGGCGCACTGATCTTTTCTTACCTCGCCCCGTTTGCGCCACAAGCACCATGTCGTCCGGCGAAGGCCGGGACGACGCTGAGGCGAGACGCTTCCACTCAATTGTCCTCCGTACAATTGCGCGATGGCCCCGCCGCGCCGCGCATATTAGAACCGGTGCATCCCCTGCATCGGTTCACTCATGCCCCACACCTCCGCCCTGCTCGGCTTCGCCCTCGTCTGCCTCGGTCTCGTGCTCACGCCCGGGCCGAACATGATCTATCTGATCTCGCGCTCGATCACGCAGGGGCCGGCGGCCGGCATCGTCTCGCTCGGCGGCGTCGCGCTCGGCTTCGTGTTCTACATGCTGTGCGCGGCGTTCGGCATCACAGCGCTGCTGCTCGCGATTCCCTTCGCCTATGACGCGCTGCGCTTCGCCGGCGCCGGCTACATGCTGTGGCTCGCCTGGCAGGCGGTGAAGCCGGGCGGGCGCTCGCCGTTCCAGGTGAAGAAGCTCGCGATCGACGGCCCGCGCAAATTATTTGCGATGGGGCTCGTCACCAATTTGCTCAATCCGAAGATCGCGATGCTGTATCTGGCGCTGCTGCCGCAGTTCATCGATCCCGCGGCCGGCAGCGTGCTGACGCAGTCGGTGGTGCTGGGCGCGATCCAGATCGCGCTCAGCGTCAGCGTCAATGCGATCATTGCGCTTGCGGCCGGATCGATCGCCCTGTTCCTGGCGAACCGGCCGAGCTGGATGCTGGTGCAGCGCTGGCTGATGGGCACGGTGCTCGCCGGGCTTGCGGTCAGGATGGCGGTCGAGGCACGAAAGGTGTGAGCGCAACGCTGTCATGCTCCGCGAAGGCGGGGCATCCAGTACGCCGCGGCTTCTCGGCTCTAACTCAACCGTCTCTGGAATACTGGGTCACCCGCCTTCGCGGGTGACGACAGCCTCCACCTCAATCCAGCTTCGCGTCCATGCCCCGCTTCACCGCCGGGCGCGCCATCAAGGCGTCGTACCAGCGCTTGACGTTGGGGAAGTCGGCGAGCTCGACCTTGTGGCGCGGATGCCGCCAGGCCCAGCCCAAAATGGCGAAATCGGCGACCGAGAGATCGCCGGCGACGAAATCGTGGCCGTCGAGGCGGCGGTCCAGCACGCCGTAGAGCCGGCGGGTCTCGGCCATGAAGCGCTTCAACCCGTAGGCGCGGTCCTGCTCGTTCTCGAGCGCGATGAAATGGTGCACCTGACCCGGCATCGGCCCGAAACCGCCCATCTGCCACATCAGCCATTCGTAGACGGGGATGCGGCCTGCGAGCGATTTCGGCAGGAATTTGCCGGTCTTCTCGCCGAGATAGAGCAGGATCGCGCCGGACTCGAAGATGCTGACGGGCTTGCCCTCGGGGCCCTCGGGGTCGCGGATCGCAGGAATCTTGTTGTTCGGCGAGAGCTTGAGGAACCCCGGCGCCATCTGCTCGCCCTTGGTGATGTTCACCGGGATCACTTTGTAGGGCAGGCCCATTTCCTCCAGCGCGACCGAGATTTTTCGGCCGTTCGGCGTGTTCCAGGTGTGCAGCTCGATGGTCATTTGCCTGTTTCCTTGGCCCAGCTTCTTGCCCGAGGTCTCGAGCATCCACCTACTCCAGAAAGTTGCACCCCCACAACCGGCGGACCGGGATGGCCGATCCCTGTTGACTGGGGACGCTCCCTCTGGAATGTCGCAGCCGTCGCGGATAGATTCCGCCACTCTCAAAACGCTTCCGAGGGACCGCCGTGTCGAAATCAGCCTCCCGCGCCCGCCTGTTCGAAATCATTCGCCGCCGCTCCTTCGGCCGGGGCGAGGTGACGCTCGCGTCGGGCCGCAAGAGCGATTTCTATTTCAACCTCAAGCCGACCATGCTCGACCCCGAGGGCGCGACGCTGCTCGCCGAGCTCACCTATGAGACGCTGAAGGACGACCAGCTCGATTTCATCGGCGGGCTCGAGATGGGCGCGGTGCCGCTGGCCGGGGCGCTGGCGCAGATCTCCTGGATCAAGGGCCATCCGATCGCGGCCTTCTTCGTGCGCAAGAAGCCGAAGGAGCATGGCGCCAAGCTCGCGATCGAAGGCCTGCCGAAGGGCGAGACGCTCGACGGCAAGCGCGTCGTGATCGTCGAGGACGTCACGACGACCGGCGGCTCGGCGATGAAGGCTGTGGAATCCGTGCGCGAGACCGGCGCCGAAGTGGTGCTGGTTCTGACCATGGTTGACCGCGAGGAAGGCGCCACCGACACATTTGGTGCGGCCGGCCTGCCGTTCCGCTCGCTGTACACAGCGTCGGAATTTTTGAAGGCTTGACGAGAGGCCACGGCCCCCTCAACCGCTCATTTACCATCCCGCTTTATGGTGAATCATGTGCTGAGACCCGAGAGGTCCCGGCCGGTTCGGTAGCGTCGGGTGGAGTAAGCGTTGCGTACAGAATTGTCCCATGCGCGCCGGCGGCGTCGCGCGATGCTAGTGGCCGCCACCGTTGCAGCACCGCTGCTTGCAGCTCCGGCCCCGGTTTCGGCCGAAGGCCTGTTCGACTTCTTCTTCGGCGGAGCCCAGCAGCGCCCGCAGCGCGACGTGCCGCAGGCGAACTCCTACGTCGATCCCTTCGCTAGTCAGCAGAACCCCGCCGTTCAGCCGCAATATGTGCCGCCAACCCGCTCGGCGGCGGCCGGGGGCTCCGGCCCGGCCTTCTGCGTGCGCAGCTGCGACGGCAAATATTTTCCGCTGATGCGCGGCCTCGCCTCGCCGGCACAGATGTGTCAGGCCTTCTGTCCTGCCAGCACCACAAAGATCTTCTTCGGCTCCTCAATCGACGGCGCCTATTCGCAGGCCGGCGAGCGCTACGCCGACAGCGAGAACGCGTTCGCCTACCGCAAGGCATTGCGCGCGGACTGCACCTGCAACGGCCGCGAGCCGGCCGGGCTCGCTCCGGTCGATTTGACGCTGGACAGTTCGCTGAAGGCCGGCGACGTCATCGCCACCACCGATGGCCTGGTCGCCTATACCGGCGTCCGCCTCGGCATTGACCAGACCGCCGAGTTCACCCCCGTCGCCTCCTATCCCGGCCTCACCGCGCAGGTCCGCGCCCGGCTCGGCGAGATGAAGGTGGCGCCGGTTCGCGCTGAGACGGTGGCGGCAGATGCGCCGGCAGCCGAGATCGTGCGCGAGACGCTGCCGGATGTGACGGTGCCGAAGACGCCAGCGAAATCGGCGAAGCGGGCGGGATTGGATTAGAGCCCGGCTTTAAACCAAGCCGTCATTGTTGCGCTATCTCCCGATGATCACCCCGATCACATTCGGCGCCGCCAGATATTTCTCCTCGATCGCCGCGCGCGCGGCAGCACGGTTTTCGGCCGTCATCAGGCCGCGCTTCTCGGCCAGGATCATCCAGCAAAAGCCCCACCAGTCGGTCAACATACCCGTCTCGCTGACGAGGTCGTAGCCCTGCTCGGCCGCGAAGATGCGCGCATGCGATTCGTCCAGCGTGTCGAGGAAATGATGATCCTCGGGCGCGAACAGATCGTCGCTGATGTCGTCGATGGTGTAGCCCCAGATCGACTGGCACACCGCGTTGAACTCGCGGTCGAACCGGTCGTCGTCGACGGCATGGCGCCGCGCCGCCTGGTGCAGCCGCGACAGCGACCGCGCGAAATCGGCGATCCGGGTGAGGGCAAATTGATCGAAGGCAATGGTGGACATGTAGTCCTCGCGACGGCTGTCAGACCCTAGATGTTGTGTCGGCAATGCGCCGAATCACAATGATATATCAAAGACTTGCTAAAGTGTTCTTAATTTGTTCTGATGAACAATGAGGGCGGAGCAACGTCGTCCCGGCGAAGGCCGGGACCCATAACCACGACTGCCAGACGTTTTCAGAAATGGGTGCCCAGCAATGAATGCACCAGCCGCATACTACGTCTACATTCTCGCGAGCCGGCGCTACGGCACGCTGTACATCGGCGTCTGCAACAACATCAGCAACCGACTTGCATTACATCGTTCGGGACGTGGCTCGAAGTTCGTGAAGAAGTATGGCGTGACACGGCTGGTCTACGTCGAGACGTATGCATCGCCGTCCGAAGCGATCGCACGCGAGAAAGCGCTGAAGGAATGGCAGCGTGACTGGAAGATTCGCTTGATTGAGCGGGATAATCCGGATTGGCGCGATCTCTCGCGCCTTCTCTGACAGCTGTGGTTATGGGTCCCGGCCTTCGCCGGGACGACATCGTTTTCGTTGCACAAGCCGTCCTCAATTCACCGCCGATATCAACCGATCCCCGCACGCACTCGCATAAAACTTCCCACCGCATTGGTGCTTGATGGCGGCGCAACGCACGGCGGGAGTTGCATTTTGCGGAACGGCAAAGCCGCAGCTGAGACCGTCGGCGCTGCGCTTGCCGGCGGCGAAGGCAGCGCTCGAAGTGGCGATGCAGATGACAAGAAGCGCTGCAGCGGCGATTTCGATCAGCAGTCTCATGGGGCGTCTCCTCCACACTGATGGCTGAATCTGTGGTCAATGTAGCACCAAATCGGCGTTCCTCCGTGCTGCTCCGGGTTCCCAAAGCGGCCCGTTCCTTGCATAATTTTGCGCCAGCGCAGTGCACGGCCGCGCCAGAGATGGTTCCGGTGCAGGGGCAAGACGCGTAGGGTTCAGTGGTGTTCTCGCGACCAGGAAGTGACGGCCTTGCAAGATCAATCGTTCCAGCCAAATTTCGCCGCCCCCGGTCAGCCCATCGACGAACTCGCGTTATCGGAGATCAAGGGCGCGATCCTGGCGAAGCTCCGTCTTGCCATCGGCAAGGATGCGGGCATGGCGACCAGGCATGACTGGTACCAGGCCGCAGCGCTCGCACTGCGCGACCGCATCGTGCATCGCTGGCTCTCGGCCGAGAAGCGCAGCTACGACGCGGGCCGCAAGCGCGTCTATTATCTCTCGCTCGAGTTCCTGATCGGCCGCCTCTTCACCGATGCGCTCAACAATATGGGGCTGCTCAAGATCTTCGAGGTCGCGCTCGGCGATCTCGGCGTGTCGTTGCCTGAGCTGCGCAAATGCGAGCCGGATGCGGCGCTCGGCAACGGCGGCCTCGGGCGTCTCGCCGCCTGCTTCATGGAGAGCATGGCGACGCTGTCGATCCCCGCGATCGGCTACGGCATCCGCTACGATTACGGCCTGTTCCGCCAGATCATCAATCAGGGCTGGCAGCAGGAATATCCGGACGAATGGCTCGGCTTCGGCAACCCTTGGGAACTGCAGCGGCCGGAAGTGATCTACGACATCAATTTCGGCGGCGGCGTCGAGCATGTCGACGACAAGGGCCGCGACCGCGCGATCTGGCATTCGGGCGAGACCGTGCAGGCGATCGCCTATGACACCCCGATCGTCGGCTGGCGCGGTCAGCACGTCAATGCACTGCGGCTGTGGTCGGCACGCTCGCCCGATCCGCTCAAGCTCGACGCCTTCAACAAGGGCGACTATGTCAGCGCCAGCGCCGAGCAGTCGCGCGCGGAAGCGATCTGCAAATTCCTCTATCCGAACGACGAGAGCCCGGCGGGGCGCGAGCTGCGCCTGCGCCAGGAATATTTCTTCGTCTCGGCGTCGCTGCAGGACCTCATCAAGCGGCATCTCGCATCCGACGGCCAGCTGCGCAGCCTGTCGTCCAAGGTCGCGGTGCAGCTCAACGACACCCATCCGAGCCTCGCCGTCACCGAGCTGATGCGCATCCTCGTCGACCTCCACAATTTCCGCTGGGACGAGGCCTGGAAGATCACTGTCGCAACGCTGTCGTATACCAACCACACGCTGCTGCCGGAAGCGCTGGAGACCTGGCCGGTCGAGCTGTTCGAGAAGCTGCTGCCGCGCCATCTCGAGATCATCTACCGCATCAACGTGCAGCATCTGGCGCTGGCCGAAGCGCGCGCCCCCGGCGACATCGACTTCCGCGCCTCGGTCTCGCTGATCGACGAGAAGAGCGGCCGCCGCGTGCGCATGGGCCAGCTCGCCTTCGTCGGCTCGCACCGCATCAACGGCGTCTCGGCGATGCATTCGGACCTGATGCGCGAGACCGTGTTCCACGATCTCAACCATCTCTATCCCGGCCGCATCACCAACAAGACCAACGGCATCACCTTCCGTCGCTGGCTGATGCTGGCCAACCCCAAGCTGACCGATCTCCTGCGCGAGACCTGCGGCGAGGCCGTGCTCGACGATCCGACCCAGCTCTCGCTGATCGAGGCGCGCGCCAGCGATGTCGAATTCCAGCGGAAATTCCGCGCCGTCAAGCTTCACAACAAGACGGCACTGGCGCGCTTGATCGGCGAGCGGCTCGGCATCAAGGTCGACCCGAACGCGCTGTTCGACGTGCAGATCAAGCGCATCCACGAATACAAGCGCCAGCTGCTCAACGTCATCGAGACGGTCGCGCTATATCAGTCGATCAAGGACGATCCCAACGGCAATTGGGTGCCGCGAGTGAAGATCTTTGCCGGCAAGGCAGCGGCGAGCTACCGCTACGCCAAGCTGATCATCAAGCTGATCAACGACGTCGCCGAAATCGTCAACAACGATCCCGCGATCGGCGGCAAGCTGAAGGTCGTCTTCCTGCCCGACTACAATGTCAGCCTTGCCGAAGTGATCATTCCCGCGGCCGACCTGTCCGAGCAGATCTCGACCGCCGGCATGGAGGCCTCCGGCACCGGCAACATGAAGCTGGCACTCAACGGCGCCATCACCATCGGCACGCTGGACGGCGCCAATATCGAGATCCGCGACCAGGTCGGCGTGGAGAACATCGCGATCTTCGGCATGGAGGCCGGCGACGTGATGATCAAGCGCAAGCAGGGGCTGGACGCCTCCGACGTGATCCGGAATTCGCCAAAGCTCCAGCGCGCCATCAACGCGATCGGCACCGGCGAGTTCTCGCCCGGCGATCCCGGCCGTTTCGAATCCATCGCGCATGCGCTGCGCTATCTCGACCACTACATGGTCAGCGCCGATTTCGATTCCTATTACGAGGCGCAGCGCAGCGTCGACGCGCGCTGGCTGGTGGCGCCGGCCTGGACCCGTGCTTCTATCCTCAACGTCGCGCGCATGGCGTGGTTCTCCTCCGACCGCACCATCCGCGAATATGCCGAGGAAATCTGGAACGTGCCGGTCAATCCGGTCACGCCGCCGTTTCAGACGGCAGAGGAATTGCGTGATGCGGCGAGCTGATTTGTCTGCACCGTGAAATCGGCTACCCCAGAGGTAATTGCACAAGCCGGCCACGGACGTGATATGACGTCCGTCATTGAACCCCGGACATGACAATGCACGCCAAGCTCCCGCATCCCTTCGACGACGCCACCCGCATCACTGCCGGGGACTCGAGCTGGCAGGGGCACACCAGTGACGACTACTGGGCCTTCGTCGGACCGTTCGGCGGCGCCACCGCCGCGACGATCCTGCGTGCGCTGATCGAGCATCCGCAAGCCGCCGGCGATCCGCTGGCGCTGACCGTCAATTACTGCGCGCCGATCGCCAAGGGCCCGTTCGATCTCGACATCCGGCTGGTGAAGGCCAACCGCTCCAGCCAGCACTGGAGCGTCGAACTGTCGCAGGGCGGCGGCGAGGTCGCAACGCTTGCCACGGCAGTGTTCGCCGAGCGCCGGCCGTCCTGGGAGCACAAGGTGGCACAGTACCCGGACGCAAAGCCATTCGAGCAGACATTGCCGTTTCCAACAATCTCGGCGTCCTGGGCCAACCAGTACGAATTCCGCTTCGTCGAGGGCGAGATGCGGATCGGACCGCCGCAGGTGGAGCTCGCCAGCACCTATTCGAAAATCTGGATCAGCGATCGCGAGCCGCGCAGGCTCGACATGCTGTCGCTGATGTCGATGTCGGATGCCTTCTTCGGCCGCATCTTCCACGCAAGGCGCGAGCTCGTGCCGTTCGGCACGGTGTCGCTGACGACCTATTTCCACACTGACAGCGAAGAGCTCGCGGCCGAGGGCATCACACGTGTGCTTGCGACCGCCGACTCGAAGATCATGCACAAGAGCTACGCCGACCAGAACGCCGAGCTGTGGTCGCCGAACGGCAGGCTGCTGGCGACCACGACGCAAATTGCGTATTTCAAGGCGTAGGCGCTTCCACAAACTCGTCATTGCGAGCGCAGCGAAGCAATCCAGACTGTCTCCGCGGAGGGATCCTGGATTGCTTCGCTGCGCTCGCAATGACGGTGGAGATATCTCGCGAAAAAAGGCGAGCCTCACGGCCACCCTTTTGCGTTTCAATCGATGCGAGATTACTCCGCCGCGAGCTTTACGTCCGGAGCGGCCGCGCGCACTTCGGCGTCGACCTGGGCCTCGAACTTGGCAAAGTTCTTCTGGAACATGCCGACCAGCGCACGCGCAGTCTTGTCGAACTCGTCCTTGTCCTTCCAGGTGTTGACCGGGTTGAGGATCTCGCTCGGCACGCCCGGCAGCGCGGTCGGGACCGCGAAGCCGAAATATTTGTCGGTACGGAATTCGACATTGCGAAGCGAGCCGTCGAGCGCGGCCGTGAGCAACGCGCGCGTCACCTTGATCGGCATGCGCGAGCCCGTGCCGTACTTGCCGCCGGTCCAGCCGGTGTTGACCAGCCAGCAGTCGACATTGTGCTGGGCAATCAGGTCACGCAGCATGTTGCCATAGACGCTGGGGTCGAGCGGCAGGAAGGGCGAGCCGAAGCAGGTCGAAAATTCCGGCTGAGGTTCGTTACCCAGACCGCGCTCGGTACCGGCGACCTTGGCGGTGTAGCCGGAGAGGAAGTGGTACATCGCCTGCGCCGGCGACAGCTTGGCGATCGGCGGCAGCACGCCGAAGGCGTCAGCGGCGAGCATCACCACGTTCTTCGGCTGCGGCGCACGGCCGGTGCGCGAGGCGTTCGGGATGAAGTCGAGCGGATAGGCCGAGCGGGTGTTCTCGGTCTTGGAGCCGTCGTCGAAATCGACGACGCGGGTGTCCACGTCGAGCACGCAGTTCTCTAGCACCGCACCGAAGCGGGTCGACGCCGCGTAGATCTCGGGCTCGGCTTCCTGCGAGAGCTTGATGCACTTGGCGTAGCAGCCGCCCTCGAAATTGAAGACGCCATTCGGACCCCAGCCGTGCTCGTCGTCGCCGATCAGCGTACGGTTCGGATCGGCCGACAGCGTGGTCTTGCCGGTGCCGGACAGGCCGAAGAAGATCGCGGTGTCGCCGTTGGCGCCGACGTTCGCCGAGCAGTGCATCGGCATCACGCCGCGCTCGGGCAGATAATAGTTGAGCGTGGTGAAGACCGACTTCTTCATCTCGCCGGCATAGTAGGAGCCGCCGATCAGCACGATCTTGCGGGCAAAGTCGATCGCGACGACGTTCTCCGACTTGCAGCCATGGCGCTTCGGATCGGCGCGGAAGCTCGGCATGTCGATGATGGTGAGCTCGGGCGTGAAGCTCGACAGCTCGACCGCCTCGGGGCGGATCAGCAGCGTGCGGATGAACAGCGAGTGCCAGGCGAGCTCGGTGAAGACGCGGGTCTTGATCCGGTAGGCCGGATCGGCGCCGCCATAGAGGTCCTGCGCAAACAGGCTCTTGCCTTCGGCGTGCTTGAGGAAGTCCTGATACAGCGTCTCGAACTGCTCCGCGGTGATCGACTGGTTGCCGGCCCACCACATTTTCTTGTCGGTGGTGGTGTCACGTACCGTGAACTTGTCCTTCGGGCTGCGGCCGGTGAACTCGCCGGTGTCGGCGCAGAGTGCGCCATCCGCGGACAGCACCGCCTCGCCCGCTGAGAGCGAGTATTGATAGAGCTGTGGTGCGCCCAGGTTCCAGTGAACCTGCTTGAGATTGTTTAAGCCGAATTTGTCGGCGCCAAAAGCACCGTTGCGCACACCCGTCTCTTGCACGAAAAAGTCCTCCTAGAACCCGCGACACATAGCGCGACCTAACCTTGGCGCCATCGCGGTCACCGTGAATTACAGGCCGTCCGGCCTCGGTTGGACGACGTAATACTGATGAACGCCGACGTTGCCAAGCTGATCCCGCAGGATTTGGTTTATTCAAGGACCGCGCCAAACGTCGCGCATGTCAGCCCTGAGCAGGCGTGCCAAAGAATCGCAAATGATCGCGCAACCAAATGCCTGTTTCGGCGTTGTCGGATGTTTTGCGACGCACAATCCTGCGCCGGTCTATCGTACCGCACCTTCGCCGATCAGCGCGAACGGCCCCCACATCGCGGGGTAGGCATTGCGGGGCGACGAGGCGTCATCAACGTACGTTAACATCGCGCGCCGCAGAGCTTCGGCTCTGCCGATTTTTGGTTCGTTCTTGAGCAGATCGAAGGTCGAAATGGTCAAGCGGGTAGCAGCCTCCGAATCCACTGCCCAGTGCGAAACCAGGAGCGCGCGTGCGCCGGCATAGAAGAAGGCGCGCGCCAGTCCCGACAGGGCCTCGGCGCCCGGCTTGTCGCCGGCGATCGTGTTGCAGGCCGATAGCACGACCCAATCGGCATTGAGCTTGAGCTGGGCAACTTCGCTCGCCGTGAGCAGACCATCGTCGAGCTCCGAGGGCTGGTCGGGAATCGAGAGCGCAAGCGATGGCTCGCCCACGCCCTTGATGTCGCCGGCGACGAGGCCGTGGGTCGCAAAGTAAATGATGCTGTATTGAGCAAGCGGTGCACGCTTGAGCGTCGCTTCGCTGGCATCGCGGCCGAGATGAATGTCGGCATCAGTCGCACCGACATCTTTCGCCACGGCACTCAGCTCGTCCGCAGTATCGGGCAGTTGCGGCAGCGCCTGCGCAAGCCGCGCGCGATCGACACCGGCGCCGCGCCAGAAATCGGTATAGGCTGATGTCACGATGCTGCGCGCGGCAACCTTGCCGCTCGCAGCGCGACGATCGCCGAGCACACCCTCGGCGGGATTGAACACGGGATCGCCAAAGCCGGTCATCGGCTTGACGGCCTGATCCTTGCGCGCAAAAGCGCGCAGCGATTTCAGGCTGACCACCGATGGCAGCACCGAGACAGCCTGACGGCGCAGCAGCCAGGCGGCGCTGCGATAGCCTTCGAGCGTCTCCGGGATCGCAGCTTGCGGCGGCTCCGTGACGAGCAGATGAAACGGCAGCGCAGTGAGCGCGCCCGACGGCACAGTGAGCAGGCTGCGCTTGTCCCTGGTCAGCGCCTCGACCGGGCCGAGCAGCGTAACATAGAGTTCGTTGGCGAGCGCGAGGTCGAACAAGCCTGGTTTGCCGGAGCCATCGCGCGCCTTGCCGACATCGAGACCTCGGCGGAAAGACGTGACCTTCTGCGCCAGCGCGTCTGCGCCAAGCGGAATTTCCTTCCAGTCGGCGCCCTCGCGCGTGATGGCAATGACGTAGCTGCGGCTGTCGACGGCGGAATAGAGCACCATCGCCTCATCGGCCGACAGCAGGGGCTGGACGTCCTTGACCGTTAGCGGCAGCGGGTTGGATAGCGAGGCGTAGTCGGGGAATTCAATGGCGAGCGTCTTCTGCAAGACGGCGCGCTCGCCTGTGATGGCTGCGATCCGCGCGCGACTGCGCTGCTCGGAGGCAACATCGCGCTGCGCGGAGGGCTTCGACACGGCCGCGATGATCGCCTTGTCCAGCGCCTCGGATTCGGCTGCGAGATCCTGGTCCTTGCGCACCAGCTCGGCGAGCCGGTCGCTGCCGGCGGCGAGCCGCACCGCGAGCTTGCTCACGGCCGATGCAGCGGAGGATTGCGTGCCGCGCTGGATTGCGGCGAGCGCCTCGTCCAGCCCCTTGTCTTGCGGCAGCAGCGATTGCTGGCGCGCCGCAAACAGGATCGGCAGCACCACGCGCAGCTGCGCGCGGCTGTTCGCAAGCGTTTTTTCCGCGAGCGGCAACGCGTCCGCGGTCCGCCCGGACACAAAGAGGAAATAAGCGAGATTGCTGGTGGAGGTCGCGACGTCAGGATGATCCGGGCCAAGCGCACGCTCGCGGATGGCGAGCGCGCGGCGATACAGCGGTTCGGCATCGGCATAGCGCTGCTCGTGCTCGTAGAGGCCGGCGAGATTGTTGAGCGAGCGCGCGACGTCGGGATGATCCGGTCCCAGCGCTTTTTCGCGGATCGCGAGCGAACGCTTGATCGGCGCTTCGGCGTCGGCGTCGCGGCCGAGATCGCGATCGACCTGGCCAATGTTGTTCAGGACCGTGGCGACCGCAGGATGCTCGGGCCCGGCAGCCTTCTGGTAGATCGCGAGCGCGCGCTGAAGCAGCGGTTCGGCTTCGGCCTGGCGCTGCTGCCTGACATAGAGCGTGGCCAGATTGTTGAGAGCCTGGCCGACATCGGGATGCTCGCGTGACAGGCTCGTCTCCCGGACCGCCAGCGCGCGCTTGAACAGCGGCTCGGCCTCTGCCAAGCGGCTCTGCCGCTGATACAGCGCGGCGAGATTGGTCAATTCAGCCGCGACCAATGCGTTGTCCAGACCGAGCGACTGCTCCATCAATGCGATCGAACGCTTGTAGAGCGGCTCGGCGAGGTCGTCCCGGCCCTGACCGGCATAGACCTGACCGAGATTGTTCAAGGCGGCCGCAAGTTCGCGACCGTTGTCGCTCTTCTCCAGGCTCGCGACCATCGCCTGCGCCAAAGGAAGCGCTTCCGAATATCTGCCGGCCTTGGTGAGATCGTTGATCCTGGCACTCTCCGTTGCAAGATTGCCCTTCTGGGCAAGGCCTGGCGCGGCCAGCGATGCGGTGATCGCCAGCGCCAAACCCGCAACCCATACCAAACGACAACGCGTCATGAACCCTCTCGCTGCGAGACTTAAAACCATCACGGTCTTGGGTCGCGGCGATGGGCAGCGGCGTTCAATTTGTGGCTACTTCGTCTTTGCCCGCGCTTCGCCGGCCAAACGGACCAGCATCTTGCGCAGCGCTGTGCCATCAGTGACCCGCTCCGGAAAGTCCAGCCGCAGCGCAGTCTGGCCATCCTGCATGTCGAGGCCCTCAGGGTCGCAGCCGGTGCAGCGCCAGTCGCCCTCGGCCGCACCGAGGAGCTTTGTGGCGTAGAGGCCCATGGCGTCGCGGTGGTCGGCATTCATGTGCTCGACCGCGCCTTCCTCGCTCGCCAACAATTCCTCGGCGCCGGAGAGGTCCGTGAGGAATTGCTCGGGCTTGAGGTCGACGATCCGGCCAAAGCCGGCGACCAGATGGGCTGCCGTGGGCTGGATCCGGAAGAACGAAAAATCCTTAAACGACACAAAGGCTTCCGCCGACGGATGGGCATTGAGATACCGCCGCTGGAGAAGATCCTTCTCGGCGTCGGCCTGTTCGGCCCGGCCAGACAGCATGATCCGGGCGCCTTCCAGCGGATCGCCCGCCGCGCGCTCGTCCAGCATCAGCGAGACCCGGCTATCCGCCATGATATTCCTGGTGTGCACGGCCAATCCCGAGATCAGCAGGATCGGGGAACCGTCGGGATGGCTCGCCAGATTGACCAGGGAACAATAGGGATCGCCGCTGCCCGCCATCAACGTTGCAAGTGCGCCCTGCCGCGACCGCCTCAGCAGCGATTTGGCGAGCACTCCGGGGGCGAAAGCGGGGGTCGGTTGCATCGGCTTTCTCGGCTCAGGTGGTTGCAAGGAGGGCCTTTTTTCGGGTAAACGAGGGCCGGGGTATGGGTCGACATGCGGCGAATCTGCCGTGTTTCGCGGAACTTGGTCACACTTCAGCCCAGCTTGCATTGCTCGGTGACAAAGTTCGAATTCCAAGTTCGGGACCCATGTATGCGGCGCATCACTGGATTGCTCGCCGTTTAAGCCACGACCCAAACGGAAAGCAGAAAGCAGAGAGGCTCATGCCCACAATCGCTTTGGTCGACGACGACCGCAACATTCTCACATCCGTCTCGATCGCGCTGGAAGCCGAAGGCTACCGCATCATGACTTACACCGACGGCGCCTCCGCGCTGGACGGTTTCCGCACCACCCAGCCCGATCTTGCCATCCTCGACATCAAGATGCCGCGCATGGACGGCATGGAGACGCTGCGCCGCCTCAGGCAGAAGTCCGACCTGCCGGTGATCTTCCTGACCTCCAAGGACGAGGAGATCGACGAGCTGTTCGGCCTCAAGATGGGCGCGGACGATTTCATCCGCAAACCGTTCTCGCAGCGTCTCTTGGTCGAACGCGTCAAGGCGGTGCTGCGCCGCTCGGCGCCGAAGGATCCGACCGTCGCGCCGAAGGAGAACGACGCCAAGGCACTCGACCGCGGCCTGCTGCGCATGGATCCGGAACGGCATACCTGCACCTGGAAAAACGAGCCGGTGACGCTGACCGTCACCGAGTTCCTGATCCTCCAGGCGCTGGCGACACGGCCCGGCGTGGTCAAGAGCCGCAACGCGCTGATGGACGCCGCCTATGACGACCAGGTCTATGTCGACGACCGCACCATCGACAGCCACATCAAGCGGCTGCGCAAGAAGTTCAAGGTGGTCGACAACGATTTCGAGATGATCGAGACGCTCTACGGCGTCGGCTACCGCTTCAAGGAAGCCTGAGGCGCACGCGCCTTCACAAAGTGCAGAGTTCAAGCCCGGTTCTGATTCCATCGGAACCGGGATGGCTCTAAAGCGCGATGTGATCGCGCTTCAGGTTATCGTTTGAGCATGATCTTTCGGAAAACCGCTGCACACTTTTCCGGATCATGCTCTAGGATGCGGGAACCGTCGCACAAGCTGTCCTAACGCGGGCGTAAGCATTGCTTGACCGAACGCAGCCTGATCGGAGTTCGAACGCCGAGGACGTTACCGCCCACGGCGCCTCGGAGCATGAGGACAAGCTGGTCGCGCGAGGCTGGGGGCCGCTGAACTGGCTCAAGCGAGCCGGCCAGTTCTTCTTTGCGCTGTCCTTCTCGAGCCTGACCCGCCGCATCGTCTCGCTCAACCTCGCGGGGCTTGTCGCCCTGGTCGCGAGCATCCTGTATCTGTCGCAGTTCCGCGCCGGCCTTATCGACGCGCGCGCGCAAAGCCTGCTGGTGCAGGCCGAAATCATCGCCGGCGCCATCGGCGCCTCGGCGACGGTGCAAACCAACGCGATCACCGTCGATCCCGAGCGGCTGCTCGACCTGAAACTGGGTGAGAGCTACGGCGGAGTGGACGATTCGCTGGATTTTCCGATCAATCCCGAGCGCGTGGCGCCGGTGTTGAGCACGCTGATCTCGCCGACCAAGACCCGCGCGCGGATTTTCGATCCCAATGGATCCGCGCTGCTCGACAGCCGCGATCTCGATAGCGTGCGGGGCATTCCACTGCCGCCGTTGTCGGAAAAGCCGGGCCTGGTCGAGCGCGGCATGGTCGCGGTGCGCACCTGGCTGAATCGCGGCGACCTGCCGCTCTATCGCGAGCTCGGGCGCGAAAACGGCAAGGGCTATGTCGAGGTGGCCGATGCGCTCCAGGGTCAGAAGCGCTCGATGGTGCGGGTCAATTCGCGCGGCGAGGTGATTGTCTCGGTTGCGGTCCCCGTGCAGCGCTCACGCGCCATCCATGGCGCGCTGATGCTGTCGACCCAGGGCGACGAAATCGATCAGATGGTCACGGCCGAGCGCCTGGCGATCCTGAAAGTCGGCGGCGTTGCCGCCGCGGTCATGATCATGCTGTCGCTGCTGCTCGCGAGCACGATCGCAGGTCCTGTGCGCCGGCTCGCCGACAGCGCCGAGCGGGTCCGCCGCCGCATCAAGACTCGCGTCGAGATTCCCGACTTCACCCGCCGCCGCGACGAGATCGGTCACCTCTCCGGCGCGCTGCGCGACATGACCAACGCGCTCTACAAGCGGATCGAGGCGATCGAGATGTTCGCCGCCGACGTCGCCCACGAGCTGAAGAACCCGCTGACCTCGCTGCGCTCCGCGGTCGAGACGATGCCGCTGGCGCGCAACGAGAACAGCCGCGCCCGCCTGCTCGAGGTAATCGAGCACGACGTCAAGCGGCTCGACCGCCTGATCTCCGACATCTCCGATGCGAGCCGGCTCGATGCCGAATTGCAGCGGCAGGATGCGATCCCGGTCGATCTCAGGCGGCTCCTGGGCACGCTGGTTGCGGTCGCCAACGAAACCAAGCTCGGCCACGACGTCGCAGTCGAGGCACGCTTCGAGGGCCGCGGCCCGACCGACATTTTCGCGGTCACTGGCCATGATTCGCGGCTCGGGCAGGTGGTCTCCAACCTGCTCTCCAACGCGCAGTCCTTCTCGGAAGCCGGCAGCAAGGTGCGCTTGACCTGCCGCCGTGTCCGCGGCGAGATCGAGATCGTGGTCGACGACGACGGCCCCGGCATCCGCGACGACGCGCTGGAGCGCATCTTCGAGCGCTTCTACACCGACCGGCCGCATCAGGGATTTGGCCAAAATTCCGGCCTCGGACTGTCGATCTCCAAGCAGATCATCGACGCCCATGGCGGGCGCATCTGGGCGGAGAATCGCGCCGGCCCCGCTGATGAAGACGGGGCGCCGACAATTGCCGGCGCGCGCTTCGTGGTGAGGCTGCCGGCGCTATGAGCGACGGCGGGCCGAGCGTTCACGCCTCCGCGGTCAAGGTCGGCCCCCTGGCGGTGCTGATCCGCGGCCCCTCGGGGGCCGGCAAATCGCGCCTTGCCTTCGATTTGATCATGGCTGGACGCTCGGGCGTGGTCGAAAGCGCCGTCCTGGTCGGCGATGACCGTGTCCATCTGGCGACAGTCGGCCAGGAAATTGTGGTCCGTCCCGCTCCGATTCTGGCCGGGCTGATCGAGATCCGGGGACTGGGAATCCGCGGCTGCGACTTCGTGGAGCATGCGACGGTCGGCCTCGTGGTCGATCTGGACGCTGACGATGCCGAACGCCTGCCGCCGTCGGAATCGCTGAAAACCACCATTTTGGGTGTCGAAATACCGCGAATCCCGGTCAGGCGCGGCTATTCGCCCCTCCCCTTGGTTGTCGCGGCCTTGACTACTACCAAGAGTTAACGTGCGGCCAACCCTTGAGACGATTGTTTGAAGGGAAATGGTAACCATATGAACCCCACACTCGCGACCGAATAGACCGGCGCAGCTCCCCTCATCCATCCGTCTAGATTCAGGGAGATACGCAACATCCCCTCTTGCGCAGGGGCTCTGGATGGTCAAAGTGGCGCGTTCGTGCGGTGCACCAAAAGCGCCCGCGGGAGTTTTCCGATGATTGGTCTAGTACTTGTGACCCACGGGCGCCTTGCCGACGAATTCAAGGCAGCGCTTGAACATGTCATGGGCCCACAAAAGCAAATCGAAGCGATTACGATCGGTGCCGAAGATGATTCCGATCTGTGCAGAAGCGACATCATCGAGGCGGTTAACCGCGTCGATTCCGGCGACGGCGTTGCGATCCTCACCGACATGTTCGGCGGCACCCCGTCGAACCTCGCGATTTCCTGCATGAGCCGGCCGAAGGTCGAAGTGCTCGCGGGCATCAACCTGCCCATGCTGGTGAAGCTTGCCAAGGTGCGGGAGGAGCGTCCGCTGCCCGACGCGATCGCGATGGCCCAGGAAGCCGGCCGCAAATACGTCACCATCGCTAGCCGAGTGCTCGCCGGCAAATGAGCGACGACGCGCCACAAGCCGGGACGGGCGTGCCCGCAGGCGCGATCTCCAAAGAGCTCCTGATTATCAACAAGCGCGGCCTGCACGCCCGCGCCTCGGCGAAATTCGTCCAGGCGGTCGAGCGCTTCAACGCGCAGGTGTGGGTCACGCGCGGCGGCGAGACCGTCGGCGGCACCTCGATCATGGGCCTGATGATGCTCGCGGCAGGACCGGGCACGACGATCCGGGTCGCCGCCGCCGGCGCCGATGCGGAAGCCGCGCTCGCGGCGATTGCGGAACTCGTCGAGAGCAAGTTCAACGAAGAGGGGACCTGAAGGTCACTTCTCCGGCGGGGCGATGTAGACGTTCCACGTCATCGACGGGCCGGCCTTGCCGTGGGTGAAGCGGCGCGTCGTCATCACCATGCGCTCGGCGTTCGGCGCGATCTCGGACACCCACTTCTCGAATGCCGGCAGGCGGCCATCGGTCGGATCGAACACGCCGACAAAACCGTATTTCTTGACGTCATCGAGTGTCGTCAGCCCGGACCCCCACGCCTCGTTCGGCGTGAAAGCAGCCGGATGATCGGGGCTGTAGAACACCATCGGCTGGATCGATTCCATCGTGCCGGCGACGATCGCCCAGCGCGAGACGAAGCGCGAATGCCAGGCTTGCGTCAGCTCGCGCGCGAGCTCCGAGCGTGCGCCATAGGTCGCCGTGTTGTCCGAATTCACCGCCATCTCGCGTGCGGCGATCCAGGGTGAAGCGACGAGCGTCGCGACGCTGAGCACGAGCCAGATCGCTACGATGTTGAACAGCACGGCGCTCTGCACCCGCAGCGCCGGAATCGCGACCAGTGCAAGCGGCACCAGGAAGAACAGCGAGATGCCCCAATCGGTCTTGATGTAAATGCTGAACGCGAGCGCGCCGAGCGGCGGACCGGCCGCGACGATGATCTGGATGATCCAGATGTTCAGCGCCTGGGAAGCATTGACGCCCACATTGGCGCCGCGCGCCCAGGCCCGCGTGACGATGCGCAAGGGAGCGCGCATGAGCAGCGAGAACCACGGCGGCACCAGCGCCATCGCGAATGCGGCGAGCGCCACGGGAAGAGCCAGCAGCGCGGCGTTGTGCAGGACATAGCCGAACACGAGCTGCCGTACCTGGCCCGCATCCTCGATGCTGTAGGTGTCGCCGGCATAGGTCAGCGGCACGAAATGCGCATCTGCAAGCCAGACGATGTGCGGGATCATCGCCACCGCCAGCGTCACGATCGCGACCCAGGGCGCCGGCGACAGCAGGAATCTCATGCGCTCCGGATGGATCAGTGCGGCGAGCCCGATGGCGCCGATCATGGTCAGCACCCAGTATTTCGTCATCAGCGCCAGCGCGCCGGCAAGCCCGAGCCAGAGTCCGGACTGCCAGCTCCGCTTCTCGAACGCGTTGAGATAAGCGAGCACGACGAGCGGCAGGGTGACGAGCTGAAGCAGATCGGGGTTGTACTTGAAGCCCTTGAAGTTGAAGATCGGATAGAGCGCGACCATCACCACGACCAGGAACGCGCGGCGCGGATCGACCACACGCAGCGCCACCAGCCAGCAGATCACCATGCCGACGCTGACGGTCGCCATCGCCAGCGCATAGGTCGCCCAGTCCGCCGCCGGAAACACCTTGAACCAGAGCCCGGCGATCCAGCCCGACAACGGCGGATGCTTGCCGTAGCCCCACAGGAATTTCTGGCCCCAGCCCCAGGCTTCTGCGACGTCCATGTGAACGTCCTGCGCCGCCTTGAGATTGATCAGGATGAAGGTCCAGATCACGGCATGCAGGATGGCGAGCTGGATCACCAGCCAAAGCCGGGCTGAGGGGTGGGTCGCGTAGGCAGCCAGCCAGGCCCGGAAGCGGTCAAAGCTGAGGCGGGTCTTCGCGCGCGCCCGGGCGGAGGGGATCGAGGTCGCTGACATCGGCTTTGCGTAGCGCGTTTTGGCTCCGCTTGGAATCAGCTTGGCGTGAAGAAAGGCCCTGAAAATACAGCAATATGGTTGCCGCACGGGGATGTGAGTGGTATCCCGCGCCCATGACGACCGTCCCCATTTCCAACATCCGCAATTTCTCCATCGTCGCCCATATCGACCATGGCAAATCGACGCTGGCCGACCGCCTGATCCAGATGACCGGGGGCCTGACCGACCGCGAAATGGCCGGCAAGGAGCAGGTGCTCGATTCCATGGACATCGAGCGCGAGCGCGGCATCACCATCAAGGCGCAGACGGTGCGGCTCGCCTACCACGCCAAGGACGGCAAGGATTACATCTTCAACCTGATGGACACGCCCGGCCATGTCGACTTCGCCTACGAGGTCTCGCGGTCGCTGGCGGCGTGCGAAGGTTCCCTGCTGGTGGTCGACGCCAGCCAGGGCGTCGAAGCGCAGACGCTCGCCAACGTCTACCAGGCGCTCGACAACAATCACGAGATCGTCCCGGTCCTGAACAAGGTCGACCTTCCGGCCGCGGAGCCCGAAAAGGTCAAGCAGCAGATCGAGGACGTCATCGGCATCGACGCCTCCGACGCCGTGATGATCTCGGCCAAGACCGGCCTCGGCATTCCCGACGTGCTGGAGGCCATCGTCACCCGCCTGCCGCCGCCGAACGGCGATCGCGACGCGACCCTGAAGGCGCTGCTGGTCGACAGTTGGTACGACGTCTATCTCGGCGTCGTTGTTCTGATCCGCGTCGTCGACGGCGTCATGAAGAAGGGCAGCCGCGTCCGCATGATGGGCACCGGTGCGGCCTACGACATCGAGCGCGTCGGCTTCTTCACGCCGAAGATGACGCAGGTCGACGAGCTCGGCCCCGGCGAGATCGGCTTCATCACCGCCGCGATCAAGGAAGTCGCCGACACCCGCGTCGGCGACACGATCACCGACGACAGGAAGCCGGTCACCGAGATGCTGCCGGGCTTCAAGCCGGCGATCCCCGTGGTGTTCTGCGGCCTGTTCCCGGTCGACGCCGACGACTTCGAGACGCTGCGCGCCGCGATGGGCAAGCTGCGGCTGAACGACGCCAGCTTCTCCTTCGAGATGGAAACCTCGGCCGCACTCGGCTTCGGCTTCCGCTGCGGCTTCCTCGGGCTGTTGCACCTCGAGATCATCCAGGAGCGGCTGTCGCGCGAATTCGACCTCAATCTGATCGCGACCGCGCCGAGCGTCATCTACAAGATGAAGCTCAACGACGGCAGCGAGATCGAGATCCACAATCCGATCGACATGCCCGACGTGGTCAAGATCGCGGAGATCCAGGAGCCCTGGATCGAGGCGACCATCCTCACGCCCGACGAGTATCTCGGCAGCGTGTTGAAGCTGTGCCAGGGCCGCCGCGGCGCGCAGAAGGAGCTGACTTACGTCGGCTCCCGCGCAATGGTGAAATACGATCTGCCGCTCAACGAAGTCGTGTTCGACTTCTACGACCGCCTGAAGTCGGTCTCCAAGGGCTACGCCTCGTTCGACTATCATCTGACCGACTACAAGCCGGCCGATCTCGTCAAGATGCAGATCCTCGTCAACAACGAACCGGTCGACGCGCTCTCGATGCTGGTGCATCGCACCCGCGCGGAGGGGCGCGGCCGCGCCATGGTCGAGAAGATGAAGGACCTGATCCCGCCGCACATGTTCCAGATCCCGATCCAGGCGGCGATCGGCGGCAAGGTGATCGCGCGCGAGACCGTGCGCGCGCTGCGCAAGGACGTCACCGCCAAGTGCTATGGCGGCGACATCACGCGCAAACGAAAACTTCTGGAGAAGCAGAAGGAAGGCAAGAAGAAGATGCGGCAGTTCGGCAAGGTCGACATCCCGCAGGAAGCCTTCATTGCCGCGCTGAAGGTCGACAGCTGAGGCTGTTCAACGTTCGGCCCGGGATGTCCTGGGGGCCGGACACCCCAGATCTCGAAAACAACCCCATGCACAGTAGCCGACGCCTTGTCGGCGCTGTGGTTTTTCGATTTTTACGAAAATCGGTTGACGCGTCGGGCAAAACACCGGCAGGATGGCATCATGGCAGTGGTGCAGCCGGCAGGCGACGATGTCCCATCAACCCATCCCCATCACGATTGCGCTCATCGCCCGAATACCGGCAGAGGGCGTCGCGGACTTCAGAGCCTACGAGGATGCGGTGCTGCCGCTCTTGCCCGAGTTCAACGGGCGCCTGGAGCGGCGGCTTCGAAATGCCGATGGCACGATGGAAATCCACATCGTCAGCTTCGCATCCGAAGCGGACTTCCAGAACTATCGGAATGACCCACGGCGAACGGCTCAAGTCTGGCTGCTGGAAAAATCATCCGCCAAGCTGGAATTGGCTCCGATGGCGAACGTCTGACGGCTCAATGATCGCTTCATGATCTGATGAAGGCAGCGAATGCACGCCGCGCCGTTCCATGGTTCTGGAGGATCGTCGCCATCATGGCTTGAACGCTCATGAACCCTCGTCTGAAAATTTGATCGTCATAAAAACAATCCGAAGGAGATGCCAAGGACGATGGATGCGCAACGCCCGTAGATGTACGGGGAAGCGCGTCGGACGGCAGCCTCGCTGATTGCGCCAGTTGTGCTCGAAACGCGATTTGAAGGTGCAACAGAATCGAATCGCTCTTCGGGGATGAAAATTAGTTCAGCCTCATAATCGTAATGACTCCGACGCAAAAAAAGAAAATAGGCTGCAATCAACAAGAATAAAGGGAGGAGTACATGGATACTGCGGGTCGCCTGCGCGCGATGGCAGTGTTGTGCCGTCAGACAGCCGCGCGTCATCCTGATCGAAGTTGGAAACTGCTCGCCGAAGCTGAGTATTGGGAACATTTGGCCAATGATGCAGCGCTCGATCATTTCGACCGTTGCTCGGTTTGCCCACCGCTTCACGGAAGGCGCAGCATTACACAGCCGGCCGCGGCACCCGCGGAGTGACTGCGAAACCAAATAGTTTGTTAGCTTCTGTGTGCCTAACTTGATGAGTGCCGCCCACCGCCGATTGCGGCACATTGGAATGGGAATGCCGGCCCCGGCTGTTACCCCATCCTGCGGCTGGGGCCGTTTTGAACTTTCACAGCATCGTTCAACCCGGTCCACAACCATGATTAGAGGCTTCGCTATAGCGCTATTCGGAATGGGGTTCCTTTCCCAGCTTGATCGCGCGCTCTTCTACGGTCGCAATACTGAGGCCGCGCTCCGGCTCATGCGGGACATCAGCAGAGGCTTCGGACTGTAGGACACCGTCCGTGCGCCTCGTTGAGCAGGCAGCGCCCCGACACGGCCGCTACTTCTTCAACAATATTCCTTTCGCTCGCGCCATTCGCCTGATTGATCCGGCATGGCGGCCCAATTCGGCGGCGATCTTCAATGCTCCAACGCCCCGCCGGGCCAGCGCGCCCAACCGTCGAATCTCCTGCTCGGTCCATTGCTTTGGCTTCGGTGTCTTCATGGTGCGGCCCCGCGACCTGCACCACTTAACGACTGCGGCTAGGGGCCAGCACTTGGGAAATTTACGGGTGGCGCACCCGGGTCGATAACCGCTTCTGGCCCGGAAGCAGAGATGGCCGAACTCTCGGCTTCAGAGGCGCGCGCTTAACCTCCGCCGACATTGCCCTCACCCAATCGCGAAATCGGCCGCTGCCTCCGCGTGGATCGCTGTGGTGTCGAACGTCTCGACCGATGTATCGGCAGCACCCACCAGCATCGTGATCTCGGTGCAGCCGAGGATGATGCACTCCGCCCCGCGCTTAACGAGCGCGGCCATCACGTCCTGATAGCGGCGGCGCGAGGGTTCGGCGACGACACCAAGGCACAGCTCGTCGTAGATGATGCGGTTCACGTCGGCCCGCTCGTCGGCTGCGGGAATGAGGACATCGAGATCATGCGCGCGCAGTCGATCGATGTAGAAATCTTCTTCCATCGTGAACTTGGTGCCCAGCAGCCCGACCCGCCGATATCCCTTGGCCCGGATGCGCTGCGCCGTTGCGTCGCCGATGTGAATGAAGGGAATGGTCAGCTTCGACGTGATTTCAGGCGCGAGCTTGTGCATCGTGTTCGTGCACAGCACGATCGCTCGCGCTCCGGCGCTTTCGAGCCGCGCGGCCACCTCCGCAAGGCTCGCCGCCGCCTCGGCCCAGCGGCCGGCGTATTGCATCTCCTTGATCTCCTGGAAATCGTAGGAATACAGTAACAGCGGCGCCGAATGCAGCTTGCCCATACGGTCGCGGACGCGCTCGTTGATGAGCTTGTAGTAGAGCGCGGTGCTCTCCCAGCTCATACCCCCGATCAGGCCGATGGTTTGCATCTTGGCGTCTCCGAACAGTGATTCAACCGTATTGTAAACGAGGACGTCGAAGCTCGCCATCACGTCGTCCTGAGGTGCGAGGCCCGCGATGCGAATGCATCATCGGTCTGATACAGTTCGTAGGATGGGTTGAGCTCTTGCGAAACCCATCGCGCTGACCAGCGTACAGCGGGAATGAAATTCGATGGGTTTCGCTTCGCTCTGCCCATCCTAAGAGCTATGCGCTCGCAAGCGCCTTGGCTGATGCATTGGCGTGGTCTCTTTGCTCGATAAATCTACGAGCGCGAGGGATGGGATCATGCAGATACTGATCTGGTCCCCGCATCTGTCGCTTGTTCAAGTCTGCTGTAGAGAGGAGGTTGAAGTCCACCCTTCGGATTGCGCAGAGCCAACCGTCATATTGACTAGACCATACACGCTTGTGATGCTCCAGGAGCCGGTCACGGATAGAATAGCCGTGATAATCGAACGCAATGACGCCGTTGGTTAGGTAGACATGGGATCCTAAGAAACTTCCGGCCGGGATCACGCGCTCCGCATAAAAGCCAGGAAGCGGAGGCTGATCCAGGAAAACTCCAGCAAGGATATGGCAGGCGCCGTACCCGAAGAAGATACGGTCCGGCAGTGACCACCGCCGATGCGGGTCCGCCTTAACGCCTGGCTTGAGAACGTACATCGTGGTCGCTCGATACTGATTCGCAAGGCGGGAGCGTATCACCAACCGGATCGTATGCGCTGCGTGAGTCCGTTGTGCCCCGAAGCCGACAAGCTAGGCAGCCCGTGGGATGGTTGAGCTCTTGCGAAACCCATCGCGCTGACGAGCGTACAGCGGGAATGAAGTTCGATGGGTTTCGCTTCGCTCTGCCCATCCTACGAGCTAACCCGACGAATGCTTCTCGAGAGCCGCCGCGATTCTCTCCAGGGCGGCGTTCCTGTGCTGCATGTCGGCAATCTGCTGTTCGCAAGCCTCGATCATTGTCCGCCCGGACCATCGGCGCGCATACACGCCTGTTCGGCTGCAAAGCCAGCCAATCACGGCCAGCAAGACAATGGTGGCGAGCCATAACAGCACTTGTCCCGCGCCAAGGTCCGCGAAGGCACGGCGGAAATCGCCCCTGGAAAGGTACGCCGTGGCGCGACTGCTATGGGCGTCGCTATCATTCGGATCAAGCGAGATGATCTGATCGTAGTCGGCGATGGCGCGGTCGACGTCACCTTTGGCTTGATAAGCGTCGCCACGGTAGTAGTAGGCGTCCCTGTATTGCGGATAGAGCGCGATCGCCTGACTACAGTCGGCGATGGCGCGATCGAAGTCACCCTTTTCCCTGTATACGAGGCAGCGGTTGTAATAGGGGGGCGCATATTTCGGGTAAAGCGCGATCACCTGATCGAGGTCAGCGATGGCGCGATCGAGATCGCCTTTGGCATGGTAGGCGCTGCCGCGGGCTGCGAGGGCGAAATAGCTGTTGGCATTGAGCTGGATGCTGTCGGTATAGTCCGCGATGGCACGGTCGATGTCACCCTTGGCTTGATAGGCGTAGCCGCGCTCGTCGTATCCGACCCGCTTTCCATAGTCCGACAGGCCGCCTTCGAACGCCCGGTTAACGTCCGCTATCGCCCGGTCGTAGTCATGCCGTTGGTTGTAGATATGCGAGCGGTTGAGCAGTGAGCTCACAGCTTCTGGTTCAAGCCGGATCGCGTCGGTGTAGTCCTTGAGGGCGCGGTCGACGCAATCGGCAAGGCTTGTCCATGACCAGAAGTCGCCGCGCTGATGATACAGGATGGACAGGTCGCGGTCATCGTAGTCCCCGCTTTCAATCGCGCGTGTACAGGCAGCGATGGTCGCGGCAGCGGTTTCCTTCGATCCGTTCAAACACTCCTGTCGATCGTCGGCTGCCGCCGGCCGGCTGACGAAAGCCACCGCTGCGAATACCAGGGCGACCAGCCAGACATGCGCGGAAATCCAAGAGCGCATCCACTTCTCCCCGCGATGCACCGATGTGCGAGCTAACCGGCAGACGGCTTTTCAAGGGCCGCCGCGATCCTCTCCAACAATGTGTTCGTGCGTTGGGTTTCGGCGACCTGCTGCTCGAAGAGATCGACCCAACTCGCCCCGGATGACGCGCGCCCATTCCTGCGCGAAAACCACAACCAAACGCCCACCAGCGCCAGGAAGGGCAACCAGGACACAATCAGACTCACCAACCAGTACGGCGCACCACCGCGTGGTGTGAGCGTAAACCAGGCGAGAAGAACTCCGACAAGAGCGATCCACACGACAACGGGCAGAAACCAAGAGCGAGGCTTGGTCATTCCAGGCACGACAGTCCCCTTGGTTGGCCTCAGAGACGGCATGCTATCATTGGTTGATTGGCCTTTCCATGCCCTCCCCTCTGCAGCCGTCGCAATGGTTAGCCGTTTCTTGCGAGATCTCAGCCACCATGAAAGGCTCGGCGCGAGCGAGCGCACTGGCGCCTGTCGCGACCGCGCGCCATCCGTCTCGGTCGATGGCAGGAGGGGAACCGTTGCGCCAACACTTGCATCCGGCCCCGCCTCCATCCCCTGGCTTGCGCGCCCTTACGACGTCTTTTGCTTCGCCTCGACGTATCGCGCAAAACTGTCGAGGATCGCCTGCCAGCCGCCTTGCTGCTGCTCGACCGAGTGCGTCTCTTCGCCATCGAACACGACGCGGACGACGACGCCCTTCGGACCGGGCACGAACTCGACCTCGGCCTTGCGATCGCCGAACGCATACTCGATCAGCTTGTGCTCGACGATCGTCGTGTAGGTGCCGGCGAAGTCAAAACCCATGCTGCCGTCCTTGGCCTCCATGCGGGACGTGAACACGCCGCCTTCGCGCAGGTCGACCGTCGCCTTGGTCGTATGCCAGTCGTCCGACGCGGCGTTCCACTTCACGATGTCGGCAGGCGTCGTATAGGCACGCCAGACCTGATCGATCGGGGCGGCGACGCTGGTTTCGACGGTGATCCTCATGGGTATTGCTCCAGTTCGATTTTGACGGCTCGAGGTGGCGACGTCACTTCCGGTGTGCGGCGTCCATGTCCAGCACGTCCGGGAGGTGTCCACCCAAGGACGGTCGAGACCGGCCGTTGCCGACATGGCCGGGCCGTCAATACGAAAAAAATCGGATGCTGGGGAGGAGTCCTGGATGGATTAGAACCGACCGCCCTCTTACTTTCGCAGAAGCGCAGTACAGGCATTGCTCGCTGGAAAAGCGGGTCGCCGCCGACACCTCAATCAATCCCTTGAAGCCGCGGGCACGATGTAGCGATCCAGCAGGTCGAGCTCGGGCGCAACCATGTTCTTGGATTGCCGGGACGCGTTGAAGACGACGACCATGTCGAGCGCGGGGATGATGATGGTTTTCTGGGAATTGAAGCCCTGCGCGGCGATCCATTGAACTTCGCGATTCCCCTCCAGTGTTCGACCAAGCCACCACTGATAGCCGTAGGATTGCGGCTCCTCGGTCGTGATCTGCTCCGCCGTCGATTGATCCACCCAGGACGCCGGAACGAGCTGCCGGCCTTCCCAAGAGCCACGGTTGAGAACGAGCTGGCCGATTTTCGCCCAGTCGCGGGGGCGTAGACTCAGCCCCGCGCTCGACATCGCAACGCCGCTGAACGGCGATTTATGCCATTCGACGTCGTTGATGCCGAGCGGTGCGAAGAGTTCTTCCTGAGCCAGGACATCGACGGTTTTCCCGGTGACCTTTTTCAGGATGGCGCCAACAAGCTCTGTTTCGCTGTCGCTGTACCGGAAGGTGACACCGGGAGCCCTGTCGGAGCCCAATCCCGCCGACATCGTCAGGAGATGGCGCAGGGTTATGGGATCCTTGTCAAGCATACGGAGATCGGCATTCTCTGGAAGATAAAAAAAGGCCGGAACGTCCAGGTCCTTGATCAGGCCGCGCTCCATGGCGATGCCGACCAGCAGCGACACAACGCTCTTGGTCATCGAATTACCCCGGTGCCGCGAGGTCGCGTCGAAATTGAGCTGATGAGGATACGCAAAATAGCGCTCATAGACGAGCACGCCATGCCTGATGACGACGATGTCGTCGACATTGGCGAGCTTGCCGCCGCTGATGCCGTCATCCATCGCGCAGAGCAGCGCCGCGTTCAGCCCCTGTTGCTCCGGCGAGGTCATCGCCCATCCGTCATGGATCTCCTGCGGAATGCCGCACCCGGATGAAGGTTGTGCGCTGACGGGACTCAAGGCGAAGGCACACACGGCTGCAACGACGGCAATCCATCTCCGCATCTCAGGCTCTCCCCCACCATTGCCCACGACGAGCAACCCAAGGATGCCGTTCGGTGTGTGACCGTTTTGCGGCGTTGCAGGTTGTGAAACAGCCTTCATTGTAGGCAGGCGCATGGCGGTGAGGCAAAGCCGGCGATAAAACAGCGCTTACGAGACACTGGCCACAAACCCGTTGGAAACAAGACGATGGCTTTCTGGATTGTAGGCGTACTTGGATTGGTGATCGCCTATTTCCTCGGCTCGATCCCTTCGGGCTATCTGGCGGGGAAGCTCCTGAGAGGCATCGATATTCGCGAGCACGGCTCCAGATCCACCGGCGCCACCAATGTGCTGCGGACCCTCGGCAAATGGCCTGCGCTGGTGGTGCTGATCGCCGATGTGCTGAAGGGCGTGGCGGCCATCCTCGTTGCCCGCTGGTTCTGTCCCTGGCTCACCACCGAATTGTCTCCGACGCCGCCGACGGCGTCCGATCTGCAAACCTGGGTGCCATGGGCGGTGTGCCTCGCCGGAATTGCCGCGCTGCTGGGCCATGGCCGCTCGATCTGGCTGAATTTTACGGGCGGCAAGTCGGCAGCAACCGGGCTCGGCGTGCTGCTGGCGATGTCCTGGCCGGTGGGACTGGGTGCGGCGGCCGTGTTTGGCGTCGTGCTGGCGTTGGCGCGGATCGTTTCACTGAGCTCGATGCTCGCGGCGCTGACGGCCATCGCTCTCGTCTGCGGTTTCGAACACCCTCTGCCCTATCGGCTGCTGGTGATCGCAGGCGGCCTCTACGTGATCATCCGCCATCGCGCCAACATTCAACGGCTGCTGGCGGGGACGGAGCCGCGGCTGGGACAGGGTCGCCCGGACGCGAAAGCAGAAACGGAGCTCTGATGCGGGATCAATTCACCGCCTGAAGCGCGGCCGAGAAGGTGGCGAGGTCGGCGCGCGCCATCTCGTCGGGCGCCCATTTCGGAAGGTCGGCGAGCTCTGCGATCACGCGGGCCCGATCCTGCGGCAGCAGAAAGCTCGCCCAGACCTCGCGCGTGTCGCGCAGCGCAGCCGCCACCAGGCGCGCGTTGGCGGGCTTGCCGGCGCCCTGGATCGCGGCGCAAACCGTGGTCAGGATGTAGACAGCGCTGTTCTTGCGGAAGCCGGTAAACCCCTCCTCGCGGATGCGGGTGCGCTGCTCCGGCGCGAGCTCCGCCCAGAACAACTGGCCCGCCACCGCCTCGCGCGCCATGCCGCGGATCATGAAGCTCATCGCCACCGCGTACTGGTCGCCATACTCGGTCATGTTGCGCTGGAGCGCCGCAAGATCAGGCTCCAGACCCGGCTTCGCGCCATAAAGAATGAACAGCTTATGGGTCGCGTTGGCGGCGTTAGTCCAGTCCATCAGCCAGCCCATATCGCTGGCTTGCGCCGGCGGCAGCGCCGCGAGGGCGTCGAGATCGAAGATATGGCCGAGCAGCGTCGCGACCTCCGGCCGGGTCAGATCGGGCCGCTCGCCCTTCTTCGCGACGCCATCGACATAGACCTTGAACGCCTTCGCGGCATCGCGCGCGGCGGCCAGATCGCGTGCGCCATCCTGCGCGAGCGCGGGCCAAGTAAGCGCGGCCGAAGTGAGCGCGAGAAGAAGCAGGAGGATTCTGACGATCGGCATGGGAGACCTCGAGCGGCGCCATTCGTGACGATGGCGGTTGTTGGTCGCCGCGCGCGCCGCCGAGGTTCAGAGCGCCGGCAGGCCGGGCGGCGGCTTGCGCATGTTCGAGGCCTGCTCATAGGCGTAGGCGAGGCGCAAAAGCTTGTGCTCGCTCCAGGCACGGCCCGCGAAGGTGATGCCAAGCGGATAGTCCGGCGTCTCCTTGTCGCCGGCCCCTGAGATGAAGCCCGCAGGCACCATGACGCTGGGATAGCCCGCCTTCGCCGAGATCACGCAGCCGCTGCTGCCGGGAAACAGCACCGCGTCGAGCTTGTGCTGGTTCATGTAGGCGTCCATGCCGCGCGTCCTGGCGGCGAGCAGGTCCATCGCGCGCGCCGATTTGTACTCGCGCTCGCTTAAGTCGCCCCTGGTGAGGTCGGCGGCGAGAAAGAGGTCCTGGCCGAAGCGCAGCGCTGTCTGCGCGTGCGCCGCGTTGAAGGCGATGACATCGGCCATGGTCTTGATGTCGGTATTGGTCGCCCAATCCTTCAGATAGAGATTGAGACCGTGCTTCAGCTCGTAGAGGAACACGATCGGCGAGCCCGTCGGGTTGCCTTTGTTGCTGCTCAGCGGATTGCGGTTGAGCACGGCCATGCCGGTGCCGGGCCCGCCGAGCCAGCCTCGCGTCGGAATGTTGGCGCGCACGATGACGGCGCCGAGATCCTCGAGCACCTTGATCGCGTCAGTCATCACCTTGGCCCATCCGGGTTGCAGCTTGCCGTAATAGCGATCGTTCAGCGGATCGGTCGGGTCGCTCGGCACGCCGATGCGCGCGCCCCTCATCGCATCGCGCGAGAGGCCCGCGGTGTAATCGGCCGGCCGCTTCTGCCGCTCTGTCGCGGGATCGCGCGGGTCCTGAGCCGCCAGCACATTCAAGAGCATCGCTGCGTCGCGCACCGTGCGTGTCATCGGTCCTGCGGTGTCCTGGCTGTGCGCGATCGGCACGATGCCGGCGCGGCTGATCAGGCCGACAGTTGGCTTGACGGTGACGAGCCCGTTCATGCTGGCGGGGTACAGCAGCGAACCCGACGTCTCGGTGCCGATCGACGCCGCGGACAGGCCGGCCGCCACGGCGACCGCCGATCCCGCGCTCGAGCCGCCCGGAGACACCAGCGGGATGTCGTGATCGCCCATCAGCGCCGGCGCATAGGGGTTCTTCACCTGACCGCCCAGCGAGGAATAGCCCGCGGGCATCTCGATCGCGAGCATGTTGGCGAACTCGGTCAGGTTCGCCTTGCCGAGGATCACCGCGCCGGCCTTGCGCAGCAGCTTGACGACCGTGGCATCGCGCCTGGCGCGCGCGCCGTCCAGCGCCAGCGAACCCGCCGTGGTCGGCTGCTGGTCGGAGGTCGCGATATTGTCCTTCAGCAGGATCGGCACGCCGGCCAGCGGCCGCCTGGCCGACGGCCTGATGCCGTCGAGCTTGCCGGCGATCGTGAGCGCGTCCGGATTGAGCGCGCGGACGGCGTTCAGCGCCGGCCCGGCGCGGTCGCAGGCAGCGATGCGCGCGAGATACGCCTTGGTCAGCGCCGTCGCGGTGACCTGCCCGCCGGCGAGGGCATCGATGATGTCGCTCATCGGCGCGTGCTCGAGCCTTAGCTCGGGCGGCGCCGCACCGCGGACGGCAGCCCCGGCGCGACGGGCGGGCTTCTTCATGACGTGCCTCTTGGACGGAGATATGCTACAGCATGTAGCATTTATCCCGCTTGCGCGACAAGGTGATCGCCGAGTCTGACACGAGCGGAACGATGCTGCTCCGTCCCACCGCCTTGATCGTCCCCACCAAATAGACCACCATCGCGTGATCGACCGCTCACAGCAAGAATGGGCGAGGAAACGCTGACATGAACGCAACTCCGGGGTTTGACCTGGTCGAGCGGGCGCTGAGCATCGTGCCGCTGATTGCTGACGAGGCCGACCAGATCGAGCGAACGCGGCGGCTGACGCCTGATGTTGTCAACGCGCTGATCGAGAACGGGCTCTATCGTGCGCTGCTGCCGCAGAGCCTGGGCGGGTCGGAAGCGCCGCCCGACATCTTCATGCAGATGCTGGAGGAGATCGCGAAGGCCGATGCGTCCACCGCCTGGTGCCTCGGCCAATGCAGCGTCTGCGCGATGATCGCAGCCGGCCTCGACCACGACACCGCGCACGAGATCTTCAACACCGCCCCCGGCATCCTCGCCTGGGGCGCGGTGGCGCACGAGGCGCGTGCGGTCGAGGGCGGCTACCGCGTCACCGCGCGCTGGGATTTTGCCTCGGGCTCGCGGCAGGCGAGCTGGCTTGGCGCGCATGTCCGCATCGTCAATGCCGACGGCACGCCGCGCAAGAACGCCGACAGCTCGCCGGAGATGCGCACCATCCTGTTCCCGCTCACAAGCGCCGTGATGCACGACGTCTGGCAGGCGATCGGGCTCGCCGGCACCGGCACCGATTCTTACGAGGTGCACGACCTCTTCATCCCCGATCGCTTTGCCGCGTTCCGCGACGTGGCCGAAGCCTTGCGCGAGCCGGGCCCGCTCTACCGGCTTCCGACCGGCTCGACCTTCAGCCTCGGCTTCGCCGCGGTCTCGCTCGGCGTCGCGCGCGCGACGCTGGATGCGGCGATCGCACTGGCGCGCGCAAAGCACCAGTCATTGGCGGCAAGCGCGATGCGCGACAACCAGGCTGTCCAGGGTCTGATCGGCCGCACCGAGGCGGATTTGCGCGCCGCGCGCGCCTATCTCTATGCGACGGCACATGCGATGTGGCGCGACCTCTCCGCGACCAAACTGTTCAGCCCGGCGCAGCGCAGCGCCGTCCGCCTCGCCGCGACCTGGACCATCCAGCAATCGGCAAAAGTGGTCGACACCGCCTATCACATGGCCGGCGCCACCGCCGTGTTCCGCAGCAATCCGTTCGAGCGACGGTTTCGCGACATGCATGCGATCACCCAGCAGATCCAGGCCCGCGACACCCATTACGAGGATGTCGGCAAGATGATCCTCGCCGAAAACCGCTAGTCGCCGCCGCGCGAAGCTGCAGCGCTTTGTCCCTGCTTGCGACAAACGATCAGCCTCTCCATGCGCTTACCGCATTGAGTCATGCAAAAGGATGGTAGCGAATCCGTTGAAACACGGAGGCGATGCTGCCCTGTTGTTAAGCAATTTCTGAGACCGTTCGGCAAAACCAAGAATCAATCTTTTGGAATGCCCGGGAATTTTCGATGTTCATGCTCAAGTCGATTGCGGCCCGCCTGATTCTCACCATCGCGCTCACCGTTGCGGTGGCCTGCGCCATCCTCTCCGGTTTCTCGATCACCCAGCAGCGGGCGCTGACACGGCTGGCGCTCGATCAGCAGCTCAAGCTGCAATATGAGAGCGTGATCGCGGCGATCGACTATGAGGGACGTTCGGCACTCGCCGTCTCCGCCGTGATCGCGGCGCTGCCGCCGGTCGGCGACGCCATCGCCAAGGGTGACCGCGACGCGCTCGCCAATCTGCTCGGCGACGCCAACAGGGCGCTGAAAGCGCAGGGCATCCCGCTGATCACCTTCCAGCTGCCGCCGGCGCTCTCGTTCTATCGCGTTCACGCGCCCAAGACCTTCGGCGACGACGTCTCCGGGCGCCGCGCCACCGTGGTCGAGGCGCTCAAGACCGGCCGCCAGATCGTCGGCGTCGAGCCCGGCCGCGAGGCGCTCGGCATCTTCGGCATGACGCCGATCGTGCGCGACGGCAAGACCCTCGCCAATGTCGACGTCGGCGCCGCCTTCGGCAAGGAATTCGTCGACCGCGCCAAGAAGCGGTTTGGCATCGACCTCGCGGTCTATTCCGTCGACGGTTCGTCGCTGAACAAGCTGTCGTCGACCTTCGGCGAGAACGCCGTCGCCAAGCCGGACGAGCTGACAGCCGTGATCAACGGCCCGCCGCTGCTGCGCGAGGCCGAGCTCGACGGCCACCCGGCCGAGGTCTATGCCGGGTCGATCAGGAACTACGCAGGCCAGCCGGTCGGCGTGCTCGAGATCATCAAGGACACGAGCGAATACGAGGCCGCTTTCGCCGCCTCCGAACGCAATCTGATCCTCGGCACGGTCGCGATCCTCGCCGCCGCTATCCTGCTGGCGTTCCTGCTCGGGCGCGGATTGTCGCGGCCGCTCACCGCGATCACGGCGGTGATGAACCGGCTGTCGAGCGGCGACACCAGCGTCACGATTCCCGGCAGCGAGCGGGCGGACGAGCTCGGCACCATGGCCAAGGCGGTCGAATTGTTCCGCCAGAGCATGCTCGAAGCGGGCTCGCTGCGCGAGGCGCAGGAGGCCGACAAGGCCAAGGCGGAGATCGAGAAGCAGGCGCTGCAGCGCCGGATGGCTGATCGGTTCGAGGCCGACGTCAAGGGCGTGGTGTCCGCCGTCGCCGAGGCCACCGAAGGCATGCAGCATGTCGCCGGCGAAATCACCTCCAGCGTGACCGGCACCTCGCAGCGTGCTTCGGCCGCTGCGACCGCGTCGGAAGAAGCCTCGACCAGCGTCAATGCCGTGGCGGCCGCGACCGAGGAGCTCGCCTCCTCCGTCACCGAGATCGGCCGCCAGGTCACCCATTCCAGCCAGGTTGCGGGCAACGCGGTGGTCAAGGCCGCCGAGACGACCGAGATGGTCACGAGCCTTGCGGCCTCCGCCGAGCGGATCGGCGACGTGCTGCGCCTGATCAGCGCGATCGCGAGCCAGACCAATCTGCTGGCCCTCAACGCCACGATCGAGGCGGCGCGCGCGGGCGAGGCTGGCCGCGGCTTTGCCGTGGTGGCGTCGGAAGTCAAGGAGCTGGCAAGCCAGACCGCGAAGGCGACCGACGAGATCGCGAGCCAGGTCTCCGCGATCCAGGCGGCCACCGGCAATTGCGTCACCTCGATCTCCGACATCAGCAACACCATCCGCGAGATCAGCGGCATCGCCACGACGATCGCCGCAGCCGTCGAGGAGCAGGGCTCGGCGACGCGCGAGATCGCCCGCAGCGTGCAGCAGGCCTCCACCGGCACCACCGAAGTCTCGGCCAACGTCGCCGGCGCGAGCCAGGCCGCCGACCAGTCGCGTGCGCTCGCTGGCAACGTCATGGTTGCGTCCGGAGAACTCGGCCAGCATGCGACCGCGCTGATGAAGAGCGTGGATACGTTCCTGGCGGGGCTGCGGGCGGCGTAAGAAGGTTGAGCCGCGAACTCGGTGCACCTCTCCCACACGCGGGAGAGGGAGCGCACCTGCTTCGTAGCGGCAAGGTCTAGGCCACCAGCGCGGCGTCCTCATCCGCGGCATCAATCCCACGCTGCGCCGTCAGCAGGCTGATGATCTCGACATTGGGGCGGGCCTTGCTGAACAGATAGCCCTGGCCTTCGTCGCACCCTTCGGCGCGGAGGCAGCTCAGCTCGGCTTCGGTCTCGACGCCTTCGGCGGTGATGATGACGCCGAGGCCTTTGCCGAGGCTGACGATGGAGCGGATGATCGCCTGCGCCTCGCGGTTGGCGCCGAGATCGCGGACGAAAGACTGGTCGATCTTGATCTTGTCGAACGGGAAGCTTCTGAGATAGCTGAGGCTGGAATAGCCGGTGCCGAAATCGTCCATCGAGATGCGGACGCCGAGCGAGCGTAGCGCATGCAATGTCGCCAGCACCTGCGCGCTCTTCTCCAGCAGCAGCGTCTCGGTGATCTCGAGCTCGAGCCGCCGCGACGGCAGGCCGGAATGTTTCAGCGCGTCCGTGACCATCGAGAGCAGATTGCCGCTGCGGAACTGGAGCGGCGACAGGTTGACGGCAACGCGGACGTCGTCGGGCCAGGTCGCAGCATCCAGGCAGGCGCGGCGCAGCATCAGTCCGCCGAGCGGATTGATCAGGCCGGTTTCCTCGGCGACCGGAATGAACTCGGCCGGCGAGACCATGCCGCGCTCCGGATGCGGCCAGCGCACCAGCGCCTCGAAGCCGGTGATGCGGCCGCTCGAGAGGTCGACCAGCGGCTGGTAATAGGGACGCAGCACGTCGTTCTGGATCGCGTCGCGCAGCTCGACCTCGATCTTGCGGCGGCTCTGCGCTTTCGCGTCGAGCGCGGCCTCGAAGAAGGCGAAGGTGCCGCGCGCATCGGATTTGGCGCGCGACAGCGCCATGTCGGCGCTCTTGAGCAGCTTTTCGGACTCGTCGCCGTCGGCCGGCGCCGTCGCAATGCCGATCGAGGCGCCGATCACCACGGAATGGCCGTCGAGCAGATAGGGATCGGCGATGGCCTCCAGCAGGCGTTTTGCCAACCCCACCGCATCTTCCGGTCGGGCCAATCCGCCCTGCACGATCGCGAACTCGTCGGAATTGAGCCGCGCCAGTGCATCCTCTTCGCGCAGCGTCGAGCGCAGGCGCTTGGCGACGCCGCGCAACAGCTTGTCGCCGACCGCGTGACCCAGCGTGTCGTTGACGGCCTTGAAATTGTCGAGCCCGAGCATCAGCACCGCGACCTTCTCGGGGCTGCGCCGCGAATGCTGCAGCATCTCGTCCATGGTCTGGCGCAAGCGATTGCGGTTGGGCAGGCCGGTCAGCCCGTCATGCTGGGCCATGAAGGCAAGCCGCGCCTCGGCGCGCTTGCGTTCGGTAATGTCCATCAGCGCGAGCAGCACCGCGGGCCGCTCGTCATAGGTTAGTTCGCGGGAATAGATCGCAAGATCGATCAGCGCGCCGTCGGCCTTGACGTGCTTCCAGGTCCGCGCGGCCTGCTCTTCGCTGGACCGGTCGGTGGCCCAAGGCGGCTCGCGATCGAAAGCCTGCAGGGAGCGGATCTTCAGCTTCTCGAATTCGACGCGGCTATAGCCGTAATGCGCGACCGCGGCGTCGTTGACGCCGAGGATGCGCTCGTCATCCAGCGCGCAGACGATCATGGGGACGGGATTGCCGTCGAACAGCAAGCGGAACGAGGCCTCGCGCTGCTTCAATTCGGTGATGTCGACGCGCAGGCCGACCACGCCGCCGTCATCGGTGCGGCGCTCCTCGATCAGGATGACGCGGCCGTCGGACAACGTCTGCTCGTGGCGCTTGCCGGGCTCGTAGAGCTTCTTCAGCCGCTCCGCGATCCATTCGTCCTCGTGACCGGCCGCTTCCGGATAGTCGCCGCGGGCAACGCCGATGCGCAGCGTGTCTTCGAGCCGCGCGCCTTCCTGAAACAGATCAGCGGTCTTGCTGTAGATCTCCGCGTACTGCTTGTTCCAGAGGACGTAGCGGCCTTCCGGATCGAGGATAACGATGCCTTGCGGCAGCATGTCGACGGCCTGACGCAGCCGCTCATGCGATTTGCGCGCCTCGGCGATGGCCGCTTCGGCTTCCGCACGGCTCTGCACGAGTGCGTCGTGTGCAACGGGCGGATGCAGCGCGCGCGCGAATCGCGGCTTGCGCGGCCGTCGGCCGCCCCGGGCAAGCACGTTGCACTTTCGCTTTCCTGTTTTCTTGGACCCCAAACTCAACTTCACACGCCCTAGCCGCACCCAGCGGACGCAAGTCTTGGGGCAAGTCTATGAAAAGAAAGTAATCCTGGCCGACGCCGTCACGGCAGTGCCGACCGGGCGCCGGGCCGGTTTGCCTGTTTGCGAGGCGCGACTGGCGTCCACGGGCGCGTCGAGCCTGCTCCCGCGTCGCGATCGGCGGGAGAGGAGATGCAAAAACGCGCAATCTCCTTGAATCAGTTCCGGACCGCAGGCCGCTTGCATGCAGGAGCCAGGCGCCTCTCGTTCCGCGCACGAATATTGGTCAATGCAGGATACGGTTATCGAGCCGTTAAAAATCGAGGCTAGGCGGCCACGTCGAAAGCCTAATTCTTAACCCAGACGCGGCGTTCGGCTATAAGAGGATCAGCATGAGTCCCCGCCGCATCGCCCCTCTCCTGCTTATGATGACGCTCCTGGCCGCCGGCTCAGCGCTGGCCCAGGACAAGGGCAGCGTGAACCCGAAGCCGCTGCCGCCGCTCGCCAATCCGAACGATCCCAAGATCGGCGCCAGGGAGCTGTTCGCGCGCAAGCTGCTGCCCTCGACCGGGGCGGCACATGTCATCGGCTCCTATGTGAAGGGCTGCATCGGCGGCGCCCAGCAGATGCCGCTCAACGGCGACGATTGGCAGGTGATGCGGCTGTCGCGTAACCGCAATTACGGTCATCCCGACATGATCGCGCTGATCAAGCGCCTGGCTGCCAGGGCGCACAAGGACGCGGGCTGGCCGGGCATTTTGGTCGGCGACATCGGTCAGCCGCGCGGCGGGCCGGCGCTATCAGGCCATGCCAGCCATCAGATCGGGTTAGATGCCGACATCTGGCTGACGCCGATGCCGGACCACCGGCTCTCGCGCGAGGAGCGCGAGGAGATGTCGGCGGTGATGATGGTGCGCGAGGACCGGCTCGACATCGACCCGAAAGTGTTCACGCCGAGCCATGTGCTGGTGCTGCGCGATGCGGCGCAGGAGCCGGCGGTGCAGCGCATCTTCGTCAATCCCGCGATCAAGAAGGCACTGTGCCGCGAAGCCAAGGGCGATCGTTCCTGGCTGTCAAAGATCCGGCCGTGGTGGGGCCACGACTATCATTTCCACATCCGCATGCGCTGCCCGGCGGGCGCGAGCGAATGTCAGGGCCAGCCGTCGCAATCCGAGGACGAAGGCTGCAAGCCCTCCGATCTGGCCTATTGGTTCAGCGAGGGCGTGCTGCACCCGAAACCGCCGCCGGAGCCGCCGAAGCCGAAGCCGCCGATGACGCTGGCCCAGATGCCGGTGGCCTGCAAAGCCGTGCTGCGCGCGGCCGATGCGAAGCGATAGGGCGCGCGTCGGGCAAGCTGCCGCCCTACCCACCGCTGTCGTCCCGGACAAGCGCAAGCGCAGATCCGGGACCCAGAACCACATGGAGCGGTTGTGGCGCGAGCTGATAACTCCGAGTCTTCGCCAAACACAACCCTGTGGTTATGGATCCGAATCTGCGCTTCGCTCCGCTGCGCTTGTCCGGGATGACGAACAGGTGGTTGGTTCGTGCCACCCAAATGCGCTAGCATCGCCATGCCGCGCGGCCGTAAGCCCGCGGCATTCCGGGATGCGCATCCCTTTCGCCAACGAAACCTGACCGCACGCCCCGCGTCCTTGCGTGGCCAACGATGAGATTTGACATGCGCGTCCTCGCCCTCCTCGCTGTGCTTTCACTCAGCGCGACCTCCGCCCTCGCCGCCGAGGAGCCCAGCGGCTGCGACAAGTTCAAATGGCCGATCGAGCGCGACCGCGCCGCGCTGACGGCGCCGGACCGCGCCAGGCTCGCATCGGGCAGCGAACAGGCCGCGGTCCCCTCGTCGGCGATCACGCTGGGCCTGGTCGCACCTCAGGAGGCAAAACTGCCCTCGCCGCCGGAGCGAGCGCCGAAGGACGGCACCTTTGCCGGCTTCACTGGCATCAAGGCGGCGAAGGCCGGGCTCTATACGATCAGCCTGTCCAGCGGGGCCTGGGTCGACGTGGTCCAGGACGGGCATTTCCTCAAGCCCATAGCCTTCAGCGGCGCCACCGATTGCGACGGCATCCGCAAAACCATGAAATACGAGCTCTCGGACAAGCCGTTCGTGCTGCAAATCAGCGGCGCCAAGGACAATTCGCTCTCGATTTCGATCCTGCCGGCGCAATAGGCCGTTTGGTTAGACGCCTTTGACCTGAGGGCGCAGCCTGCTATCTTCGAGAGCTGCGATATCCCTGCCGGCCGTAAGCCGTCGCAAGGTCCCGTGGAACAGCGCTTCCGCCCGTCGCGATCTGACCCAACCAACGCCAGATTTGCGCGTGCATTTGCGCGCGCGATCTCGCACGGAGCGCCATCCAATGTATCGCATTGCCGGACTTTTCACCGCCTTCGTCATGCTCGCGGGCGCGAGCCTCTCGCCGGCTGCCGCCGAGGACAAGACCATCACGGTCTTCGCCGCGGCGTCGATGAAGAACGCGCTCGACGAGATCGATGCCGCCTACACCGCCAAGACCGGCGTCAAGTTCAGCGTCAGCTATGCCGCAAGCTCGGTGCTCGCCAAGCAGATCGAGCAGGGCGCGCCGGCCGACGTATTCGTCTCCGCCGACACCGACTGGATGGACTACGCTACAGCCAAGAAGACCATCAACGAGCCGACCCGCGTCAACCTGCTCGGCAACAGCATCGTGCTGATCGCGCCAAAGGACTCAGAGATCAACAACGTCACCATCGCCCAAGGTTTCAACCTCGCAAAGCTCGCCGGCGACGGCAGGATCGCGACCGGCGACGTCAAGTCGGTGCCCGTTGGCAAATACGCCAAGGCCGCGCTGGAGAAGCTCGGCGCCTGGCAGGCGGCGGAGCCGAAATTCGCGATGGCCGAGAGCGTGCGCGCCGCGCTGACGCTGGTGACGCGTGGTGAAGCCAATCTCGGCATCGTCTATTCCACCGACGCCAAGGTCGAGCCCGGCGTCAAGATCGTCGGCACCTTCCCCGCGGATTCGCATCCCGCGATCATCTATCCGGTGGCGGCGACCACGACCGCGAAGCCCGAGACCAACGACTATCTCGCCTTCCTGCGTACCTCAGCCGCCAAGACGATTCTGGAGAAATACGGCTTCAGGTTCCTGATCTCTCCCACGACTTAGGTTTTGCGACGTGATGATCACGACTTGATGCTCGATATCTCTCCCGCCGAATGGACGGCGATCCTGCTCTCGCTCAGGGTCGCCGTCATCGCAACGCTGGTGGCGACGCCGTTCGGCATTGCGCTGGCCTGGCTGCTCGCCCGCAGGGATTTTTGGGGCAAATCGGTGCTCGACGCGCTGGTGCATCTGCCGCTGGTGCTGCCGCCCGTCGTCACCGGCTATCTCCTGCTTCTGACCTTCGGCCGCCGCGGCCTGGTCGGCGCCTTCCTCGCCGATCATCTCGGCATCGTCTTCGCCTTCCGCTGGACTGGAGCTGCGCTCGCCTGCGGCGTGATGTCGTTTCCGCTGCTGGTGCGCCCGATGCGGCTGTCGATCGAGGCGATCGATCGCAAGCTCGAGCAGGCGGCCGAGACGCTCGGCGCCGCGCCCTTCAAGGTGTTCTTCACGGTGACGCTGCCGTTGGCGCTGCCCGGCGTGCTGGCCGGCATGGTGCTGGGCTTTGCCAAGGCGATCGGCGAGTTCGGCGCCACCATCACCTTCGTCTCCAACATTCCCGGCGAGACCCAGACGATTTCGTCCGCGATCTATTCGCTGATCCAGACGCCGGACGGCGACGCCGCCGCAGGCCGGCTCGTCATCATCTCGGTCGTGATTGCGCTTGGCGCGCTCATCGCGGCCGAATGGTTCGCCCGCCGCGCCACCGCGCGGCTGCACGGGAACTGACCATGCTGCACGTCGATGTCGAAAAACAGCTTGGTGAGTTTTCGCTGCACGCATCTTTCGCAAGCGAAGGCCGCGTCACCGGCCTGTTCGGCGCATCCGGCGCCGGCAAGAGCTCGCTGATCAACATGATCGCCGGCCTGCTGCGGCCCGACCGAGGTACCATCGTCATCGACGGCGAGACCGTCGATGACACCGCCGCCGACATCCATGTGCCGACTTATCGCCGCCGCATCGGCTATGTGTTCCAGGATGCGCGGCTGTTTCCGCATCTCAACGTCGCGCAAAATCTCGACTATGGACGGCGGATGAACGGTCTCGCGCCCGATCCGGCGCAGCGCACGCGCGTCGTCGAGCTGCTCGACATCGGCGCTTTGCTCGACCGCCGTCCGGGAAAGCTCTCCGGCGGCGAGCGCCAACGCGTTGCACTCGGCCGCGCGCTCTTGTCAAAGCCGCGCCTGCTGCTGCTCGACGAACCGCTCGGCGCGCTCGACGAGGCCCGCAAGCTCGAGATTTTGCCTTATCTGGTGCGGCTGCGGGACGAGGCCAATGTTCCCATGGTCTATGTCAGCCACGACGTCGCCGAGCTGCGCCAGCTGGCGACCCAGATCGTGATGCTCAGGCAGGGACGCGTGACCTCGTTCGGCGGGGTGAAGGTGCTGACGTAAGGCGCGGCGGATCGCGGTTGAAGACGACCCGCCTCGCGCATCACTTACCAGCCACGATCGACGTTGCGCACGTCGCCGGTTCGGGCGTCGACATCGACCTCCATCCAGCGGCCGCTGCTGTCGCGGCCCTCGATCTGCCATTCGTCGCCGAGGAACTGGGTATGCGAAATCGTCATGACGCCGATGTCGGTCGCGACGTCGAGCGCGGCCTGCATCGAGATCTGATCGCCCGTGTCATAGGCCATCGCCGGCGCCGCCGCTCCCAAACCGATCGCGACAATGGCGGGCAGGATGAGTTTGCGCATGGGTTGCTCCTGTCAGATGCATTGACCGTTACGTGGCTAGAACGGACTACGCAGCAGAGCGTTCCGGAACCGGAAGTCACGAAGCCGCGCAAATCTTCCATGGTTGCGGCGATTTCGTGGCGATTCCGTGCGAACCGGGTCCTGCATCGGCTCGCCGTCGCAGGGCATGGCGCTTCAACAAACACCGTCATTGCGAGCGCAGCGAAGCAATCCAGAATCTTTCCGCGGTGGCAGTCTGGATTGCTTCGCTGCGCTCGCAATGACGGAGTGTGTAGTTGGTTCCGTCGTGCAAAACTCAAGGCGGACTGCGTGAGAATTAAACCCCCGCCACCGAGGTCCACAGCTCCGCGAGCTTGCGGCGCAGCGCCTGGCTGCGCGTCAGCGGCGCCGGCGTCTCGTCTTCTTCCGGCAGGCGAAGGCCGACGACGTTGACGCGGCCGCCGGAGATGCTGCGCGCCACGAGCACGATCTCACCCAGCGCCAGTTCGGCGCCTTCCTTCGGCGCGCGATCGAGATGGACGTCGAAATAGTCGGCCAGCGTCAGCTTGCTCTCGTCGTCACTCGCCTTGACGCCGTAGATCTCGGCGAGCTCGGCGAGCGTGTGCTCGCCGGAGACCATGAAGTCGCCGAGCAGATGCGGATCGGGCTCCGAGCTCGGCTGCATGTCGACGAAGAAACGGTCGAGGGCTTCGGCCTTTTCCGGCGGCGCCAGCAGATAGATGTAATCGCCGGGCGCGATCGGATCGGCCTCCGTCGGCGTCAAGATGCTCTCCTTGCGGATCACCAGGGTCGGCTTGGACCAGGACGGGATCAGGCCGCGGCGGAAATACAGGCTCTTGGGCCGCACCGGATAGCCGACCAGCTGCTGCTCGAGCTGGCCGGGCAGATCCAGTTCGACACGGCGCGGGCCGCGCTCGGCGCGCGGCAGCGCCACATGCAGCTTTCGCGCGGCAGGTGCGAGCGTCCAGCCTTGCAGCAGCAGCGAGATGATCACGACGACGAAGGCGACGTCGAAATAGAGATAGGCCTTTGACAGGCCGACCAGCATCGGGATCGACGCCAGGAAGATCGCGACCGCGCCGCGCAAGCCGGTCCAGGCGATGAATATCTTTTCGCGCCAGTTGAAGCGGAATGGGGCGAGACACACGAACACGGCGATCGGCCGCGCCACCAGCATCAGGACGAACGAGACGCCGATCGCCGGCAGCACGCTGGAGCCCAGTCGGCTCGGCGAGACCAGCAGGCCGAGCAGCACGAACATCACGATCTGCGCCAGCCAGGTTGCGGCATCGAGAAACGCTACGACCGAATTATGCGCGCGCGTCGGCCGGTTGCCGATGATGATGCCGGCGAGATAGACGGCGAGGAAGCCCGAGGCATGCATGATCTGCGAGCCGCCGAAGATCACGAGCGCGGCCGTGGTCACGAACGGCGCGTGCAGGCCCTGCGGCAGCGCGACCTTGTTGAGCCCGATGACGACGAAACGTCCGCCGAGGAAGCCGACGACGGCACCCAGCACCGCCTCTTGCAGGAACTCCATCACCACATGGCCGGGCGAGCTCGAGCCCAGCGAGATGTATTCGACCAGCATCAAGGTGAGGAAGATGGCGAAGGGATCGTTGGTGCCGGATTCCGCTTCAAGCGTCGCACCGACGCGCGGGCGCAGGCGCAGGCCCTGGGTGTGCACCAGCAGGAACACCGCGGCCGCGTCGGTCGAGGCCACCACCGCGCCGACCAGCAGCGACTCCGTCCAGTTGAGGTCGAGCGCGTATTTCGCGAACGGCGCCGTGATCAGCGCGGTCAGGAGCACGCCGACGGTCGCGAGCATCACCGAGGGCGCGAGCACGGTGCGGATGCTGGCAAAGCGCGTCTTCAGGCCGCCGTCGAACAGGATCAGCGCCAGCGCCACCGAGCCGACCAGATAGGTCGTGCCGACGTCGTTGAACTGGAGCTGGCCGGGGCCTGAATCACCCGCCAGCATGCCGATCGCGAGGAAGACCAGCAGCAGCGGCGCGCCGAAGCGCAGCGCGAGCAGGCTCGACAGGATACCGGCCATCACCAGGACGGCGCCGAGCAGAATGGCGATGCTGAAAGAGTCGAGGGAGGCCATGCGGTGCTGCGGTTACTCCGGGAGATCGACGAGTTCAGTCAGGGGGCCACCGGCCGGGCACTCCCTCGCCCCGCTTGCGGGGAGAGGGTGGGGTGAGGGGGAGCCTCTGCAGGGCCGGTGATAGTGGGACTCGCGGAGAGTCCCCCTCACCCGAAATTCAAGCAGCGCTTGAATTTCGACCTCTCCCCGCAAGCGGGGCGAGGTGAAGTGTGCCGGGACCGACAGATTTGCCCATCTCAAAAACATGTGCTCATGCATCCTTATCGTCGCCGCACCGGCGCGCCAACCCATTTTCTCCCGCTCGCGGCAATCTGCCCGTATTTTGCGGCCTTAACGCGCTTCATTTAGCGGTGTATCGATGGCCCGGCCGCAGCCTTTGTGGGATTCTGCGGCACTTTCGAATCAAACCGCCGCCCGCTTCCCGAAGAGACCTGCCCGATGGACCTCAAAGACTTCATGGAGTTCGTGCAGACCACCGCGCGCAGCGTCGGGGCGGAAATCGCCTCGCCATGGTTCTACCTGCAATTCGGGCTCATTCTGGTGGCGGCCGGGATCGCCTATGCGGCGGAAGCCGCCATTCGCATCCGGGTCGACATGACCTCGCTGGCGATGCGCTGGCCGCTGCCGCTGCGCCACTTCGCCCGGGTGATGGTCTCGAGCGCCTCGACGGCAATGTTCACCCTGCTCGTGATCATCTCGCGCGTGGTGATGTATCACGCGACCTGGCCGAGCCGCAGCTATCTCTTGATGGTCGCCGCCAAGCTGGGGCTCGCCTGGCTCGCGATCCGGCTCCTCACCTCGGTGCTGCGCAACGCCTTCTTCGTCAAGCTGGTGTCGGTTGCGGCGTGGTTCGTCGCCGCGCTGTCGATCCTCGGCCAGCTCGACACCACGGTCGACCTGCTCGACTCCTATGCGATCGTGCTCGGCGGATTGCGGCTGACGCCGCTCCTGGTGCTCAAGGCCGGCGCGCTGTTGATCCTCGCGCTCTGGCTCACCAACATCGCCAGCAATTTCGCCGAGAGCAAGATCAACTCGGCGACGGACCTGACACCGTCGGTGCAAGTGCTGCTGGTCAAGATCATCCGCATCGGGCTGCTCGCAATCGCAATCGTGCTTGCGCTCGGCACGGTCGGCATCGACCTCTCCGCGCTTGCGCTGTTCTCCGGCGCGGTCGGCGTCGGCATCGGTATCGGCCTGCAGAAGATCGTCGCCAACTTCATCTCCGGTATCATCCTGCTCGCCGACAAATCGGTGAAGCCGGGCGACCTCGTCACCATCGGCGACAATACCGGGCGCATCAGCGCGATGAAGACGCGCTATATTTCCGTGGCCGCCGGCGACGGCCGCGAATTCCTGGTGCCGAACGAGGATCTGGTGACGCAGAAGGTCGTCAACTGGACCTATACCGACAAGAACACGCTGGTGAAGATCACCTTCGGCACCAATTACGACGCCGATCCCAGGCTCGTCTGCAAGCTCGCGATCGAGACCGCGGCCGCCCACCCGCGCGCGCAGAAGGCCAAGCCGCCGAACTGCATCCTGACCGAATTCGCCGAAGCCGGCATGAAGTTCTCGCTCACCCTCTGGCTTGCGGACCCCGACGGCATGGACAACGTCAAGAGCGACGTGATGCTGGCGCTGTGGGACGTCTTCAAGCGCGAGGGCATCCGGGTTCCCTACCCGGTCCGCGAAATCCGCATCCGCGGCGGCGCGCTGCCGGTCGAAACCACCGTAGAAGTCCCGAATTGAGCCTGCTTTCGGGCGCATGGCAGGCTCTTGCCTTGATTTGACGCGTTTCTTGACGCGAACCGGTGCCCACTTCGCTCGAAAGCGCTCTCGCCAAGCTTGCGCGAAGGCCCGCAATCATTAAATTGGGCCTGAAATCAAGCCTTTCCGCCCGTATCGGGCCCGAGCCAGAAGAACCAGACCCGCATGAGCTACGTCGAAGCCACCGATACCTCCCTGCGCAAGACCGGACAGATCAAGCTGCATGGGCCGGCCGCCTTTGCCGGCATGCGCAAGGCGGGTGCCCTGGTGGCGAAGTGCCTCGACGAGCTCACCGACGTCGTCGGCCCCGGCGTTCCGACCGATCGCATCGACGAATTCGTCCGCGAGTTCGCCTTCAGCCATGGCGCCTATCCCGCGACGCTGATGTATCGCGGCTACCGCTACTCGACCTGCACCTCGCTCAACCACGTGGTCTGCCACGGCATGCCCGGCGACCGTCCGCTGAAGGAAGGCGACATCGTCAACATCGACGTCACCTTCATCGTCGACGGCTGGTACGGCGATTCCAGCCGGATGTATGCGGTCGGCCCGATCGCGCGCAAGGCCGAGCGGCTGATCGAGGTGACCTATGAAGCGATGATGCGCGGCATCGCCGCGGTGAAGCCCGGCGCCACCACCGGCGACATCGGCCACGCCATCCAGAGCTTCGTCGAGCCGCAAGGCATGAGCGTGGTGCGCGATTTCTGCGGCCATGGCCTCGGGCGCATGTTCCACGACGAGCCGAACATCATCCATATCGGCCGGCCCGGCGAGGGCGTGCAGCTCAAGCCCGGCATGTTCTTCACCATCGAGCCGATGATCAATCTCGGCAAGCCGCATGTGAAGATCCTGTCCGACGGCTGGACCGCAGTCACCCGCGACCGCTCGCTGTCGGCGCAGTTCGAGCATTCGGTCGGTGTCACCGCCACGGGCGTCGAGATTTTTACGCTGTCGGAGCGGCACGGCGAGAAGCAGATCGGGTGATTGCCGATCGCCTCGGTTATCGCCGACGACGGAAGGACGATGGCGGCCGCTTGTAGGTCGTGGCAAAGGCGTCGTTGAAGCGGCGAACGCTGCCGAAGCCGGCGGCGAAGGCGATCTCCGCCAAGGTCATGTCAGTCCGGTCGATCAGGCGCTTGGCTTCCTGGACGCGCCGGGTCGCCGCGATGTCGCTGGGGCTCGCGCCGGCATGGCGCAGGAACAGACGAAGCAGATGGCGCGGCCCGACGCCAAGAGCCTCGGCGAGCGCCGTCATGGTGGCGCGATCGAGAAAGCCGTCGTCAATCAGCCGCATCCCGCGGGCGACGGTGGTCGCCGTCCCCAGCCAGGCCGGAGAACCGGGCGCGGTTTCGGGCCGGCAGCGCAGGCATGGGCGAAAGCCGGCCCGCTCGGCGGCGGCAGCCGTCGCATAGAAGGTGACATTCTCAGAGCGTGCGGGGCGAACCGGACAGACCGGCCGGCAATAGATGCGCGTCGAGCGAACGCCGGAGAAGAACAGGCCGTCGAACGCGCGGGCCCGTGCCAGCCGTGCGCGGTCGCAGGTCTCCCAGTCGAGATGCGGTGGCAGGGTTTGCCGTTGCGCCGGACCCGTTGTCATGCCGCGACATTAGTTTCGATGCGGCTCGCCGAGTAGCTGAAATCGGACTCGATCGGACGATGAGGTCCGAATTCGGCCAGCCTGCGCGGCCGCTTCCTGATCATGCTGCCGGCAAATCCCGGAGCACACCGCATGAGCACGCAGGCCGAGCAGGCAACATCAGAACAAGCCACCCTCGCCTCCGAGATCGCCCTGTTGCTGCTGCTTTCGTTGATCTGGGGCAGCTCGTTCACGCTGATCAAGGTGGCGATCCCGTCGATTCCGCCGTTCACGATGGTCGCGACGCGCGTGACCCTCGCGGCAGGTCTTCTCCTTCTCATTGCGACGGCGCAGGGACACGCTCTCCCTCGCCAGGGATCGGTCTGGGCTGCCTTTCTCGTGCAAGGGGTGCTGCAAAGCGCGCTGCCATTCACCCTGATCAGTTGGGGCGAGGCGCATATCACAAGCGGCCTCGCCGGCGTGCTCAATGCGACACCACCGATGTTCGTGCTTGCGATTGCCTTGATGACGGGGCGCGGACGACAGGCGACCAGCGGCCGGACAATCATCGGCGTCGGTCTCGGCCTCGCCGGCGTCGCCATGACCGTGGGCATCGACGCGCTGTCGGGGATCGGCACGGCCGCGCCGCTGGCGCAGGCGGCCGTGCTCGGCGCGAGCCTTTGCTACGCGCTCGCACCGCTATGGGGGCAGCGGTTCAAGAAGCTTCCTGCGATCGTCACGACGGCGGGCGCCATGAGCTGCGCCGCAATCCCGATGCTGCCCGCGGCCGCGATCCTCGAGCGGCCATGGATGCTGGCGCCGCCGCCGGCGCAGGCGATCGCGGCTGTCATCGCGCTCGCAATCATCTGCACAGCGCTCGCGATGGTGATCTATTTCCGGCTGATCCGCACCATCGGCCCGCTCGGCACCACCAGCGGGAGCTATCTGCGGGCGGGATTCGCGGTGATGCTCGGCACAACCCTGCTCGGCGAGAGCTTTGCCTGGTCAATTCTGGCCGGAATGGCGCTCATTCTTACCGGGGTGATCACGGTCACGCTGCCGCCGCCGGCGCGACACGATCAGAAACCGCCGGGCTGATTGTCGTCACCTTCAAAGCCTGATCTTGCCATCCTGTTTGTCGATGACGATCTCATAGGCTGAACGGCGCGTCCTGCGGGCGGCAGCAAGACTGTCCGCGGGACACCATGACACTTCATGGTTGCAAAACGCGCCGGGTGCGGCATGGTTGTGCGCGATGCCCGCCAAAACCAACGCCGACGACAGCAACCCCGAGGACGCGCCGCATTATCTCGGCCATCGCGAACGGCTGCGCGAGCGCTTCTACAGCGCCGGGGCCGACGCGCTCAGCGACTACGAGCTATTGGAGATGGCGCTGTTTCCGGCGCTGCCGCGGCGCGACACAAAACCTCTGGCGAAAACACTGATCAAGATCTTCGGCTCGTTCGCCGAGGTCGTCCATGCGCCGGTGGCGCGCCTGCGCGAGATCGACGGCGTCGGCGAAGCGGCCATCAACCAGCTCAAGCTGATTGCGGCGGCCGCGCACCGCGTCGCCAAGGGCGAGGTCAACAGCCGCAATGCGCTGTCGTCCTGGAACGAGGTGATCGCCTATTGCCGCACCAGCATGGCCTTCGCCGACAAGGAGCAGTTTCGCCTGCTCTTCCTCGACAAGCGCAACCAGCTCATCGCCGACGAGGTGCAGCAGACCGGCACCGTCGACCACACCCCGGTCTATCCGCGCGAGGTGATCAAGCGCGCGCTGGAGCTGTCGGCAACCGCGCTGATTCTGGTGCACAACCACCCTAGCGGCGATCCCTCGCCCTCGCAGGCCGATATCCAGATGACCAAGGCGATCATCGAGATCGCCAAGCCGCTCGGGATTGCCGTGCATGATCACATCATCGTCGGCAAGAACGGGCATGCCAGCCTGCGGGGGATGCGGCTGATCTGACGAGCTTCCGGGCAAATGATGAGATGACATGAGCGATTGGCTGCATAATTTGCCGGTGCCCGCGATGGCGCTGGTGATCTTCGGTTTCACCTATTTCCTGGCAGCAGTGGTGTTCGTCTCCGTCGCGCTGGTCGCGACAGAGGAACGCGCGAAAGCGCTGAAGGCGATCTCGCCGGGCATGCTGCCGGTGCTCGGCATCATCTTCGGCCTGTTCGTCGCCTTCACTGCGGCGCAGGTCTGGGGCGACAGCGACCGCGCTGGCACGGCGGTGAGCCGCGAGGCCAGCGCGCTTCGCAGCGCCGTTCTGCTCGCGGCCGGACTGCCGGCGGAGCAGGAAGCCAAGCTGCGTGGGCTGGTGCGTGACTATGTCAGTCAAGCCGTCACGGTGGAATGGCCCGAGATGGCGCATCAGGAGGCTTCCCTGAAGGCGACGCCGCCGGCGCTCGCCGAGGCCTTGCAGCTGGTCGTCGCGACGACGCCGCAGGGTCGCGGGCAGGAGACCGCGCAGCGCGAGATCGTCGCCGCGCTGGAGCAGGCGCTGGATGCGCGGCGGCAGCGGATCATCGTCAGCCTGGCCTCGGTCAACTCGGTGAAGTGGTGGTGCCTGTATCTCCAGGCCTTGTGCGAGCTGCTGGTGATCGGCTTCGTTCATTGCGACAACCGCCTGGGATCGGCGATCGCGATTGCGCTGTTCGCGACCGGCGTCGCCACCTCGGCGCTCCTGATCGTGGCGCATGATCGTCCGTTCACGGGCCAGATATCGATATCACCGGAGCCTCTGCGCCAGATCATGCCGGAGGCCTCCGCCAAGCCCTGAGGCGCGATGTCAGTCGAAGGCGGCGAGCAGCGACTTCAACGCGGGCAGGTGCTCGGGTATCTGTTTCCTGAGCTCGCGTTCACAAATGGCGTCAAAGTGCTGCGATCCAACATCGAGCCGCATGTCCAATTCGCCGTTGTAGTAGAGCGGGCAGTGCTTGCCGCCGCCGGCCTTCCGTTTGTGCGTGCCGCGGTCTGCCAGGATACCCGTCAGCCCCTGCACGATTGCGTTTGCGATCATATGGTCGGCCGCAGGTCCCTGCGTCGGCTTGTCCTCGTAGACGGTGCCGAAGATGATGATGTTTTCCTGGCCGGGATCTGACCACCAGCACATATAGCCGGTGTGCGTATCGCCGCCTTCCTGATACATGATCGGCTTGTCGATGATGCAGAACAGAAAATCGACGCCGAATTCCTGGCGCTTGTTGTTCAACCCGCTTGCTGCGAGATTGGCGTTGAGTTGCAGGCCCTCTCCCTCCACGCGCTGCCAGGCTCCGAGCGGAACGGACATGTCGACAACCTCGAAGCCGAACTCGCCCTGGGCGACGTTCAAGCGCTGGACCGTGCGCTCGAGCTCCGGAAAGACATGGTTGACGTCCCACACGGCGACACGGAACTTGTGCAGCATGGTGGCGCGTCTCGCCGTGGTCGAGACCAGCGGTGTCAGCAATGCTTCCTTTGGCAGTGTGCGCCGCTCGCAAATGCGGCCCTCGGGATCGCGGGCGTAGACAACCGGAACGGCCCAGTCGATCGTGTCGTGGCTGGTCGCGTAGTTGACCGCGATCCGCGCTTCCCGTGCCGCGCTTCCGTAGGAGTCTCCCTGCGCCAGCGACCAGTAGAAATGCTGTGAGAATTCGGTTGCGGCCTCGTCGCGGACACTGAACTGGTTCGCAACAACGGCCGGAACGCCGTTCGCCACCAGCGCCGGCGCGATGCCGCGATTGAAGTCCGCCTTGCGCTGTTTCGTACCCCTCGCCTCGCCGCGTCCGGTTTCGCACGCGTTGAGGAAGATGAGCTGGATTCCACGCTTGCAGAGGATCTCGCAAATATTTCGCGCGCTGACCTCGCACACGGCGCCCTTGTCATCCTCAAAAACAAGGAAGCCCTGTCCGGTCTCGGTGTCGAAGGTGCCATGGCCGATGAAGTGCACGACGTCGTAGGGTGTCGCCGAGATCCACCGATGCAGCCGCGTCGGCGTCGTCGCACGCAGCACGTCGACCTTGACCAGGCCGGCATCGATGAGCGGCTGGAAGCTGCGCATGATAACGGCTTCTTCCTGCTCCGTAGAGAGCTTCGCGGTCCCGATCGGCTGTGCAACGGCCACCAGAATCCGCAACGGCCCCGACTTGGGCTTCGCAACCTCCACCGGCATCGCCGTCAGCGCATTGCGGACGAAATGCAGCTCCTGGGTCGCGAGGAACGTCTTGCGGTCCGGGTCGAACGCGAACTCCCAGGGCTTGTCGGCGATCCACGGAATCATCGACGTGAAGATCACGTTCAGATGGCCGTTGCGCTCCTCGCGCGATCGCGCCACGTCGTAGAGGCGACGCACCTCCCGCGGAAACAACGTGTCGAACAGCAGCGTCCCGTATTTGATGAGCTCTTCGTCGGTCGGCGCGTCGAAGCCGAGCTTGCCGTCGACGTAATTCTTCATGCGCTCATGCATGGCGATGATGTCATGCCACCTCTGCCCCGCTTCGCCGCCCCTGGCCGTAAAGGGCTCCACGATGCGTGCACCGCCATAGGTTGCCAACAGCTGGTACGGCTGCGGCGTCACGACACCACCTTTCTGCCCATCCCCGTCTGGCCGGGCAGGTCCGCCATCCTGCGCGAGGGGCCTGGGATCAATCAGCGTGAGCTGGAATGCATCGCTGAAGATCGAGAAATCGGACGGGCCCGGAAGCGGCGCCGGCACCACCGTCGCTGGCGGGGGCGCCGGCAGTTGTGCGGCCTGAGGCCGCAGCAACGCGGCCGGCCTTTCGACGAGGCTGCGCCGGCCTCGGCTGTCGGGGAGCATCACCGAGGGATCGATCTCTGGCAATCCGTGTGGAGCTCCCGCCAGCGCCTGAAGCAGGAAGCTGGCGGTCTCGGCCCGGGCGAAGAAATTCAGATGATGCACCGGCGGCAGATTCGAGGGAAAGTTTCCGCCCGCGCCGAAGCAGCCGATCCGGTCTCCGGGGACCGACCCGTCGGTGCGATCAATCAGCCATCCACCGGCGCTCGGCACGACGAGGTCATTGGCGCCGGCGAAGAACGTGTCGACGCCGACGTCGACCATTCGCTCGAGGATATTGCCGGACGGGGTGAAGTTCGAGACCAGCGCGGCGTAAGCCGCAGCAGGCGGCGCCGGGGGCCCCTGCAAATCGGCCACCATCTCGCCACCCGCGTCCATGGCCGCGATGCCCGGCAAGGCACCACCCGCGCGCTGCGCAAGCCAGACCAGCGCGTCGGCAACGAATCCGGCGCCGAAGGTGAACGGATTCTCGGGAAACAGTTCGAGCAGATTGGCCAGCCAGCCGACGGTGGCTTCCCACCGTGCCGGCGTTGCCAGCGGCGTGCCATCATTGGGCGAGGCGACCAGCGCGGCGCGATTCAGCTTGAACCGGCTTGCCGTCGGCCCGAGCGCGTTCGCGCGTTCCACCAGATTGCGCAGCACGAGACCGCCGCGCGAATAGGTGATGACGTCGAATTCGGTCTCCTGATCGGGCAAGCCGGCGAGCAGGTCTTTCGCATTCTCTTCCGGCGTCTTGCTGACGCTGAAATGATCGAACGCATATATTCGATCGCCATACGCCGCCTGCAGCGGCGTGAAGAATTGCGGTGTGGCGAGCTCTTTGAACGACGAGGTGGTGTGTGAGAACGTCCCATGAAGGAACAGCAGTGCGCGTCCAGCCTGACCGCCGGCCGGCGCACCCGGCCGCAACGTGCCCGACGCCAGCGAATTCTGGTCGAGAGTGAACCATCCTTCGGAGAGACCCGCCCTCCTCCATAGCGCCGCCTCGACCGTGGCGGCCAGCGAGGGCAACAACGCATCGGCGATCTTGCCAGCCACTTTCAGGACGACCGCTTTGATGGCCGAGCTCACGATGCCGCGCCGCTCGGCCGCGATCGAGGCACCTCGCAGCGGGACGCGAAAGCGGAAGCTGGCCAACGCAGCCGATCGCCCTCTGCGCGCTCCGATTTCGATCTCGGGCGCATGGAACGTGAGCGCGCCGGAGGCGTGCCTGATCGCCAGCAGGTAGGATTCGTTCGCCGACGGGACCACCGACATGTCGACCATCGGCACGCCGGCCGCCCGACGCGTGGTCGTCGGGGCGAGCTCCATGGTGCGATCGATCGTCACCTGCGGCGCAATGAACTCGGCCGGGATCACCGGAACGGTGATCGCCGCTGTCGCGGCCGCGCGCCGGCCGCCTCGGCGGACAGCCGCCGTGCCCTCGGAGACGACGGTCCATTCGCTGGCATTGTTCAGAGTAATCGATCGCGCCATGGAGACCCGCCTTTTCGGCAAATGCGGTCGGGGCGAACCGGCCTGGCGACAAGTGCCAGCCCGGGGCGAAAAAAATTGGTCAGCTCAATATGCTACCTTTAGTTTAGCGCGAGATGCGCGCTACGTAAAGGAGATGCGCGGTTTCGCCGCGTGAAGCCTGCCCTTGCCCTGTCACTTGCCCTGCCCCGAGCTACGCCGGCGCGCCAGCGGGGACGCGCTAGACGCGCGCCAGCGTGCAGTTCAGCATCCATTGCACACCGAAGCGATCGGTGAGCTTGCCGTAATAGTCGCCCCAGGGCTGGATCCCGAGCGGCGTGGTGATCGTGCCGCCTTCGGCAAGGCGGGCGAACAGGTCCGTCGTTTCCTGCGCGTCGTCCATCATCAGGTGGTGCGCCGAGCCGCGCATCGGCTCCGCATCGTCGTTGTCGGATGCATAGAATTGGATACCTGGTCCTTCGAATTTCGCATGCTGGATCTTGCCCTGCATCGGTCCGGCGCCGTGGCGCTTGATCTCGGTCACGTTGCCAAGGCCGCAGGCGGTATAGAAAGCGAGCGCCGCCTCGCATGCGTCGTGAAGAACAGATAATTCGACATCTGCATCCGCGGCTCTCCCCTTCGAGCGGATCAGGTCTCGGTCCCGGCGTCTGCGCGCTGCACCTCCGAAGTCAGGCTCTGCAAGGCGCAGCTCGAACCGAGCTCGCAGACCCGCTTTTGGCCGAGATAGAGGCGCCGGCGCGTCCTCTGTTCAGTAGCAGTATCTTGGATCGACCGGGACGTAGCGGCCGTCCGGGCGCTGCATGTAGCAGCCGCGCTGATAGGCGTAATAGCCGGACCGGCGACGCTCGCCTTCGGAGGCGATCGCAGCCCCCGTGCCGGCGCCGACGACGGCACCGATGGCGGCGCCGCGGCCACCGCCGATCGCTCCGCCCAGGATCGCTCCGCCCACGCCGCCAATGATGGCGCCACCGACAGCGTCCTGCGCCACCGCGTCATGGACCGGGACGGCCATCGCGACTGCGAAACACGCTGCAACTCCAAGACGTCGAAGCATCCCGAATCCTCCCATCTGATGCGCCAGTCATAGCGTTTGGGACGATCCCGGGCCAGAATAATCGCGCGAATCCGGCTCGCTTCCCGCCCTTTACGTCACGGGCCAGCCTGTCGCGACAACGGCCGATCCTGATCAGCCTCGGACTAAGGGTAGGCTTGCCCGCGGCTACGGCTCGACCCAGCGCTGCACGGCTTCCGCCGTGTCGGCAGGCGTCGTGTTGAAGCAGATCGCGGCCTGCGGCGCCAGGTGGTGGACGAGGTTGAGCACCTTCTCGAACAGCAGCAGCCGTTCCTTCGGCTCACGCAGGCCGGCACCGATGACGATGCAATCGAAGCGCTCATCGCGCAACGCGGCCGTTACGGCCGCCTCCGCGGCAACGTCGAGATCGATCAGGCAGCTCGTGACCTCGTAGCCGAGGCCGCGCAGGCGCAGCAGCTGCGCTTCGATATAGTTGCGGACGAGCGCCGGCGTGAGCTGCGGAAACGCACTGTAATCCGCACTGCCGGGTTCGATGCCGATCGCGAGAACACGCTTGGCCATCGCAGGATCCCCTGAGCAGACCGTCTCCGGTGCTAACGGACGGCCGCCCGACCGGTTCCCGGAGTGCGCATGGGCGACCGCGCGTTCGCGCCTACGGTGCTGATGTTGCGTCCTTTGACCGCAACCTTTCGCGCTGCACGTGTAAGCCATTTCACATGCACTGCGGCGATGGCCTGCCACATTTGCCAAACCACGCCCAGAGCTCGCGCCCACCGGCGGTGGCACGCGGCTCACGCCTGATTTGCACAACCAACCGATAATTTAACAATTCGCGGGAGCGGGAGATGGTGTCATACGAGAGTCTGAAGAGCGGGTACGAGAGGAACTGGGCCAATCTCCAGATCCGGCCCGCACGCCTTGGCGAGGCCAGCGCGACGGCACGCAAGGCCATCAACGGCAAGGCGACCTATCAGCAGGTCGAGCGGCTGTCCGGTGTGCCCTGGTATTTTGTCGCGCTCTGCCATTATCGCGAATCCAATTTCGATTTCGACACCTATCTCGGCAACGGCGAGGCATTGAAGCGCGTGACGTGCCTCGTCCCGAAAGGCCGTGGCCCGTTCGCCTCGTTCGTCGACGGGGCCGTGGACGCGCTGAGGATCCAGCACTTCGTCGGCACACAGGACTGGTGCATCGCGCGCACCCTGTACCGGCTCGAATGCTTCAACGGCCTCGGCTATCACGCCAAGGGCGTCAACTCGCCCTATCTCTACGGCGGCTCGACCCTGTACGGACCGACCGAGGCAAACGCCGGCAAGTTCGTCGCGGACCACGTCTTCGATCCGAACCATGTCGATTCCCAGCTCGGCACCGCCGTTATCCTGCATGCGATGATGTCGCAGGATTCCTCGATCGCGATCGACGACGGCCCGTCTATTGCCTCCCATTCCGAGCCCGACGAGGACGTGGCCTCGTCGGTCCTGCTCATGCAGCAGACGCTCAACAAGCTCGGCGCCAATCCGCCGCTCGACGAAGACGGCATCAGCGGACCGAAGACCAAGGCCGCGGTCTCGCAATTTCAGCAACAACACGCCCTCGCGGATACCGGCCTGCTCGACGGCACCACGATCGCCGCCATCACGCGCGCGGGAATGCAGCCGATCCGGACGGCGAATGTCGATCTTTTCCAGATCCTCAAGCGACTGGATGATATCTCACAGGTCGTGCAGTCAGGAGGCACAACACCTGCATTGGCAGGCGCGACGTCAGGCGGACAGTCGGTCGATCTGTCTCAAATCCTGAGCCGATTGGAAAATCTCGCACAGCTCATACAATCGGGAGCAACGACGCCAACGCCGATAGCGACCCCATCGACAGGAACGGCGCCCCTAGCGCAGTCGATTCAGCTACCCCAGATCCTGAACCAGCTGCAGAGCCTCACGCAGGCCTTGCAGTCGGGAGTGACAAATCCGGCGAACCCGACAACGGCGGCCAGCACAACAGTCAGCGTACTCGGGCAGCTCCTCTCTCTCATCACCAGGACAGTGCCGGGGACGGCGGCGGCGGCAAATCCCGCTCCGGCCGATCAGCTCAAGCAGCTCGTCGACCTGCTGGGCACACTGCTCGGCAACAAGCCCGTGCTCGGCCAGGTCAACGGCGCGCTCGGCGAAACCATCGGCAAGCTGCTGGACGGCAAGAAGACGGCACTCGGCATCGGCGGCGCGCTCATCACCGCGCTGCTCTCTGCCGTGAGCGCGAGCCCAGGTGCCGGCGGTCTTGCCGGGCTGCTCGGGACGATCGCGTCCGCGGTGCCAGGGCTTAGCCAGTTCGCCCTCCCGATCTCGCTGGCGCTGACGGCCTGGGGCGTGCTTGGCAAGCTGGAGAAATGGGCCCAGGGCACCGCGCCGCCGCCCAAGCCGACGACCTAGATATTTTTAGACGCCTTGGGCGTGGAGCGCCGCGGCGCGGCGCTCCATCAGCGCGCGCTCTCGCCCGTTGGTCGCAAGCTGCGCCGCGGCCTCGAACGCCTGCCGCGCCTCTGCGAGCCGTCCGAGCTTTTGCAGCAAATCACCACGAACCGCCGGCAGATGATGATAGGCCGACAGCGCCGGCGTGCCGGCGATCTTGTCGAGCACGTCGAGTCCGGCCTGCGGTCCTTCGGCCATACCGACCGCGACCGCGCGATTGAGCTCGATGACCGGCGAGCGCACCAGAAGCGCCAGCTCGGCGTAAAGCTGCGCGATGCGCCGCCAGTCGGTGTCCGCGGCCGTCCCCGCCGTGGCGTGACACGCCGCAATCGCCGCCTGAAGCGCGTAGAACCTTCCCGAACCGCCGAGCTCGCGGGCACGTTCAAGCGCGCGCAGGCCGCGGCGGATCTGCGAGCGATCCCAGAGCGTGCGATCCTGGTCCATCAGCAGGATGGGATCGCCAGTCGCGTCGGTGCGTGCACGGGCCCGCGCGGCATTCAAATCCATCAGCGCGACGAGGCCGTGAACCTCGGGCTCGTCCGGGGCGAGGCCGGCGAGCACGCGGCCCATGCGCAGCGCCTCGTCGCAGAGCTGCGGCCGCAGCCATTCGTCGCCCCGAGCGGCGAGGTAGCCTTCGTTGAAGATGAGATAGACGACCTCCAGCACGGAGGCGAGACGCTCTGACAAAGCCTCGCCGCCCGGCGTCTCGTAGGCGAGGCCGGATCCGGACAGCGTGCGCTTGGCGCGGACGATGCGCTGGGAGATGGTTGCTTCCGGCACGAGATAGGCGCGCGCGATCTCGGACGTGGTCAAGCCGCAGATCATCCGCAGCGCCAGCGCCGCGCGTGCCTCACGCGACAGGATCGGATGACAGGCGGTGAAGACCAGCCGCAACAACTCATCGCCGATGTCATCGTCGAGCGCAGCATCGAAATCCGGCACGGTCGCCTGCTCCTGCAACATGTCGCGCGCCAGCATGTCGTGCTTGTCCGCCAGCATCCTGCCGCGACGCAGGACATCGAGCGCGCGGCGCCTTGCGGTGGTCATGAGCCAGGCGCCGGGATTGTCGGGCACGCCGATGATCGGCCAGGCTTCCAGCGCCGCAACCAGCGCATCCTGGGTCAGCTCTTCCGCAAGTGGCACGTCGCGCAGCATCCGCGCCAGCGTCGCGATCAGCCGTGGCTGCACGACGCGCCAGGTGGCGTGAATCGTGGCGCGGATCTGATCGATGTCGGCGGCCGTCATCGCCGCCGACCGTAACGAGCGATGCTGACCATCAGGCGTGCGCAGCTACCCCTGACCGCGCGTCGACCTCGCAGGCCCCATCCTCGCCCGGCGTGGCGAAGGCCCGCAACTCGCAAGTGCCGTCCCAGCCCGGCATGTGATCGAGGTGCAGCTGCATGAACTCCTTGGCCATGGCCAGGGCTTCCGCCTTGTCGCGCAACTCGAAAATGGCGTAGCCGCCGACCACTTCCTTGGCCTCGATGAAGGGACCGTCGATGACGCTGAGCTCGCCGTCGACGATCCGCACGCGCGCGCCGGTCGCAAGCGGCATCAGGCCGCCATTGTCGATCATCCGGCCGGCCTTGATCTCCCGCTCGGAAATCTTCTGCATGGCCTCCATCAGCGCCGGGGTCGGGCCGGTCATCGGCCGGCTGGAAGTGACGATGTACATGAAGCGCATGCAAAACTCCTGTTGAGGCGAGACGCGGCCGGCTCGGCCGCGCGATCAGCTCGCTATTGGGATGACGATCTGACCGGGGCCGGATCGACATGACCGCGGGAAAAATTGCGAGCGGAAAACCGGAACGGCGCCTATTGGCGCAGCATGATCAGGGGATCGGCCGTATCGGGAACCCGCCGCCATTGCGCGTTGTCGTCGGCCTCGAACTGCCAGACGTCGCCCGATTTCGACATCAGGATGATCTGGCCGCGCTCGAGCCGCCATTGCGTCGGGTTAAATTGGGCGATCGCCGCATCGCATTTCGGCTTGAGGAAGACCTGGAAATTGTCCTGATCGGCTTCCGTGTTGGTCAGCGTCAATCCGCAGACCGGCTGGCCGTTGCTGCGCACCATGGCCCAGTCACCGATCATCTGGTCCATCGACTTGGCCATCGAGCGGGCGGCGGCGAGGTCCTGCAGGATGTAGACGCCCTCGCCCTGCCGCAGGCCTTCGAAGATGCCGGCCTCGACCTCGGTGAAGTCGATCACGGATTCACCGGTCGCATCCTGCAAGCGGACGATGTCGAGCCCCTTGACGCTCCAGGCGACGATGTCCTTGGTGAACGGAAGCGCGGTCTTGCAGGCCGGCTCGAGCTCCAGCTTGAAACCCTGCGCCCCGGCGTCGCTCTTCATCGTGATGACACAGGTCTTGCTGCGTTCGGTGGTCGAGAGCTCCCATTGTCCGGGCATTTCCTTCTTCAGGGTCGTCGCATCCTGCGCACGCGCAGGGCCGATCGCGGCGGCGCAGGCCGCGATCAGCAAAGCAACGGCCCGAAGGACTCTCATCAGCGCCCCTTGAATGGCGTTTCCGCAACCGGCGTCAGCGGCGCCTTGCCGGCGAACCAGGACTTGAGGTTGTCGACCACGAGCTGGTCCATGGCGTTGCGCGTCACCACGGAGGCCGAGCCGATATGCGGCAGCAGCACGACGTTCTGCATGAACTTGAGCTCCTCCGGCACGCTGGGCTCGGCCGCGAACACGTCGAGGCCGGCGGCGAGGATGGTGCCGGACTTCAGCGCCTGGACCAAGGCCTGCTCGTCGACCACCGAGCCGCGCGCCACGTTGACCAGCACGCCGCGCGGGCCGAGCGCCTTGAACACCTCGGCATTGATCATCTTGTCGGTCGAGGCGCCGCCCGGCACGATCACCATCAGCGTGTCGACCGCCTTCGCCATCTCGATCAGGTCGGGGTAGTGCTTGTAGGAAACGTCCTTGGACGGATTGCGCGAGTGATAGACCACCGGCACCAGCGAGGCATCGAGCCGGCGCGCGATCGCCTGACCGATCCGGCCCATGCCGACGATGCCGACCTTGCGGTCGCGCAGCGAGCCGACGCTGAGCGGATAGTTCTGGGTCTGCCAGAGGCCGGAGCGGACGTAGCGGTCGGCCTTGATGAACTCGCGCACGGTGGAGATCAGCAGGCCCATCGCGACGTCGGCGACCTCCTCGGTCAGCACATCAGGCGTGTTGGTGACGATGATGTTGTGCTCGGCGGCGTATTTGGCGTCGATGTGGTCGTAGCCGACGCCGAAGCTCGCCACCATCTCGATCCCGGGCAATTGCGACAGCGAATCCCTGTCGGCACGGACGGTGTGATAGGTCACCGCGACGCCGCGGATCTTGTCGCGGATCGCCGGCGTCAGCCGCTCGAGGTCGCCTCGCGTCTCGGCCTTGTGCACGACGAAATGATCGGAAAACCCGTTCTCGAGGATCGGCCGCACCGGCCCATAGATCAGAAGGTCGATCTTGTCGGACGAAATCGAACCGGTAGACATCAGTTTTCCTTTCCAAGCGCGCTCTCGTGCCAGCGCCGTAAAACGAGGTGGGAAACTAGCGCCAGCACCCCATAGATGACAATCCCGGCCAGCGACAACAAAAGCAGCGCTGCGAACATGCGGGGTATGTTCAATCGGTAGCCGGATTCGGCGATTCTGTAGGCGAGACCCGAGCCGGCGCCCGCCGTTCCCGCCGCGATCTCGGCCACGACCGCGCCAATCAGCGACAGGCCGCCGGCGATGCGCAGGCCGCCCAGAATATAGGGCAGCGCCGCAGGCAGCTTCAGGAAGCGCAGGGTTTGCGGCGGCGAGGCGCCATAGAGCTGGAACAGGCCGGCGAGGTTGCGGTCGACCGAATTCAGCCCGAGCGTGGTGTTCGACAGCACCGGGAAAAAGGCAACGATGAAGGCGCAGACGACGACCGCGGTCTGCTGCTCCAGATAGATCAGGAGCAGCGGCGCGATCGCGATCACCGGCGTCACCTGCAGCACGACGGCATAGGGAAACAGCGAATATTCCACCCATTTCGACTGGTTGAACAGCAGCGCCAGCGCGATGCCGCCGATGCTCGCAGCGACAAAACCTTCCAGCGTCGTCAGCAGCGTGGTGGCGAGCGATTGTGACAGCACCGCCCAGTCCTTGATCAGCGTCAGGAAGATGACCGACGGCGCCGGCAGCACATAGGGCGGAATCTCCCGGATGCGGACCACGAGCTCCCAAGCGGCAAGGCCAGCCGCGAATACGACGACGGGCAGCACGAAGCGAACCGCGCTCTGCGCCCCGGACGGCTTTGGAATGACTGGGGCTTGCGCGTTCATAGCATCGACTGTCCCGAGTAGGACGGCGCCAGCGCGGCCGATACTTTCCGGCAATAATCCGAATAAGCCGCCGAGGTGCGAAACTCCTCACCGCGCGGCTCGACGGTCTCGATGCGGATGTCGGCCTGGATGCGGCCGGGCCGCGCGGTCATGACGACGACGCGCTGCGACAGATAGACGGATTCGAACACCGAATGGGTGACGAAGATGACGGTCTTGCCAAGGCTGCGCCACAGTGCGAGCAGATCGTTGTTGAGGCGGAAGCGCGTGATCTCATCGAGCGCCGCGAACGGCTCATCCATTAAAAGGATATCAGGATCGGTGACGAGCGCGCGCGCCAGCGACACCCGCATCTTCATGCCGCCGGACAATTCGCGTGGAAAAGCGTTGGCGAAATCGGCAAGACCGACGCTCGCCAGCGCCGCGTCGGCCCGCGCCCGCCCTTCGGCTTTCGGGATGCCGCCAAGCTTCAAGGGCAGCCGCACGTTTTCGCGCACACTGGTCCAGGGCATCAGGGTCGGCTCCTGGAACACGAAGCCGATACCATGGCCGATCTGCGCCGGGCCTTCATGACGCGACATCCGCACCGTGCCTGATGATGCCGCGCTGAGCCCCGCAATCAGCCTTAGCGCCGTCGACTTGCCGCAGCCGGAGGGCCCGAGCAGCGAGATGAACTCGCCCTTGCGCACCGCGAGGTCGAAGGGACCGAGCGCCATGACGCCGTTGTCATAGGTCTTCGTCACGCCGCGCAGGCTGACGGCGAGCGCCGTCAGGCTGGCCTCGACCGTGGGCGTAGTTTTGGCGTCTGACATCAACGCTTGCGTTACGGCTTGGCGGGGCGCAGCTCGACACCGACGCCCTTGTTGACGAAGCGCAACGTGTAGGACTTGCGGAAGTCGAGATCGCCCTTCACGACGCCGGCCTTCACCATCTTGTTGAAGAAGGAGGTGTAGCGATCGTCGCTCATCGCGCCGATGCCGTTCTTCAAGGATTCGCCGGAATCGACGATGCCGTATTCCTTCATCTTGGCGACGGAATAGGCGAGCAGATCGTCGGTCATCTCCGGATTGAGCTTCTTGATCATGGCATTGCCGGCGGAATTGTCGCCGTAGATGTAATTGTACCAGCCGATCATGGAGGCATCGACGAAGCGCTGCACCAGGTCCGCCTTCTTCTCGACCAAGTCGCGGCGGGTCTCGATCAAGGTCGAATAGGTGTTGAAGCCGGCATCGGCGAGCAGGATGACGTTGGGCTTGAAACCGGCGGCCTTCTCGACGGCGAAGGGCTCGGAGGTGACGTAGCCCTGCATCGCGCTCTTGGGGTTGGCGATGAAGGGCTGCGGATTGAAATTATAGGGCCGGACGTTCTTCTCGCTGAAGCCGTATTCGGACTTCAGCCACTGGAAGTAGCTGCCCATGCCCTCCTTGGAGACGAACAGCGTCAGCGGCTTGAGGTCCTCGATCTTGGTGACCTTCGCATCCGGCTGCGTCAGCATCACCTGCGGGTCTTTCTGGAAGACCGCGGCGATGGTCACCACGGGGACGTTGTTAGCGACCGCGTCGAACGACATCAGCGTATTCGCGGCCATGAAGAAATCGATCTTGCCGGCGATCAGCAGCATCCGGTTGTTCTCGTTGGGCCCGCCCGGAACGATGGTGACGTCGAGCCCATATTTCTTGTAGGTGCCGTCGGCGACCGCCTGGAAGAAGCCGCCGTGCTCGGCCTCGGCGACCCAGTTGGTGCCGAAGCTGACCTTGTCCAGGGTTTCCGCGCGCGCCGGCAGGATCGACACGACCGTGGCCAGCAAGCCTGCCGTTAACGCTCGCCGCAGATGAGGAGGGCTCATGATGGGACTCCGTCGATCGTTTCTGGCCCAATCGCTTCTGGCTCATGCCAGACCAACGCGATAAAACCGCAAGACATTCGGGGACGCGAACCGGCCAGGCCCGCGTCCCCTCCATAACACCAAACTACGTGACAAATTCGGGCAAAGAAACCTTGATGACGCCTTCGCGCGACTGGACCGAGATCCGCTGGGCCGATGCGAACCCTGCGGACGTATCGCGCTGGATCGCGGTGCTGCCGCTGGCCGCGACCGAGCAGCACGGCCCGCATCTGCCGCTCGAGACCGACGTGCTGATTGCGGAGGCCTATCTTGCGCGGGTGCAGGAAGTGCTGCCCGCGACCATTCCGGCGACCTTCCTGCCCGTTGAGCCCATCGGCATCTCCACCGAGCATATCGACTATCCGGGCACGCAGACGCTGCCGACCGAGGTGGCGCTGAAGCGCTGGACCGCAATCGGCGGGGATATCGCGCGACGCGGCGTGAAGAAGCTCGTCATCATCACCAGCCATGGCGGCAACAGCGCGGCGATGATGCTGGTGGCGCAGGATCTTCGCGCGCATCAGAAGCTGCTCGTGGTGACGACATCATGGTCGCGCCTGTCGGCTGCAGAAAAACTGTTCCCGGCCGATGAAGTGCGTCACGGCATCCATGGTGGCGCGGTCGAGACCTCGATCATGCTTGCGCGCTATCCCGATCAGGTGCGCGTGGATGCGATCGCGGATTTTCCTGCGAGCAGCATCGCGATGGAGAAACAATATCGCTGGCTTTCGACGCAGCGGCCCGCGCCGTTTGCCTGGCAGGCGCAGGATCTCAACGCCAGCGGCGCCGTCGGCAATGCGACACTGGCCGTCCTCGAGAAGGGCGAGCAGCTCATCGACCAAGGCGCGCGCGCCTTTTGCGAGCTGCTGGCCGAGGTCGATAACTTCGACGTGAACAGGCTCGCCAAAGGCCCCCTTGGTTAGCTCGCATCTATCTGAAATCCTTCGGGAAAGAGCTGCATTCCCAGACCACCTAGGGCGCCTTCGAACCGGTTTCGGCAAGCCTCCGTCCAATTGAGCACGCGGACCACAACGGACCGCCTCAACCCGGATGGAGTTTCACATGTCGATCAAGACCAGGATTGCCGCCGTCGCTCTCGCCGCCCTCACCGTCACCGCTGGCGTCGCATCCACCACGTCGACCGCTCAGGCCAAGCCGCTCGGCTGGGGCTGGGGTGTCGGCGCCGGCATCGCCACCGCCGCCATCGTCGGCACCGCGGTCGCCGCCAGCAGCCAGCCCTATTACTACGGCTATCACCGCTGCGGCTGGGTCGCCCAGTACAACGCTTACGGCCAGTTCGTCGGCAACGTTCGTACTTGCTACTGATTTGAGGTTCTGAGGCCGATCTTACGTGGATCCCGCGTCCGACACGGGCGCCTCATCCACCCCGTGTCGTGCCCCGACCCCGCCCGGCTGTCCCCCCGGGCGGGGTCATTCGTTTTGCCGCCAGAGAAGCCCAGCGACGGCTTGGCTCAGACCGTCCTTCCGATTACACGTTTTGCGTGTCAGGATGTGAATGGGTAGCTGGAGGCGAGCGTGACTTGGCAGGTCTCAATTGGATCGATCCTGATCGCGATCCTGACTTCGACGCAGGCATTTTCAGAGTCGGAGTTAAGGCCGCAACCAGCGATCCGGGATGACAGTCGCCCCGCCGTGGACGTCGAGCTCGTGATCGCGGTCGATGTTTCCTACTCGGTGGAGCCGGATGACCTGGCAGCTCAACGCGAAGGCTATGCCAAGGCCATTGTTTCGGAGGAGTTTCTGCGAGCCTTGCGGGCCGGCCGTATTGGCAAAATAGCGTTGACCTATTTCGAATGGTCATCCACGAAGGACCAGAAAATAATCGTTCCCTGGCGACAGATCGATGGACCGGAAGCGGCTGAGGCCGTCGCGGCTGAAATCATCAAGTCACCAATCCGCCGCGGTTCGCGCACTTCGATTTCGAGTGCGATCAAGTTCGCCGTGCCGCTGTTCGAGCAGAACCCGTACCGTGGCTCGCGCCGCGTCATCGACATTTCGGGCGACGGTCCCAACAACACCGGCGATCCTGTCGCCACGGCGCGTGACATGGCGTTGCAGCAAGGCATCATCATCACCGGCCTGCCAGTCATGATCAATGCAACACCCGCTGGTTCGAGGGACGTCAACCATATCGACCATATCGATTGGTATTATGAGGATTGCGTGATCGGCGGCTCGAGTTCCTTTGTTGTGCCGATCACCGATCGCGAACACCTCAAGGAGGCGATCCGGACCAAGCTGCCTCTTGAGGTCGCAGGCCACACGCCGGAACGATTACCTGCCCCCTCCGCGGAAGCGAAGCCGCGGGTTCTCTGCACGATTGGCGAGAAGCTCTGGCAGCAGCGGTGGGATACGAACGGTCCAGCGATGAGCAGTCCGGCAGCTAAAGTTCCGGTGGCGAACAGTCCGGCGAACCAAGATGACGTGCCAAAGAAAGAGGACGCGTTGCTCGCCAGGAAGATCAAGGGCATCTGCCGCGGCTGCTAGCTGCGCTTGTTAGCCGCCGGCCGGGCCGCCGACCTGCGCGATCCTCCGTACCCCCGCATTTGTCCCGGCTTTGGATCGGTTTGCAGCAAAGACCGCGCCCCGCACCGCCCGTGTCATCCGTTTTCCCTTTTTTCGCACCGGGAATTCGTTGCAGTCCCGTCACATAGCGGTGCGAACCATCTCCTGCGACATTCTGAACTAGTTGCTATTGCGAATTATTAGCAATAAGGTTCGCAGCGAGCGCAGGGGCTTGGCAAGACCTTGGGGCGAAACGCATCGAAACGAGCTGGTCTCGTCCGGTCGCGCAAACAGCCAAGACCCTGATGACAGGAGCACCGCGAATCGGCAGGGATGTCGGGCGCGGTTGGGGCACGGTCGCGTCTGGGGGCGTAGTTTTGACGTTGAGAGGTCACCGTTACAGGTATTTGCGGACGGCTGCGGCGCTTGCCTCGGGCGTGCTCGCGCTGCCGGGCGCGAGCTTTGCCGCCGATCTGCCGCTGAAGGCGCGCGCCGCGAAAACAATCTATGAGTGGACCGGCTTCTATGTCGGCGGCCATTTCGGCTATGGCGACGCGAGCTTCGGACCCGGCACCAATCCCATGCCTGAGCAGGGCGTCGTCCTGCCGCACAGCGCGACCGGGCTCACCGGCGGTTATCAGCTCGGTTACAACCGGCAACTTTCCAACCGCGTCGTGCTCGGCATCGAGGCGGATTCGACCTTTACGAGTCCGTCTGACGGTCCGGCACTCGCACGTTCGCCGGCGCCATTCCACACCACGATTGATTATGTCGGCACCGTGCGCGGCCGCATCGGTTATGCGTTCGACCGATTCATGCCCTATGTCACTGGCGGCTTGGCCTGGGGCCATACCCACATCAACGTCAATGACGGCGATGGCGTCACCGGATTATTTCCGGTCGGCCACTACCAGGCCGGATGGACTGCGGGCCTCGGTCTCGAATACGCCGTCAGCGGCAACTGGACTGCGAAGGCCGAATACGAATATGTCGACCTCTCTCGCAAGACTTACGATCTCAGCGGCTTTGGCCTCGGCAGCGTCAATGTCGATCCGCGCATTCATCTGTTCAAGCTCGGCCTGAATTACCAGTTCGGCGACACGCCGTGGATGCCGGTGGCCGGCGGCAAGGCCAAGCTGCCTGAATCCGACGACTGGAACGTCCACGCCCAGACCACGGTGCTGCCGCAAGGCTATGGGCCGATCCATTCGCCCTATGCGAGTCCGCAGAGCCTTCCCGGTCGCGGCCAGTTCCAGGCGACCTGGACGACGACGGCGTTTCTGGGAGCGCGGCTCTGGGACGGCGGCGAGTTCTATTTCAACCCCGAGCTGGCGCAGGGTTTTGGCCTCAACGGCACGCTCGGGCTTGCCGGCTTCTCCAACGGCGAAGCGCAGAAGGCCGGCGCGGCCTTCCCGAAAATCCGGGCGCAGCGCTATTATCTCAAGCAGACATTTGGACTCGGCGGCGAGCAGGAGACGGTCGATGACAGTCCGAACCAGCTCGCGGGAAAACGCGACATTGATCGCGTCACGCTGGTCGTCGGTCGGTTCGCAGTCGGCGATTTCTTCGACGGCAACTCGTATGCAAAAGATCCTCGCGCCGATTTCATGAATTGGGCGATGTGGGCATCGGCCGCCTATGACTTCCCCGCCGACCTGCCCGGCTACACCCGCGGCGCTGTGGTCGAGCTCAACCGCAAGGATTGGGCGATCCGCGCCGGCCTGTTCCAGGTGCCGGCCGCGCCCAACAGCGACGTGCTCACCTTCAAGACCGGCGGCACCGTCGTCGAGTTCGAGGAGCGTCATTCGATCTTCGAGCAGCCCGGCAAATTGCGCGTCGGCGTCTTCGCCAATAGCGGCAACACCGCGAACTATCAGCAGGTGGTGGACCTGGCCGCGGCCAATCCGGCGCTCGACATCAACGACATCGCCGCCGTGACCCAGCGCAATCGTCTCAAATACGGCTTCTACGTCAATCTCGAGCAGCAGATCGTCAAGGATGTCGGGCTGTTCGCGCGGGCAAGCTGGAACGACGGCCAGAACCAGATCCTGAACTTCACCGATATCGACCGCAGCCTTTCGGGCGGCCTGTCGATCAAGGGCAGTCGCTGGGGGCGTCCGGACGATACGGTCGGCATCGGCGGCGCCATCAACGGCCTGTCGGCCGCGCATCGCGACTTCCTCGCCGCCGGCGGCACCGGTCTCCTGATCGGCGACGGCCAGCTCAACTATCGCACCGAACGCATCCTCGAGGCCTACTACGCCTATTCGGTGATCAAGGGCGTGACGCTGACCGCCGACTATCAGCTCATCGTCAACCCTGCCTACAACGCCGATCGCGGGCCGGTCTCGATCTTCTCGGGCCGCCTGCACGCCGAATTCTGAGGCTCCGGGAACACATGTCCGGCGGGCGGTGCGACAATTTGGTCGGAACCGGGCAAGGTGCGCATCGCGTTCATATATAACCGGCTTGGTCCGGCGTCCGCCGGGCTGATTTTCCCCTTCGCTCGCGCACAATGTTGTCTGTCGAACTCATCATCGTCGTCGTCCTGATCGTCATCAACGGCCTGCTGTCCATGTCGGAGCTCGCCGTGGTCTCATCGCGCCCGGCGCGGCTGTCGCTGCTGGCCGCCAAGGGCGTGCGCGGCGCCGAGCGCGCGCTGACACTGGCCGCCGATCCCGGAAAGTTTCTCTCGACGGTGCAGATCGGCATCACGCTGGTCGGCGTGCTGTCGGGCGCGTTCTCCGGCGCGACGCTCGGGCAACGGCTGACGCAATGGCTGGTCGAGCTCGGCCTGTCCTCGGGCATTGCCGACATCGTCGGCGTCGGCATCGTCGTCACCATCATCACCTATGCGACCCTGATCATCGGCGAGCTGGTGCCGAAGCAGGTGGCGCTGCGCAACCCTGAAAGCATCGCGGTGAAGGTCGCGCCCGCAATGCACGTGCTGGCGCGGGTCTCGCTGCCGCTCGTATTTCTGCTCGATCTCTCCGGCAAGCTGATCCTCACGCTGCTCGGCCGCGGCGGCAAAGCCGAGGAGAAGGTGTCGGAGGACGAGATTCATCATCTTGTCAACGAGGCCGAAAGCGCGGGCGTTCTGGAGTCGGGCGAAAAGGAGATGATCGCCGGCGTGATGCGGCTCGGCGACCGGCCGGTCGGCGCGATCATGACGCCGCGCACGGAGGTCGACGAAATCGACCTGAGCGATGACCAAGCCACGATCCAGACGCTGATCGCGAAGAGCCCGCACTCGCGCTTTCCGGTCTCCGACGGCGATCGCGACAAGCCGATCGGCGTGCTCCAGGCGAAGGACCTGCTGGTCGCGTATATGAACGAACGCACGCCGGATCTGCGGGCGCTTATCCGCGAAGCGCCAAGCATTCCCGCATCAGCCGATGCCCGCGATGTGCTGGCAATCCTGAGAGCTGCGCCGGTTCATGTCGGTTTCGTTTATGACGAGTACGGCGCGTTCGAGGGCGTGGTGACGGCAGCCGATATTCTGGAGTCGATCGTCGGCGCCTTCCATTCCGAGGAAGGGCCTCCGGAGCCGGCTTACGTCAGGCGCGCGGACTCGTCGCTCCTCGTCGCAGGCTGGATGCCGGTCGACGAGTTCGGCGAGCTGCTGGGCATCGAGCTGCCGCCGCATCACCGCTACAACACGGTGGCCGGCCTCGTGCTGCAGCAATTCAACGTGCTGCCCAATGTCGGCGACGCCTTCGACTTTGCCGGCTGGCACATCGAGGTGGTCGATCTCGACGGCAGGCGGATCGACAAGATTTTGGCGAGCCGGCTAAGTGAGGTCGAGACGGGGTGAGCGAGCGCTCGTGCGACACCCTCACCCGAACCTTACCCCGATCCGCTTTTCCTTGCGCCACACCACCGTGCAGGCGAGATGCGCGCCATCGGCCTTGATCGATAGGGTGAAATGCTCGGGAATGCCGACCGGGCTGGTGACGTCGAGGGCTGCGCCGGTGGCGGAGAAATTGCGGACGGTGCAGTCGATCGCGCCGCCGCCGAACTCGATGGTTCCGGCTTTCAACACACGATGCCTGGCCTTGTTGCGTCGTTCTTCGTCCATTGGGCCAATTTACACCCGAAGCTGACACAGAGGTTAAAATGCAACCGGCGTGCGATGAATTTACGCCCCGCAGCAGGGTGCGGCGGTATCATGTGGTGGAGCGGAACCTCACAGCGCCGGCTGAAACGAATCTGCCCGCGCCATCCGCCAGGCGTCGCCGAACCGCGGATCTTCCGTCCCTTCGAGCAGCTCGCCCGGGCGCAGCGCCGGATAGAGCTGTGCGAAGGACTGCACACGGGTCGTCGAGGTCCGCTGGCTGAAATGAACCGGGCGCAGCTCCTGCGGATGGGTGAGACCGGCCGCCGCGATCAGCTCGGTCAGCGAGTGCAGCGTGGCGCGATGATAATTGTGCACGCGGTCGATCTTGAGCGGCACGTAGAGCGCACGTGCCCGCGTCGGGTCCTGGGTCGCGACTCCGGTCGGACAGCGGTCGGTGTGGCAGCTCAGCGACTGGATGCAGCCGAGCGAGAACATGAAGCCACGCGCGGAATTGCACCAGTCGGCGCCGATCGCCATCGCGCGCGCCAGGTCGAAGGCGGTGGCGATCTTGCCGGACGCGCCGATCTTGATGCGGTCGCGGGCATTGATCCCGACCAGCGCGTTATGGACGAAACTGACGCCTTCGCGCATCGGCATGCCCAGATGATCCATGAACTCGAGCGGCGCGGCACCGGTGCCGCCCTCGTTGCCGTCGACGACGATGAAATCGGGATAGATGCCGGTCTCCAGCATCGCCTTGCAGATCGCCAGAAACTCCCAGGGATGGCCGATGCAGAGCTTGAAGCCAGCCGGCTTGCCGCCGGAGAGCTTTCGCATCTCGGCGATGAACTGCATCATGCCAACAGGCGTCGAGAAGGCGCGATGCGAGGCCGGCGAGATGCAGTCCTCGCCCATGGTGACGCCGCGGATCTTGGAAATCTCCTCCGAGACCTTCGCCGCCGGCAGCACGCCGCCATGGCCGGGCTTGGCGCCCTGGCTGATCTTGAGCTCGACCATCTTGATCTGGTCCTGGCTCGCGACGCGCGCGAACGCCTCGGGATCGAACGTGCCGTCGAGATGACGGCAGCCGAAATAGCCGGAGCCGATCTCCCAGATGATGTCGCCGCCCATCTCGGCGTGATAGGGGCTGAAGCCGCCTTCGCCGGTATCATGGGCGAAGCCGCCCTTCTTGGCGCCGGCATTGAGCGCGCGCACCGCATTGGGGCTGAGCGCGCCAAAGCTCATCGCCGAGATGTTGAACACTGAGGCCGAATAGGGTTTTGCGCAGTCCGGCCCGCCGATGGTGACACGAAACTTCTCCTCGGCGTGCGCCTTCGGCGACACCGAGTGATGCATCCACTCATAGCCATCGCGATAGACATCCTCCTGGGTGCCGAACGGACGCTTGTCGAGCTGCATCTTGGCGCGCTGATAGACCAGCGCGCGAATGTCGCGCGAGAACGGCATGCCGTCTTTTTCGCTCTCGAAGAAATATTGTCGCATCTCCGGGCGAATTTCTTCGAGCAGGAAGCGGATATGCGCCGAGATCGGGTAGTTGCGCAGAACCGCATGGCCCTTCTGCATGAGATCGCGGACGCCGAGCAGCGTCAGGGCGCCGAAGATGCAGATCGGGACCAGCAGGATGTCGAAGATCTTGCGGTCGGCGATGCCGATGCCGATCAGCAATGCGGTGACGACCGCGCAGATCGTCAGGATGATGAAGCGCGGCGAGAATGGAAGCAGCAGGGTTTCCATCAGGCCCTCGGGCGAAGCTTGCGTCTTGTTCTCGTTGGCCACGACCACGTCCCTCTCGTCAGGATGACGGGGTATGATACGCCCGCGCCGGGTCTATGGATATGACGCGGACCGGTCCTGAGGCTACCGAATCCGCACGCTTCAGATCAATTCCTCCGGATGCGGGCTTTTGCACTGCAATAGATTCAATGACATGACAAATCAGTGACCAATTCAGTGGCCATGCAGCTGCGCCTCGTGCGGAATCACACCGTGGCGCGCAAGGCGCAGCTCCCCCACTTCTCGCATCGCAACATCGCTGCGAGATTTTGCCGCGCGCTTATAACAAGGCGGGCGCGGGCAACGCCAATGACAAGGTCGGGGGAGGATGGTGAGGGTGGTAGTGAGGGTGCGAGCCGAGATGCCAGCCACACTCTCCGCCGTCGTCCCGGGCAAGCGTCAGCGCAGACCCGGGACGACGGCGGTGTTGGCGGGTATCAGCGCTCGACGAACGCCTTCTCGATCACGAAGTGGCCGGGCTTGTTGCCGGAGCCTTCGACGAAATCGCGGCCCTCGAACATCACCTTGAGCTCTTCGAGCATCGCCGGGCTGCCGCACATCATGATGCGGTCGGTTGCGATGTCGAGCGGGCCCTGGCCGATGTCGTTGAACATCTGCTCGGAGCTGATGAGGTCGGTGATGCGGCCGCGATTGCGGAACGGCTCGCGGGTCACGGTCGGATAATAGATCAACTTGTCCGCGAGCAGCTCACCGAACAGCTCGTCCTCGCGCAAATTCGCGACGAGCTTCTCGCCATAAGCGAGCTCGGAGACCTGGCGGCAGCCGTGCACCAGCACGATGCTGTCGAACTGGTCATAGACCTCGGGATCCTTGATCAGGCTGGCGAAGGGCGCAAGGCCGGTGCCGGTCGAGAGCAGCATCAGCCGCTTGCCGGGGATGAGGTTGTCGGTGATCAGCGTGCCGGTCGCCTTGCGGCCGACCAGAATGGTGTCGCCTTCCTTGATCTTCTGCAGGCGCGAGGTCAGCGGTCCGTCCTGCACCTTGATCGAGAAGAACTCGAGCTCTTCCTCGTGATTGGCACTGGCCATGCTGTAGGCGCGCAGCAGCGGACGGCCATCGACCTCGAGGCCGATCATCGCGAACTGGCCGTTCTGGAAGCGGAAGCCGGTATCGCGCGTGGCGCGGAAGCTGAACAGCGTGTCGGTCCAGTGCTGGACGGAAAGAACCTTCTCTCGGTAAAACGCGCTCATGATTTTCGATATTCCGAATAATTGCGATTTTAGGGCAAAAGCGTTGCCCGGCCCTGAAAACGGGGCGGACACCATTGCCATGGCGGAGGATTTCGCCTGTGTGATCTACGCCATTGAGGCCAATAATCAACCTCGTTCCGGATGCAATTGATGCCGGTCAATGCGGCATTTGCGGCGGAAACGGCCACACCATTAACGGATCTGCTGTCCGGGCGGCGCAGAGGGCAATTTCTTTTCCCTTTCGGGCGCAATTGCAGCACTTAATTTCCATCGCGCTCGCAAGAATTTCATTAAGAATAGCTCTGATTTTTACCCCGGCTTGGCGCCATTTCCCGCATTTTTGCGGCTTTTGGCGACTGGAACGATCTGGACATGACAAGCGGCGAGCGGATCTTCGTCCAAGCGATCAGGAGCTATGGCGCGCGTCATAGCATCGACGTCGATGTCCGCCCGGGCGGCTGGCTGATCGCCATGCGCCGTGGCGAGATGCGTCGCTTCGCCTTCGGCTACGACATCGGCCTCAACAGCGCGATCGCCCATCGCCTTGCCAACGACAAATCGGCGACTGCCGAGACGCTGTCGCTTGGATGCGTCCCCTGCATTCCGCATCACCTCTTCCTCAACCCGAAGCTGGGCAGCAACGTTGTTGATGCCGCCTGGCGAGAGGCCATGCTTGGGCTGCTTCACGACAATCCGCAAGGCGTGGTGGTGAAGCCCAACGAGGGGACGTCGGGACGATCGGTCTTCAAGGTGACGACAGAGACCGAACTCGACCACGCGGCCGGCGAGGTCTTTTCGATGAGCACAGGGCTCGTGCTCTCGCCTTATGTCGAGATCGAGGACGAGGTCCGTGTGATCCTGCTCGATGATGTCCCCCGCGTCGTCTACAGCAAGCAGCGTGGCTCGGATTGGCGGCACAATCTCGACGCCGGCGCAAAGCCCGTGCTGCTGGAAGGCGGCGAGGTCCGCGCGGCCTGCGTGAAGCTCGCGGTCGACGCCGCGAGGGCGATCGACATCGCCTTCGCGTCGATCGATGTGGTCCGTGTCGATGCCGACTGGCGCGTGCTGGAAATCAATTCCGGCGTGATGATGGAAGCGCTGGCGAAGCTGCATCCGGAGCTGGTGCAGGCGACGTACGACGCGGCGCTGGATCGGGTGTTTGGGGAACACAAATAGCCGCGGACTCAATTCACCCTCCCCTGGAGGGACCTGGAGGGGGAGGGTCGGTACGCGATCGAGCGAAGCGAGATTGCGTGACGGGGTGGGGTGATCTCTCCACTCGGGCACTGTTCGTCGCGGAGAGACCGTCACCCCACCCCGCTCGCGCTACGCGCGATCGACCCTCCCCCTCCAGGCCCTGGAGGGGGAGGGTAAAAGAGACCGCCATCAATTATTCGCGCTCGCGGAATCGTCCATCGCCTTGAAGGCTTCTTCCAGCTGCAGCGAGATCGGCACGTTCATCCGCTCGCCGGTCGGCATCCGCGCGACAAACCATTTGTTGTAGAGCGGCACGAGGTCGTGGTTGGAGCCGAGCTTGCGGAAGGTGCGGTCCACCACGGCTGAGAGTTGCGGCTCGCCCTTGCGGAACATGATGCCGTAGGGGTCGTACGACAGGAAGTCGCCGGTGACGCGGAACTTGTCCTGCGCCTTGTGGCGGACGATCAGGCCCGAGAGGAGAATGTCGTCGGTCGCGAAGGCGTCGGCCTTGCCGTCGACCAGCATCTGGTACGACTGCTCGTGATCGGCACCGACGACGATGTTCAGCCCCAGCGAGGATTTCTTGTCCGCGGCCTGGATCGCCTGCTCGTTGGTGGTGCCCTTCGTCACCACGATGGTCTTGCCCTTGAGATCAGTCAGCGACTGGACGCTGGACGCCTTCGGCACCATCAGCTTGGTGCCGGCGACGAACATCAGTGGCGAGAACGCCACCCGCTTGCCGCGCTCGGAATTGGCCGTGGTCGAGCCGCATTCCAGATCGATCTTGTTCTGGAGCACCGCGTCGATACGGTCGTCCGACGTGACCTTGACGTAGTCGATCTTCAGATTGGGATCGTCGACCTCGACGCCGATCTCCTCGACGATAGCCTCGCACAATTCGAGACTATATCCGATCGGGCGGCCCGACTGGTCGAGGAAGGAGAACGGCGGCGAGCTTTCGCGATAGCCGAGCCGCACGGCGTGCGCGTTCTTGATGGCGAGCAGCGTCGGGCTAAGCCCCTCGCTGCCGCCGGTCTGGGCCCAGGCGCCCGTAGCCAGCAGACATGCTGCCAGCAACAGGCTGCCCGAAATCGCCGTCAAAGGGCGCATGAAGCACTCCCGTCAGTGGCCGGCCATCGCAGGCACTTCGCCCGGCACCATGTCGCCGGGCACGACATCGCCAGCTCCGAGCTCGTGCTTGGGTCCGAGCTCGCCTTCCCACTTCGCCACGACCGAGGTCGCCAGCGTGTTGCCGATCACGTTGGTAGCGCTGCGGCCCATGTCGAGGAAAGTGTCGATGCCCATGATCATCAGCAGCCCCGCCTCGGGGATGTTGAACTGCGACAGCGTCGAGGCGATCACGACAAGGGAGGCGCGCGGCACGCCGGCGACGCCCTTCGAGGTGATCATCAGGGTCGCCAGCATCGCCAGCTGCGTGCCGAGCGGCATGTCGATGTGGTAGCTCTGCGCGATGAAGATGCTCGCGAAGGTGCAGTACATCATCGTGCCGTCGAGGTTGAAGGAATAGCCGAGCGGCAGCACGAAGCTCGAGATTCGCGACGAGGCGCCGAACTTGTTCAGTCCTTCCAGCGTCTTCGGATAGGCCGCTTCCGAGCTCGCGGTGGAGAACGCGATCATCAGCGGCTCGCGGATCAGCCTGAGCAGATGGCTGTAGCGCGGCCCGATCACGATGAAGCCGACCATCACCAGGATGCCCCAGAGGATGAAGAGCGAGAGATAGAAGCCGCCCATGAACACGATGAGCTTCCAGAGCACTAGCAGGCCGTTCTTGGCGACGGTCGCGGTGATCGCGGCCCAGACCGCGAACGGAGCGAACAGCATCACATAGCTCGTCACCTTCAGCATGATGTGGCCGAGATCGTCGATCAGCACCAGGATCTGCTTGGAGCGCTCCGGCAGCGCACCCATCGCCACCGAGAAGAACACGGCGAAGATCACGATCTGGAGGATCTCGTTCTGTGCCATCGCATCCGCGATCGAGGTCGGGATCAGATGGGTCAGGAATTTCTCGATCGAGAAGGCGGAGACCGGCAGGCCGGTCGACTGCGCCTTGTCAGGCAGCGTGCCGGGGAAGTTGGCGCCGGGCTGGAGCAGGTTGACCATGACGAGGCCGAGCATCAGCGACACGAAGGAAGCGCTGACGAACCAGCCCATGGTCTTGGCGAAGATGCGGCCGAGCTTGGAGCCCGAACCCATATGGGCGATGCCGCCGACCAGGGTCGCAAACACCAGCGGCGCGATGATCATCTTAATCAGGCGCAGGAAGATCACGGCGATCAGGTTGATGGACGACGCCCAATCTCCACGCGTATCCGGCAGGAAATTGTAAATCGCCGAGCCCATGATGATGCCCAGCACCATCGCCGCCAAAATGTATTGCGTAAACCTGTTCGACATCAATGACCCCCACTACACCGACCGCTTCATGATGTCGCAGATATGACGGCGACGCAACACGCTTTGCGTGCGCTCCCTTGAGCCGGATGTTCCCGTTGCGAAACCGAACGCCGCGATCTAGCCTTCATGCAGCGCACAACGAATGCGGCTTGCTCGTTTTGTTTGCGGCAACTGCATCAATAAACGTCAAGCAATGAGAGAGGGAACACCATGACCGGAAGCCGCAATCGCCAAATTCTTCTGGTGGAAAAGCCCAGCGGCAAGCTCGGCCCCGAGCATTTCAAGATGGTCGAGAGCGCATTGCCGGAACCGAAGGACGGCGAGGCGTTGCTACACGTGCGTTACATCTCGCTCGACGCCGCCAATCGCGCCTGGATGCACGGGGCGACGTATCGTTCGGCCGTCGAAGCGAACAGCGTGATGGCCGGCGGCGGCATTGCCGAGGTCGTCAGCTCCAAGGCGCCTGAGCTTGCTCCGGGCGACATCGTGTTCGGTGACACCGGCTGGCAGGAGTTTGCCGCAGTGCCCGCAAAGCATTTGACGAAAATGCCGAAGCTCGAGCCGATGACGCATCTGCTCAGCGTGTTCGGCATCGCCGGCCTCACCGCCTATTTCGGCCTGCTCGAGGTCGGCAAGCCCAGGGAAGGCGAGACCGTCGTTGTCTCGGCGGCCGCGGGCTCGGTCGGCTCGATCGTCGGGCAGATCGCCAAGATCAAGGGATGCCGCGTCATCGGCATCGCCGGCGGCGCCGACAAATGCCACTGGCTGACCTCCGAGCTCGGCTTCGATGAGGCTGTCGACTACAAGGACGGCGCCGTGTTCAAGGCGCTGCGCGCGGCCGCACCAAAGGGCATCGACGTCTATTTCGACAATGTCGGCGGCGACATCCTGGAAGCCTGCATTCCGCAGATGAACAATTACGGCCGCATCGCCTGCTGCGGTGCGATCTCGCAGTATGACGGGACGCCGTCGGCACACGGCCCGCGCGGCGTGCCCGGCCTGATCGTGGTGAAGCGGCTCGTGATGCAGGGCTTCATCGTGATGGACTACATGAAGGAGAGCCAGCGCGCCCTTGCCGATCTCCAGACCTGGGTAAAATCCGGCAAGCTGAAGGTGCAGGAAGACGTCATCGATGGATTGCAGAACACGCCGAAGGCGCTGATCGGATTGCTCGCGGGCGAGAACCGCGGCAAGCGCATGGTCAGGCTGTAGAGACGTAGTTACGTCGCAATTCCACGCGTATTATCTACTTGCGGTAGTGGCCGAAGCGGCCAAGGATGGCGCGCGCGGCATCACCCGCGACGATTGTTTGCATCACTTTTAATAAAGCGTCGGCACTACCGACAGGGCAGGAATTCACCCCGATGTTCAACACATTGAAACATGTTTCGACGCGGAGGGCGTTGCTCGCCGCAGCACTCTTCGCAACTGCAACAAGCGCATTCGCGCAAGCGCCGACCGAGGCTCAGAAGAGCGCGATCCGCTCCGCATGCCGCTCGGATTTCATGGCGCATTGCGCGAGCGTCACGCCGGGCGGCGCCGAGGCGTATCAATGTCTGCAGAGCCACATGTCGGGCCTGTCATCGGGATGCCAGACCGCGGTTCGTGCGATCGAGCCTGCCGCGGTTCCGAAGACCGAAGCAGCCCCCGCCAAATCTGAACCGGCCAAATCAGAACCTGCAAAGACCGAAGCAGCGCCGGCCGCCGAGCCCGCAGCGAAGCCGGCCGCAGAAGCCGCTCCGAAAGCGGCGGCGGCAAAGCCGCCGAGCAGCGCACAAGCTGCTGCGGTCAAGAGCGCATGCCGCGGCGATTATCCCAAGGTTTGCGCCAGCGTGCCGCCGGGCGGCGCCCCTGCGCTCGAATGCCTGGAGAAGAACAAGGCCAAGGTTTCGGCGGCTTGCGCGAAGGCCGTGACCGCTGCGGCCGGTGGCGGCAGCGCAACAGCGACGGCGGCGCCAGCAGCTGCTGCCGCACCGGCTGCCGGAGCCGCGCCGGCGGCCGCACCCACCGTGATCGTACTGCGCCCGCTGCGGCCGCGTGAAGAGCTGTCCATCGTCCGCTCCGCCTGCGGCGCCGACATCCGCACGCTTTGCGCTGGCGTCCAGCCCGGCGGTGGCCGCATCGTACAATGCATCGCCAGCAACGCGGCGTCGCTCTCGCCCGGCTGCAAGGACGTGCTGGCGCCGTTCGCCGCACGATAAGCAGCACGCGGCTCACGCTGCCATCGATGGTGGGTGGTGCGCGTGAATTTTCGCGCCTCTTGCGACTAACCTTTTGCCGACGCCCGATTTCAATCGCGACAAGACCCGGAGAAAGACATGCGTGCATTCCTGCTCATCGCTTCCGCGCTGCTTGCCTTCGCAGCGACCATGACCTTCGAGCCGTCTGATGCCAACGCAGTGGTGTGCGCCCGCGGCGTCTACCGCGCCGGTTGCGCCGGACCGAATGGCGCCGTCGTGGTCCGCAGGCCGGTGGTCCGCTGTACCAGGGTGCTGGTGAACGGGGTCTACGTGAAGCGCTGCGTCTGACGCGCGGGTGGTCAACCCAATGCGGTTTGGCTATGGTTCGCAACTGACGGTTTCGGGCACGCGCAAGACGGTTGCCCGCGGCCGTGCTGCGGCGCACCTCGCCTTGTCGATAATTCCGCTGGCGTGGGAAGCCGGGGCCCATTAGTCTACCCTGAGATAGTAAGTATACTGTCAATTAGGGAGGCAGAATTTGCGGATCGCCGTGATTGGCGGGGGGCCCGGTGGGCTCTATTTCGCCTATCTCTGGAAGAAGCGCCACCCCGAGGATCAAGTCGACCTGTTCGAACAGAACCCGGCCGACGCGACCTGGGGTTTTGGCGTCGTGTTCTCCGACCAGGCCCTGGAGTTCCTGCGCGCCGACGACCCCGAGACGGTCGATGCGATCGCGCCGCATATGGAGAGCTGGGAGAACATCACGCTGAACCGCGGCGGCGATACCGTTGCTATTGACGGCGTCGGCTTCTCCTCGATCGGCCGGCTCGAGCTGCTGCAGTTCCTGCAAAAGCGCGCGCTCGATGCCGGCGTCACGGCGCGCTTCGACACCCAGATTCACACGATCGACCAGCTCAACGGCCATGATCTGATCGTCGCCTCCGACGGCTTGAATTCGCTGGTGCGCCGCGCCTACGAGGGCGATTTCGGCACCTCGCTGTCCTACTCCTCCAACAAATTCGTCTGGTACGGCACCTCAAAGCGCTTCGACACGCTGTCGCAGACTTTTGTGAAGACCGACCGCGGCGCGTTCAATGCGCACCATTACCGCTATTCGCCGACCATGAGCACCTTCCTGGTCGAGTGCGATCACGCGACCTGGCAGGCCTATGGCTTCGCCTACAAGGACGTCGAGCAGTCCAAGGGTGTCTGCGAGGAGGTGTTTGCCGACACGCTCGGCGGCCACTGCCTGGTCTCCAACAAGTCGGTCTGGCGCAACTTTCCCTGGGTCTGGAACGAGCACTGGTCGTTCAAGAACATGGTGCTGATTGGCGATGCCCTGCACTCGGCGCATTTCTCGATCGGATCGGGCACGCGGCTCGCGATCGAGGACGCCATCGCGCTGGTCAAGGCGCTGGAATCGGATGCGCATCTGACGACCGCACTGCATCGCTACCAGGCCGCCCGCAAGCCTGTGGTGCAGAAGCTGATCAATGCCGCGCGCACCTCGGCCTTCTGGTACGAGCACTTTGCCCAGCACATGCAGCTTGGCCTGATGGACTTTGCCTATAGCTACATCACCCGCTCCGGCCGCATCGACGATTCGCGGCTGCGCGCGATGTCGCCGGCCTTCATGGCGCGCTACGAGGCCGAGAAGAACGGCGGAGACGCGGACCGCGAGGCTACGGCATGAGTAACGAGATTCGCGACCAGGTGCCCGCGGACGGCGCGGGCGCCCGCGAGATCGGCTTTGCCGTTCCGCAAGTCTACAACGCCAGCCGCGTGCTGTTCAACAATCTCGCCAAAGGCCGCAGCGACAAGCTCGCGCTGATTGGTCCGACGGGCACGCGGACCTATGCCGAGCTCTGTGCCGAGGCTTGCCGCTGGGGCAACGGCTTTGCGTCGCTCGGCCTGAAGCGCGGCGACCGCGTGCTGCTGTTCCTCGACGACACGCCGGCCTATCCTGCCGCCTTCTTCGGCGCGGTGCGCGCAGGCTTCGTGCCACTCCTGATCAATACGCTGACGCCGCCGGACCTGCTGCAATTCTATCTTGCCGATTCCGGCGCGGCCGTTGCGGTAGCGGAGGCCGAGTTCTGCGGTCGCTTCAACGCGGAGGCATGCAAGGACACGAATCTGCGCACGCTGATCGTCGTGAACGGCGCGGTCGGAGAGCACGCCGCGCCTGCCGCACTCGCGGCAACAAGCTGGCTTGCACAACTCCAGACGGACCTTGCGGAAGCCGATACGCATCGCAACGAGATGGCGTTCTGGATGTACTCCTCCGGCTCGACCGGTCGGCCCAAGGGCATCGTGCATCTCCAGCACGACATGGCCTATAGCGAGACCGCCTTTGCGCAGAACGTGCTGAAGCTGGCGCCGGACGACATCTGCTTCTCCGTGCCGAAGATTTTCTTCGCCTATGGCTTTGGCAATTCCGTCACTTTCCCGTTCTCCGCGGGCGCGGCAACTTTGCTGCTGCCGGGGCAGCCGAAGCCGGCATCGATCTTTGCCGCGATTGAGCAATACAAGCCGACGGTCTTCTTCGGCCTGCCCACGCTCTACACGTCGCTGACCAAGGCCGAGGGCGCGGACAAGACGAACTTCTCGTCGCTGCGCATGGCGCTCTCGGCAGCCGAGGTGCTCTCGGCCGAAGTCTTCAACGGCTGGAAGGCGCTCACGGGCCTCGAGATCGTCGAAGGTCTCGGCTCGACCGAGGTGCTGCACATCTACCTCTCCAATCGCCCCGAGCAGAAGAAGCTCGGCGCGGCGGGCTTGCGCGTTCCCGGCTACGAGGTCGCGCTCCGCGACAAGGACGGTCGCGACGTGGTCGACGACGAGGAAGGGATCTTGTGGGTGCGCGGCGATTCCAACACGCCGCTATACTGGAACCGGCCGGACAAATCCGCCGAGACCATCCGCGAGGAGGGGTGGATCTACACCGGCGACCGTTTTGTTCGCGACAGCGACGGTTTTCACTTCTTCCGCGGCCGCGCCGATGATCTCATCAAGATCTCGGGCCAGTGGGTCTACCCGCTCGAGGTCGAGCTGTGCCTCGCCGACCATCCCGAGATTCGCGAATGCGCGGTGTTCGCGGCCGAACTGCCGGACCGGCGCATGACGCTCAAGGCGGTGGTGGTGATGAACAACCGCACCGCCGACCAGAGCGAGGCGACGCGGCGGCTGCAGGACTACGTCAAGGGCAAGCTGCTGCCCTACAAATATCCACGCGAGGTGATCTTTATCGACGAGCTGCCGAAGACGGGCACGGGGAAGATCGACCGGCAGGCGTTGTTGCGGATGTGAGGCGAGGTGGAGATCCGCTCGCAGGCATCGTAGGGTGGGCAAAGCGGAAGCGTGCCCACCACTTCTGTTCCGTTGGAGGAGAGATGGTGGGCACGGCGCAAGGGCGCCTTTGCCCACCCTACGAAATCTTGCGATAGCCTCGTGAGGAGCATAGTCGTGGCCCCCTCACCCCGCCTTCCCCAGATGTTCCAACGCATCCTCCGCTCGCAGCGGCACCCGTGATGCCTCATTGTTGAGGTCGACGAGCTGGACCAGCAGCCCCATCAGCGCCTTGCGATCGCCGGGCTTGAGCGGCTCCAACATGCGCGTCTGCGCACGTTCGACGGCGGGGATGATCTCGCGCAGGATCGCGGCGCCCGGCTTGGTCAAATAGAGCAGCTTGATCCGCTTGTCCTCCGGCGCCGGCTTGCGCTCGACAAAATCCTTGGCCTGGAGCCGTTCGATCACGCTGCCGAGCGTGGAGCGGTCGAAGGCGATCACCGCCGACAACCGCGTCGCGTCGATGCCAGGATGAGTGTGGATCGCGATCAGCGCCGCATATTGCACGGGCGTAAGGTCGAACGCCTTGCACTCCTCCATGAAGATCGAGACCGCGATCTGCTGCATGCGCCGGAACAGATAGCCCGGCGCGGCATAGACCGCGTCTATCGTGATCGGCGCGGCAGGCTTACTCGGCATCGGGCTGCTTCTCCGGTGCGGCGTTGGCGAAGGCGGGCAGCGCCTTGGCGGCGGCTTCGGCCTTGAGCAGACGCGAATAGGCCGCGACATCGACACCAAAACGGCGGGCATTGGCAAGCTGCGGCACCAGGCAGAGATCGGCAAGCGTCGGCGCATCGCCGAAGCAGAACGGCCCTGGTTCGCCCTTGATCAGCGTCTCACAGGCCGACAGCCCCTCGCGATTGACCCAGGCGGCCCAATCCTGGACCTTCTCCTCGGACAATCCAAGCTCGCGCAGCCGCGCCAGCACCTTCAAATTCTGCACCGGGTGGGTGTCACAGGCGATCGCCAGCGCGAAAGCCCGCACCTTGGCGCGCTGCAGCGGATCCTTTGGCAGCAGTGGCGGGTCGGGGTGCGTTTCGTCGAGCCATTCGATGATGGCGACCGATTGCGTCAGCACCGCGCCAGCGTCGTTCTCCAGCGCCGGCACCAGGCCCTGCGGGTTGATGGCGAGATAGGCGGGCGCGCATTGTTCGCCCTTGCGAAGATGATGCGGCAAGTGCTCGGCACCGAGGCCCTTGAGATTCAGCGCGATCCGCACGCGATAGGCTGCGCTGGAGCGGAAATAGCCGTGCAGCTTCATTGGAACCCTCCCTGTCTGTCATTCCGGGGCTCCCGAAGCGAGAGCCCGGAATCCATACTCCCGGTCGTGATTATGGATTCCGGGCTCGACGCTGGCGCGTCGCCCCGGAATGACGACCTTGTAAGTCGTTCGTCAAGTTGACGCTACCCAGACTGTAAGTATACTGTCAAATAACAAAACGACGGGAGCCGCACCATGGAAGCCGTGACCAAGACGCCGGAACGCGAGGCGTTCTACAAGAGGATCGACGGCGAAAATCTCACCGCGCTGTGGACCGTGATGGGCGATTTGATCACGCCGGAGCCGAAGAGCGCCTGCCGGCCGCACCTCTGGAGGTTCGACGTCATCCGTGACTACATGACCGAAGCGGGCAAGCTGATCACCGCCAAGGAAGCCGAGCGGCGGGTGCTGGTGCTGGAGAACCCGGGCCTGCGCGGCCAGTCCAGGATCACGACATCGCTTTATGCCGGCGTGCAAATGGTGGTGCCCGGCGACGTGGCGCCCGCGCACCGGCACAGCCAGTCGGCCCTGCGCTTTGTGCTCGAAGGCAAGGGCGCCCACACCGCCGTCGACGGCGAGCGCACCGCGATGGAGCCCGGCGATTTCATCATCACGCCGTCGATGACCTGGCACGATCATTCCAACGAGACGAGCGAGCCGATGTTCTGGCTCGACGGCCTCGATATTCCGCTGGTGCAGTTCTTCGATTGCTCCTTCGCGGAAGGCTCCAGGGAAGACCAGCAGAAGATCACAAAGCCGGCCGGCGACAGCTTTGCCCGCTACGGCCACAATCTGCTGCCGGTCGACGTGAAGCGGTCATCGAAGACCTCGCCGATCTTCAGCTACCCCTATGCCTACACCCGCGAGGCGCTGGAGAAAGCCAGGACGAGCCAGGACTGGGATGCCTGCCATGGGCTGAAGCTCAGGTTCAGCAACCCCGAGACCGGCGATTTCGCCATGCCGACCATCGGGACCTTCATCCAGTTGCTGCCGAAGGGCTTCAAGACCGCGCGTTATCGCGCGACGGATGCGACCGTGTTCTGCCCGATCGAAGGCCGGGGCCGCAGCCGCATTGGCGATGCGGTTTTCGAGTGGGGCCCGCGCGATCTGTTCGTAGTGCCGAGCTGGCAATGGGTGACGCACGAGGCGGACGAGGATGCCGTGCTGTTCAGCTTCTCGGACCGGCCGGTGCAGCAAAAGCTGGATCTGTTTCGCGAGGACCGCGGAAACGCGTGAGGATCACGACTAACCACATCCGTCATTGCGAGCGCAGCGAAGCAATCCAGAATCTTTCCGCGGCGGGATTCTGGATTGCTTCGTCGCAAGTGCTCCTCGCAATGACGGCTGTGACTACCGCCAGTGCAGCAGCTTGATCTCCAGCCAATTGATCACCCTGCCCACCACAAGCCCGAACGCCGACAGGATCACCACGCCCGCGAGCAGCTGATCAGTCTGCATCAAATTGCCGGCCTGGAGCACGAAAGCGCCGATGCCGTACTGGGCGCCGATCATCTCGGCGCTGACCACGAGCAGCAGCGCCACTGAGGCCGTGATGCGGAAGCCGGCGAGGATCGCAGGCAACGCGCCCGGCCAGACCACCTTGCGCACGATGGTGGCGAAGGGAACGTTGAAGCTTTGCGCCATGCGGATGAGGTTGCGCGGCACTGCATCGACGCCGCTATAGACTGAGATCGCGGTCGAGAAGAACACCCCGAGCGCAATGGTCGCGATCTTCGGCTCTTCACCGATGCCGAGCCAGAGGATCAGAAGCGGCAGCAGCGCGATCTTCGGGATCGGGAACAACGCCGAGATGAAGGTGATGCCGATGCTGCGCGCAAGCCGCGACAGGCCGATGGCGAAGCCGACCGCAACGCCGGCCGTCGTCCCCAGCAGCCAGCCGACGCCGATGCGCAGCAGCGACGCCGAGAGATGTTGCCAGAGCGCGCCCGACAGCGCGAGCTCGTAGATCGCGCGCACGATGGCCGACGGCGCCGGCAGGAACAACGGATTGACGAGGCCGGTGCTGCCCGCCGCCTGCCAGATCGCAATGACCAGCGCGAGCGCGATCCAGCCGCCGAAACGGCTGGAGGCCGGCACGAAGCCTGCGCCGCGAAAATGGACGCGCCGCGTCACGGCGTCCTTGGTTGATGGCTCCGTCGCGCGATCAAGCATGCTGGACCTCGCGCTCGGCATCGATCGCCTCGTTGCGGATCAGCGACCAGATCTGGTTCTGCAGCGCGAGCAGTTTTTCGCGCGCAGCGATTTCGCCGCGTTCGGCACGCGTCATCGGCACCGCCACGACCTCGCGGATGCGCCCCGGTCGCCGTGACAGCACCACGATGCGGTCGGCCAGCCGCGCGGCCTCTTCGAGATTGTGCGTGACATAGGCCGCGCCCATGCCGCCATCGGCGAGCAGGCGGACGAAATCCTCCATCAACAGCTCGCGCGTCTGCGAATCCAGCGCCGACAGCGGCTCGTCCATCAGCAGGATGGCAGGCCTCACCGCGAGCGCGCGCGAAATGCCGACGCGCTGGCGCATGCCACCGGAAAGCTGCTTCGGGTAGGTTTTGCGAAAATCGGTCAGTCCCGTGCGGCGCAGCGCATCCTCGACCAGCGCACGGCGCTGCGTGGCTGAGACCTGCGTGTGCAGCAGCGGGAATTCGACGTTCTCCTCGACCGTCGCCCAGGGCAGCAGCGCGAAATCCTGGAACACGAAGGTCAGCGGATTGAGACTGTCCGCCGGCGGCGCGCCGCGCAACTCGGGTGCGCCCGACGTCGGCTGCAGCAGCCCGCCGAGGATCGACAGCAGCGTGCTCTTGCCGCAGCCCGAGGGACCGACGATCGCCACCACCTCGCCGGCGCCGACGGTGAAGGAGACGTCGTCGAGCACGGCGAGATCGCCGAAGCGGTGGGAGATGTGGTTGGCGATCAGGTCCATTCTGTCTCGTCTATCCTGTTCTCCGTCGTTCCGGGATGGTCCGAAGGACCAGACCCGGAACCTCGAGATTCTCAGGTGCGCAAGTGCGCACCGTAGTTCTCGCTTCGCGAGCCCCGGAATGACGACGGGTTAGTCCGCCTTCACAAAATCCTTGGCGATGATCGTATTGGCATCAAAGCCCTTGTCAGCAAAGCCCTGCTCCTGGAGCCATTTGATCTGGTTGTCGACGTTCTTGACGTCGAGCTTGCCGTCCGGATCGATATAGGCGCAGTTGCCGACCACCTGCTCGACCGGCAGGTTGGTGTATTTTGCGATGATCTCCAGCAGCGGCTTTGTCTTGTCGTTGATCGGGGCAACACCGTCCTTCATCGCGGCGAGGATCACGTCGTGATATTCGCGATCGGCCTTGGCGAGCACACCGAGAAATTTTGTCACCAGCACCTTGTTGGTCAGCGTCTTCGGCGAGGCGAACACCGCGCCCAATTGCCAGGGCGTCTCGTCGCCGACCCATCCCAGGAATTTTGCACCGCCTTCGTCCATCAGCTTTCGCGCAGTCGAGATCGGCAGCAGCGCCGCATCGACGGTCTCGCCCTTCAGCGCGGCGGCTGCGTTCGACAATGACTGTAGCGGCACGATCTTCACCTCGGCGAGCTTGAAGCCGTATTTGTCGGCGAGCAGGCCGAGCGAATAGTGGAAGGATGATCCGACCTGCGTGACCGCAATGCGCTTGCCCGCGAGATCCTTCGGCGTCTTCAGGCCGCTCGCATAGGCGTTGTTGCTGGCGAAATAGCCGATCAGGGGATAGCCGGCCTTTTCGCGGCTCATGCCGCCGATCACCTTCAGCACGCCCTTGCCGGCGAGATTGTAGAGGCCGGCGGTGAAAGCCGTGACGCCGAAATCGACGTCGCCCGAGGTGGTGGCGACCGCGATCGGCTGTGCCGCATCGAAGAATTTCAGCTCGACATCGAGGCCGGCCTCGCGGAAATAGCCCTTGTCCTGCGCGATGAAGACCGGCGCGGAGGACGACAGGCGGAGCACGCCGATCCTGGCCTTCAGTGCGTCTTCGGCCCGGGCCGTGCCCATCGCCATCATCGCCAAAAGGCCAGCTGCCGCGAGCCGCGCAATCCCGATCATCCCGCTTCCTCCAATGGTTCTTCTTGCAGTCCGTTACAGGCCCTCGGGCACCGGCTGGTCCCGCCCGATGAAGGCGCCCTGTTGTTTCAACGTTTCCTGCAATATTTCAACCGGGATTTCTCGTGGAATCCGGTTTCCGGACAGCGCCAGGGCGGCTGCGGAACCGGCTGCCTCCCCCATCACGAAGCAGGCCCCGGAAACCCGTGCCGCCGACTGCCCCTCATGGGTCATCGAGGCGCAGCGGCCGGCGACCAGGAGGTTATCGACGCCCTCCGGCACCAGCATCCGGTACGGCAGCTCGTTATAGCCGCGCGATTCCGGGATCGGCGGGAAGGTGAAGACGACGTCCCCGGGGACATGGGCCTCGATCGGCCAGCCATTGACGCCGATGGAATCCTCGAACGAGGCGCAGCCGAGCACGTCCTCGCCGCTGAGCTGGTAGCCGCCCTTGATGCGGCGGGTCTCGCGGATGCCGAGTTGCGGCGGCAGATCGACGATGTAGGATTTTTCAAACCCCGGCACAGTGCGCAGGAATTCAAAGGCTGCGAGCGCCTGCTTGCGGCCCTCGATCTCGCCGCGGGTGAGATCGTCGGGCTCGACGCCGTTGATGGCGTGGCCGTCCTCGCGCGCGATCTGGGTGAAATTCACCCGCCATTCGATGCCGGATTTTTGCGGCCGCACGATCGCACTCTTGCGTGGGAATTTGTGCGTGCCGGCGGCGGTGGCCTGTTCCATCAATTGCGGGATGGTCCGCCAGGCATCGCCGGCCTTTGCGGGGTCAATGCCGTTGAGACGAAGCATCATCGATGGGTACATCGGATGGCCGTGCTCATCGCCAATGTCGAACGGCGCGCCGGCCCAGACTGCGAGATCCCCGTCGCCGGAGCAATCGATGAAGATCTCTGAGCGCACCGCCTGCCGGCCCGCCTTGGTCTCGACCATCAGCGCGTCGATACGGCGGTCATCGCCCATCACAACACCCGCGCCGAGTGCGTGGAAGAGGATGTGGACCTTGTGGCTCACAAGCAGCTCGTCGGCTGCGATCTTGTAGGCCGCGGTGTCATAGGCCTGGGCAAACACCTTGCCGAGGATCAGATGTGGCGTGTTGAGGCCGTTCAGATGATCGATCCGCGCCAGCAGGTCAGACGCCATGCCCTGCACCAGCCGGTGGGCCTGGCCAAAGACATTGCCATGCAGACCGCAGAAATTGGTGACGCCTGCCGCGGTGCCCATGCCGCCGAGAAAGCCATAGCGCTCGATCAGCAGCGTCTTTCGTCCGGCGCGCGCTGCGGATGCCGCCGCCACAATGCCGGCCGGGCCGCCGCCGAGCACGACGACTTCGTATTCGCCGTAAAGCGGCACCTGGCGCGCTGGTTCTTCGATCGTCGTGGCCCGCATGGCGCGTCCTATCCCTGAAAATCTCTTGCTTGGCCCGACTATGAATTAACGCGAGACAGGCTACAATCCACCAATATACGCGATCAGCTTTCTCGAATCGAGAAAGGTCGACATGGATATCCTGGTAAACCTCCAAGCGTTCCTCGCCACGGCAGATGCAGCCGGATTCTCCGCGGCCGCCCGAAAACTCGGTGTCTCGACCTCTGTGGTGGCCAAGCGCGTCACGCAGCTGGAAGCGCGGATCGGCACGCCGCTGTTTCAGCGCTCGACCCGGCAAATGCGGCTGACCGACGCCGGTCAACGCTATGTGCATCGCGCGCGCGGCGTGGTCACCGACGCCACCGATTTGCTCTCGCGCATGGGCGAGAAGGGCCACGATCTCGTCGATCATCTCCGTATCAAGGCACCGACCTCGCTGACGGTGGCGCGGCTTGCGGACGCGTTCAGCGCTTTCCAGACCCAGAACCCGCGATTAAAGCTCGAGATCGTGCTGATCGATCGTCCGGTCGATCCCGTCACCGAAGGCTTTGACATCGCGATCGGCGCCTTTCCGCATTCCTTCGGCGGTGTCGTCGACGAGCCGCTGTGCGCGCTGAAGCGGCTGCTCTGCGCCTCACCGGCCTATTTGAAGAAGCACGGCACGCCAAAGCATCCGCGCGACCTCGTCGAGCATCGCTGCCTCAGCTTCCTGCCGACCGGTCCGGAATGGATCTTTGACGGACCGCGCGGCCGCATCAGCATCCAGGTCAGCCCGCTGCTTTCGTCCAACGAAGGACATGTGCTGGCGCGCAGCGCGATCGCCGGGAACGGCATCACGCTGATATCGCACTATCTCGTCGCGGATGCGTTGCGTGACGGTACGCTCAAGCCCGTGCTGCGCGACTTTCCGATTCCCGAGTTGTGGGTGAAGGCCGCCATCCCCGAGCGGCGGCGCAATGCGGCGGCCGTGCAGGCGCTGCTGGCGCTGCTCAAGACGTCGCTCGCAAGTTCGCTGTGAGGCTCACCGCGCAACCGTCACGTCTTCCCGCCGCCCCAGTTCGCCGCCCGCTTCTCGGCGAACGAAGCCAGCCCCTCCGCCGCCTCCGGGCTCTGGCGCTTGAGCGAATGCAGTTGCACGAGCCGCGCGTACGCCGCATCGTCCACGGCCTTTCCGCCGAACGAGCTCTCCAGCGCCAGCCGCTTGGTCTCGGCCACGGCCTCCGGTCCGTTGGCGAGCAGCTGCTCGACCACCTTGGCGCCGGCGGTTTCGAGATCGGCGAGCGGCACGACGTCATGGACGAGGCCGATGCGGCGGGCGTCTTCGGCGCCAAAGCGTTCGCCGGTCAACGCGTAACGGCGGACTTGCCGTACACTCACGGCATCGCAGAGCTGGGGGATGATGATCGCGGCGGTCAGACCCCAGCGCACCTCCGTGATGGAGAACAGGGCGTTGTCGGCGGCGATCACGACATCGCAGGCCGAAATCACGCCGGTGCCGCCACCAAAGCAGCCGCCCTGCACCAACGCGACGGTCGGGATCGGCAGCGTGTTGAGCCGCTGCACGGCCTCGAACGTCGCCCGGGACGCCGCCTCGTTCGCATCAGGCGATTGCGGCCGCACGCCATTGATCCATTTGAGGTCGGCGCCGGCCTGAAAGTGCTTGCCGTTGCCCCGGAGCACGACAACACGGAGGTTGGGCTTTTTGCCGAGATCGTCCATGGCCCCGAGCACACCGGCGATCAGGGCGCCGTCATAGGCGTTGTTGACCTCCGGGCGATTGAGCGTGACGGTCGCAACCCCGCGCTCGTCGAGGGTCCACAGGACAGGGCTGGCAGTCATCGGCGATCCTCCGGTCTTATTGGTTGCCGCGCACTATGGACGAGGCTGTAGACCCCGATCCATATCTTTCCGGCGTGGGGCGGCCGCGCCCATCGCATGGCGGCTTGTGTCATGCTGCGGCCGGGCGACGACCGAGAGACCAGGCAAAGCGATCAGGGACGGGACATATACATGCGCATCTGCATTTTCGGCTCGGGTGCCGTCGGAAGCCATCTCGCGGTCAGGCTCGCGCGCGCCGGCCACGAAGTCTCATGCGTGATGCGCGGCGCGCATCTCGAGGCGGTGCGCGCCAATGGCCTGAAGTTGCGCGTCGGCGATTCCGAGGTCTCGGCCAAGGTGAACGCCTCGGGCGATCCGGCCCAGCTCGGCCCGCAGGATGTGGTGATCTCGACGCTCAAGGCCACGGCGCTGACCGGACTGGTCTCCAGCATCAAGCCGCTGCTCCAGGACGACACCGCCATCGTATTCGCCCAGAACGGCATTCCCTGGTGGTACGGTATCGGCCTGCCGCCGCGACACCCGACGCCGCCGGACATTTCCTTCCTCGATCCAGGTGGACGTCTGCGCGCCTGCATCCCGAAGGAGCGGATCATCGGTGGGGTGGTGTTCTCCTCCAACGAGGTGACCGCGCCCGGCGTCGTGCAGAACCTGACGCCGGACCGCAACCGCCTCCTGATCGGCGAATGCGACGACCGCAATTGCGAACGCATCACGAAACTCCGCGGCGTCTTCAATGACGCCCGGCTGGAATCGCCGCCGGTGGCCGAAATCCGCGAGGCGATCTGGTCAAAGCTGCTGACCAACATGTCGCTGTCGGTGCTGTGCCTGCTGACCGGACAGACCGCGCGCGGCGTGCGCGACGACCCCGCCTTCGCCGAGGTCATTCCGCGCATGCTGAACGAGGCGAACGACATCGCGCAGCACTTCATCCCCGAGGTCAAGCGCGTCACACGCAGCGGCCCCGCCCCCAATCACAAGCCATCGCTGCTGCAGGATTACGAGCTCGGCCGCGCCATGGAGATCGACGTGTTGGTGAAGGCGCCCGCCGCCTTCGCGCGCACCGCGGGCCTGTCGACCCCGACGCTCGACCTGATCGCTGCACTCGCAATCCAGAAGGCGCGCGACAAGGGGCTTTATTCGGCCTGAGCCTCAGGCGAGTTGGTGGATCCAGGCCGTGAGCGTGTCGAGCACCTCTGTGAGCGCCTCATCGTTGGTGCGGCCGGACTTCTTCAGCACCGCGAAGGAGTGGTCGCCGCCTTCGACCTCATGCAGCGTCGCCTTCGCGCCGAGCGCCGCGACGACGGGCCTGAGAAGGCCGAGATCGGCGAGCCCGTCGCGCGTGCCTTGCAGGAACAGCATAGGAATCTCAACCTGGACGAGGTGCTCGGCCCGTTCCGTCGAGGGCTTCTTGTCGGCATGCAGAGGAAAGCCGAGGAAGGCGAGCCCTTTCACGCCGGGCAACGGCGTCTTCGCTTGCGCCTGCGACGTCATGCGTCCGCCGAACGATTTTCCGCCGGCAACGAGCGTCACGCCGGGGCACAGCCGCGCCGCCTCCTCGACCGCCGCGCGGATGGTGGCGTGCGCGACCGCCGGCTGGTCGGGACGGCCCTGCTTGTTTTCCATGTAGAGAAAATTGAAGCGGAACGTGGCGATGCCACGGTCCGCGAGCCCCGCCGCGACCTTCTCCATGAAGGAATGCCGCATGTCGGCGCCCGCGCCGTGTGCCAGGACGTAACAGGCGCGCGCATTGGCTGGCTGCATCAATGTCGCCGAGACCGTCCCGATCCGTTCGATGTCGAGCTTGAGCTCTGTCGCCTTGGCCGTCATGATGCGTTCACCCCTCGATCTGCATCTAGCGGCGTGCGTCGCCCGCCGGCCAGAGATAGTTCAGGACGTGATTGAGCGTCGTCATGATCTCGCGGTATCCGGTCTCGCTGCTCAGCGAGCCGAATTTCTCCTCCAGCGCAAGCTTGGCAAAACCGTGGACGGTTGACCAGGCCGCCGCGGCCGCGGTCTTCGCCTCTTTCGGCGTCCCGCCGACGAGTTCGGCGATGATGGTTTCGAACTCGCGGCCGGCCGTCCTGCTCGCCTGCCTGAGGCGCGAATCGTCCGCGACAAGGCGTTTGTTGGCAAACATCATCTGGAAACGACCGGGATGCTTCAGCGCGAATTCAACATAGGCGAGGCCCTGGGCCTGGAGCTTTTCGCGCGCGCCCTGCTTGCGAGACGCAGCATCCCGCAGCGCGCCGGCAAGCGCGTCATAGCCGCGGATCGCCACCTCCGTCAGCAGGCCCTGCGCATTGCCGAAATGATGTGACGGTGCGGCCGGAGACACGCCGGCGCGGCGGGCGGCCTCGCGAAGCGTAAAGCCTTCGGCGCCGTGCTCGGCAAGAATGGCCTCGCTCGCCGCAATCAGGGCCTCCTGAAGCTCGCCATGATGATAGCCGGCCTCAAGCTTCGGAACCCTGGGGCTCGGCTTGGCGCGCGCGGGCGCATTCGGTTTTGTCATGCCTAACTTGACACTGTTCAGATTGCGGGCTATCCATCTTAACACTGTTTAGATGGAGCGGCCGGGAGTTCGAAATGACCGAAATGCAGCATAGCACCGCAACCTCCCGCGTAAAGCGGCGTCATCTGGTCGGCGGTGCCGCACTCGGCATGCTGGCGAGTGCCATCGGCGGCCTTGCCGGCGGCATGGCGCTTGGCCAGGGCGCGACGCTGCCGCAGCAGAAGCCAAGCGGCAAGCGCCGCTTCGCCGACAAGACCATCATCGTGACCGGCGGCACCTCGGGCATCGGCCGCGCCGCTGCGTTGATGTTCGCCGCCGAAGGCGGCAGGGTCGTGTTCTGCGGACGCAATGTCGAACGCGGGGCCCGGGTCGAGGAGGAGATCAAGGCGGGCGGTGGCAATGCGTCGTTCGTCCGGGCCGACGTCCGCAACGAGGCCGAGGTCAAGGCCCTGGTCGACAAGACGATCGATCTTCATGGCCGCCTCGACGTCGCTTTCAACAATGCGGGCATCTCCATCGAAAAGCCCCTGCATCAGTACAGCGCTGCCGAGTTCGATGACGTGATCAATACCGACCTGCGCGGCGTTTTCCTGTCCATGAAGTACCAGATTCCGCACATGCTGCAGAACGGCGGATCGATCGTGGTCACCTCGTCGTCCAACGCCATCGCCACGACGGCGAACCGCTCCGCCTATTCCGCGGCCAAGCGCGGGCTTGTCGGCATGGTGCAGGCCGCTGCACTCGAATATGCCCAATACGGCATCCGCATCAACACCCTGATCCCCGGCACCACGGATACCCCGTTCATCCGCCGGCTCGCCGGCATGGAAAATCTTCCCGATGCTGCCTGGCACGTGGCCATCGCGCAATGGGCCAAAAGCCATGTTCCGGGAATGCAGCGCGTGGCGAGCGCGGAGGAGGTCGCGGCGTTCGCACTCATGCTCGCCTCGGACGATCATCCCTACGCGACCGGCGGCCAATTCATCATCGACGGCGGCAAAACCGCGCAGGCAGGATAGGCCAACGGCCGGCGCAGCCTCAAGACACAATCATGGGCGGCCGCCGCTGGCGTAGCAACGCGGCGGGCTTGCGCCCGCCGCTGGCCTTGTGGCACGGCTGGGCGAGCGCATCGCCATCAACGACCGAGGCCGCCATGTCCTACCGCTCCTCCTGGATGACCGAAGAGCTCGACGTCTTCCGCGACCAGTTCCGGAGATATCTCGCCAAGGATCTGGCGCCGCATGCCGGGAAATGGCGCGAGCAGAAGATGGTCGATCGCTTCGCCTGGCGCGGGCTTGGTGAAATGGGCGCGCTGCTGGCGAGCGTCCCGGAGGAATATGGCGGCCTGGGCGCGACCTTCGCCTATGACGCAGCCGTGCTGGACGACCTCGAAAGCACCGTGCCGGAGCTGACCACCGGCGTCTCCGTGCACAGCGCCATCGTCGCTCATTACATCCTCAACTACGGCTCGGAGGAGCAGAAGAAGCGCTGGCTGCCGAAGATGGCCTCGGGCGAGATGGTCGGCGCCGTCGCCATGACCGAGCCCGGCACCGGCTCGGACCTTCAGGCCGTCAAGACCACAGCGAAGAAGCAGGGCAATTCCTACGTCATCAACGGCCAGAAGACTTTCATCACCAACGGCCAGGCCGCCGATCTCGTCATCGTGGTCGCCCGCACCGGCGAGCTGGGTGCCAAGGGCATTTCGCTGCTCGTGGTCGAGACCGCGGGCGCGGACGGCTACAAGCGCGGGCGCAACCTCGACAAGATCGGCCTGCACGCCTCCGATACGTCGGAACTGTTCTTCGACAATGTGCAGGTAGCCCCGGAAAACCTGCTCGGCAAGGAAGAAGGCCAGGGTTTTGCGCAGCTGATGCAGCAGCTGCCGCAGGAGCGCCTTGCGCTCGCGGTCGGCGCCGTCGCCTCGATGGAGCGCGCCGTCAAGCTCACCACCGAATACACCAAGGAACGGAAGGCGTTCGGCAAGCCGTTGATGGATTTCCAGAACACCGCCTTCACGCTCGCCGAACGCAAGACGGAGGCGATGATCGCGCGCGTCTTCGTCGACTGGTGCATCGAGCGCCTGGTCGCCGGGGATCTCGACACCGTCACCGCGTCGATGGCGAAATACTGGTGCTCGGACAAGCAGGTCCAGACCGCCGACGAGTGCCTCCAGCTGTTCGGCGGCTATGGCTACATGCAGGAATACCCGATCTCGCGTATCTTCATCGATTCCCGCATCCAGAAGATCTATGGCGGCACCAACGAGATCATGAAGCTGCTCATTGCAAGGTCGCTGTAGCTCCGGGAGACGTGTAGGAAGGCGTGAGGCCGCGGGCGACCAACCGATTCATCGTGCAACCGACGTCACGCAGCGCGGGGACTTGCAGGCGCAGGCGAGCATCATGCGCACGGCGGCTACATCACTGCCGTTCGGCACGGTCAGCCCCGCCGGAGAAGAAGCGGGCAACGTGAGGCACCACCTGGTCGATGGTGATCGGGTCCTCGTAGAACTGGAGCTGGTTCTGTGACCCGAGCCAAACGAGCTTCTTGCGCGCTGCCGGTATCATCTCGAAGAGGTCTCGCGGGATCTGCGGCCCCGAGGCCGCGCGGTCGGCATGGACCATGAGGGTCGGCGTGGCGAGGCCCGCTATCACCGCGCGCACGTCGTGGCTCCAGATCGCCCCTTCGGACATAGCAGCAATCCGGTTCTCCCACAGGCCGTGGAAGTTCCAGAACGGGCCACGGTCAGCCCAGCGGATGTAGAACTGGTGAATCGGAGGCGCAGTCAGCAGCGCCGTCGGATCGGGTGGCGTCGGCTGGGCGGAGACGACGGGAATGTAGGAGACCTCGCCCGTTGCCTTGAACCGAGCCTCGGCCTCGCCCGAGCGGCGTATGCGCGCCTCGGCGGTATCGCCCACATACATCCTCGTAACATCGGGCGTCAGGTAGTGACCGGCAACGATGGCGAGTGCCTTCACGCGTGCGTCGAGGGTGGCAGCCTCGATGCCCCAGTTCACGCCTTGGCAGATAGCGAGGATGAAGATGCGATCCGAGTCCACGTCCTCGCGGGCGACCAGGAAGTCGATCGAGGCGCGCAGGTCCTCAACTTTCGCCGCCCCGCTCTCGTGCCGACGCGGCTTGCCACCGCTCTCGCCATGATGGCGTGGGTCGAACACGAGGGTGGCGTAGCCTTCGCGCACGAGGCGCGAAGCATACTGCACCGGGGACTGCTCCTTCACGAAGGCGACTGGGCCGATGATGACGACAGCCGGCTTTCGTCCGGGAATGGCTGGCGTGAACAGGTTGCCCACCACCTCCGTCCCCCCACTAGGGTATGTGACGCGCTCGACCGTGTACCGGGGATTCTCAATCCGCCCGTGCGGCCCCCAAGGTTGCGTCTCGAACGGACCAGCATTGGTGGCGGTGGCGCCTGGGCCGCCTGCGGCCGGTCCGCCTGTCTGAGCAAGAGCGGACCCACTCGCGAGTGTGGTGGCGGCGAGAGTGAGGGCGAGCAACGTAGTGTTCATAGGCGGCTCCGGATTGATTGTGGCCACCTTACCCGTGCGCTTGTATTCGGAAAATGCCGCAACTAGCATGCTGAACATGCGCGAACCGAATACACGATTCGACCAGATTGATTTGAAAACCCTGCGCATGCTCTCTGCGCTCCTCGACACCGCGAGCGTCACACGGTCCGGAGAGGTGCTGGGCTTGAGTCAGCCCGCCGCGAGCCGTGCCGTCGAGCGCCTCCGGCGAGCGCTGGACGATCCGTTGCTCGTTCGCACCAGCAAGGGATATTCACTGACCGCCCGAGCCGAAGCGCTCAAACCGCTCGTAGCCGATGCTCTCGCTGCGCTCGAGCGGATGTTCGAGAGGGACGGCTTCGATCCTGCGGCGGCGCGGCGAACCTTTCGCATCGGCGCAACAGACTATGGCTCAGTAACGGTATTGAGCAGGCTTGCCGCGCAGGTCGCGCGCGAGGCCCCGGGCGTGTGCCTCGACGTGGTGCCGTTCGGACCGAATACGTTCTCGGATCTCGAGAGCGGCGCCCTCGACTGCGCACTCGATGCCGATGCGGATCTCCCGCCAGACTTCCACTATCGCGAGTTGTTCCAGGATGACTACGCCTGCCTTGTTCGTCGAGAACATCCGTGCCTCTCGATGCAAGGAGACATTCTGGAGCGCATCGCCGTGTGGCCTCAGGCGATTATGATGTACCCCGAAGGCGGTCGCATGCTCCCCGATGAGGTTCTACGGGAGTTAGGGGTCGTGTCGGCCGGGACGACTTTGCGCACGCCCTACTTCATGTCGATGCCTTGGATAATCGCCGAGACCGATCTCGTCATATGCGTTCCTCGGCGCGTGGCCGAGAGGCTCGCAAATGTAGCGGGACTAGAAGTTCTGCTGCTGCCGAACAGCCCAAGCTTTTCTTACCGCCTGATTTGGCACGAGCGGGTACACCGAGACCCCGGTATGCGGTGGATCAGGAACCTCAGCAACATCTAACGCAGTTCGCGCAGATGTGGCCGCAAGCGTGTCGCGTTCTCCGGCGCGCGACGGACGCGGTCTGGCAGGAGGCTGCCAAGCTCGGAACGCGTCCCAGCAAAGGGAACGAAGGTGGCAGCGCGAAGGAATGGCGATCCCGGGAAGACTCGAACCGCCGGCGGCGCTGGCCAAACTGTTCGCCACTGCGCCGAGGGCCTGCGATGCCTGCCAGAGATCGACCGGCACAGCGGAACGAGTCTGCGACGTCTTGAACACTGCGGCATGGGTGAACAGGTCCGCGCAGGCCCCAATGAGCAGAACGTCGTTCAGCGACGAACGCCTTTCGGGCCAAGGCGTTAGACGAGGTGCATGATCGCCGCCGAGGGCGGCAAGGTCGTGTACGGCGGACGCAATGTCGAACGCGGGACGCGGGTCGAGGACGAGATCAAGGCGGGCGGTGGCAGTGCGTCGTTCGTCCGGGCCGACGTCCGCAACGAGGCCGATGTCAGGGCCCTGGTCGACAGGACGATCGATCTTTATGGCCGCACAGCTATGGCTGGCATCCGCGGCTCTCGGAGAAGCTCGGCCTGTTCCGCCTGGTGCAGGTGGCGGGAAGCCATGAACTGTGCTTCTCCGATCCAGCACGCCTTGCCAAGGCGATCATGGAAGCAGGACGCGACTGACGCGCGCCAGTCCAAGGCAAGACGACTTTTGGCGATTGCTGCATCGCAGGCTTCGGCGGCACAGCCCTTGCTCGGTCTACCAACGATTTTCAGATTGGTGGGAGCAAGCCTGCTTGTCGCGCCTCGCTCCCCGCCATACGCTGCCCGTCATCGGCAGCCGCCATCTGATCTCGTTTGCATCGGGAGAATTGCGAATGGTTCACGTCTCGCGACGGAAACTGCTTCAGCTTGCGGCCGTTGCCCCATCGGCACTTCCCCTGGCCTGGTCGTCGGCTGCATCGGCCGCGAGCGGAAAGAAAGTCCTGACTGCGGTGATGCAATCGGACCTTCGCATCACCGACCCCGGCTTCACGACGGCCATCATCACCCGCGACCATGGCTACATGGTCTACGATACGCTGCTCGGCATCGATTCCAGCTTCAAGGTGCAGCCGCAGATGGCCGACTGGACGGTGTCCGCGGACAGGCTGACCTACACCTTCATTCTGCGCGACGGCCTGAAGTGGCATGATGGCGCCCCGGTGACGGCGGAGGATTGCGTCGCCTCGCTGAAGCGCTGGTGCACGAGCGTCGACGGCATGGCGCGCAAGCTGGTGGACTTCACCGCGGGCATCGAAGCCGCGGACGGCAAGACGATCGTCCTCAAGCTGAAGGAGCCCTATGGCCTCGTGCTGGAGACGATCGCCAAGCCGTCGGCCGTTGTCGCCTTCATGATGCCGAAGCGGTTGGCGGAGACCCCGATCACCAAGCAGATTCCGGAGCAGATCGGCTCCGGCCCATTCAAGTTCGTCGCGAGCGAATTCCAGCCCGGCGTGAAAGCCGTTTACGAAAAGAACACCGACTATGTGCCGCGCAAGGAGCCGGCGGAATGGACATCGGGCGGCAAGGTGGTGAAGGTCGACCGCGTCGAGTGGCTGACGATGCCGGACGCACAGACCGCGCTCAACGCGCTGCAATCAGGCGATGTCGATTTCGTTGAAACGCCACCGTTCGACATGCTGCCCGCGCTCGAATCCAATCCGGACATCAACGTGTCGATCCTGAACAAGTTCGGATTCCAGTCGTTCGGCCGGATGAACTTCCTGCATCCGCCGTTCGACAATGTGAAGATCCGCCGCGCCGCGATGCTTGCGATCAACCAGAAGGACGTGCTCGACGCGCAGATCGGCAATCCCAAATACTACAAGTTCTGCGGCGCATTCTTCATCTGCGACACGCCGCTCGCCAGCGACGCCGGCGGCGAGACCCTGGTCAAGGGCAACGGCATGGCGGACGCCAAGAAGGCGTTGGCCGAGGCCGGTTATGACGGCACGCCCGTGGTGATCCTGGCGCCGACCGACCAGATCCTGCTGAAAGCGCAGCCGGTCGTGGTCGCACAGCTCCTGCGCGAGGCCGGCTTCAAGGTCGATCTTCAGGCGATGGACTGGCAGACCGTGGTCACCCGTCGCGCCAACCAGAAGTCGCCGAAGGAAGGCGGCTGGAACATGTTCTTCACCTACCAGGGCGCGGCCGACTCCTTGAACCCGCTGGTCAACGTCCCAATGGGCGGCAAGGGCACGAGTGGCGGCTGGTACGGCTGGTCCGAGGACCCCAAGCTCGAGGAGCTGCGCGACGCCTTTGCCCGCGCCATCTCACCGGAAGAGCAAAAGAAGATCGCCTTCGACATACAGAAGGAGGCCTACGATCAGGTGATCTACGTTCCGCTCGGCCAGTTCCAGGCGCCGAGTGCATGGCGCAAATCGCTCACCGGCGTGATCGACGGCCCGGCGACGCCGATGTTCTGGAATGTGGACAAGAACGAGTAGTTTCCTCTCCCCGTTCTCACGGGAAGAGGCAAAGCCCTAATTCGGATGCCACCAGCGACCGCCGATGACGACGCCTTCGGAGACGATCCTGCGATCGCCGATCAGGTGCTCGCCGACCACGTCCTCATAGTCGAACTGACCCTGCTTGACCGAGATCAGCGTGGCATCGCCGACGCTGCCCGGCTTGAGGCTGCCGAGCTCGGGCCGCCGCAACGCCATTGCGGCGTTCTCGGTCGAGGCCGCGATCACGTCCGACAGTGACATGCCCATGCAGAGGAATTTCGACATCGTCGTCACCTGGTCGAAGGCGGGGCCGTCGATGCAGAGCTGATGGATGTCGGATGAGATGGTGTCCGGATAGAAGCCGTTGGCGAGCATGGCGCGCGCGGTCTTGAACGCAAACGAGCCCTTGCCGTGGCCGATATCGAACAAGACGCCGCGCTCGCGCGCGTCCAGCACCGCCTTCTTCACCGTGCCTTGCGCGGTCGCCGGCGTGTTCGGGAACGGGCGGAATGCATGGGTCAGCACGTCGCCGGGGCGCAGGCGGGCCAGCACCTCTTCATAGGTCGGGGGCGGATGATCGATATGCGCCATCAAGGGCATGCCGACCTCGTTGGCGACCTCTAGCGCGATGTCGAGCGGCACGGTCCCCGATGTGCCCGAGGAGTGCAGTCCGACGCGCACCTTGATGCCGACGATGAGATCGCGGTTGGCATCCGCGACCTTGGCCGCATCGATCGGATTCATCAGCCGCAATTCCTCGCTCTCCCCGACCATGATCCGGTGCGAGAAGCCAAAAATGCCGGCATGGGAGACGTGGAGATAAGCGAGGATGCGGACCTGGCTCGGCTCGATCACATGCTTGCGGAAGCCCGCGAAATTACCGGGGCCGGCGCTGCCGGTGTCGACCGAGGTGGTGACGCCGGAGGCGCGGCAGAATTCCTCGGCATCGATGCCGAGCGAGGTGCCGCCCCAATAGACGTGGGTGTGGAGATCGATCAGGCCCGGCGTCACGATGAGCTGCGAGACGTCGCGGACCTCAGTCGCCGGATCCGCCTTGAGCCCGCTGCCGACGGCGGCGACCTTGCCACCCGAAAATGCGACATCCGTCACGGCATCGAGCTTCTGGGACGGGTCGACCACACGGCCGCCGCGCAGGATCAAGTCGAAAGGCATTGTCGTCTCCGGATGGGCAGTGAGGCGTGGCGGGACGTGCCGGGCCAGGCCAGGAAGGAAGCCGTTCGCTTCTAGCAATTTTTGCGCCGACGAGCCCAGCAAACCGCGACGATAGCCCATGCAAAACGCACCGTCTCGGGACCTCTTGCGGACTGCCGCTCCGACGGTTCACCGGCGAAGAACGTCAGGAGCTAAACAGCGTTTCAAGACATCGTCGATCTGGTCTGAACCGAGGAAGCTTGAGATTAGAAAGTTCATTGTTCCAACAAGCCTTGTTCCAACGCATCGGTTTGCCAGCAGCCACAAAGGCACGATCGAATGGTGATCTAGTTCATCGATCAAGCCATGCGTGAATTTGCCAACTTCCATGACGGCTCCAAGCGACCATCTCTCGGTTATCTCAGGCAGCTCGCAAGGAGAATTTCGATGGAGCCACAGACCATTCAGCGGACAACGCCGAGCGCACCTTCCGATAGGATCGGGCACCGGAAGGCAAAAGCGAACGGGCTCGATCTTCACTATCTCATCGCGGGCGAAGGGCCCGCTATTCTTCTGCTACATGGGTTCCCGCAGCATTCGCTGATGTGGCGGCGGGTGCTGGCGACGCTTGCGTCCGACCATAAGGTCATCGCGCCGGACCTTCGCGGCACCGGAGGAACGACCATCACGCCTGCAGGTTACGACAAGCGGACCATGGCCGCCGACGTGCAGCAGCTTCTAAGTCAGCTCGACCTCCAGCATATCGATGTCGTCGGCTACGACCATGGCGCCGGGGTCGCCTACCAACTCGCGGCACGCTATCCGGGTCTCGTGCAGCGGCTTTGCGTCATCGAATATGCGCTGCCAGGTTTCGGCTATGAGCAGGAAATGGCGCCGAGGCCGGATCGAAACGCGGGCAGCGCCTGGCAGCTTGGCTTCTTCACGATTCCCGAGGTGGCCGAGCACTTCATCCGAGGCCGCGAGCTGGACCTGCTGACATGGTTTTTCTGGCACGCTGCCTGCAACCCGTCCGCGGTAACTCCGGAAGACTTTGAGGAGTATGTGCGCCAGATCTCGAAGCCTGGGGCATTGCGTGCGGGCATCAACTACTACGCTGCCGTCTGGCAGGACATGGAGGACCACAAGGAAGCCTCGCGCACAAGGTTAAACATCCCCATTCTCGCGCTGGGCGGCGAGTGCAGCTATGGTGAGCATGTCTTCGACGCCTGGGAACCGCTTGCCCACGATGTGCGAGGCGGCCTCATAAGGGACGCTGGCCACTGGCCTGCGGACGAAAATCCGGCAGAGGTCGCTCGTCTAGTTCTGGATTTTTTCCAGCGTAGGGACGAACCGCCGAATCCAGAGCGAGCCCCTGGTTCGCGCCACTAAACACACGAGGAACGCGATGCGTTATGACATCGTCATCATCGGCGGCGGATCAGCAGGCTGCGTCCTTGCCAACCGGCTCAGCGAAGCTTCGGCGCGCACCGTCCTGCTTCTCGAAGCGGGCGACGCGCCGCGCGCGACCGATTATCCGCCCGCGCTGGCCGATGCGGACAGGCTGGGCGGCGGCGCAGATTACGACTGGGGCTACCGCAGCGAGCCCGGCCGTCTCGGTTGCACGATCGCCGCCCAGGCAGCACGAGTTCTCGGAGGCGGATCGGCGATCAATGCCGCGGTCGCAAAGCGGGCGCTGCCCGCGGACTTCGCCAGATGGCGGAAGCATGGTCTCCGAGACTGGGACTTCGCACAGGTCCTTGAATGCTATCGGGCGCTGGAGAATACGCCGACCGGCGCAGATGAATGGCATGGACGCTGCGGCCCATTTCCGATCCGTCAGCCCTCGCCCGCGGACGTCGCAACACCACTCCGCGCTTTCGTCGAGGCCGGCAGGGAGGCAGGCTTCTACGCCATCGACGACTTCAACGGACCAGTGCAGCATGGCGTCGGCATCGATCCGATGAACGTCGTCGATGGCGTCCGCCAGAATACGGGCATCGTCTATCTGCCAGATAACGTGCGATCCCGCGCCAACTTGACGATACGCGGCGGCGTGATGGCTGATCGCATCGAGTTTGATGGCTCGCGTGCAACCCGCCTCCGCCTCGCTGGCGGAGAAGCGGTCGAAGCCGATGTCTTCATTCTCTGCGCGGGCGTGTATGGCAGTCCGGCCATTCTCATGCGCTCCGGCATCGGCCCAGCGGGCGACCTCGAGAGACTTGGAATCGATGTGGTCGCGGACCTTCCTGTCGGGAGGAGGCTGCTCGACCATCCCTTTTACTACAATCGATATGCCCTGAAAGCCGAGGCTGGGAAGATGCATCTTGCCCGCGCCGCGACCATTTGGACGCGGTCCGCTGAGGCTGCTGACGGCGCGCTTGATCTCCAGGTCACGGCGTCAAACTTTGAGGGCCCCGAGAGTCCGACGAGTCGCGGGCTTACGCTCGCTGTGGCCGTGACGGAACCGAAATCGGCCGGCACCCTCATGCTGAGAAGCCGCGACCCGCTCACGCCGCCGGTCATCGATTACAATCTCCTGGCTGATCCGAGCGACCGTCGCCGCATTGTCGAAGGATTTGGATTAGCCCGAAGAATCGCTGGCTCAGCGCCGCTTGCCGAATTGATCGACCACGAACTTGTTCCTGGTGCCGAGATCATCGACGGTGCCGCAGCGTTACAGGCGATTGAGCGGGAGCTCGACACTTTTCATCATGGCTGCGGCACAGTAGCGATGGGGGGCAATCGCAATCCGAATGCCGTAGTCGACGGCGCAGGCCGCGTACGTCAGGTTGAGAGGCTTGGAGTGATCGATGCATCGATCTTCCCGGAGATTCCTTCGACGCCCACCAATCTCACGGTCATCATGCTGGCCGAACGTCTCGCGGCTGCCGCCGGCGATCTACTCCGATAGTGACGCGCCTTTGCCAGTCCGATGCCTCATTCAGTCGCTCGAAGCTCTCGCTCTGGGGGTTGAGGCTCGGCATCAACAAGCGACAAAATGGCGATCCCGGGAAGACTCGAACTTCCGACCTACGGTTTAGGAAACCGTCGCTCTATCCGGCTGAGCTACGGGACCGCGGAACCCGCTCGGCGGGTTCGGCCCCCTCATAGCAGAGCAGGATGCAGTTCGCCAGCCGCAAGGCGGGACCGGCAATCTGGCGCTCGGCTCATCGTAAACCTGCACTTGGCGGCTGTACAATCGGCTCCAAGCCCAAACTCTGGTTAGGAGCCGCCATCATGATCGAGGGCATCAGCGCCATCACTCTCGCCATCCACGACATGCACCGTGCTGTGCAGTTCTACCGCTCGCTCGGATTCGAGATCCTGCACGGCGGTGAGGCTGCACCATTCACGAGCTTTCGCGCCGGCACGGGGTATCTCAATCTGACTGTGCAGCCGGACAAGCGCTGGTCCTGGTGGGGGCGCGTCATCTTCTACGTCGCCGACGTCGACGCGCTCTACGAGCGAGCGCTGGCAGCGGGATGGCAGCCGAGCACCACGCCACGCGATGCCGAATGGGGCGAGCGCTACTTTCATCTCACTGACCTCGATGGTCACGAGCTCAGTTTTGCCCGGCCGTTGTCCTGACCGGATGAGGCTGCCGCAATGTCGCTCAGCCTTAGTCTCAGCGCACTCGGCAATGTCCGCACCGAAACGCTGCGCGCGTTTTCGGCAGCAGATATGACAAAAGATCATCGGCAGGATGCTCTGACGCTCAAGCCCGCGCGAGCGCACCGGCCGGCGCCTTCGCAGGCATGATACGGAAGGCACGACCCTCCTTCATCCACGTCGCGCGCTCGTCGCGCAGCAACGTGCGGCGAACCTTTCCGGAATCGTCGCGCGGCGGCGTGCTGACGATCTCGAAACTCTCGGGATGCTTGTAGCGGCTGAGCCTGTCTTTCAGGAAGTCCGCCATGCCATCCGCAATCGCCTGACCGTCCGCGTTCGCCTCCGGCTCGATGATGGCGTGCACACGCTGGCCCAATTCCGGATCTGGCAAGCCCACCACCACGCAGGACCGCACGCCGGGACATTCGGAAACGGCGGCCTCGACCTCGGCGGGATAGATGTTGGCGCCACCGCGCAGCACCATGTCGGCCAAGCGGTCGCCGAGATAGAGATAGCCTTCGGCATCCAGCCTGCCGATATCGCCGAGCGATTCCCAGCCGTCGGCGCGACGCTTCGGCTCCGCGCCGAGATAGTGGTAGGTGGCGTCCTTGCCGTCATTGTTGAGGAAGTAGATCTCGCCGGTCTCCCCCGGCGCGACGTCGTTGCCGTCCTCGCCGATGATGCGGAGCTTCGCCGTCTCGCCGATCCTGCCGACCGAGCCCTTGTGCGCCAGCCACTCCGTGCCGGAGATGATGCAGGCGCCCTGCCGCTCGGTGCCGCCATAGAGCTCCCACACCCGCTCGGGCCCGAGCCAGGCGATCCAGTTCTCCTTGAGCCAGGGCGGCATCGGCGCCGCCATGTGGAACACGGTCTGCAGGCTCGACACATCGTAAGAATTGCGGACGTTCTCCGGCAGCGCCCAGATCCGATGCATCATGGTCGGAACGAAATTGACCCACTGCACGCGCTCGCGCTCGATCTGCCGCAGCGTCTCCTCGGCGTCGAACTTGACGAGGCCGGTGAGCTTGCCGCCGCCGAACAGCGCGTGGTGCGACACGATGAACGGCGCATTGTGGTAGAGCGGGCCCGGATTGAGCAGCGAGGCGCCGAAAGGCATGTTGAGCGGCGGCGGTGTAACCGTGTCGACGACCGCGGGATTGTGGTCGAGGATCACCTTGGGACGGCCGGTCGAGCCGCCGCTGGTCATGGCCTTCCAGTAGCGCGCCACCGGCGGGTCGATCTGCTCGTCGGAAAAACCTTCCGGCACGAAATCCGCAGGCAGCCGGTTCGGCGCATTCCAGTCGACCTCGCCGCCGACCACCAGCGCGGGCTTGAGAATCTCAAGCACGGCCGCGGCTTCGCCGCGTGGCAGCCGCCATGACAGCGAGGTCGGCGTCGCGCCGCATTTCCAGACCGCGAACGTGGTCTCGAAGAACGCATTGCCGTTGGGCAATCCGATCGCGACGAAATCGCCGGGCTTGACGCCCTTTGCCGCAAATGCCCGCGCGCGCCGGTTGGCGCCACGCTCGAGCTGGTCCCAGGTCAGCCGATCCTGCCCATGCTGAACGGCGACGGTGCCTTCGGGTTTGCGTTGAGCGTACCAGCGCGGCACATCGGACAGGGGCAGCAGCATCAGGCGTTTCCACTTCGTCTTCTTGGCGTCGCCTCAGGATGAGGTGCCCGCGCGACGAAGTGTAACAGCAGCAGCTGGACCTTCAAGGCGCAAGCCTTCAAAGCACAAGCATTCAAAGCGCTCGCATCAGCGCTCCGCGCCACAGCCTGGAATATCGAACAGCGCCGCAAGCCCGCATTTCGAGGTCAGCATCTTGTCGCCGTCATGGCCGACGCCGGCGACATCCCACACGCGATGATTGGGCGTGCCGTGATCGCGCTTGGCTATCGCGTCCACATAGGCGTGGCCGCGGGCGTAGCGATAGGGACCCTGCGCCTTGGCCATGCAGCTCTTGTCCAGCGCAGGATGCTCCGGATTGGTGTCCAGGGTGCCGAGCAGGTAGATCACCTCACGGTCGACATAGCGCTGCTCAAGCGCGGCCGGCGTCGCATCGGCAAGGTAGGGCGGACGCTCGTCCATGCCGTATTTCCAATTATTGTAGCCCGAGCAGGATGCGGCGATGGCAGGCACCGGCCGCTCCGCGCTGAAATACGCATAGGACGAGGGGTTGGCGACGACGTAGCGGACGTCGATGTGCTGACGCGACAGCATCGCCTCGCCCTTGCCGGCAATGGCATAACGCTGCGCGACCTGGCCGCCGCCGGAATGACCGGCGACCACGACCTGCTTCAGGTTCGGGAAGATGCGCCGGTCGGAGAGCTTTGCCAGGATCGCGTCGAGCACCTCGAAGGAGGACACCGGGTTCGGAGCAAGCGCGCCATCGCCGCCTTCCCAACCTTCCAATGACCAGCGCAGCGTATCCGCGGGCAGCTTGTGCGCCTCGATATCGATCTCAGCCAAAAACTGCGGGACGATCATCAGCGCGCTCTTGCCATCGTCCCCTGCCGCGACCTGCGCGGTATGCGCTGACATATAATATTCGTCGGCATTACGCAGGCGTCCGTGCAGCACGATGATTGCGCGCGAGATCGCCGGCAGCGGTATCGACCAGTCGCTGGAGAGATAGAGCGGTAACATCCCCTGGCCGCCGACCGCCAGCCGCGCATCGGCAACAACCTTCACGGGCTTGCGGTTCGGTGCATCCTCGTCGGCGGCGAGCGCGCGGCCACAAGCCAGCGACAATGCGATTGCGGCGAAACAGCTCAGCGCTCTCATGATGAACATTTCCCTTCCAGCTCGAACCGATAAAACTCTAAGCGCATCATGTGCCGCTCGGCTGTGACTCCCGCGCCACGTCAAGCAAAAAATGTCAGCAACCCAGCCGTGAATTTCCCGGGTTCCACGGGTGACAAGGCGGCGATAATGGAGCAAAAATCAGGCCCGACTCAGTTTGGGTTGAGTTTTACAGGGAACGCTCTCGTAGAATGTCGGACCTAGTTGCATCGCGTCGTGCGGCGCTGTTTGTCGTTGCCGCAGCAGGATTTTTCCTGCTGATCGCGTCGCATGCCCACGCGCAATGGTGGAAGCGCGCGCCGGTTGACTTCGAGGAATGCGCCGACGCTGCCGAAAAATCCGCGACCAAGGCCGAGAAGACCGCAGCGCTTGCCGACTGCAACGCAAAATTCGCCGGCCGGCGCAAGGCGGGCGGCGGCTACACCTATTACGACTTCCTCCAGGACCGCACCTTCGACATCGCCGGGCCGAACCCGACGCCGGAGGAGCAGAAGAAGATCGACGAATCCTACACCGCCTATCTCGCCAATCAGCGCCGCAGCAATGAAGCGGCCCAGGCCACGGCACGGCAGCAGCGCGAGCAGCAGGAACAACAGGTGCAGCAGCTTCAGCAGGTCGCACTGCGAACCGAGGCCGAGCGCGTGCCCGTGCCCGTGGAACGGCCGAAGGTGCTGCGACAGAAGGGCGCGCCCTGCACCAAGGGATCGTTCTCCTGCGAATGGCCGCGGCTGTCGGAAAGCCTGAGCGATCTGAAGAGGCTGTTCAGCCCGACGCCGAGCAAGCCGGCGAAGAAGGGCTGAGGCACAGCCGTCATTGCGAGCGGAGCGAAGCAATCCAGAGTCTTTCCGCGGAGGCAGCCTGGATTGCTTCGCTGCGCTCGCAACGACGACGTTGATACAGTCGCGAGCTATCCTGGCACCGTTATCCCGGTTAAGGCTGAGGATGCCGTTCCTTAATTCGTATGCTTCTTCCTGCTATGCTTGGGTGACGTAACCGGAGGAATCCCCGGAGCCTGTACTGTCGGCGGATTGTCCAACGCCGACCGGCTCTCCTTCAAGCGCGCGTCATAGCCCGGGGAATTCGTGACGGTCGGCGGCCGGGCCTCAGCAAATGTGACGGCACCGCATAGCGCGATCAGCGCGAGCCCCAACATCAGCACATACTTCATCGCGCTCCTCCATCAACCGGCACGTATCTGCTGCGGTGAGAGTCCCGGCGGGCCCTTGCCGGCGGTTTCGGCCTGCTTGATCAGCGCAACAATGCGGCGCATCAGCGGCGTATCGACATTATTCTGCTCGGCCAGGGCAATGACCGCCCCCTGGAGATAGTCAATCTCGGTCTTGCGGCCCTGCTTCAGATCCTGCCACATCGAGGAGCGCGCCTCGGGATCGATCTTCATTGTCCGCCCCAGGATCGCGTTGAAGACCATGTCGGGCAATCTCAGCAAGCTCGGCGTCCAGTTCGGCGGGATTGGCGTTGCCGAGGCCGGCGTGATGCCGGCGGCCTTTAGCGCGGCCAGACCTTCCGCCATCTGGTCGGCGAACAATCTTCGCCAGTCGCGGTTCGCCAATTGCGCAGCGAGCGGCATGTCGGACAGGGCGCTAAGCGCGTTGTTCAAGTTGATGATCAGCTTGCCCCATTGCACGCCGGCGATGTCGCGGCTTGGGCGCAAATTAAGCCCCGGCACAGACATCGCCGCCGCCGTGTTGTCCGCATCTTCACCGACATGGATGTCGCCGGAGCTCGAGCGATGGAAACGTCCTTCCCCCATTGCCACCACATTGAACGGCACCATGCCGGCAAGCACGCGCCGGCCACCGAGCCGCTCTTGCAGCACGGCGACATTGCCGACACCGTTCTGCAACGACACGATGACGGCATCCTGAGGCGCGTGCTGCGCGATCTGGTCCGCGACCTCTGCCGTGTCGGCGCTCTTGACCGTGACCAGCACGATGCCGGCGCTGTGGAAGATTGCGGGATCTTCCGACAGCGCGAGCCGGCCCGCATCCAGCTTCTTCTCAGCACCGTCGAAATCCGTCAGCCGCAGGCCGAACCGCTCGATCTCGGTCTTCACCCGCGGCCGCACCAGCATTGCGACCCGACGGTCGGCAGCCGCCAGCTGGCCTCCGACAAAACAGCCGATGGCGCCCGCCCCGGCCACCACGATCGATCGATCCGTAACCACCTGGCCTGCTCCCTGAATGACCGGCCCTCGATAGCAGAGCTGACGCCGGCTGCCCATCGCCCGGTTGCGGCGCAATCGCCTTGTAACCGTCATGAGAGCCTCATATGTTTTGGAAAGGGGCTTGTTACCGGCAGGAGAACGCCATGGGTTTACTCGACGTCCTCAACGGCATGCAGAATGGCCCGCGCGGCCCAAGCGCGCCGAGTTCACAATCCTCATCCAGCGGCGGCATGTCGCCCATGACCATGGCGATCCTTGGTCTGCTCGCCTGGAAGACTTTCAAGCATTTGACGGCGGGCCAGCCAGGCGCAGCGCCGCAGACGGCGCCGGCCTCTATGCCACCGGTGAATGCGGGCCCGGGCGGAGGCCTGGGTGGCGCGCTTGGTGGTGCTCTTGGCGGAGGCGGCGGCCTCGGTGACGTGCTCAAGGGTGGCCTCGGCGGCCTGCTCGCGGGCGGCGCGGCCGGCAGCGTGCTGAGCGGCGGGCTTGGCGATCTCCTCAACCAGCTCCAGCAGGGCGGCCACGGCGAGACCGCGAACACCTGGGTCGGCAAGGGCGAGAACAAGCCGATTGCACCCGGCGATCTCGCCAACGCACTCGGCGCCGACCAGATCCAAAGCCTCTCCGCCCAAAGCGGCCTGTCGCGCGACGAGCTGCTCTCCGGCCTCAGCCAGTATCTGCCGCAGGTGATCGACCACCTGACGCCGGACGGACGGTTGCCGACCGAGAACGAGATCTCAGACAGAGTCTGATTTTAGTCAAACCGAGGGGAGCACTGACATGAGCATGGGCGGCATCTTGTGGATCATCGTCGTCGGCTTCATCGCCGGCCTCATCGCGCGCTGGCTGGCGCCGGGGCCGAACAACCCGTCAGGCTTCATCCTGACCACCATCCTCGGCATCGTCGGTGCGTTTCTGGCGACCTTCGTCGGCCAGGCCATCGGCCATTACAGCCCGGATCAAGGCGCCGGATTCATCATGGCCACGATCGGTGCCGTGGTGGTGCTATTCATCTGGCACCGGCTGGTGGCGAGCGGCGTGATCAAGGGGTGACGGCCTAGGCGTCAGATAGACCCACGCTGCCGGCTCATACTCTGTCATTGCGAGGAGCCCTTGCGACGAAGCAATCCAGACTGTCCCCGCGGAGACGATCTGGATTGCTTCGCTTCGCTCGCAATGACGAGTCAGGTAATCAAATGCATCCCCGCATCCATGCGCACGACCTCGCCGGTCATGTTGCTCGAGGCCGGCATCGCCAGGAAGCAGACGAGCTGCGCGATGTCCTCGGCGGATGAGGCGACCTTGAGCGGCACCTTCGCCACCACGCTGTCGCGCACCTGCTTGGCGCCGGCTTCGCCGCGGCCCTTGGTGAACCAGGGCGTGTCGATATAACCGGGGCACACCGTGTTGACGCGGATCAGCGGCGCGAGTGCGCGCGACAGCGACAGCGTCATGGTGTTGAGCGCGCCCTTGCTCGCGGCATAGGCGATCGACGAGCCGACGCCGCTGATGCCGGCGACCGACGACACGTTGACCACGGCGGACGAGCGTCCCGACGCTTTCGACCCGGCTTCCAGCAAGCTACGCGCCGCCCGCACCATCTGGAACGGGCCGATCGTGTTGACACCGTAGAGACGCTGGAAATCTTCGGCCGACAATCCGTCGAGATCGGCATGGGCGACGTGCTTGGTGGTGCCGGCATTGTTGACGAGGATGTCGAGCCGGCCCCAACCGCTCGCGGCCGCAACGATCTTGCGGCAATCATCATCCTTCGAGACGTCGCCCTGCGCGACCAGAACTTCCGCGGCGCCGGCCTTGCGGCAGAGCTCTGCCGTGGCCTCGGCTTCCTTCTGGCTCGACGAATAGTTGATGACGAGCCGCGCCCCGCTCCGCGCGAGAATTTCCGCGGTCGCAGCACCGAGACCGGATGCGGATCCCGTCACGACTGCGCACAAACCGTCCTTGGCCATCCGGTATTTCCTTCCCTCTGTAAATTGCTGGAGCCCTGTTTAACGAGTTTGCCGCGCCCTGCAAATCAAGCAAACTCCGCTAAGCGGAATTAGCCCAGATTGGTTCTTGCCCCCATGCTAGCGCCGCAGATAGGCCTGCGATCAACGCTTGTCAGGGCCATGGCTTTTTCGGATCATCGGGCGCAAGAAGAGACCGCGCGCCGCACTGACCGGGCAGGACGCGCCAATGGCAAAACACGGGGAACGCTGTGGCGGAGAGTGACAATATCGTCGTCGAGACCGCGGAGAAGATCTTCGCCGATCTCGCCGATCCGCAGACCATTAACAACGACAAGAAGGATACGTGGCAGGCGCCGCTGTGGCAGGCGCTGAGCGAAGCCGGCTTGCCGTTGTCCTGGGTGCCCGACGATCTCGGCGGCTCCGGCGCGAGCCTTGCCGATGGTTTTGCCTTGCTGAATGCCGCCGGCCGTTTCGCGGTCGCGGTTCCGCTGGCCGAGACGATGCTCGCGGGCTGGCTGCTGGCGCAGGCGAAGATCGCTTCGCCCGAAGGCGAGATGACGGTGCTGCCAGCCTCGCCGAAGGATCGGATCACGATGGATGCCGACGGCGCACTCTCCGGCCGCTGCCGCGGCGTGCCGTTTGCCAAAGCGGCAAAATATCTTGCGGTGCTCGCGCATGGCAAGGACGGCGTCTCGATTGCGCTGGTCGATGCAAGCAAGGGCCGGATCGAATCCGGGCTCAATGTCGGCTACGACCATAGCGATACCGTGACGTTCGACAAGGTCCAGCCCATCACCATCAAGCCCGCGCCAAAGCGTTTTGACCAAACCACACTGATGCTGGTGGGCGGTGTCGCGCGCAGCCTTCAGATCGCCGGCGCGCTGGAAGCGATGCTTGACATCTCCGTGCGCTACTCCAACGAGCGCGTCGCCTTCGAGAAGAAGATCTCGAAATTCCAGGCGGTACAGCACAATCTCGCCCGCCTCGCCGGCGAATCCGCCGCGGCACTTGCGGCGGCGACTTCGGCCGCCGATGCGATCGCGAACGCAAAGTCGTTCGACGACGAGGTCTATCTCGAAGCCGCCTCTGCAAAGATCCGCTGCGCCGAGGCAGCAGAGAAAGGCGGCGGCATCGCGCATCAGGTGCACGGCGCGATCGGCTTCACCAACGAGCACATCCTGCACCGGTACTCGTTGCGGGCACTGGCCTGGCGCGACGATTTCGGTTCGGAGAGCCACTGGGCCGTCGAGCTCGGCAAGCTCGTCGCCAAACGCGGCGCCGATGAATTGTGGCCGCTCGTGGCGTCGCGCTGATCGGGAGACGAAACACATGACCGCTGCTCTTCGTTTCGATCCGATCCGCCTGCCCGAGAAGTGCGAGCAACTGCGCAAGGAAGTACGCGCCTTCCTCGCCGAGGAGATCGCCGCCGGCACCTTCGATCCGCACAAGCCCAACCGCGAAGACACCGATGCGCCGGAATTCTCCCGCCGGGTCGGCGCCAAGGGCTGGCTCGGCATGACCTGGCCGAAGAAATATGGCGGCCAGGAGCGCTCCTTCCTCGAGCGTTACGTGGTGACCGAGGAGATGCGCGTCGCCAACGCCCCGACACGACGCTTCTTCGTCGCCGACCGCCAGAGCGGGCCGGTGCTGCTGAAATACGCGCCTGAAAACATCAAGATGGATATCCTGCCGCGCATTTGCCGTGGCGAGATCTGCTTTGCGATCGGCATGAGCGAGCCGAACTCCGGCTCCGACCTGTTCGCGGCGAAGACGCGCGCGACCAGGACCGATGGCGGCTATCTCATCAACGGCACCAAGATCTGGACCTCGTCGGCGCATATCGCCGACTACATGATCGCGATCTTCCGGACCTCGCCGCCGACCAAGGAAAACCGCCGTCACGGCCTGACGCAGTTCCTGGTCAAGATGAAGCAGCCGGGCATCAAGGTGAACCCGATCGGCCAGATCACCGGCCAGTACGAGTTCAACGAGGTCGTCTTCACCGACTTCTTCGTGCCCGAGGATCACGTGCTCGGCGAGGTCGACGGCGCCTGGAAACAGGCGACTTCAGAGCTCGCCTATGAGCGTTCAGGCCCCGAGCGCTTCCTCGAGACCTATTACGTGCTGACCGAGCTGGTCCGGGCGATCGGTCCCAATCCTGACACGCGCAGCGCCGAAGGCATCGGACGCCTCGTCGCGCAGCTCCACACCATGCGGCGCATGTCGGTGTCGGTCGCCGGCATGTTGCAGGCCGGCAAGGAGCCGGTGGTGGAAGCCTCCATCGTCAAGGACATCGGTACGGTCTGGGAGCAACAGCTTCCGCACCGCGTGCGCGACCTTGCCGCATTCGTCGAGGAGACCGCGACCAACCGCGAGACGCTGGAGCGGCAGCTCGACTTCGCGATCAAGACCGCGCCGAAACTCACCATCCAGGGCGGCACCACGGAAGTGCTGCGCGGCATCATCGCCCGCGGGCTTGGTTTGCGCTAATTCAATCGAGGATCATCATGAGCACCTATAAAGATATCGGCGTCGAAAGGGTCGGGCATGTCGGCACCATCGAGATCCGCCGCCCGCCGCTCAACTTCTTTGACATCTCCCTGATCAACCAGATCGCGGATGCGCTCGACGAGTTCGATCGCGACATCGAGATCCGCGCCTCCGTTCTCTCGGCGCAAGGCAAGGCGTTCTGCGCCGGCGCGAATTTCCAGGACCCGGCGCGGCAGGCGCAGGAAGCGCGCGAAGCCGATAAGGCTGCCAAGGGCGATCCGGCCGACAGCCTCGGAGCAATCAATCATCTCTACATCCAGGCCGTGCGCATCTTCCGCGCCAAGAAGCCGATCGTCGCCGCCGTGCAGGGCGCAGCCATCGGCGGCGGCCTCGGTCTTGCGGTGTCGGCCGACTTCCGGGTCACCTGCCCCGAAGCGCGTTTCTCCGCGAATTTCACCAAGCTGGGTTTCCATCCCGGCTTCGGCCTGACGACGACGCTGCCCGAGCTGATCGGCAAGAACAACGCCGAGCTGATGTTCTACACCAGCCGCCGCGTCACCGGCGAAGAAGCCGTCAAATGGGGCCTCGCCAATGTGCTGGTGCCGCAGGACCAGGTGAAGGCGGAGGCGATGAAGCTCGCCGGCGAGATCGCCGAATGCTCCCCGCTCGGCCTGCTCTCTACCCGCGCCACGATGCGCGCCGGATTGGCCGATCGCGTCATGGCTGCGACCAATCACGAGCTCACCGAACAGACCCGCCTGCGCGCGACGGAAGATTTCAAGGAAGGCGTGAAGGCCACGGAAGAGCGGCGTGTGGCGAATTTCAGGGGGCGGTGATTGCAGCTCCGCGCTGCATCCCCGTCGTCCTGAGAGCTTGTGACGGACTACTTCGGGTCAACTGACGCGGAAGATCACGCCGCCCAACAGAAACTCGTTCCCGGCCACTGCAAGCCCCTTTGACCTCGCGACATGGAGCACGTGCGCGGCATCGGCCACCCGAAACTCGAGCGCACTCATGATCTCGCTGGCGCCCTTGACGAAGCGGAAGGTTGCGTTGGGCAGCTTCAGCTCAGAGCCATCAGCTGCCACGCCGATAATCTTGCTCCAATGCTGCGCCAGCCCGTGTGGATCCGGGCTCTGCATCTCCACTGCCGTCAGCGCCTGCGTCACTTCCTTGCGGACGAACTTCTGCCAGTCCGGGCCTGCGGGCGGATACGTTCCAAAAATATCGTCGCTGCCTGCAGTGTGGTTGAACTCGATGAAGGCGGCGCGGCAGTCGCGGGGGTGGAGCTGGACGCCGTGATAGGGCGCGTGGTCGATGACGTTGGCGGTGCGGACGCCAAGCGCATTGGCGTTGCGGCCTCGCTCGTCCGGGTCGTTGCAGCAGAAGATCGCCATGTAGCCGCCGCGACCGCCGCTCTTCTCGATAAAGCGGCCGGCCGTGGTGCCGTCCTTGAAGGGTGCGACGACCTCGAGCATGATCGTGTCGACCGGGAGCAGTGCATTCTCCAGGCCGTATTTGGCGACATTGCCGTCGCGGTAGCAGACGGCGAGGCTCATGATCTCAGTGATATCAGAGATGACAGGCGCGAGCTGCGGCGCGACCAGACAAATCTGCCGCAGCCGCATATAGGGCGCCATCGTCATGCGCCCCTGAAGGCCGGCTTGCGCTTCTCGACGAAAGCCTTCGCGGCCTCCTTGTGATCCTCGGTGTCGCTGCAGCGGGTGTGATGGATGGCTTCACCGTCGAAGCAATCCTCCATCGGCAGATGCTCGGCATTGTTGATGTTGCGCTTGATGTAGCCGAGCGCGATCGATGGCCCCTGCGCCAGCGACAGCGCCAGCTCATGCGCGGCAGCATCAATCTCTGCATCGGGCACGACCTTGGTCACCATGCCGATCGCATGCGCTTCCTTCGCCGTCAGCACGGGCGAGGTCAGATAGAGTTCGCGTGCCCGCGCGCTGCCGAGCAGCTGGGTGAGAAAATAGGTGCCGCCGTAATCACCGGAGAAGCCGACCTTGGCGAAGGCCGTGGTGATCTTGCAGGATTCGGAGGCAACGCGGAGATCGCACGACAGCGCCATCGAAAGACCGGCGCCGGCTGCCGCGCCATCGAGCTGCGCCACCACCGGCTTCGGCATCTGATGCAGGATGCGCGAAACCTCCATGCCGCGACGCAGATTCGCCATCTTCACTTCGAACGGCAGCGGCGCGCGGCCGGCCGCCATCGACTTGACGTCGCCGCCGACGCAGAACGAGCCCCCGGCGCCCTTGAACAGCACCGCGCGCACCTCCGGATCGTCGGCGGCGCGCCGCGCCGCCTCGACCAGGCCGGCGACCATCTCGGGATTGAGCGCGTTCTTCCGCTCGGGACGATTCATGGTGATAGTGAGCAGTCCGCCTTCGAGCTTTTGCAGGACCATGTCGTTCATGGGACGTCTCCCTTGTTGTTGTTGTTAGGTTCTGTCATTCCGGGGCGCGCCACTCGGCGCGAGCCCGGAATCCATCGATCAACCGTCACTGCGGCCAGATGGATCCCGGGTTCGCTTCGCGCCCCGGGATGACGCTTCGCGTCATTTCTTCACCAGCGGGCAGCGCGATTGCTCCAGCGACTGGAACGCCTCGTTGCCGGGCACGGTGGCGACCAGCTTGTAGTCGTCCCAGCGGCCGTTGGACTCCGACGGCTTCTTCACCTCGAACAGGTACATGTCATGGATCATGCGGCCGTCCTCACGGATCTTACCGTTCTTGGCGAAGAAGTCGTTGATCGGCGTGTCCTTCATCACCTTGATGACCGCAGCCGCATCGGTCGTACCGGCCGCCTTCACCGCCTTCAGATAATGCATGACGGAGGAATAGACGCCGGCTTGCGCCGAGGTCGGCATCCGCTTGGTGCGCTCCATGAAGCGTTTCGACCACACGCGGGTCTCATCGTTGAGATCCCAGTAGAAGGCTTCGGCCAGCAGCAGGCCCTGCGCGGTCTCGAGACCGATCGAGTCGATGTCGGAGACGAAAGCGAGCAGCGGTGAGACCTTCTGGCCGCCCTTGGTGATGCCGAACTCGGCGGCCTGCTTGATGGCGTTGACGGTGTCGCCGCCGGCGTTCGCGAGCCCGATCACCTTGGCTTTCGAGGCCTGCGCCTGCAGCAGGAACGACGAAAAGTCCGACGTGTTGAGCGGATGGCGCACGCTGCCGAGCACCTTGCCGCCGGTCTTGGTCACGACCGCGCTAGTGTCCTTCTCCAGGTCCTGGCCGAAGGCATAGTCGGCGGTGAGGAAGAACCAGGTGTCGAGGCCCGACTTCACGGCCGCAAGGCCGGTCACGTTGGCCTGGCCGTAGGTGTCGAATACATAGTGGATGGTGTAGGGACCGCAGGCCTCGTTGGTGAGACGGATCGAGCCCGGGCCGTTGAACATGATGATCTTGTTGCGCGCCTTCGCGATCTCGCCGGCGGCAAGTGCGGTCGCAGACGCCGCGACGTCGTAGATCATTTCGACGCCCTGATTATCGAGCATGTCGCGGGCGAGGTTGGCGGACAGGTCGGCCTTGTTGAGATGGTCGGCCGCGATCACCTGGACTTTGCGCCCCAGCACCTCGCCGCCGAAATCTTCCACCGCCATCTTGGCTGCGGTCTCGCTGCCGGGACCGGTGATGTCGGCATAGAGGCTCGACATGTCGAGGATGCCGCCGATCTTCAAGGGTGGCTTGTCCTGGGCCTGCGCAACAGTCGCGCTGAGAGCCAAGGCGGCGGCAAAAATGCCGGACAAAATATGCTTCATTGAAAAGGACCTCCCTTGATCGCCTGACTCTTGAATGGCGGCTTGATTATTGCTGTTGGCAAACGCTGTTGCCGCAATCATGCCGCACGCGCAAGAGCGCAGCAAGCAGAAGCGCGATGCGGGTCTTTCGACGGGCCTCATGTTTTCCGCAAAGCGGAATGGTGACATATGGATAAATATCTCCACGTCATTGCGAGCGCAGCGAAGCAATCCAGAATCCCTCCGTGGAAAGACTCTGGATTGCTTCGCAGCGCTCGCAATGACAGAGTCTGAGGAAGCCTCTTCGCGCCTCTCTCCGCTTGGGTTAATACTGAAGCACAACGCAACCTCTCCGGGTCTCGTGACGCAACGGCTTCGCCTCATCGTCGCATTTGTTCTCGCCGCAGGTCACACTGCGTTCGCGGCGCCGTGCCAATTCGAAACACAGGGCGAAGGCCGCGTCGTTGGAATCGTCGATGCGCGCAGTGTGCGTTTCGACGACGGCCGTGAGGTGCGCCTCACCGGGATCGAGCCCACTGCGTCGACCAGGCAAGCGCTGACCTCGTTGCTCGCCGGCCGCGACGTGACGCTGCGCGGCACGGACGACACACCCGACCGCTACGGTCGCCAGGGCGCGCTGCTGTTCATCGGCGAAAGCGACACCTCGGTACAGGCGATGCTGCTCGCCCAAGGCGACGCCCTCGTCTCGGCCGAGATCGCGGACAAGGAGTGCGCCACCGCGCTGATGTCGTCAGAGACCGAGGCGAGGCGCCAAAAAAAGGGCAACTGGGCTGACCCGTCGGCCATAAAAAACGCGGAAAGTCCGGACGATATTTTGGCCGGGAAAGGGCGCTTTGTGGTGGTCGAGGGCAAAGTCCTGTCGGTCCGGCAAGCTGGGGCAATGACCTACCTCAACTTCGGACGGAACTGGACACACGGCTTTGCCGCGACTATTTCAAAGCGCATGGTGCCGGCGTTCGAAAGCGCTGGAACGACGCTTAAGTCCCTGGAAAATAGGTACATTCGCGTCAGGGGCTGGATTGAGGGGACTACGGGGCCGCGTATCGACGTGCTCCGGGTGGGACAGGTCGAGTTGCTGGGCGCAAGCGAGCCGATTGGGGTAAGGCCCTGACCAGGGGCCAGGCACGGGTTAAGCGACGTGAATGGGGTGCTAGAACAGCACAAAAAGGGCGAAGGACGCCGCCTTCGGGCCGCGCCGGCCGCGCTTTGCCTAGTTCTGGGCACGGCTCTCGCCGGCTGCGGCGATATGGGCCGGTTCCAGACCGCAGCGGCGCCGGCGACCATCGCGTTGCCCAAGCCGAAGCCGGCTGTCGCCCAGACCCCCGCCACCGAGAAAGAGCACGAGCGCATCCTGGCGAGCTATGGCGGGGCCTATGACGACCCCAGGCTCGAATCATTGGTTAGCAAGACCGTCGACCGGCTCGTCGCGGCATCCGACCGCCCTGACCAGGGCTACAAGGTCACCATCCTCAATTCCGGCGCGGTGAACGCTTTCGCGCTGCCGAACGGCCAACTCTATGTCACCCGCGGGCTGCTCGCGCTGGCCAGTGACACCTCCGAATTGTCCTCCGTGCTCAGCCACGAGATGGCGCATGTGCTGTCGAAGCACGCCGCGATGCGCGAGGACCAGGCGCGCCAGGCCGCCATCGTCACCCGCGTCGTCACCGACATGAGCACCGATCCCGATCTCACCGCGCTCGCGCTCGCCAAGACCAAGCTCACCATGGCGAGCTTTTCGCGCAATCAGGAATTCGAGGCCGACGGCATCGGCGTCGGCATTTCCGCCAAGGCACATTTTGACCCGTATGGTGCCGCACGCTTCCTCTCCGCGATGGAGCGCAATGCCGAGCTGAAGGCCGGCAAGAGCTCGCTCGATCCGCGCGCGCAGGATTTCACCTCATCGCATCCGGCCACGCCCGAGCGGGTGCAGAATGCGCAGACCATTGCTCGCCAATATGTCGCCCCAGAAGGTGGCGAGCGCGACCGCGAGAGCTATCTCGCCGCGATCGACAACCTCGTCTATGGCGAGGACCCCAGCGAAGGCTTTGTCCGCGGCCGGCGTTTCCTGCATCCAAAACTCGGCTTCACCTTCCAGGCGCCGGACAATTTCACGCTCGACAACACTGCGCAGGCCGTGATTGGCGTACGCGAGGGCGGCTCGCAGGCGATGCGCTTCGACGTCGTGCGTGTGCCGGCCGAGCAGTCACTGGGCGACTACCTCAATTCCGGCTGGATGGAGGGCGTCGAGAAGGCGTCCACCGAAGACATCACCATCAACGGTTTTCCGGCCGCGTCTGCCACCGCCAAGGGCGACCAGTGGCAGTTCAAGGTCTATGCGCTGCGCTTCGGCAGCGACGTCTACCGCTTCATCTTCGCCACGCGGCAGAAATCGACCGAGAGCGATCGCAATGCGCGCGAGACCGTCAATTCGTTCCGCCGCCTGACCCTCGAGGAGATCCAGGCCGCCCGTCCGCTGCGCATCAAGGTCATCACCGTGCAGCCCGGCGACACCGCGGAATCGCTGTCTCACCGCATGGCCGGCGTCGATCACCCGGCCGAACGATTTCGTGTGCTGAACGGCCTCGATCGCACCGCGCAGGTGAAGGTGCGTGACCGCGTGAAGATCGTGACGGATTGAGGCGCGCCGAGCTGCCGTAGGTGGGCAAAGCGAAGCGTGCCCACCACTTCTGCGCCAGTGGAGGAGGGATGGTGGGCACGGCGCAAGGGCGCCTTTGCCCACCTACAAAAGCTCTTGTAGCTGCTGTTTGTACTTAGCCGCCCGCGTCCATGTCACCCACCTCGCGCTGGCCGCTGAGCCAGAGCGCGAGCAGGGTCCAGAACGCGCCGGAGAGCAGATAGGCACCCGAGGCGATGACGCCGAAATTGGTGGCGAGCAGCAGCGCGACCAGCGGAGCGAATCCGGCGCCGAACAGCCAGGCCATGTCCGAGGTCAGCGCGGACGCCGTGTAGCGGTACATCTGCTTGAAGTTCGAGGCTATCGCGCCCGACGACTGACCGAAGGAGAGGCCGAGCAGGATGAAGCCGATCACCATGTAGATGGTCTCGCCGAACGCGCCGGCGTCGAGCAGCTGCGGGGCGAAGCCACTGTAGATCGCGATCGCGATCGCCGATCCCATCAGCAGCGACTTGCGGCCGACCCGGTCGGCGATGACGCCGGAGGCCACGATCGCGGCAACGCCGAACACGGCTGCGACGATCTCGATGATTAGAAATCGCACCGGGCTTTCGCGGGTGAACAGGAACACCCAGGACAGCGGAAACACCGTGACCATGTGGAACAGTGCGAAGCTCGCGAGCGGCGCGAACGCACCGAGCATGATGTTGTGGCCTTCGCGGGCAACCGTGTCGGAGATGCGCGAGGGCTGCAATTCGCGGGTTTCGAACAAAGATGCGTATTCCTCGGTCGTCACCATGCGCAGGCGCGCGAACAGCGCCACGACGTTGATGGCGAAGGCGACGAAGAACGGATAGCGCCAGCCCCAGTCGAAGAAATCGTCGGCCGAGAGGTTACCTGCGAAATAGGCGAACAGCGCGCTCGCCACGATCAGCCCGAGCGGTGCGCCGAGTTGCGGCACCATCGCGTACCAGCCGCGCTTGGAGGCCGGCGCGTTCAGCGCCAGCAGCGAGGCCATACCGTCCCAGGCGCCGCCCCAGGCCAGACCCTGCGCGATACGCGCCAGTGCTAGCAGCCAGATCGCGGCGACGCCGATGTCGTGATAGCCAGGCAGGAACGCGAGCGCCACGGTGGCGGTGCCGAGCAGAAACAGCGCCGAGACCAGCTTGGCCGTCTTGCCGTACTCCCGGTCGACCGTCATGAAAATGACGGTTCCGACCGGCCGGGCGATGAAGGCCAGCGCGAAAATCATGAAGGAATAGAGGGTGCCGGTCAGCTCGCTCGTGAACGGGAACACCAGGCGCGGAAACACGATCACCGAGGCGATCGCGTAGACGAAGAAGTCAAAGAATTCCGAGGTGCGGCCGATGATGACGCCGATGGCGATCTCGCCAGGACTGGCCAGGTCGTGGCCGTGCTCGCCCGAGTGGAGGTCTGCCATTGCGGGGGTCTGTGCCGTCGCCATGCGTGCGCCCTTAACGTCCTGAAAACCAAAGCCGACCGCCCGGCGGAACGCCAGCCAATCTTGCCTTGTTTGGCCCAACATCCCGCACTGCAACATTGGACAAATTGTCCAATGTCCGGATTGCTGCGCCGCAGCTACCCATTGGCCCCGCAAAGGAAACTCATTCTCAAAGGCTCGGCCCGTGTCCCGTTTCAAGATCCTGGCGCTGCTACCCCTGGCAGTTGCGCTCAGCGGCTGCAACTACGTCGTGCTAGCGCCAGCCGGCGATATCGCGGCGCAACAGCGCGACCTCGTCATCATCTCCACCGTCCTGATGCTCCTGATCGTCGTCCCCGTGATGGCGCTGACGGTGCTGTTCGCCTGGCGCTACCGCCAGTCCAACAGCTCGGCCCGCTACGAGCCGGATTGGGACCACTCGACCAAGCTCGAGCTGGTGATCTGGTCGGCGCCGCTGTTGATCATCGTCTGCTTGGGCGCGCTGACCTGGATGGGCACGCATCTGCTCGACCCCTACCGCAACATCGGGCGCATCCATGCAGAACGCGCACTGGATCAGTCCAAGGCTCCGCTCGAAGTCGATGTCGTCGCGCTCGACTGGAAGTGGCTCTTTATCTACCCCGATTACGGCATCGCCACCGTCAACGATCTGGCCGCGCCGGTGGATCGCCCGATCAACTTCCACATCACCGCGTCTTCGGTGATGAACTCGTTCTACATTCCGGCACTCGCCGGCCAGATCTACGCGATGCCGGGCATGGAGACGTCGCTCCACGCCGTGATCAACCATGCCGGTACCTACAAAGGTTTCTCGGCGAACTATAGCGGCGCTGGCTTCTCCGGCATGCACTTCAACTTCCACGGCCTCGACGACAAAGGCTTTGACGCCTGGATCGCCCAGGCCAAATCGGCCGGCGGCTCGCTCGGCCGCGCCGAATATCTCCAGCTCGAGAAACCGAGCGAGAACGAGCCGGTGCGCCGCTACGGCACGGTCGATGCCGATCTCTACCGCCTGATCCTCAACATGTGCGTCGAGACCGGCAAGATGTGCCAGAGCGAAATGATGGCGATCGATGCCAAGGGCGGTCTCGGCCATGAAGGCGTGAACAACACCCTGCCGCTGGCCTACGACAAGTACGCCCGCCGCGGCACTGTGCTCGGGCCCGAGCCGACCTTCGTCGCCGGCACCTGCACGCCGGATGCGCCGCAAGGCCAGACCACGGCCGCGATCAAGGCGCCGCTGGATACCGCGCCGCTCTTAGGTGCCGGCCTGAAGCGACCGACCTTCGCGCCGCTGAAGTCCTCGTCCTTCTTCCTCGGACAACGTCCCAAGTCAGACTCCTGACGTCAGACTCCTAAAGAGAGCTCGCATGTCTCCTGATCTTCTCAAGCTTATCTTCGGCCGTCTCGGCCTCGATTCGCTACCGCTGCACGAGCCGATCCTGGTCGCTACCTTCGTGATGGTCGCGCTTGGCGGCGGCGCGCTGTTCGCCGGCGTCACCTATTTCCGCCTCTGGGGCTATCTGTGGCGCGAGTGGTTCACCACTGTCGACCACAAGCGCATCGGCATCATGTACATGATCCTCGGCATCGTGATGCTGCTGCGTGGCTTCGCCGACGCGCTGATGATGCGCGCCCAGCAGGCGCTCGCGTTCGGCGGCTCCGATGGCTTCCTCCCCGCCCATCACTACGATCAGGTCTTCACCGCCCACGGCGTGATCATGATCTTCTTCGTGGCGATGCCGCTGGTGACGGGCCTGATGAACTACGTCGTGCCGCTGCAGATCGGCGCGCGCGACGTGTCGTTCCCGTTCCTCAACAATTTCAGCTTCTGGATGACGGTCGGCGGCGCGGTGCTGGTGATGGCTTCGCTGTTCATCGGCGAATTCGCCCGCACCGGCTGGCTCGCCTATCCGCCGCTGTCGAACATCGGCTACAGTCCTGATGTCGGCGTCGATTATTACATCTGGGCGCTGCAGGTGGCCGGCGTCGGGACGACATTATCGGGCATCAACCTGATCTGCACCATCGTCAAGCTGCGCTGCCCCGGCATGACCATGATGAAGATGCCGGTGTTCACCTGGACTGCGCTCTGCACCAACATCCTGATCGTCGCCTCCTTCCCCGTCCTGACCGTCGTGCTCGCGCTGCTCTCGCTCGATCGCTACGTCGGCACCAACTTCTTCACGAACGATTTCGGCGGCAGCCCGATGATGTACGTGAACCTGATCTGGATCTGGGGCCATCCCGAGGTCTACATCCTGGTTCTCCCCGCCTTCGGCATCTTCTCGGAAGTGACCTCGACCTTCTCCGGCAAGCGGCTGTTCGGCTACACCTCGATGGTCTACGCCACGGTCGTCATCACCATCCTGTCCTACCTGGTCTGGCTGCACCACTTCTTCACGATGGGGTCGGGCGCCAGCGTGAACTCGTTCTTCGGCATCACCACGATGATCATCTCGATCCCGACGGGCGCGAAGATGTTCAACTGGCTGTTCACGATGTATCGCGGCCGCATCCGCTTCGAGCTGCCGATGCTGTGGACGATCGCCTTCATGCTGACCTTCGTGCTCGGCGGCATGACTGGCGTTCTGCTCGCAGTCCCCCCGGCCGACTTCGTCCTGCACAACAGCCTGTTCCTGATCGCGCATTTCCACAACGTGATCATCGGCGGCGTGGTGTTCGGCGCATTCGCCGGCATCAACTACTGGTTCCCGAAGGCGTTCGGCTTCAAGCTCGATCCGTTCTGGGGCAAGCTGTCGTTCTGGTTCTGGGTCACCGGCTTCTACATGGCCTTCATGCCGCTCTATGTGCTCGGCCTGATGGGCGTGACCCGCCGCCTGCGCGTGTTCGACGATCCCTCGCTCCAGATCTGGTTCGTCATCGCCGCGATCGGCGCCGGCCTTGTCTTCCTCGGTATCCTCAGCATGCTGATGCAGTTCGCGGTCTCCTTCCTCAGGCGGGAGCAGCTCAAAGACGTCACCGGCGATCCCTGGGACGCCCGCACGCTGGAATGGGCGACCTCCTCGCCCCCGCCGGACTACAACTTCGCCTTCACCCCCGTCGTTCACGACAACGACGCCTGGTGGGACATGAAGAGGCGCGGCTACCAGCGTCCGCTCACCGGGTTCAAGCCGATCCACATGCCCAGCAGCACCGGCACCGGAATCATCCTCGCCGGCCTCGCCACCGCGATGGGATTCGGCCTGATCTGGTACATCTGGTGGCTGGCGGCTGCGAGCTTCATCGCGATGCTCGCCGTCGGGATCGGCCACACCTTCAACTATCACCGCGACTTCGACATTCCGGCTGACGACGTCATCCGGGCCGAGGACGCGCGTACCAAACTGCTCGCCGGAGCCAAATAAATGACTGTCGCTGTCAATCCCTCGCAAACCGGCGAGCCGGTCTTCTACCTCGCCGACGAACATCCGCATCCGGAAGGCTACAGCACCTCGCTCGGCTTCTGGATCTACCTGATGAGCGACTGCCTCATCTTCGCGATGCTGTTCGCCGCCTTCGGCGTGCTCGGCGCCAACTACGCCGCCGGGCCTGCGCCGAAGGACCTGTTCGACCTCAACCTGGTCGCGGTGAACACCTCGATGCTGCTGCTGTCGTCGATCACCTATGGTTTTGCGATGCTGACGATGCAGCAGAACAAGATCGCCCAGACGCAGATGTGGCTCCTGATCACCGGCCTGTTCGGCGTCGCCTTCATCAGCATCGAGCTCACCGAGTTCGCTCACATGATCCATGAAGGCGCCACGCCGCAGCGCAGCGCCTTCCTGTCCTCCTTCTTCACCCTGGTCGGCACCCACGGCCTCCACGTCTCCTGCGGCCTGATCTGGCTGGTGACCCTGATGGTGCAGGTCTGGCGTTTCGGCCTGATCGAGGCCAACCGCCGTCGCCTGATGTGCCTGTCGATGTTCTGGCACTTCCTCGACGTGGTCTGGATCGGCGTCTTCACCTTCGTCTATCTCCTGGGAGTTCTGCGATGAACACCGACACCCACGCCGCCCACGCGCACGACCATCACCACGACGACGGCCACGCCCATGGCACGTTCTCGACCTACATGCTCGGCTTCGTGCTCTCGGTGGTGCTCACCGCGATCCCGTTCTGGCTGGTGATGAGCGGGACGCTGCCGAGCAAGCAGATCACCGCACTGGTCATCATGGCCTTTGCGGTCGTCCAGATCGTCGTGCACATGATCTACTTCCTGCACATGAGCCCCAAGTCCGAGAACGGCTGGAGCATGATGGCACTGATATTCACCATCGTGATGGTGGTGATCGCGCTGTCCGGCTCGCTGTGGGTGATGAACCACCTCAACAGCAACATGATGCCGATGCACGAGATGACGGGAATGAAGTGAGCGATCCCGTGAGACCCGAGGATAACGAACCGCGCAGCGCCGCGGGGGCTGCGCGTCCGTCCCTATGGCTCACGATTCCCTCGCTCTCCGCCTTCGTTGTTCTGATCGCCCTTGGCGTCTGGCAGGTCGAGCGCCGTGCCTGGAAGCTCGCGCTGATCGACCGCGTCGAGCAGCGCGTTCATGCCGCGGCTCAGCCGATCCCCGCGCGCGCAGCCTGGCTGGCGATCACCGCCGCAGGCGACGAATACCGGCACGTCAACCTCTCCGGCCGCTTCCTGCACGACCGCGAGACCCTGGTTCAGGCCGTCACCGAGGACGGCCCTGGCTATTGGGTGCTGACGCCGCTCCAGCGCAGCGACGGCACGCTTGTGCTGATCAACCGCGGCTTCGTGCCATCCGAGCGGCGCGACGCATCGACGCGCCAGGGCGGCAATCCGGACGGCCAGGTCGAAATCACCGGTCTCTTGCGCATCACGGAGCCGAAAGGCGGTTTTCTCAGGGACAACGTGCCCCAGCACAACCGCTGGTACTCGCGGGATGTCGCCGCGATTGCGGCCGCGCGCGACCTCCAGAACGTTGCGCCGTTCTTCGTCGATGCCGACGCCGGATCACAATCCGGCAGCGGTCCAATCGGCGGATTGACCGTGGTCCGCTTTCCCAATAACCACCTGATCTACGCGCTGACGTGGTTTGCCCTGGCTTTCATGCTGGCCGGTAGACTTCTCGTCACATTCGGCGGCGGGCTGTTCCGCCGCAAACGCTTCGTCCACGAAACGGCCGGCGGGTCGGATGCCTCCGCCCGCAGGACGGGATCAGATGCTGGAACGATCGTCGAACCGACCTGACGACGGGAACACTTACGGCGAGCTGGCGGTCACGCTGCAATCGCAGGCGGACGCGCGCAGCGAGCTGATCGGCGCGGCCCCCACTGACGACGAGACCAACCGCAAGAACATGGCGCTGCTGATCCAGCTGCGCTGGACCGCGGTGGTCGGCCAGATCGTCACCATCGGCGGCGTGCATTTCTGGCTCGGCATTCCGCTGCCCCTCACCCGCATGGGCGCGGTGATCGGCGCGCTGGTGCTGCTCAATGTCTCGAGCCTGGTCTGGGTGCGCCATCGCGCCGCGATCACCAACAACGAGCTCTTGGTCGCGCTGATGCTGGATGTCGCCGCGCTGACCGCGCAGCTTTACCTGAGCGGCGGCGCCACCAATCCCTTCACCTCGCTGTTCCTGCTCCAGGTCACGCTCGGCGCGGTGCTGCTCGATGCCCGCTCGACCTGGTCGCTGGTGGCGCTGAGCTGCGCGAGCTTCGTGTGGCTGACGATGGCCTACCGGCCGCTCGACCTGCCGCCGAATCCGCTGAGCGAGACCTACACGCTCACCGTCACCGGTATGCTGCTGGGCTTCATCCTCAACGCCGTGCTGCTGGTCGTGTTCGTCACCCGCATCAACAGGAATTTGCGCGAGCGCGACGCGCATCTGGCGGCGCTGCGCCAGCACGCGGCCGAGCAGGATCACATCGTCCGTATGGGCCTGCTCGCCTCCGGTGCAGCGCATGAGCTCGGCACGCCGCTCGCCTCGCTCTCGGTCATCCTCAGCGACTGGCGCCGCATGCCGGATCTCGCCGCCGATCAGGAGCTCGCCGAGGACCTCACGGAGATGGAAACCTCGCTGCAACGCTGCAAGACGATCGTGACGGGCATTCTCGTGTCGGCCGGCGAAGCCCGCGGCGAGGGATCCTCGCCGACGACGGTGACCGCCTTCGTCACCGCACTGGTCGAAGAATGGCGCGACGCCCGCTCGGCGCGCACACTGTATTTCGTCAATACCTTTGGCGAGGACGTCGCGATCGTCTCGGACATCGCGCTGAAGCAGGTGATCTTCAACGTCCTCGACAACGCCTATGAAATCTCGCGCGGGTGGGTGGAGCTGCTCGCCGAACGCGAGGGCGACAATCTGGTGCTCTCGATCAGCGACCGCGGCCCGGGCTTCGCGCCTGAAATGCTGGCACAGCTCGGAAAGCCCTACCAGTCGAGCAAGGGCCGCGCCGGCGGCGGGCTCGGCCTGTTCCTGGTGGTCAACGTGGTGCGCAAGCTGGGTGGCAGCGTGACCGCCGAGAACCACCGGAAGCGCGGCGCCACCGTGCGCCTGACGCTGCCGCTCACCACGCTCGCGATCGGAGGCAGCTTTGACGCCTGACCGTTCGCTCATCGTCGTCGAGGACGACGATGGTTTTGCGCGCACGCTGAAACGCTCATTCGAGCGCCGCGGCTACGAGGTCGTGCTCGCCGCCTCGATCGAGGAGGTCCGGAAAGTTCTGGAGGACCGATCCTTCGGCTATGCCGTGGTCGACCTCAAGCTCGGCGGCGCCTCCGGCCTTGCCTGTGTCGATCTGCTGCATACCCACGACGAGGAGATGCTGATCGTGGTGCTGACGGGCTTCGCGAGCATCTCGACCGCCGTCGAGGCCATCAAGCTCGGCGCTTGCCACTACCTCGCAAAACCCTCCAACACCGACGACATCGAGGCCGCCTTCAACAAGGCCGCAGGTAACGCCGACGTCGCGCTGGACGTGCGGCCGACCTCGATCAAGACGCTCGAATGGGAGCGCATCCACCAGACGCTGATCGAGACGGACTTCAATATCTCGGAGGCCGCGAGAAGGCTGGGCATGCACCGGCGCACGCTGGCACGAAAGCTCGAGAAGCGGCCGGTGAAATGAGCCGACGCCTCACTTCGCAGGGTGGGTTAGCGAGGCTAACCACCCTACGAAGCTACAAATCCAAAAACAAAAGCCCGGCCGAACGGCCGGGCTTTTGAACTGTTAGAAGCGAGAGCGGCTTATGCGGCCTCGTCGGCGACGGTGGTGTCGTCGCCGTCGGTATCGCCCTCGGCATCCGCCTCGCCTTCGCCCTCGGCGGCTTCCGCCTTGGCGTTGCGGCGCGGGCTCTTGGCGAGCTGGGCCTCGATCTCCTTGACCGCTTCGGTCTCGGTCGAGTGCTGCACCACCGCGATCTCGCGGGAGAGACGATCGAGCGCCGCTTCGTAGAGCTGACGTTCAGAGTAGGACTGCTCCGGCTGCGACTCCGAGCGATAGAGATCGCGCACGACTTCCGCAATCGCGACGATGTCGCCCGAGTTGATCTTCGCTTCGTATTCCTGGGCGCGGCGCGACCACATGGTGCGCTTGACGCGGGCGCGGCCCTTGAGCGTCTCCAGCGCCTTCTTCACCAGCGCGGGCTCGGACAGCTTGCGCATGCCGACGTTGGCCACCTTGGCGGTCGGAACGCGCAACGTCATCTTGTCCTTGATGAAGTTGATGACGAACAGCTCGAGCTTCGCGCCGGCAATCTCCTGCTCCTCGATGGCCAGGATCTGGCCGACGCCGTGAGCGGGATAGACGACGAATTCATTGGCCCTGAAGCCCTGACGCTGGGTCACGACCTTCTTTTCCTCGACCTTCGGCGCGGGTGCAGCGGCCTTCACGGCCGGCTTGGCAGCAGCAACGGGAGCCTTGGCAGGGGCGGCAGCAACAGGAGCCTTCGGAGCAACAGGCTTGGCAGCAGGAGTCTTGGCAGCAACAGGCTTCGTAGCGGGAGCCTTGGCAGCGGGAGCCTTGGCGGCAGCAGGCTTGGCAACGGTCGCTTTCGCGGCCGGTTTGGCAGTCTTGTGAGGCATTGCGCTTCTTTTGTTCTTCGAGGACTTTGCAGCCGGCGGCGCCTTGGCAGCGGCCCGACCCTTGGATGCGCTACGGCTGGCCGCGGCGACTTTTTTGGCCTCCTTATGGGAAGCCCTCGCTGAAGTACTCTTTTTACGCGTTTTCTGTGACACAGCCTGCGCGCGGAAACTGCCACGCCCCTGTTCGACATCTGGTTTCACGGGAACCCGGCGGAGCCAACAGGGCTGACGAGGGGTTCGGGTTAATGTGCCCAATATAGCACATTTCCCGCAAAAATCAATGATTTAGGGGTCGTGAGGGCTGGTTTTCGACGCTGACGAAGGTATTAGGGTTAAGTTTGCGCCGGAATTTAGTCTCCGGAGCCGGGGTTCGGAGAAAAATATTTCTCGAACTTCCCTTCCATCCCGTCGAATTCCTTCGCGTCGTCGGGTGATTCTTTCTTCTGGGTGATGTTCGGCCAGCTCTTGGCGTAGTCGGCGTTGACCTGGAGCCACTTTTCCAGGCCCGGTTCCGTGTCCGGCTTGATGGCGTCGGCTGGGCATTCCGGCTCGCACACGCCGCAGTCGATACACTCATCCGGGTGGATGACGAGCATGTTCTCGCCCTCGTAGAAACAGTCGACCGGGCAGACCTCTACGCAGTCGGTGTACTTGCACTTGATGCAGGCTTCAGTGACGACGTAAGTCATCCAACGCTCCGAAAAGCTCTTTTAAAAGTCGCGGCTTGCGTAGCGCGGATGGCCCGGCGCTGCAAGGTCGGGAAGCCCCGATCATGCGGGCTTTGTGTGGTTGATCGACCAAGAAATGAACCGAAAACGCAATTAATTACTCTTTGCGTTCACTGAGCTCCTCGTAGAGCACGCGCGCCGAGGCTGCATCGCCGCGGCGCGCATTGAAGCCGGTCACCTTCAACACACGTACGGCGCGATCGAGCGCGACGGTGATGACGTCGCCGACCTTGACCGCGTGGCCCGGCGATTTCTCGCGTGTGCCGTTGACGCGGACGTGACCGGACTCGACGAGCTCAGCCGCGGAGGTGCGCGCCTTTACCACCCGCGCGTGCCACAGCCATTTGTCGAGGCGCTGCCGCTCGGTCGTGGGATCACTCCTTGCGACCGGACAGCTGCTCCTTCAGCGCAGCGAGCTTGGCGAAGGGCGAGTTCGGATCGACGGGGCGATCGCGCTCGCGCGGGTTCGCGCTCGAGGCGTAGGGACGCAGCGACGGACCACCCTGACGGTCGCGGCCCTTGTCGCGGTCGCGGCCACGATTGTCGCGGCCCTTGTCGCGATCACCGCCGAACTTCTTGTTGTCGCGGTTGCGATCCTTGTTGTCGCGGTCCTTGCCCTGGAAGCTGCGATTCCTGTCGTCGCGCCCTTCCTGACGCGGCGCACCTTCGGCACCACCTTCGCGCGGCTTGCGGAAGTCCTTAGCCCCGTCTCTGCGATGACCGCCGTGGCGATGACGCTGCTCGCGCTTCTCGCCATCGGCCGCCTGCGCGGCTTCGCCTTCCGCGGGCGCGGCGCCAGCTTCAGCACCGGCCTGCGGACGCTGGTTGTTGTGGCGCTGATGACGATGGCGCTCGTGGCGCGGCTTGCGATCCTCGTGACGGCCACCGGGACGCCAGACTTCGACGAGTTCCGGCTCGGCAGGCGCCGCAGCAGCCTCGGGCGCCGCCGCAGCCTCAGGTGCAGCAGCATCGGGCGATGCGGCAGCTTCGGTTGCAGCGATCTCGGCAGGAGCGGCTTCAGTGGCAGCCTCCGCAGGCGCAGCAGCCTCTTCCGCCGGCGGCGCGATGCCGGGGGCATCTTCGGGCGTGACGGGTGCTTCGGGCGACGCTTCGAGCGCCGGCTCTTCGTGCGCTCCCTCGTCATGCGGCTCCAGGCCGGGCGCGTCTTCGACGGTGACGGCTTCGATCGCGGCATCTGCGGGCGCTGCGGCATCTGCGGGCGCCGCGGCCTCCTCGGTCGCGGGCGTTTCTGCGGAAGCTTCGGCAGCAAGCGTCTCGGCAGCAGGCGCGACCGGCTTGGGCGGCAGTGGCGCACGCTTCTCCATGCGATAGCCAAGCGCGCGCAGCACCGAGGCAAAATCCTCGCCGGCAGAGCCGGTCAGCGAGGTCATCGCCTGCGTCACCACGAAGCCGCGGCCGTCGAGCGCGCCGGCGGGCTTTTCGCCGGGCGCGTTGTCGCGCCAGGCCAGCGCCGGACGGATCAGGTCGGCCAGGCGCTCCAGGATGTCGACGCGCACGGCGCGCTCGCCGGCCTGCTTGTAGCCGAGCACGCGATAGGCATCGCGCGGCAGCTGCTTGTCGACCGGGAACGAGGTGCGGCCCGACGATGCCAGATGCTGCGCACCTGAAAGCGCCGAAAGATCAACATTGTCCTGCTTCAGCGCCCACAGCAGCGCGGCCAGCGCACGCGCGGCAGGCTTCAGGATGCCGGGGAAATAGATGTGATAGGCGCCGAAGCGGACGCCGTATTTGCGCAAGGTCGCGCGCGAGGGCTGGTCGAGATCCTTCAGCTCGTTGGCGATCTTGGGACGCTCCAGCACGCCGAGCGCCTCGACGAGCTGGTAGGCGATGCCGCGGGCAATGCCGGTGACGTCTTCGGCCTTCGACAGTTCGAACATCGGCCCGAGCAGCTTTTCGATGTGCGTCTTGAGCCAGAGGTCGAGCCGGGCCTGCACCTTCTCGCGGGGGCTACCTGTCAGCCGCTCGTCCGAGATGATGCGGATGCGCGGGTGCAGCGCCTCCTCTGCGGCGGTCAGCCGCGCCACTGCGTCGCCGGTCCAGCGGATGGTGCCGTCCGAGGTCAGCACGAACTGATCGTCCGGCGCATTGCCGAGCTTTTCGGCGCGCGTGTTGATCTCGCCGGCGAGCACCGCTTGCGCAGCAGCCTGCAAGGCTTTCGCATCGGAGCCGGCTTCCGCCGCATCCGGTGCAAAGGTGAAGCCATCGAGGCGGCCGATGACATGGCCTTCGACGATGACTTCGCCGGTCTTGCCGATTTCCGTATTCAAGCTCGTGTTCTCCCGCAGGCGGCGCATCAATACACTGGTCCGGCGATCAACGAAACGCTCAGTCAAGCGTTCATGGAGCGCATCCGATAATTTATTTTCGACTTCCCGCGCGATCCCCTGCCAGCGTTCGGGGTCCTTCAGCCAGTCCGGGCGGTTGGCGACGAAGGTCCAGGTGCGAATCTGCGCGATCCGGGCCGAGAGCGTGTCGATGTCGCCGTCGACGCGGTCGGCCTGGTCGACCTGGGCGGCAAACCAGGAATCGGGGATGCAGCCCTTCTGCATCAGGAAGCCGTAGAGCGTGGTGACGAGCTCGGCATGGGCGGCCGGCGACAGCTTTCGGTAGTCCGGGACCTGGCAGGCCTCCCACAGACGTTCCACGGCGGCCTTGCCATGCGCGACATCGCGCACATCGGCGTCGCGGGCGGCGTGGTCGAGCACGCGCATGTCCTCGGCAATGGGTGCCCGCGTCAGCACCTCATGGCCGGGGCCGAGGTTCAGCGAGACCTGGAGCGCGCCGAGCGAGGAGAAATCCAGCTTCGCGTTGCGCCATTGCAGCATCTTCACGGGGTCGAAGATGTGGTTCTGGAGCGCATTCACCAGCTCGGGCTCGAACGGGCCGCAGCGTCCCGTCGTCCCAAAGGTGCCGTTGCGCGTGGCGCGGCCGGCGCGGCCGGCGACCTGCGCGAACTCGGCCGGCGTCAGGCGGCGGAACTGGTAGCCGTCGAACTTGCGGTCGGAGGCAAAGGCGACGTGGTCGACGTCGAGATTGAGGCCCATGCCGACGGCGTCGGTGGCGACGAGATAATCGACGTCGCCGTTCTGGAACATCTCGACTTGCGCGTTCCTGGTGCGTGGGCTGAGCGATCCCAGCACCACGGCGGCGCCGCCATGCTGGCGCCTGATCAGCTCGGCGATGGCGTAGACCTCGTCGGCCGAGAAGGCGACGATCGCGGTGCGGCGCGGCTGGCGCGTGATCTTGCGATCGCCGGCGAATTCCAGCTGCGACAGCCTGGGACGGGTGATCATGGAAACGCCGGGCAGCAGCCGCTCGATGATCGGGCGCATCGTCGCAGCACCCAAGAGCAGCGTCTCGTCGCGGCCGCGGCGGTTGAGGATGCGGTCGGTGAAGACGTGGCCGCGTTCCAGATCCGACGCAATCTGGATCTCGTCGACGGCGAGGAAGGAGACGTCGAGGTCGCGCGGCATCGCCTCGACCGTCGACACCCAGTAACGCGGGTTCTTCGGCTTGATCTTCTCCTCGCCGGTGATCAGCGCGACGGCCTCGGGGCCGACGCGGCCGACGATCTTGTTATAGACCTCGCGCGCGAGCAGCCGCAGCGGCAGGCCGATCATGCCCGAGGAATGCGCGAGCATCCGTTCGATGGCGAGATGGGTCTTGCCGGTGTTGGTCGGCCCGAGCACCGCAGTGACGCCGGCGCCAGGCACGCGATCGGAAAGCGCGCGCTCGGAGGCGAAGGGGGAAGAGGAAAAGGCCATGTCTGAATGATTAGGTAGTGGCGATTGGGGCGAATGTCAGTGCTGTTTGGGGCGGCGAGGTGCTGTCAGCCATGTCTCCGAACGCGGCCAAATTCTCCGCTGCCATGCCCCGGCTTGACCGGGGCATCCAGTACGCCGCGGCCTGTCCGCTCCACCACAACCGCCTCGGCGTACTGGATCGCCCGGTCAAGCCGGGCGATGACACCGATCGTGTGGGAGCAGCTTCCCCAAATCCCGCGCAACTGTCTCACTTTGCGACGCTTTTCCCTGTGGCCTTAAGCTTCGGAACGACTCCAGAACGAATCGCGGCCGAATCGCTGACTCCCCGGTGAGTCCTGTTCCGTTCACGCAACATGTCGCGGGACGCTTGTTTCCATCGCACTAGATGGAGTTTTGGGCTGTCGCACAAGCGACGATGTGGTGGCGGATTTCGTTAAGTTGGGGATGGCGCGGAGTCGAATCAGAATCGGGGAGGAGTCAAATGGATTCCCGAAAACGATGACCCCCACCCCATTTTCGCGAAAACAACCCCATGCACAGTAGCTAAGTCATTGTTATGATTAGGGGGAGCGTCGCAGCGGCGGCTACTGCGTCTTCGCCACCCTTGGCGGCTGGGCGGTAGTGATGAAGCTGGTCGCTTCCAGCATCGCCGGGCCCAGCGGCGTCGGGACTTTCAGCCAGAACGGGACCAGGATCCGCGTGCCCGCCACCGGCGCGAAGGCGATCTCGATGTTGCGCTGGGCGGCGAGGTATTTGATCACGGGGCGGTCGGGGATGTAGCCGGCGACAGGCACGAAGTAGAGCGCGCAGACCACGACCGGGCCGCGATAGCCCTTCTCGGCTTTCACGGTCTCCATGCGCTTGAAATCGAGCTTCAGCTCGTAGCGCATGCGGCCGTCGAACACGGGCGCACTGCCGTGGCAGGCTTCGGGCGACACGGGATCGCCGGTACCTGATACGCGCACCAGCGAGGCTGTCATCGGATCGAACACGCCGCGGCGATGCGCGTCGGTGACGACGATGCGGTCGGCATCGACAGGCGGCTCCGGAATGATGCCGAAATCCTTCACATTGCCCTTGTCGAGGGTGATGTGGATCTCTTCGGTCTTCTTCGAGGTCGTGGTGGAGGCCTGGTAGGCCGATGCGACCAGCGCGCCGTTGACGACGCGCCCCTGCGAGGCGCCGGTGCCGGACCCGCCCGCGAACGACTTCAGGATGCCGGTGGTGCCGCCGGAGGCCGCCGCGGAAAACACGTCGTCCTGGATATCGATGTTCCAGGCGCCGCGTCCGACCGGGATGCCCGACAGCGTCGCCTCGTACTGCGCCTCGAGCTTGCCTTGCGCTGCCGCCGGCTCCGCCGCCCACACCAGCACCAGCCCGCCCATAGCGGCCAGCGCCAGCCGGGCGACAAAAGCCAGCCTGCCGGCCGACTGCAGCCGGGGCAGAAAGAGGGGCGAGGTGTGCACGAGACGATCCAATCGGGACGCGAGTGGGTGTTACTTAAGCCTGTTACGGCCGCAAGCAATGTATCCGGGCACGATAAGCCGGGAACTCACCGGAGTCTTTCGGCGGTGAATACGCCCTTTATGTGATGGTAAGGCATTTCAAACATTGCCGTTTTGGTGATTGAGGATGCGTCAGGGGCGCACACCTCGCCCTGCGCACTCGGCTGTCATGCCCCGGCTCGACCGGGGCATCCAGTACGCCGCGGCCTCTCTGTTCCAGCCGCGCCGCCGGTGGAATACTGGATCGCCCGCCTTCGCGGGCGATGACACCTGAATATGCCGATCGAGATCCCGGGTTCGGGCTCCCGCCCGCCCCGGGACGACGGGCCCAAAACGGCCCGTCGCCTTGACTACCCGCCCCTTCCCCCCTATACGTCCGCCGCTCCCTGCAAGGACAGAGAATTTGCCCCCGTGGCGCCCCGGATGGCGGCCGCAACTCGTTGGGGGCTCGAAACTGAGGATTAGTGACATGTCTCGCCGCTGCGAACTGACGGCCAAGGGCCCCCTCGTCGGCCACAAGGTCAGCCACTCCAACATCAAGACCAAGCGCCGCTTCCTGCCGAACCTGGTCAACGTGACCTTCATCAGCGAAGCGCTGGAGCGCAACGTGCGCCTGCGCGTCTCCACCAACGCGGTGAAGAGCGTCGACCACAATGGCGGCTTAGATGCCTTCCTGCTCAAGGCCAAGGCCGACGTCCTGTCGCCGCGCGCCCTCGAGCTGAAGCGCGCCATCCAGAAGAAGGTCGGCGACGCGCCGGTCAAGAAGGCCAGCTAAGCGAATTTTTGAGTTGGGCGGCGGCTAAATTGCGTCGCGTGGCGTAGGCTTAGCCAAGTAAGAGTTTTGCGTTGCGGCCGGATCGAAAGATCCGGCCGTTTTTGTTTTCAGGAGAGCAATTGTGATGGCCAGCTCGAAACCTCTTCGCGCGCGATCAATTCAATCTTATGCCGCTCTGCCCTGTCCATTGCAGTTCGAGAAAAAGCTCTTGCATTAGTGATCGCGAACAAGCGCGCTTCGGGTGAGTAGTGCGTGCGCGCCCTTAAGAGGTCATTTATCGCGGCGTCGTCACAAAGCGACTCGCTCGACTGCGTATGTTTGCATTGAACTATCAAACACGTGCTGGTCGCTCGATGAATCAGGACCCCGTCCGCCCCTCCATCCCGCGAGCTCGGCGTCCGCGAAACCTCCCAGCCGAGACGCCCACATTGAGCGAGTACCCATCTTTCAAACTCCAATGGCTCCATTCGATCGATCTCATCGATTGATGTCGCGCTTGACGAAGGGCTTGCCCGCCCCAAACCATCAGCAAACCAACTCTGGTCCGCCTTTAAATTCACTTGAGGCATCAACATCCGCTCAGACAACTTGCGCTTGCGAGTGAGCAGTGCGTTTAGCAGTTCATCGAAACTGCCACTTCCATATAGAGGATGAACCGCCATCGGATAGTACACGTTGACGGGCTTCACTTGCCCGATCCTATAAACTCTGTCCGTGCACTGATCCTCCACGGCGGGATTCCACCACCTAGAAAGATGGATCACGTGATTTGCTGCTGTAAGCGTCAATCCGACGCCGCCAGCGCGTGGAGAAAGAATCATCACGTCAAACGTGCCGCGCTCCTCCTGGAATTTGTCCACCAACTTCTGCCGGTTTTCACCAGCGACGTCTCCATTGATTTGCATTGGCCGATGCTTCAGGCCGTACTTGCGCTTGATCATCAATGCAAGATGCGCCTGCAGATCGAGACTCTCCAAGAAAATCAGGACCTTTTCCCGTCTCGCAGCTATCTCATCGAGGATGTCGAAAGTTTCTGATAATCTCGCCGACTGTTCGATGAAAGACCGTTCATCCGCAATCTCGCCCGCAGGCGGCCAGATCGGGTGCAACGATATGCCCCGGAGCATGTGCAGCGTTTCGAGCATCGGCCCAGCGTCGGGCTGCTTTGCTCGCGCCACTGTCTGCGCATAGATCTGCGCTTGGTCTGCCGGCATCTGCCTGCGCCGAATGTGAATCATCTTTTGTGGAAGACCATCGAGCTCGTCTGCCTTCATGCGACGAAGCATCGGCGGGGGCGCGCCGGCAGAATTTGGCGTAAGCATTCGAGCATGAAGTTGCTCCAGGGCAGCCTCATCCTCATGACGGTATTTTTCGCAAAAGGTCTTTAGATCGCCAAGGCTCCCTGGACTGACTATGTCCATGATGCACCAGAGGTCGACCAACTGGTTTTCGATCGGCGTGCCTGTAAGTCCCAGCGTGTAATCGGCGTTAACAGATTTCGCCGCCCGAGTGATAAGCGAAGTGGGCGACTTAACCTTCTGCATTTCATCAAAGACGACGCAGTTAAATCGAATTGCTCCGAAGCTGAGATGATAGTCGCGCAGAGTTTCGTAGGTTGTTAGAATCAGATCGGCTTCTTGAATGCGGCGATTGTCGAGCTCCGGAAATCCTTGATCGTTCGAGACTTTCAAAAGACGTAAGTGACGTCCATATGCCCTACAGATTTCTCCTAAACCCGGCCTATGGAGGTGAATTTCCTGCTCTTTCTCCCAGTTCGCGAGCAGCCCGGTCGGCGACACAATCAACAACGGCCGTCTCGGCGCTCCGAATGAACGAGATGACAACTCGTTTTCGCGGATCCAAGCCAAGAAGCTAAGCGCCTGAAGGGTCTTTCCGAGTCCCATGTCATCTGCAAGAAGGGCACCCGGATATCCATCTCGCCAGCTTGTCTGAAGCCACCTTAAACCAGTGACTTGATGCTTCTTAAGCGTAGATCGAACAGCCGTAGGAACACCTGCTTCACCGCTTTGCCTTGGCTTCGCGGCTCGCTCAAATCCCAAACTTTCGAAATTCTCTTCGACGATCAAAACACGCCGCTCGTCTCGCTGTGCGGGCTCGCCAAAACCAGGAGTTTGGTCCGGCGAAATATTGGGACGCACAATGCCGAGCAGTTCCGCTATTGATTGTTCGGCCTCCTTAGTCGCCGGGATCTGAACCTGATCGGAACCAAAATTGACAAATGTCTTGCCACCATCAATTGCCTCACGAATGCTCTCACGAAGCGGAGCCAAATCGTCGACCGTCAACGAAATGTACTGATCGCCGATACGAAGTCCAAACTTCTCAGGTAGCCAGTCGTTGGGCTCCTTTTTGATCCAAGGAATTATGGGCGGCACCCAGATGCCCACATCAACTACTCGCGCCGAGTACTGCTCAGTTTCAATGAACAGTGCGTCTATCTCATCTTCAGTTATCGATTCCGACAACCCTTCCTTCAGGTAAAGCTGCGGCGACTGAACGAACCTCTTTCGAGTTGCTGCGTCCGCTCGCTGCACGTTACGAACGATGGCTACCGCCTCTTGAAGCGGCTTATCCAAATATACGTAAACTCCGCTCTCAATAAGATACGACGCCCTTGCGCTCTGAGAAGACCGGAAGCGATCGCGCGCGAATATCTCCTGCTGATGTCCGGTAAGCAATCCTTCAGTTTCGCTTATGGGTTCATCCTTTGCTTGGCTCGCTTGTGCGCGGCGCCCAAAGAGCACGGGGTCGAAGTCAAATTCTCGACCATCGGTCCTCAAACTGAGGGAGAATGCCGTCGCGTGCAAAACACGAAAGCTGGAGAAATATCTGTCGACAGATAGTTGAGCTTGTGCCTCTTCCGGGATCAGAGCCTGCAGGCGCGCGAGTGCGGCCATGCGCAGCGGCTGATCCGCAGGCGGCGTCCTACCAAATTCGTCTATTGCATTCACCATACTGTACAGCGGCTCAGACAAGCGGTAGGTCCCCCCATCGACGATGAGGCGGCACCCCATTCGATCCACCCTGAGAGGGCGGTTTCCCGGGCCAATCCATCGATAGAGAATTCGAAAATCTGCCTCTGTAATTAGGCCCCTTGTCTCAATTTGCAGCGGAGCCTTGGTTGTCGGCGGCAGCCCTAACCCAAGCGCTTGCGGCTCCGTCATCGACGCGGCTACGTCATGGCCGAGAATGACAGCGTCATCGGTCTGAGAAATGAGATTCGCATCGGCAAGTGCGAGAACGTGAGAAACACTGACGAAAGCTTGGCCATGAGTGTGTGCCGCCCAATCTTCGACAGGCACAATTTTTGCCCGTCCGATTATCGGCTTCTGCACCAAACGCAGCTTCAAGCCTTCGATGTCGAACTCGTGCTGAAAATGAATACTCATGATTTCGATTTACATTGCTAACGGGGTAAGAACTCTGACTCGCTCAATCGAATACCGGTGTGTCTGCGAATGTATGCTTCCGCGCGGCTCTGCCATCCGCCTGGGGGGAGATGTGGCGTTTCGAAGTCTGGCCCCACTCGCAATTGGTTTGCGACATAAGAGGGCAGGCCAAACTGCGGTGCGGATCGATCTCCACTACGCCAAACACGAAGTTTCCCATTGTGGCTCCAATCCGCAACCACGAGGTCGCCAATACTCAGCAGTAGCACTGCATGGTCGGAACTCGCTTCCCTGAGAGAGGCAAATCTACGCATCAGCGTATCCGATGTGCTTTCCGAAATCTGTCGGGCCACCCGGGCACCATCAACTCCAAAGGCAACCCACGCGTTTGAGACTACTTGTTTTTCGACGTAAGCTCCCCAAAACGCACGCCGATCGTCCCACTGGTGTCTAGGCGCAACACGGTCCACTACCCTTAGGAATTGCTCCAATGTCGCTTGCGCCAACCAACGGATCAACACGGCTCGCGCCGTTTCGTCCGTAGTCACCCAAGAACTACGATCGATTCGCGGATCGCCCAAATCGTCTAATAGAAAGTTTTGTATCTTTAGCCGAAGCAGTTGATCAGGCTCGACATCGATGAACGGCAGAAGCAACGCGTTCGCGACCGCTCCACGATACTTGAAGAAGGGCGTTTCTATCCCACCCAATCGCCCCCAGGCGATAGCACGGTCGACATCTTCCAAGCTGGGAATGCGGGATAGTCGCGCCTGAATCACTTCCAACGCGCTTAAAAGCACGTACGCGGACAACCCTTCGACGGCCAAAGGACCAGTCAGCCCGAATTCACCTAATTTTTCGCGAGGAGACGAGGTCGCGAAAGTATGCTCGGCGATCTCCCTGGGTGCTCTTTTCGGAGAGAATATGCCAACGAGGCGCTGACGCTCGGACCACAATCGGTGGGTTCCAGCTTTTGAGACCTCCTCTTCCAAAAATTGTCCGAGACGGGCAATCCTTGAATCGACTGGATCGAAATAGCGACAGTAGTTGTAGATCAAACGCCTGATTGCCATTCTGTTTCGGAGCAGACGCAACGCACCTAGATATTGCTCGATGAACTCTCTGTCCTGAGCCATCGAATATCGAGGATCGAACAGGCAATTCGCGGCATAACGCAGGTCACGGGGCGACAGCCCTGCCACCGTCCTCGACAGAGTAGCCGACCTTAGCCTCGCAACAAGCGCATCGTAATCAACCTCGTTGACCGATCGAGATTCTTTGTACTTTTCGCTGGCTCGATCGTAAGCACCATCGATATGGAGTTTTGTCGGCGCCTTTGGCAGCCGCAAGATTCGGCGCGCCCCCCTCAGTTGGCCCAACCGCTCTCGAAGCCTCACTGCGACTTTCCCTGCTGGATGTCACGTTGCATTTGCCGGGCCTCATCCGACTTCAGTGTAGCCATTAGTATCCGGAGATCGACCCTTCGATTTCTCTGCTTGTACTGCTCATTCGTCTCGCCGGCTTCTCGCTCCAGTGGCCGTGTATCGCCGTACCCCGACACACTCAGGACGGGCGTTCCCGTAGGGCTTCTAAATCGCATGAGATCCTGCTGAATCTTGAGCAACTCGCGAAAGGTACTCGTTGCCCGGAGGGCCGAGAGATCTAGATTGTCGCGAGGCGGGACGTTGCTACGAGTTTGGACAATTGAGGGAGATGGCGCCGGCGCGCCGGAGGGACTTGATGAAGGAAGAAACGATGAACGAACGCCAGCTTGTTGCGACGGAGATTGGGCCGCTGTTGCGCGATTGGGCGGCGCCACGCGCAACTGATTAGTAACAGTGGCGACAGGATTGGGCAGCGAGCGAAATGGATCTGCATCAGCATGGCCTTCGATGAAGATCGCTTCGATTTTTGCTTTGGTACTGGGACAATTACCTTGCGGCGATTGCACCGTCGAAGTGTAGCACGGCAAGACATGATCGAGTGCTTTTGCAAGAGACCTTAGGGCCCCAAGGCCCCGTGTCTTAACTTCCCAGCTCGACCTTTCGAATAGAACGTCTTCCGGCAGACGGAGTATTCCATCATTTCTGACTACAAAGACAGTAATCCCATCCTTTTTCAGTTCTCCTTCAAGTTCGTCGAGAATTGCGCGACGAGCCAGTTCACTGTCCTTCAACTCATCAATGAGCGCATCTTGTCGCTTCGTGGTCGAGACAAGGTTTTCAGTTGCTTCGCTCTGCTTCTTACTTTCCTCAACCTGAGTCTGCGTCGCTTGCTGAAACCGCGTAGCAAAGAACATCAACATAATAATGAAAATGAAGAGAAGACCGATGATCACATCCGTCATAGATGCGAAGTAGCTTTCCTCGTCCTCTGGCACCACGTTGTTGCGCGAGACCATTGCAAGACCTAGCCAGTTATAGACTCAGCTGCGGCGTTCACTCTAAATCTCGCGGTCGCATGTTCTATCGTTTGAGCAAACTCAAGAAGTTCATCGATACCGCCGCCCAGCCGATCGACCGATCCTGACAGCTTCTCGTCGATCCGCTCGACAAACGTATTAAGCAAATCGATTGCATCCTGCACCGATTTGACAATTTGTTCGATCACCGAGCTAAGGCTTTCATCGACATTGGCAAATCTGCTTTCGTAGTCCTCCCATTGCTTGGCTGTCGCCGCCAAAGAAGACTGCAACATATCCGCGACTTGACGCATCTCGCCGTGGGTACGAGCAGCGCTCTCATCCATCGCCTTCGCTGCGATACTCAAGCGATCCGATGCAGAAGCGATCTGGCGAGAAGTCTCAGCAAGGGGCTCGCTGGCATCCTTGACAGAGTTTGCAGTGGAAGCGATCGAAGAGAGTATTTGCTGCAGCTCTGCACCGGATTGCGCGACATGGTGCGCCAAGCCCGAGCCGCTGCTTGTCAATTGTGAATTCATTTGCTCTAGAGCGTTAGCCCATCTGACTGAATCGTTGGGGATTCACAAATCAGCGTTTTGGTGATTCAAGCTACCCGCCGGGACGGGAGGCCGGCG